>JAFAZH010000044.1 GCA_019239895.1 Abditibacteriaceae bacterium | reverse complement strand
ACGCGCTGCATGACGTGTGCCTAGTTGGTGACCACCGAAGCCAACCGCTATCAGGAGCAGTGCCGCCAGAGCAAAGCTGCGAGCAGTCGGTATGGCCCAATCCATACCCAACCAACGGGTCAAATGCCAGGGTGAGGATTTAGGACGCGGCGGCGTGGAAGCCTCAATCGCTTGCATCAACTTGGCATGGGTGAAGGTGAAGGTTGCAGCAGCGGCAGGAGCCATTTGCTGAGCCTCTTGCGCCAATGATTCCCGCACTCCATCCGATATATGGCCCAAAGCATGAGTGCTGGCACCAAATGGGTCGCTGGGTGCGCTATATTCTTCCGGCTCGCGGATGCGTTGCCACAGAGCCTCCGCTTCCTGCGCCAGCGTTTGCTGGGCCAGGGCGTCTTCATTCCTACGATTCTTTCTATAAGCTCTAATCCACGCCATAGTCCTCACCATCCCGGCAGGGAGCAAAATACTTGCCTCTGCTTTATACATCCAGTGCTAACTACAATACTAATACTGCTCATTAAAAATTTAAAAGTCATTAAAGCTATCTGCTACAAAGCCATCGGCTACGCCATTGCACGCGGCTGTCGAGTGCCCCCGATGGCAACGGGCTTGGCAGATGCCGACTCACGTTCTCCGAACCAACCGCTCTGCTCTAATTTCTCGCGCAGGTGTCCCATAGCGCGATGCAGATGAGAGGTCACGGCAGAAACCGAAGGCTTATTCATCGCCACGGCAATCTCCGCACAACTGAGTTCATTCTGGTGCGCCAGATAGATAATCTGGCGGTCATTGTCCGATAATTGGGAGAGTGCGTGGCGCACGGCCCTGGAACGCTCAGCGGACATCACTTCATGCTCGGCGGCAGGGGACAATAAACGTAAAGGCGTTTCAGAATCCTCTTCCCACTGCTGGCACTCCGGGCCTAAACGCCGCCGGTAATCGGTAATCAGGTTAGTTGCAATCCGTAGCAACCAAGCCATAACACTATTCTCGGCTCGTGGCTCAAAACGGTCTACAGCAGCATAAGCGCGCAGCCAAACTTCACTGGCCACATCCTGTGCGGCTTCACGCTGAAAAATAGAATGGGCGACATAACGGTAAACCCGTTCATGATGGCGGGTGTGCAACTCGCCAAACAACTCGCGCTCGCCTTTTTGCACTCTACGGATAATTTCGTTATCAGTCAACATATAGGTCACGCCACCTCGTGCCTCAGAGGTATCAAATGAGGTCTCTTTCACCCTCTATAAGACGTAACGCAAACGATAAAGTTTTGTCTCGTTTTATTTGTGGTTCGGCGTCAGCCTCAATGATGCACTGATTTTACTGCTAAAAAGCTTCAAGGCGGGCCAGTGGCCCGCCTTGAGATTCTGGCAACGGCCCACCATAGGACTTAATCCTTTTTGGTGACAGTTTTGGTCTTCACCACGGTGCCACCGGGCGTAGACTTCACGACTTTGGTCGTCTTGACTGCATCATGGTGAACACCAGCAACATGGTTCATCCGGCGTACGGCAGCGCGATGGCGACGATGCCACAGTGCATGGTGATGGCGAACGTGATGAGTGTTCTGGGTTGTGGTTGTGACTGTCTTGGTGGTGCTAACGTGACTGACGACTGCGGGCGCCGCCATAGCCGTGGTAATCATTCCGGCCAACGCTAGACCAGTGCTAATTTGTGCTACTAAGTGCTTCATTTAACCTTCTCCTTAATAATGCGCTCACTTTAGAAACTTGCTGAACGCGACTTTCATTAGTAGTAACGCTCACTTACAACGGTTGTCACGGCGCTTACTTAACTTCTGCCTACATCTATATAACAGAGGGCGCAAAAGATAATCCTCTGCGCCCTCTGTGACCGTATGCTGCTCACTTTATAAGCTGCCACGAGCGAAGTCACTAATCAATTGTGGCGTCGCAGTGTCGAAGCCCACAACGTCGAGCATTCCTGCATCGTTGGGATCGGCAATCGTGAAGTTGTTCGCCATCATACCAACCACAACTAAACGGGCAGCGATGCTGGTCTTATCCCGATACTGACGCAGGGCTTGAGCCGGATGGGTCTTCCCAAACCAGGTTTCACTGTCGGTGTACACCACAAAGGCATCTGCTTCCACCTTCTGCTCCTTTGCCCACAGCATGGGCAGGGCGCAGTCGGTGCCACTAAATGGCAGGTTGTCAACGACCTTGAGAGCATCATCCAGACGCTGGCGCGGCGTGATCTTGAGCGACATAAACTTCGTGCTGAAGCCCATGATCTGATAGCTTGATTCGGTTGCTGCTGTAATCAAAGCCATTGCTGCACTGGCTACACGCGGCGTTAATCCTGGCACGCCAGCGATGGCACCACAGGTCATGGAGCCGGATACGTCGAGGGCCAAGACCAGACGCTTGTTAGTTGGCGTTACGTTGCCAAACGACAGGTAGAATGCCTTATCCAGCGCATCTATTACGTCCGGCACTGGCTGCCAGGTGTGCTGGCCTCGCTCGCCATGCCCCTGCGCGTATGTCTTAAGTGCAGACAGCACAGCAATGGGATGCACTCGCGCCTTGCGCAGCCACTCGCCGTTGGTGACCTGCTCCCTCACGCGCTGCGTGGTGGCACTCATCGGAGTCAGCAAGCCGATTCGGGTGAGCGTTGCCAGGTTGCGAATGAGGGCGGTCATCGGCATGGATTCCAGCAATGCCTCCCACACCGCAGGATCATTCAGGAATTGTGTCGGTACTGCTTCACGCGGCAGACGATATTCCATGATCAGCAACGCTGCTTCCAGAGCAGTGCTGGCCCGCTTAATCCGCTCGTAAGCCCAGATTTGCTGCAAGGCGAAGTCCGGGTGCGGCTCCGGGCCAACCCACTCCCAGCCTTGAGTAATCCAGTGGTAAATTGTCTGGTGCGACTCACTTGGCGCGTGCGGGTGAGCCAGGCGCAGCAGGTCACGGTGGCTCCAACCATCGCGCTGCTGATACTTCAACGCCTGGTAGCCCACATCACGTGCTGGCTTGCTGTTATACCAGTTGCCAATCGCGTTGCGCAGGCCACGACCCCAACCGCGCTGACCGTCCACGAAAGCGGCAAAGTGCATGAGATGGGTTCCCGTGCGCGCCACTCGCGGCAAGGCAGCCAGGGCTGCCTTGCGCGTCTCAACATCGCCCTGCGATGCGGCTAAGGCGAGGACGAAAAGGGCCGGGTCATTCTTGGGGGCGCGTCCGCTCTCGCTGATTTCGATCACGGTTTGCACCACGCGCTGACCATCCTGGGCCATGCAGCGCAAAGCAGGGTTGGCATTTTCTGCGGTGAGGGCGCTTTCCTTCGCGTAATAGCTGCCGCCCTCCGAACCCAGCACCAGAAAGCGATGCAGGCGCGTCCAGTCGTCCACGGCCCAGGCGTAGCCGCCCGCGCTGTTGGGAACCTGAGCCGAGCCAGGAATCGGCTCGCTCTGCGGCGTCGCTCCGTTAACGCCCGGAGCCACTGCCGTCTTGAACTTCTTCAAATAACTCATGTGCTTCACCACCTCAAATGAGGAAAAGATTTGCAAGCGGACAAGGGATGTGTTGGATAAAGAGATTTACAGTCTCCCGTTTGACACACGATAACCCAAACACTCCGGCCCACTTGCATTGGTCGGGCCAGACGATAACCCTTAACCTGCGGCCCTTTACAGGACAAAATTAGCCAGGGATAATTGTTGCCAATTTAGACGCGAGGCCCTGCGGACGGTGGCGGGACTCGAACCCGCGACCACTCATTTATCAGATGATAACCCTTTACCTCCGGCCCACATTGGGCAAATTGTGGAAAGGGAAAAGGCCGAAGCCAGTGCTCTACCTCTGAGCTACACCGTCCATAGTTGTGGAAAGCGAACAATAAAAACAGGTGGGCAAAGGTCGCGCTGGGAAACCGCTTGCGCGATATATTACTCGCGTAATATAAAGCCTCAGCAGAAAACCCGGTTGGGCCTCACTCGTTCGCACGACTGAAGCCGGACGGGTATGAGAATCGAACTCATTGGATACCAGATAACCCAGACACTGCGGCCCACCTGATGAACTGCGTCTACTCAATCTCAGGCTATCGTTGTTGGATACGGTAACCCTCCACCAACGGCCCAGGCATGGGCAAAGGACGGCAAGGGAGTGCCTTCCATTGAGACGACACAGTTCAACTGAGAACGGCGACGGGATTCGCACCCGCATTTCCGGCGTGGAATGATAATCCTTTGCCATCGGCCCACAAGTTATACTCGTGGACAAGAGGAGGAAAGGACATGGCCGAAGGCCCCGGCGTGCTCCTGCTTACACTACGCCGTTCGTAAATTGCTATTCGCTTTCCAAATTTTCAAGGTTTAACTGCCAATACAACTAGAGGTTCAAGCGGGCAAGTTTCGTTATGGGAGCGGTCTTAATCCCAAATTAAGTGATAACCCATAGACTGCGGCCCGCTTGTTCTATCTCACACGGCCTAGAGCCGGTAATGAGAATCCCTCTAAACTTCCGTGCATCCATCTCTCATCGAGAGCAACGTAGCGGAAGTTCAAGCGGACAAATGGTGGCATGGGGCTTAGTTCGGTTAATAGCCAAATGATAACCCATACGCTCCGGCCCGCTTGTTCAATCGTTTATACCGAAAGCCTCTCTTCAAGATGGGACGCAAAACTCCGTTACGCTATGCTTTGCAGCGCAAACTGACGCTATTTTTCTCTTTTAATTGCGTTGCAATAGCGGAATGAAATTAGCGTCGCACCTGCGTTGCGTCCCATCATGAGATGACCAAAACAAAAAAGCCCACTGTCGAACCTTCTCGACAGTGGGCTTGGAATCTTAGAAGTTTGAAGTTACAGCTTCAATCCTTCCAATGATCCTTTGCTCTCTGCAAAGAAGGTGGTGCCGCGCTTATTGAGCCGCACTTCTTCCTGTGAGCCAAAGAGATTGACTCTCGGCTGGTAGGAGGAGGTGCAGGGGCACGCGGCAGCTAACACCGCATCGTCGGTGCTGAGTTGCCCCATCGCTTTGCCTAATTGCCAGAAAGTCAGTGTCATCATTGAAAGGTTTTCTCCTGTGCCATCAAAGGCACGCGAAAGAACAATATATACAATGCCAAGAGGAAAGTCAATATTTCACTTATAAAATTAATTAATATATTGTGGCAAGACAGCTCAGCTTTTGATGATAATCTTGACTGCCGATTGAATGGCATGGTTTTACGTTACGACCTTATGCTTAACTTATAAAGCCGTCACTCAGTCCACTCAGCGAGAACCTCAAAGGAGCATTTCTTTGTGAAACGACAAGTCTGGAAGAAGTTACCTGATCATTATTTCTATCAAATAAGAGCAGCCTTACCCTGCGCCTTAACTTTGTTAGTAAGTCTGCTGCCACTAAAAGTTACGCGAGCGCAAATGGTCACCGGGCAAGACATGCCAGGTTATGAAAAGACCTTCGGCGTTCGTCCCCGCCAGCAGCATCCAATTTATGGTGTGCAACTAATGCGCAGCACCGTGCCCGGTAATATTCTCTGGCCCGGTGATAAAGCGACATTTGCCTTTCGCCTGAAGAACAATACTCCTACTCCCATTCAAACTGCGGGTAAGGTGGATGTCATTACCTATGGCACCAAGGGACTTCCTGGCGATATATGGAAGCCAAACATGTTTAAGATCGCTGATATTGGCTCGATTCCGATTGCGGTAGATTTACCGGCGAATGGCACGGCTGATCTGGATGTTTCACCGACAATTCCTGAACGGTTTGGCGCTTATGCCCTCATTGCCGATTTGGGTGCCAGCGGGCGACAGTTTGTGACTTCTTGTGTGCGGACTTTCAAAGCCACTCCCGGTCGGGTGCAGTTTCCAAAATTGGGCTGCGACATTAGCAATCCAGAGGTTTTGGAAAGGTTAGGCTGCAAGTCCATCCGTTATAGCATTGGTTATAAGCCGACGACGGATGGTGACTTCAGAGAGTGGTTCGAGCGTGAAGGTGAGAAGTTAAAGCGTTATCAGCACGGTAATGTGGCTATCATTGTTGAATTTGGCATTGGTGGCCCGCAACCATTGGGGCAATGGCGACCTCACTTAGACGACAAAGGAGTGATGCTCGATACCAAATCGGACGCGGCCTGGTTGCCCTCAAGTGACCAGGATTTTAAGAAAGAGGTTAATCTCTTTGCCTCTACCTACGGCTGGCCCAAAGGCCCGGTGACAGCCATTAAATTTATGAATGAGCCGTGGGAGGGACTCTCGATTTCGGGTTGGGGCGCGGACATGCCACGCTACCGTGAGATTTACACCGCAATGGCCGAGGGCGTTGAAGCGGCGCGGCGGGATGCTGGGGTTAAAGTGCTCATCGGTGGCACCGATTCTTCGTCTAATACCTTCGATAAGCTTTTTGGCGATGGCAGCGATAAATTCTTGAAGTGGCTCGATTTCGTCTCTATTCATTACCAGGGCATGGCTCCGCCCAGCACGGTGAAGGCATGGGTCAATCGCAAAAGCCCCTATGGACGCGTCAAAATCTGGGACACCGAATCCTGGGTGGCTAATACCGATGATCGCGTGGCGGCAGTGTTAGCCACCAATATGTCCACAGGGCATGATCGCGCCGTTGGTATTTATGGTGGCAATATCGCAGAGGAGAATGAAGTTCGCCTGCGGGATGCTAGTGGCAAGGAGCAAACGCTGCGAATCGTTAATGCTTTCTCGGTGGCTGCTTCTGTAGGTGCGGCGCAGCACTTCCTGGGCGAGCGCAACTTCAAAGAGATGCTGTTTAAGAATGGTCTGCCCTGGGTTATGGTGTTTCATGGCTTGTCGAAACCAAACGGGCAAGCTAACGAGGAAGATGGCACGGTGGTCGTGGTCGGCGATATTGGCGATGAGTTCGGCCACAACTATCTCTTATTTCGCACCGCGCGTGGCTTAGCGGAAATCAAGCACAAAGCCGGACTGCGCAGGCAACTGGCAGCCCTGCCTGCGAGTGCCACGGTGGAGGAGCGCCAGAAGTTAGTAGATGCCATCAACCTGCCGGAAACATTAAGCGATGCCAGCATGACGCTTGGCAACATGGGTGGCCGGGTGCGCGCTTTCGATTTCTATGGCAACCCGGTGCCTGCCGTCAATGGTAAAATTGTGGTGCCCCTCGATCATCGTGGCTTTTATTTGCGCGGTGATGGTCGTGCCGGTTCCTTTCAGGCGGTGCAACAGGCGGTGCGGGCTTCTTATATGCGGGGTATTGAGCCGTTGGCTACTGTTGTACATGATTTAACGGCACCGGTGGGGCAGGGTGGCACGCTGCGCCTTTCTTTGACTAATGTGCTCAATCGTCCGGTGCAGGGCAAGCTTGACCTCAAGATAGCGGGTCTGAAACTCTCACCCGCTACTCAAACATTACACTTTGCGCCCAATGAAACCAAACAGGTTGTGCTAAACGTGACAGGTAAGCCCAACGCCAGCAACACTTATGCACTCGCGCTACGCTTTAATGCGGGAGCCGATGGCACGGCTGTTTACCAGGAAGATATACACGCCAATGTGATAGCGCACCGCACTATCCAGGTGGATGGCAATCTTGATGATTGGAAAGGTGTGCTGCCCCAAACGATCAGCGTGGTTGGGCAGGGTGGCCCCACTTTAACCGAGGCGGCGTGGTTGCCATTCAAGACCTTTGACCAATCGGTGAAGACGGGTTTTGCCAATGGCTACATGGCTTACGATAAGAACTATTTCTATTTCGCCGCTAAGGTAGCCGATGCGACTGATGACGGCGGCACGTTACGCTTTGCCACCCGCGATGACGACCAGTTCTATTATCCCGAAGTTTCATATAAACGTAACGACCAAAAGACGCTACAAAAGCATGATACCACCTGGGCCACCAACATAGACGAGCAACTGTTGCCGTATGCCCTGCAACTGCCGGACAGTGATACCAAGCGCAGTCAGGGAGCCTGGGAAAGCACCGCCAATGCCTTTGCCATTGACCTTTCCCTGCCCAAAGATCGGCGCACGCAGTTTAGTCTCTACTTTCTCGATTGGGATGAAGGGGAACGACGCGACACCAAGATTCAAATGATTGATCGCACGACCAACAAAGTGTTGGATGAGCGAGACATCCGCAAGTTCGGGCATGGTCGGTATGTGGTCTATGAGTTGTCTGGCGATGTGCGTGTGCAGATCAAATCTAATATGTGGTGGAAGGGTTCAGTTAGTGGTTTGTTTTTTGACCCCGTCGCGGGTGATGCCACTGCCAATGGCACAGGAGCCAGGTTCATCCGCTACGACGATACCACTGGCGGTAAGTGGAAAGGCGTCTATGGGGCCGATGGCTATAATGTCATTGGTGCTACCGAGAAGTATCCCGCTTACGCTCAAGTTACAGTGCCGGAACAGGTAGACTTAACGCCTTTCCAGTGGCCTGCCGGGGTGCGCCCTTACTCTTATCGCAAAGACCCCATTCTGCCATCGGGTAACGCTCCTGGCTTTGATAACATTCAGATTGCCTTCAACGTCCTGCCGCCAGAGCAAAAAGATTGGTATCCCTATCCGCCCGGCACTATGCCGCATTACATTGGCTATCGTGACACCGACTACGAGTATGCTCTTAATCAGGTCGCGCCCCAGTATGGCGGGGGCACGGAAATCTGGCGTTTGCAAGTGCCAGGAATGCCACACAAACACTTCTATCCTCGTCAGGGCAAATCTCCATTCGATGGCCCGGTCAAGAACGGTAAGTTAGTCGTTAAGCGCAATGCGACTACGCGCTTTGTCGAGTGTGCCATTCCGTGGAGCGAGATTCCGGCTGTCAAGCGCAAGCTGGATGCAGGTCAGCCGATTAAGTTTTCGTTCCGTGTCAATGACAATTCTGGTGGGCCAACAATGGAGTTATCCAAAGGGCGCAGCGTCGCCAAGCAGAACGGCTCATTTCATGTGGACTGGCAGGAGCACTGGGCCAATGAGCTTGAGTTTGGCTGGGGTAAATAGTAGAGTGGGGCAAGCTGTAAATGGAGAGACTGAGAGCTTCTCTGATCGGCGGGGCTGGCGCCCTCTTCCAATCGTTGTCCCCACAGGCTATTCAATTGAAAGAGGTCGCCAGCCCCGCTTTTGATATCTATACCTATTCTGTAAGGTGTCTTAACCTTCAGCCATAATAACGCGATTGCGCCCGGATTGTTTTGCCTTGTACAATGCAGCGTCCGCTGCGCCAATCAATTGCTGCTCATTAATCTCACTTTCTACGATACTGGCGACAACCCCCAGGCTCATCGTTGCCGGGATCGTTGCGGCCTCTGTCTTGACCGGGTGACTTGCCATGTTAGCGCGGATTCTTTCGGCAATTTCTACGGCGGTGCTGGCCATGCATTTGGGTAAGACCATCAGAAACTCTTCGCCGCCATAGCGCCCCACCGCATCGTAAGCGCGCAAACACGTTTTTATGCGCTGGGCCACGTCGCGCAGCACGACATCTCCCGCTTGGTGCCCGAAGTTATCATTAATGCTTTTAAAGTGGTCTACATCTGCCATGATGACGCCAACGGGTTGCTGGTCACGCCGTGCCCGATCTAACTCTCGGTGTAGCATTTCAAGCACCGCCCCCCGATTCCAGATGCCCGTGAGTGCATCGTGTGTCGCCTGCTCCTGTAAAGCGGCCTGTGCCATTAACAACTTCGATTGTAAGTCAAGAATACGCTGGCCTGCGCGCACGCGCACCTTGAGTTCTTCGAGATCGCAGGGCTTAATCAGGTAATCATCGGCTCCGGCTTCCAAACCTTTGATGAGGTCATCGCGCTCACCGCGCGCGGTCAAAAGAACTATATAGACATAGGGTGCATCTTCCCGTTGGCGCAGCCTACAACAAAGCTCAATGCCATCCATATCGGGTAAGCCCCAATCCAGAATTGCCATTGGCGGCGCATCAGGTGCCGTCAAGTGCTGCCAGGCCATTTCGCCATTGAGACAAACAATGACTTCATGTCCCATCTTCTGCAAGGTCGCCTGCAACATGCGGTTCATCACCGGATCGTCATCGGCAATTAATACCCTCCGCCTGATCTCGTCGCTCATTATTTTCTCTCCCAGCTTCTTAAGTGCGTCCGTTTGTCCTACCTTGCAATGTTAAAGTTTACTCTTAGGTTATTTGGCTACTCGTTTTTCTCTCTCTGCCTGAAGTGCCCCTGTCACGCGCGGCAGTTCAGCTTCTAGAAGGGGTAAGTTTTGGATGGCTTCCTCCCAGTTGTTGTCACGGCCATTCTTTTCTAATTGACGGCAGAATTCTAACAACCGCTTCGCGCCGAAATGACTGGCACCGCCTTTCATGGCGTGGGCGATACGTTCTAACTGCAATGCATCTTTTTGTGCAAAAGCCTCGCGGAGAGCAGCGAAGCGCATGTCCACATCCGGTAGAAATAAATCAATCATCTCAACGACCAGGCTGGACTCAGGGGTTTCGCTGAGAGTATCGAGGTCTTCCAACTTGGCGAGATCAATGACACCACTATAATCTTCTGGCGCAGCTTCTGGTGTGCTATTATCTTTGCCCACTACTGCCTCAACCGGTTCGGCGTTAGTCAACACTGCGCCTGGAGTCTTAATAGCTGGTGCCCAATGTTCTAAGAGGGCTGCCAGGTCTTCCGTTTTGACTGGTTTGCTAATGTAATCATCCATGCCTGCCGCCAAGCACTTCTCTCGATCTCCTTTGAGAGCATTGGCTGTCATGGCGATAATCGTGGTATGGGCAGAGCCGGTTTCACGGCGGCGTATTTCGGCGGTGGCTTCAAAGCCATCCATTTCGGGCATCTGGCAATCCATGAGGATAATGTCGTAGGGCACAAGTTCCAACGACTTAAGGACTTCGAGGCCGCTGCCAACGGCATCCGCAGTGTAGCCCATTCTATGGAGATGGCGGAGCGCCACCTTCTGATTGACAGGATTATCTTCCGCTACCAGAATACGTACATTCTTAGGAGTTGGAACTGTATTGGCAGTTCCAACTCCTTGGCGGGTGCGCTGGGCCATTTCGTCAGGCTGGTGCTCGTCTGAGGTGGCCTCTTTGGGGTAGGGTACTCCATTCACTACAGAAGCGATACAATCGAAGAGTTGAGATTGTTTAACGGGTTTGCTCAGTTGGGACTCAATGCCTGCCGCCCGCATCTCCTGCGCGTCTAAACGCTGGCCCACACAGGTGAGGGCGACGATATGCGTGGTTGCAGGCGGAGCAATAGACTTGATCGCCTCTGCTAATTCAAGTCCATTCATGTCAGGCATTTCTAAATCAATAAATGCTACATCATAAACTTGATGCTGTGCGGCAGTATCACGTAAAGTCTCTACTGCTGCTCTACCACTCGCAACTTCCGTGGACGACATACGCCACGAGGCAATGCTATCATGCATGATTTGGCGATGGGTGGCATTGTCATCTACCACCAAAATGCGCAAGTCTTCAAAATTGGGCAAAGGCAGTTGGGCCGCCGGGAGTTGATGGCGCTTTTCCAGGGGCACCGTGAACCAAAAAGTGGAGCCTTGTCCGGGTTGGCCGTGGACGCCAATCTCCCCGTCCATTAACTCCACCAGTTGCTTGCAAATGGCGAGTCCTAAACCCGTGCCGCCATATTTACGGGTGGTGGAACTATCGGCCTGGGCAAAGGCTTGAAAGAGGTTGGCCTGTGCTGCCGAGTCAATGCCTATGCCGGTGTCGGTCACCTCAAAACGCAGCACCGCTTGATTGGCAAGGGAGGCTTGTTGAGTTACCCGTACAACAACTTCACCCCGCCCGGTAAACTTGACGGCATTGCTCACAAGATTCGTTAATATCTGGCGCAACCGTCCAAAGTCGCCTCGCAAGGCTGTTGGCACATCGCCCGCCACAAAAGAGGCCAACTCAATACCCTTAGCCTGCGCCCGCTCTGCCAGTAATTCAACGCTGCCTTCGACGACAGAATACAAATCGAAGTCGGTGATTTCCAGCAGCATCTTGCCCGATTCAATTTTGGAGAAGTCGAGAATATCATTAATGATCGTCAGCAACGCATCGGCGCTTTCACGAATCGTTGTGGTGTAATCCGCCTGTTCCGGGTTTAAGGGTGTATCGAGCAGCAGGCTAGTCATGCCAATGATGCCATTCATCGGAGTACGGATTTCGTGGCTCATGTTGGCTAGGAACTGCGATTTAAGCCGGGACGCTTCTATGGCTACATCACGCGCCTGCATCGCTTCGGCTTCAGCCTGCCTGCGCTCTGTTATGTTAATGCCGACCCCTCCAATAAAACGCTGGCCAGAGGCATCATTGAGGGGAAATTTAACGGTTAGCCAATACTGTGTACTCCCATCGGGGGGGGTCATAATTTGCAATACTTCCAGGGGGCGATTGGTGGCTAATACCTCCTCATCTGTGGCACGCACGCGTTGAGCTTCTTCTGCGGGTAGCCAGGCGGAAGCTGTTTTGCCCTGTAAAGACTCTCCATTTACCCGGAAGAGACGCTCCATGAGCTGATTGGTATAAACATAGTGGCCCGCTTCGTCTTTGATGAACGCCACGGTGGGGCTGTTATTCATAAAGAGGCGGAACCGTTCTTCACTTTCACGTAAGGCTTGTTCGATGACCTTACGCTCGGTTATATCACGCGCCACCGCCTGAAAACCCTGGACTTGGTCATTTTCAATGAAGAGATGCACATTCTGACCAAACCACACGATGCTGCCATCTTTAGTGGTGCAGGGAAATTCATAGTAAGTGTCTTTAATCTGGCGCATGAACTGGTGGCCATAGAAGCGTTCCGCAGCACGCCGGTAATCTTCTGGAATCAAGTCCAGATAGCGGGTGCCGGTGAGTTCTTCGGCGGAATACTTGGTGAGGCGCAAAGCGGTGGCGTTGAAAGAGACAAAGCACCCGTCGGCGTCCGCCCAGTAAATTAGGTCACTGGCGTTTTCCACGAGGCTGCGGTATTTCTCTTCACTCGCATGTAACGCTGCCGCTGCTTGAAGTCGCTCGGTCAGGTCTTGCATCATGACCAAGATACAATTGCCCTCATCGAGATGAATTAATTCCAGGGAGGCCAGGGTGTGTTTGATTTCCTTGGTTTTGGTATGGATGTTGACTTCCCGGTGATGCAAGGAGCCTTGCTGTCGCACCGTTTCGATAATGGGTGCTCTCTCGTCGGGATTAACCCACAGGCCAACTTCCAGACAGGTATGTCCTATGACTTCATTCCGCTCCTGCCCCACCATTTGAAGGAAGGAGGCATTGGCATTAATAATGCGCCCGGTATCCGTAGTGATGATGAGGCCGCCAATGGGATTGTTATCAAAGACTTTAGAAAACATTTCCGCTGACTGGCGCAAAGCCTGCTGCGCTTTTTCGTTTGCCTCGACCTGCTCGTGCAAGGCAGCGACATTGCGGCGTAATTCTAATTGAGCAATCACCTGGCGGCTTAAAGATTCCAGCGCCTCCCGCTGCTGGGGCGTCAAATTCTTAGGCACCGTATCGAGCACACACAAGGTGCCAATGGCTTGACCCTCTGGTGTAATTAATGGCGCACCGGCATAAAAACGAATCTTGGGCTTTTCTGTGACGAAGGGATTGTCAGCAAACCGCTCATCCTTAAGCGCATCGGAGACAGTGAAAACATCCGGTTGCTGGATCGCATGAGCGCAAAATGAAATGTCCCGCGGCGTTTCGGTTCCCTCCACGCCAATATTGGATTTAAACCACTGTCGGTCTTCATCAACTAGGCTGATGAGCGCCATTGGGGTGCCGCAGATATAAGACGCCAAGCGGGTGAAGTCATCAAAGGCGGCTTCGGGCGCGCTATCGAGAATATTATAGCGATGTAACGCCTCAAGGCGTCCCGATTCATTCGCGGGTCGGGGAGCTGCTCTCATGCTGTCCTACTATTTTGTTAGGTTTGTTATAAAAGTATATTGGATTCACGGTGAACGCTCTATAAAACCGGCAATATAGCTGCCACCATAACAGAATTCCACCCCGCTTCGCCCTTAACAAGTTGAGGTGGGGTGGAATTCTGTTACTGGTCAACCTTTAATGAGCCGTTAGAGCATAAGCATTATCCGCCAGGGGATGCCCTTGCGTATCTATCAGGTCGTGCCATGACAGTTTAATAACTGCACCAGGATACAAGCTGTTTTCTGGGAGGGCAAGGGTCACGCGATTATGACTTGTGGAGTAGGCTGCACTTCCCACTGCAACTTGAACCCCATTAATCTGAACTTGATAAGCGGCAGGGTTAGCGGCGGTCTCGGCATCCAAAGCTCCGGTGAAACTGAGCTGAATTAAGCTTGTCTTCGCTGAGGCGCTGGCTGCTGAAAGGTTAATCGAAGATGCTGTCTGCCCTACCACGCTCTTGGTGGTGGTTGCGGCTACAATCGTAAAGCCTATCACCGTAGACCTGGCCAGGTTCCCCACACGATCTTTTGCTGTGGCACGGAACCAGTAGTTGCCTGAAACCAATTTGGGCAAAGATAGGCTCCATGTAGTGGTGCCAATGGCGAGTTTTTCATTAGTAGTTGCGTTGTAAGTGGTCGTCCAGGCGGTGCCGTTCCAGTAGCCAGCAGGCGTGGTGCCATTGGCGTAACGATAGAGCAATCCCGTGACTTGAGCAACACCGGAACCTCCAACATTATCACTGACCGTGCCTGCTGCCGTGGTCAGACTTGTGTAGCGGTTGTTGGGTGTCACGGCAGGGCGCGTCACGGTAATTTTAGGAGCAGCCGTATCCACAGTGCCAGTGAAGTTGACGCTGGCTAAATCAACCGTGCTGACAGTTACAGTTTTTGTCACTGGGCTAAAGAAAGTGCTGGTGCGTGTCGGTGTCAGGGTGTAAGTGCCAGATGGAATATTGGTGAAGGCATAATCTCCCACTGCGTTGGTCAGCACGGTTCGCGTTACAGAAGATGTGGTTGAGGTGCTCTTTAAGGTGAGAGTGACATTAGATAACCCGATGTTTGAACTATTAGCCACTCGTCCCGCGATTTTGTAGCTATTGGAAGCCACGGTCACGTTGCGACTTTCGGTGACTGCATTGGCCCCTGCGGTGATGGCTGTGGCCTGCACTTCGTAAACACTGGGTAGCGTGGAGGTGCCGACCCCAGTTTTCCAGAGCGCCGTCCATTCTCCATTAACCGGTGCGGTAACACTGGCGATAGGCACCCAATCGGCGGTGAAATTAAGGCTCCAAGTATCTAAGGTACCTGTATCACCGGAAATGGTATCGCTAATTTGCAAACGCCACGCGCCTGCTATCTTTTTCCCAGTAAGTGACAAGGCTTGGTCAATGGATAAACCGGTATCAGTGATGAAGGCCGACAGTGAATCATGGTTGTAGAGCACGACCTTGGTGCCATCGGGTGCAATGAGAGTTACCACCAAATCGGATGGCGAAGCGTGCGTGATATTGACTTTGATATTAGCGTGCTCAATGGGGCCAGTCGCGGTTAAGGTTTGCGTATCCGTCATGGTAGCAAAATCGGGAATGTGTAAGGCGGGAGTGCGCGTTGCCGACGCAATGGAATTCTGGTTGCGTCGCGCAAAATCAACTCGCTTCACGAGAGCATCATTGCTGGTTTTTGCGCGCACTGTATAGATGCCGCTGATGGTAGAACTCGGCTGCGGTGCAACCAGGGTAATGGTGGGTGTCGTGGTGTTGGAAGCTAACAAGGCTCGGTAGGCATTGATCCGGCCAAAGCCATATAAATTGCTGTGCCCGCTGCTATCGTAAGCGCCACCAGAAGTATCAATCTTATCCGCTGTGTGTTCCAATACGTCGCGCACCTGCGTGTAAGTCAGGCTGGGATTTAGCGAAAGCACCAGGGCGGCAGTCCCCGCCACCTGGGGGGCAGCAAAGGAAGTCCCCGCCAAGGTGCCCGTATAATTGCCGGGATCATCACCCACTGCGCCCATGCGGTCTGTGCTGGTCACGTTCAGTGTCCCGCCGCTACTGGGCGCGCACACATCTATAGAAGGGCCAAAGTCGCTGTAAAAAGAGTGGCCGTCTCGATTGGTGGAAGCCGCGACGTCAATCACGCTGGGATAGGAGGCAAAGCCATCAAGTTCTGAAGACTGGCTGGTATTGCCAGCAGCCCAGGTGATGACACAACCCTTACCCCCTCGACCATGCGTTACTGCATAATCAATGCTGGTGCGGATGACATCGGGCAATGGTTGGGGGACGCCGCTGGCACCTACTGGCCCCCAGCTATTGTTAATTACCCAGGCCCCATGATCCACCGCGAAGGTAAAAGCGTCGGCTATGTCCTCGTCCGTTGTGTCGTTGGTAATAGCGCGAATCGGCAGCAATTTACAATTAGGCGCGACGCCGGAAATACCCAGCGCATTGTTGCCTGCGGCCAGGGCTAAACCGGCGACTTCAGTGCCGTGGTTCTCATCGCCAAAGCCATTATCCTTGGGACGCGGATCACTGTTCTTTAAGATGGCATCGTAGCCAGTTAACACGCGACCTTTAAATTCTTCATGGTCAATATCAATGCCTGTATCAATGACCGCAATGACCACACTTGAACTGCCACGCGTAATATCCCACGCCTGTTCCGCCTTAATATCAGCACCGATAGTGCCACCACCCTGACCAGTGTTATGCAGATTCCACTGCTGCGAAAATAAAGGGTCATTGGGCACGAAACGCGGCTGCATTGGCCAGATGAAGTTCGGATGGGAAAAGATGACCTGACGCTGCCCATAAAGTGCGTTGGCCACCCCGGTAGCAGTGCGGTTAGGATCAGTAACGTGGGCCACGTAGCCATTAGGCGCATAATGCCCCAAAGGCGTGCCTAACACAGCGCCATAGTTGCGTAACAGACTGGCTGCCTGTTGCCATGAAACACCAGCGCGAAATTGAATCAGAAACTCATCCGTTTCAACAATGGGATAGGGAGAGTTGCCATTGTCAAAAACACGCACCCCCCGACGGACGCCGCGCAGCTTTTTTAATTGTGCCCGCAGGTTCTGGCGCACCGACTGAGGTTGCGTGTTCAGAGGCAACAAAACAGTGTTTTGTCTCTGATAACGTAACGCCGCCTGGTTGCGGGCGATACCCCCACGGGTGCTGAATTGCGTGATAACCTGTGTCGGCGAACTACCGGACGCCAATTGCACCCCAGCCCAGTGGGTGGAGGGCTTAAGAGTATGAACCTTACCACCGGAATAAAAGAAGTTTGGCTCCGTTGCTGGCGCTCTTGTTGACTGTGCCCAGGCATGGTGGCCCATCAATGCAACCAGTAATAGGACAATGATAGCAGACGGTAGGGCAGAAACAGCCTGTTGAACTAAAGCAGCGGCACCCGTTACGGTGCCGCTGCCAAATAATTCATAAAAAGATTTTAGCTTCAATGGTGCACTCGGCGTTAAGTAGGATAGATAGCTGTTTAGTCTGTCTCTTCACAGCGACCAAACGATGCTACTATTTTTGAAGCTTTGGTAGCCGCAAAGGTTCCCTCCGAGTCATGGTCATGGGATAGGAGCGGTTCCCAATGGGACATGTTCTCTATCCCTTCAGCGTGACGATAAGCAGTTAACCCGGCAGAGGAGCACTCAAGTTAAAGACCCCAACCTTTTGACAGGCTTACCTTTCACAAGAATTGTTAGAGATGATTCATCAGAACTTGTCCAGACACCTTCTTTGGTAGCTACGGCAGTTCTCACGATGGCATTCAGGGCCGCTTGACCACGCTTTGTGTGCCGCCACCAGGCTGAGTTTGCAAAAGCTTGATTAAAGCTTACAGTAGGATAACCTCCTACATCTCTTACCCCAGAAGTGAGTTTGGTATTAGGCGGAAACTTACCAGGCGCAATTTTAAACAGACGCTTTAACGCCTCGGTTGCGGCCTCTTCACTCCATTCAAAAGCACTTCCACTGAGCACCTCATGAGTCAATAATTTGTGGTGATCAGTTTCTATGCGCTTAATGAGCCTGCCATCATAAGTGGGGATAAAAAGTTGATACCTAACATACTTAGGTGGCGTGGTAGGTTTAACTGCCGGAAATGTTGTGTTATGCAGAGCATCTATTGGCTGTAACCGGCGCTTTTTTCCAGAACATATAGGTGCAGAGGCAGTAGCCGCAATAGTGAAGACAGCAAATGAATAGAAGGCATTTCGCTTAACTTGATGCATATTCATGCTTGGCTATGACAAACAGTCAGCATCTGCCCTTTGAAGTGGTATTGTTGCAGGTCAGATGCTTAGCTTTATTCTGTAGTGTTGTTTAAGCACAAGCCAGTTGGCGTGACGCTTCAACATCATACCAGTCGAACTGCTCAATTTCTTCCTCTGGCGGCACGCAGCGCACGACGAATTGAGGAGCGTTTTGCCAACCACGCCCGCTTTCATGTTCCAATCGCTGCATAGACTGCATATCTGGCCCATCCCATAGCACTTCGCCATCGAAAAGAGCGAGATGTCGTCCATTAAAACGCTCGGCTAATGCACTCTGTTGCTCTCGATAACGGGCCACGCATTCCGCGCCACGCCGCAGTTGCTCGTCGCGCTGGGTGTTGCCCTTGTAACGATCCACTTGAAAAGGAGTGGCTACGTCCTCCGGGGTGGGGCCAAGCACTTCGATCTCTTCCGCACTGTTCGGCCCTAATCCCGCCTGGGCCGCTAACTTAATGGCATTGCGACGGTAGAAGAAAGGGTGATCCGGGTAATCACCGTTGGGATCAAAGCCCATAACGCGCGCCCCGACACTATCAGTGGCCACAATATTGGTGCCTGCCACTAAGACGCCGGGAGTAAGCGTCTCGCCACCCCATTCGCATTTACTACGCGCTACAATGCCATCAATGACGTTCAAGGCGGGCCGTGTCCACTGCGCTATATCGGATAGCACGCGGGGGAGACGAATCAGGCGGTCGTGCAGGTACATACGCGGTGCGCCGTAGATGGAGGTGGGCATCCAACCAAAGAGATTCTTAATGCAAAGCGTGCAGCCCATGCTGGCATGAGCTTTCATCTTGGCGATGGAAACAACCGCATCCGCTTCCACAACCTCGCGGGGCAAACTGTAGCGGCGAAACATCGGATCGGGATGGGTGACCTCAATCTCGCACAACTCGCTGGCGTTAAAGTCGAGCAGATGCACATTAGGATAGCGAGCCAATCGTGCTGGCAAGCCCAGTTCGTTATACAGTCCTGCGGCATCGCCATCCGTCGGGGCATCGCCAATCAGAATCGTCGCATCCGTGACACGTCGCAAAGCGCGAATGGTGCCTTCGATCACCGCTGGGTCGGTCAACTCCACCATTTTGCCCTGTTCGCGGCCCGTGCGGTGGATGCCAGCATTAATTTTGACGGCAATGGTGCGGGCATGGTGCAACCCCTGGCCGTAGTTATCCAGCCGCGTGATAACTTCTTCGGTGCGGCGCACGACTTCAGCATCATCAGCACTGGGAGCGCAAGTAGTTAGACTCACACGCTCTTTATATGAATGATAAGATTGTCTTTTTGATAAATGGTCGTGGGGATTATTCGGGGGAAAGGCAGGTTGATGGGAAGTGCTATGGTTATCCAATGATGGCATAAATTAAATAAAGTGTCTCCTACTAAACTACTCCGTCTAAACTACTCTGTTCTGCTTGCGAGTTTTGTTCCAACGTGGAGCACGCTGCATTGCAGTAGGGGCATATTTCATCGTGCTCCTACTGCGGCGCGACGGTAAGCCCCTGGTGATTCACCAATCATGCGCTTGAAAGCTTTACTAAAAGCCGCCTCTGCTTCGTAACCAACAGAAGTCGCAACTTGAGCCAGGCTTAAATCCTGGCTGCCATGCCTTAGCAGGTCAGTCGCTTTGTGCATTCGCCAGCGCGTGATATATTGCAGCGGTGGCTCGCCCACCAATTGAGCGAAGCGCACCGCAAAGGCTGAGCGTGACATACCAACGTGGGAAGCCAGCGACGCGACCGTCCAGGGCTGGTCGGGCTGAGCATGAATCAGTCCCAGAGCCATGCCAATCTGTGGCTCGGCCAAAGCACGCAACCAGTTGCCGCAGGTTTCGTTTTTAGCTTGCCCGTTACCCCGACTGGCCCCATGAGGCTCCGCGGCATGGGCGATAAAAGCACGGATCGCCTGGATAAAAAGCACATCGGAAAGGCGACTGATAACAGTCTGTGCCCCAGGACGGTTAACCGCGATTTCGCAGGCAATGAATTGCAGTGTGGTCTCTAACCAGGGCACCCCATGTCGATTTTCGCCCTGCAAATCTTCCGCCTTGATGTGAATCAGCGGCGGTAAGGCAGCCAGCAAGGGATTAGTCGCCTTGTTATCAAAATGGAAGCAACCAGATACCAGAGTCGTGGGTGCGCCACCGCCACCATACTGCACCACTGGTGGCGCACTGGCAGGTGAGCTGGTGTTGGCCTGAGGGCAGCCGTTCCATAATTCCTCCATCGGACGCGGGAGAGTCGCCAAGTCATTGCGTAGAGTGAAACTGTGACTTTGCGGCAACACCACAAGATCGCCACCTGTTAATGACTCTGGTTGCGGCAGGCTATCCATCTCCAGCCAGCCATGCCCCCGCAGCACATAATGGAAGAGGACAACCCCATCACCGCCAGTATGCTGCAAGCCCCAGGGCGCGGTTAGCTCGGCCCGGCCCCAGAGGGCACTGCGCAAATGTACAGTTTGTAGAACATCTGTTAAGACATCCATGCTATTCCCTGATTATTGGACGCTAAGACAAAAAATAAAAACTTTCCAACATTGATTGTCTTCTGTTTTAGAACTACATTGGTGAGTGTAGCAGAGCCATTGCTCTAGACAAGGCGGCTACAGCTAAATGATGAGACTGTAAGATGGCAATGTAAAAGGAGCCAATGAATGGACGCTGTTAAAGTGCTAATCGCTTTTTATTCGCGCACTGGATCAACCGAGGCCCTGGCTAAAGCTGTCGCCGAAGGGGCGCAGGCAGAGGGTGCCGAAGTGATGCTGCGCCGGGTGCGTGAAGTCGTGCCCCTGGAAATTATGCAAAAAGCCCCCGGCTGGGTCGAAAACGCCGAGCGCATGAACGATCTTTATCAGGCACCGACTGAAGCCGATGCGGAAACTGCGGATGCCATCGTTTTCGGCACTCCCACCCGTTTTGGTTCCGTGACTTCCGAGTTGAAAGCTTTTATTGATTCGTTAGGGGGCCTGTGGTTTCAGGGCAAGTTGGTTGGTAAAGTGGGTAGTGCCTTTACCTCGACCTCGACCTTGCATGGTGGCAATGAAAGCACCATTATCTCACTATACAACCCGATGGCGCATTTAGGTCTTATTATTGTGCCTTTGGGCTATGCTGATCCGGTTTTATTCCGGGCTGGCACTCCTTATGGAGCCTCCTCGGTTTCCGGGAACACCAACATTCCCCCCACCGAAGATGAACTGGAAGTTGCCCGTTTTCAAGGCAAGCGTGTTGCGCAAGTAGCCCGCGCCCTCAAAGCGACAGGTGAGACGGCAACCAAAGCATAAATAGTTCAGTGTTTTGATAATTGAACTGTTGCCTTTTATAAGAAATCCCAATAGGAGACTATCACCTTCAGGCGATGGAACCTGGCCTTCCTCTTCCCCGAAGTCCCGGCTCCGCAGGGTTAGACTGTCTGTGCCACCACTGTGCTATAGTTTCTCTTTGCGTCTGAGGATGAATACCTTTCAGGCATACTCTCTGCGACTACCAGGCTATGCCACACCACATGGAGTTTGAGCAAATAGGCACAGAGTCCGTTTGGAGTGCGGCAAGGCAGTCACGCTCGACAGTTGGCAAAGACTCACGCGAGGTCTTTGGTGCGCCAACCGGGGCGCGCTTCAATATCAATTAACTTGACGGCTTCGGGATTGTTGAGAATCTCTGAATTTTCGGTGTTCCACTGCACGGTTTTTCCAGTGCGAATGGCGAGGGTGCCCAACAAAATTACTTCGGTGAGGGGCGCTGAATAACTAAAGTCCGAGCAGGATTTCTTGCCGTTTTTAATGGCGTCTATCCAGTCGCGGTGGATGCCTTTGGTGCGCGGCAATGTCTTGGGCACGCGCTTGTCTACGTTATCACGGTACTCCTGCCATTTGGCCTGCGGATAAAGCTGCGGGCTGTCGGGGCGCATTCCGGCGTGATAAATGCCGCCGTGTTCACCTACCATAATCAGGCCACCTTCGCCGTGCGGGGCACCGAGGTCGTAACCTGCGGGGGCTTCCGGCACGCTGGGGCCTTCATACCATTTCACTTGCACGGGCGGCTTGTCGCCGCGCGCGGCAAAGTTGAAGGTCACGATGGAGCCGTTCGGGGTGTGAATGGGATTCACCGCCCCCTTTAAGGCCACGTCCACGCTGGTGGGAGCGTTCAGGTCGAGTGCCCAATAAGGCGTGTCAATGGTGTGGCAGCCAATGTCGCCCAGGCCACCACTGCCGAAGTCCCACCACGGACGCCAGGTGGTGGGGTGGAACTCGCGGTTATAGCCGACTGGTTTGTCCACTGGCCCTAACCACAAGTTCCAGTCCATACCCGGCGGTGGCGTTTGTGGTGGGGGAAATGCGGTTTCTACCTTGCCATTGAACCCCACCCCTGTGTTGGGGCGATCCGTCCAGGCAAGAACTTCCCGCACGTTGCCGATGAGTCCAGCCTGATACCACTCCTTAATGAGACGCGCCCCTTCGGAGGCGTGGCCCTGATTGCCCATTTGCGTGACGACACCTTTTTGCGCGGCCAACTGGCGCAGGGTGCGCGCTTGCCAGAGCGTATGCACGAGGGGCTTTTCCACGAAGACGTGCTTGCCGCGATTGATCGCCATGTAAGCAATGGCGAAGTGGTTGTGATCGGGGGTGCCGACACCTACCGCATCAATTTTATCACCCATCTCGGTGAGCATCTGGCGAAAGTCGAGGTAGAACTTGGCGTCGGGGAACTGATTCTTAGCGCGCGGCCACATATTAGGGTCGCAGTCGCACAGCGCGACGACGTTGTTGCCATCAGCGCAGGCGTTCAGGTCGCCCCAGCCCATGCCACCAAAGCCAACCCACGCCAAATTCAGCTTTTCATTGGCGCCTTTTACGGACCTGGGAAGCATAAGCGGTGCCACGAAAGAAGCGCCAATAGCCGCCGCCGAACTCTTGATAAACGCGCGCCGCGAAGGGCGATTCGATTTAGATGGTTGCATAATAGTTTTCCTTTTAAGCCCTTAAAGTAGCAAAGACACCAACTTGGTTTAGTTGGTGCCTTCCAGGTCAATGGTCGTCTTTTGTCGGGATTTACGGGCTGCTCCACTCAAGTCTCGAACCAAGATCAGCATAGTAACTTTTATCGTTCTAGACGGTATTGTCAAGGTAAAACTGAACATTGTGAGTTTTATCCGGCATCCATTCTACCTTCAACCACAGGCCCTTGCGGGCGCATGAGAACATCCTTATCTTCTCCAAGCGGTTCAAGGGCAGCACTTACCAACCGCAGAAAGAACAGGGGCATAAGCCCTACGTGAGTAGACAGACCGGCCCGGTGGCGCACTACGGCAGGCAGCGGGCCTGGCCTTCGGTCTTCCGCTCCGTCGGCGGTGAGCGTTACCCCCGCAGCGTTCTGCACTTTGCCAACTGCGGCTATACCCGTAGCAATCCGCGCCTGCATCCCACGCAAAAGCCCCGAGTTCTCCTGGAGTGGCTGATCAAGACTTATAGCCAGCCGGGTGATGTGGTGTTGGACCCGTTTATGGGTTCTGGCACCACCGGTATGGCTTGCCTGCAAGGAGGGCGCGCCCTCCTTGGCATGGAGCAGGACTCGGCTTATTTTGAGCCAGCTCAGGCGTGCTTGGAGCGGGTTGTGTCAGGAACATTCCTATGAACGGTTGAGAAAGTTAACCCATCCTCTCTGTGGATTAGAAATAGGGGAACATAACTCCTTTTATGTTGCCCTATATCTAAATAGAGCGAGAGTAAAGGGACTTCGGGTTTGCGCTGTCCCAGTGCAAGTGCACTTGACTTAAAGTCCCTATATGGATTATATTGCGACACATTCTTGAATTCGTCCACCTCGGCGGCGCTGAGCAGAAACCACTCTCCGCTGCGGCGTAGCGTCGCAAAGCGGCGATGCCAATGCTCTTGCCGATTTTGAAGTGCGGCCCTGCTTGCCTAAGATAGACAACGCCGCAAAGGGGCTTGTGCCTTGGTCGGCGCTGGGCGCGGCATGAGGCGAATGCCTGTTCGCTGTGCCATTACGATTCACGCTTGCTCCTGCTTGTCGCGGTTGCACGTCGCGCGAATTTTGCTAACCGCACGCACGATGTCATCCATGTCGTGCGCTTCGGCCAGCAGTGCATTTTGCGTCAGCCACACCGCTTCGCTCGCGCAGATATGCTCGGTGACAGGACAGGCATCGGCGCTGTAATTATGCGCGAGCAGGTGCGGCATGGGGTGGCCAGGAAGCTGGCCGCGCAAACCCCTGCCCGAATAAAGCGGCTGCTGGTGCAGCCCGACCGGATAACCCGTCGAAGCTGGCACGCCCTCGGCTTGGAGCAGTTCCAGGAAGCGTTGGCGCGGCAGTCCAAAAGCGTCGCTGTCGTAACGAAAAATGTACAGGTGGCGCGAGTGCAGTGTCTGGCGCGCATCGCTTCTTAATGGCTGGATACCTTCAATCGTGCCCAATCGCGCGTCGAGGTAGCGCCCGTTTTGGTCGCGGCGATGGGCTTGTTCGGGGAAGCGACGGAGTTGGCTGAGCAGCAGCGCGGCCTGCATCGTGCCCAGCCGATAGTTGCCGCCGGGCAGATGATGCTCATACCACGCGCCGCCCTCGACGCGCCCGATGTTGACGCGCGAGCGGCACTGACGCGCGACTGCGTCATCATTGGTGAGAATCAGGCCACCTTCGCCGCATGTCAGGTTCTTACTTGACTGGAATGAAAAGCAAGCCGCTACGCCCCACGCGCCGGGACTCTGGCCGTTGCACACCGCGCCATGCGCGTGCGCGGCGTCTTCCAGAATCGGGATGCTGTACTTTTCGCCCAGCGCGCGAAACCCCTCCATGTCGGCAATGGCACCGCCAAAATGCACCGGCACAATCGCCCGCGTCCTCGACGTGATGGCGCGCTCGACGGATGCGGGATCGAGGTTGTAGGTATTCGGCTCGATGTCGGCGAAAACTGGCGTCGCGCCGATCAGCAGTACGGATGTCGCAGTGGCGACGAAGGTATACGCTGGTACGATCACTTCATCGCCGGGACCAACACCCAGAGAAGACAGAGCGATTTGCAGCGCCGTTGTGCCGGAGTTGCAGGCAATGCCGTGCCGCACGCCGTGTAAGTCGGCGAAGCGTTGCGCGAAGGCCAGCGCCTGCTCGCCACCGCCCCACACGCCACTGCGCACCGCGTCGCTGACGGCCTGCACATCCTCTTCATCCACGACCGGCCAGCCCGGCCAAGGTTGCGTGCGCACCGGCGTGCCGCCCTCGACCGCCAACTGTTCGCGTGGCCCTGCGGCCAGGCCATTGGCCTGTGGAGTTGCGGCCACGGTTTGTGTTTCGCTCATTGTCTTGTCTCCTCGTGTCGTCCCCTCATTTAGGTGGAATCCTCATTTTGGTTGAACATCTCGCGTGCCAGAGCGATGGCGGTTGCCACGACCATCCCGCCAGCTTCGGGCGCAACGCAGGCGGGCGGTTTCGATTTCGTAGCCGCCCGCCGCATACGCCGTGCGCGTCGGGATGTAGCCGATGTTGCCGTTGGTATAAGTCGAAATTAAAGCTGTGCGCAATCCGGCGTTGGCCAACTCTTCACACAACCGCACCTTGATTTGTAGACCCAACTCGACGAACAATTCGCTCGGCACAGCCACCATCGCTGCATCGCCTACCCGCAAGACTTGAATTTCGACTTCGAGCGGGGGCGCGCCCGATTGCAAAGCTTCGAGAGCCCACTGCGCGAAAGCCAAGGCAGTGCGTCGTTGGGTGGCGCTCTTGGCTTGTGCTCCCTCCCGTTGAAACTGCTGCGCGGCGGCTTCCAATGCAGCGCACGGCGGCAACGGCAAAAACGGCAACGCGATGCGCCGCGAGCGCACCCCTAAAGGTACTTTGTCTTGAGTCGAGATGTGCGACCCAACGTGTTCGGCTTCGGCGACAAGGGCAGCGGCTATTGTTTCCACATCATGCCACGAGCCACGCTGCGTCGGGTTAATGTCGCCGCACGCGCCGTTGAGGAACAGTGCTGTCGCACCCGCAGCTTCACTCCATCGCTTTACCACCAAGCCGGGATAATCAGCGGAGATGTCTAAATTATCCGCGCCCAACACAACGGGATGACAGGCAAAATTAATTACGGCTGCTATCAAAGTACTTTGTGCCGTCTGGATATAAAGGACGCTCAATGCGGCATCGCACGCCCCGATGGACGAGCCACGGCGCGCAGGCGCGCTACCGGTAGCAGGCAGCGGCCCGCGCCGGTTGCCCGCGACGCCCGGAACTTCTCCGAGGCCGCTGCCCAGTCGCGCCGGTTGCAAGCCTACGACGGCGCGCTGCGCGGTCGTCGCTATCACCTCGTTCAAGGCTTGCAGCCACGCCGCGTTCACTTCGCCGCAACCGCGCAACGGCTGCGAGGCCACTGCCGAATGCGTGTGCGTCGCCGCCAGCGTCACGGCGATTTCGCGACCTTCTGGGCCAACAACATCGCGCGCACGCGGCGCGCGACTGCGGTGCGTATCGCATCGGCAGATTCCACCGTAAAACCCAACACATCAACCGCCAACAGCACCAGCAAACAGTCATCGCCGCGCAGCGCCAGAGCGCGCACCATGAGGTCGTCGTGCTGTCCACGCGATGGATTATCGCGCGCCACGTATCCGGCTAAGTCTAAGCTCGGCTCGCAGGGCATCACGGATTGGGCGGCACCAGCGTATAAAAGAGAATCGTTCATCGGTTATGCGTTACTCAGGGTTACAGTTGCCCCGCCGCTCAAGCAGCGGGCTGAGTTGGATGCGCGTCGGGTGTACACTGGGACTCTGTCTTATGGATGCAGTGGCGCGGCGTATAGTGCGGTGCGCTGCGAAAAATACAGATTACCATCGTTGCCAGCGGCCATCGCGTGAATCGTCTCCGGCGCGGCGAAGAGCACGCGTGCGATGGGAGTCGGGCCGTCATCAAGGCGGGCCACGACCTTGTCGAATGCGAACCACGCTGACGCGCCCTGCGCATCACAAATGCCGACGCTTTTGACTTCTCCGGCCTGCTTGGGCCATGCCAGAGTTTCCGCCCACGCCAGTTTTTGCGGGCTAAAGCGCCGCAGCCCATGCGCTCCTGCGAGCCAGATATGACCTGTTGTGGGCACGCACACCACCACGGAAGTGCTGGTGTCTTCTAGTGGTTGCTTCCAGACCACTTGCTCCGTCGCGGGATCGAAGACCCAGAAGACCAGCGGCTTGTGAGGCCGCTGGATGCCGCTGAAGTAGTTGCTGGTCACGCCGTAAACATACTTCTCATCCGCCGCGATTTTGCCGATGCTCATGGCGGGCGCGAAGATTTCGTTGGACCAGACGCGCGATTTGCCAGTTGCAATATCGTATTCGGTGAGGCCGCCACCGGCCACACCGTATTTGCCCGACCAACCTCCGTAGAGCCGTCCACCGGGGCCAACGACCAGTCCGCCGATGGGCCGGATCAGGCCCTTATCGTGATAGGTATCCAACCGGTGCGGGTTGATGTTGCTCCACTGATCCCACGGCTGAGCCGGATCCCAGACTGCGATGTCGCCGCGCACGTAGGCGATGAAGTAGAACTTGCCGTGGAGCCACTGCCCGTCGTAAACCTCACCGCTGCCGTCCAGCACCTGCGGCGTGTTTTGCAGCAGATCGCGTGCGGCATCAAAGCGAAACAGGGTTTGCCCAAAAGTCGGGCCTCCGGTCACACCGCCTTGCGGGTCGGCGCGCAAAAAGTGCATCACGACCGGCGGCGCTTGCGGCGCCATCGGCTTCGGCTCGATGCTACGCGCCATTGGCGAGGCCACGAAGTAATCCTGGCCGCGAATACCCAACACGCGATTTTTGTCGTCCACTCCGACCACCCAGCCGCCGCGCAGCGCGAGATTCCACATGGGCTGTGGCGCTTTGCCGTCTTCAAGCAGGTAGAGCGTGCCATCGCTGCCCCAGAGTACTTTGCGCTGCGGCGTCGAGGATGGCAACATCGAAGTCCAGTGCAACCCCGCTGGCGCGGGCGGCACGACGGCGTCTTTTAAGCCCACTGTAGCGGCGTCAAACTGCTTCAAGCGACCGCCGAGCGAGGTATAGACTACGCCGTCAAGCGTGGTGAGTGCGGGTGCGTCGGTCTCCTTTTCGGCGTCTTTGAGCCAGTGCTGCTTTTTGGTGGCGAGTTCGATGGCCACGATGCCTAGCTTTTCATTGGCCACCGAGCAAAGCAGCCAGCCGTCGTTGGTAACGCCGATTTGCCGCACATAGAGGTTGCCTTCTGGCCCCAGCACGCGCCCCAAATCTTCCACTTTTCGGGTGGGCGGGTAGTAGCGATAAACGTGATAAGTTGGGTAGGAGCCGAAGTAAACCCAGCCCTGCGGGCCTGCTATCAGCCGCCACGCATACTCCGACTGCGGCACCGGCACCACACCTTTCTCATCCACCTCGCCGGTGTGTAAATCAACCGGAATCAGATGCAGCGGTGACAGCGATTCAAAGAGCAGCTTGCCCGGTGCGGTTTCCGTCATATCCCAACCTCCTGAACCGGCAGGAAACGGCAGCACGCGCGACTGGCCCGCTTCGTAATCAATCAGGACGGCCGCGCCGTGAAAGCCGGGCGTGCAGCTATTGACGACCAGCAACGGACGACCTGTGTTCGGGTCGCGGTAGAGGCCGCCCTTGCGCGCGTTGAAGTTGCGGCATGGCTCTTCCAAGCGGCGTGCGCCAGCTTCTTGCAGCGAAGGTGGCTGGGCTTCATTCTGAGTCATCGTTTTCTTTTCCGTTGTTGCACCCGGCACCATTGCACCCGGCACGGCGTGCGCTTGCGCCAGCAGGGCCGCTACGATGGGTGCGACCCTCAAGGTACTTTGTGGTTTGCAAATCATCGTAGCCTTTCCTTCAGTGAGTCATGGTATGGTATCTTGCGGCGCGTTCTTTCTAGTGCATAGTGCGGCAGGAGGCAAACTCCAAATTATATACCGCGCTTTAGATGATCCAGTAACCCTTCTGAACCGGCGTAAGTCACACAACGTTAATGAACGCCATAGCATTACCGCCACGTAACTTCTACTACCCGCTTTTCTTCCATTGCGCGGTCGGCGCAAAAGCCAATGAGATGACCATTGATAGAGTCGTCCAGTGTAGTGGTTGAGAGCGAGGGAGCTTCACCCCGGAGGACACGCACGAAATCTTCGACCAAACGGAGATCGCCGCCGCCATGACCATCAAAGGCACCGTGCATGTCACCGCTCACATGGAGGTCAATCACCTCTTCAGAGTACTCATGACCAGGCCGGGGATCAATATGGCGAACGACGAATCTGCTGTCCTCGAAGACACCTTCAATCCCGCCGTGGGTGCCGAGGATATGAATCGAGCGTGCTGGCCGCGCGGCTCCCCCCACCATATTGTGAGTGGCGGTGCTGCCATCGGCGAATTCCACCATGACCGATTGATGATCTACCACATCGTTATCACATTTCCAGACGCAACGGCCATAGGGACTACTGTGCTTGAGCGACTCGATTTTCTGCTCCATTGTCGGTTCCCCAATGTGCTCTAACGGCTGCCACACATAGTATTTCCAGCGGTGCGGATGATCAAGGTAATGCTTTTTAGCCGAGTAGAGGCATTCCGGCTCAAGGGGACAATCCACCAGACAACGGGTGCCAGCACCTGCGGGTGACCGCTCTGGCCGGAAATACATCAAGCCACCGAAGCTGCTCACCGCACGCGGTGCGACGCCGCTTTTCATCCAGGCCAGCAAATCCATATCATGGCAGCACTTCGCCATAAGCAGGGAAGAACCACTGCGCTCACGGTTGCTCCATTTGCCCCGGATAAACGCCACCGCCATGTGGTGATAGGAAATATGCTCGGTCGTCTGGATATTGAGAACCTGGCCAATGGCGTTCTGCGCGAGTCGTTGCCGGATCGCCAGATAAAACGGCGTGTAGCGCAGCACATGGCATATCACGACTGTATTGCCATGTTGACGCGCTGTGTTTACCAAATGCCAAATCTCATCTTCATTGGTGGCGAAGGGTTTCTCTAGTAGCAGGTCGTAGCCAGCTTCCAGCAGCGGCACCGAAGTGGGCACATGCTCCCGATCCATAGTGCCGTTAATGATGACATCGGCTCTCTTGCCACCTTTAGCTAACTCCGCAGCCGAAGTGAAACAAGCATCCGGCGAGAGACCGTATATTTCTGAGACTCGTAGGCGCCGCCTTTCCTCCGGGTCTGCGACACCCACGATCCTGAGCAGGTCTGGGTGCTTGAGCGCATAAGAAGCATAGGTCAGGGCGCGATTGCCCGCGCCCACAATGATGGCAGTCAGGGGTTGTTGGCTCATGATTCTGGCTCGATCATCCTCAATCATCCTCAATCATCCTCAATCATCTTTTTTTCAAATCGTATTTTGTGGTCATTGACAATTTTATCTTCAAGAGTAAAACCGGCATAAAAATGTCGAATCTGTGGTGTTTATTTTACTGCCACCCATGAAGTCTTCGTCCATACACTGCGCAGGATCAACCGCATTTGCTGCTATTTTGTAAGATAGGAGTAATTCCCTCGGGCAAGGTGATCATGCGAATCCCGATTTCAATGTTGTTGTGCATTTTAGTCCTTCCCTGGGGCGCGCAGCAGGCCCACGCCCAAACCAAAAACCTGTTGCGCTCTGGCGATTTTGAGACCGAATCTACTCAAAACCCACCACCGGGCTGGGTGATGTGGGGCGCGGAGCAATCGAAGGATCCACAGAACTACACTCGTGACAAATCTACTTTCCATAGTGGAGCCGCCTCGCTGCGCATCCACCATCCTGCCAATACCTCTGGTTATATCGTCACCTCCGTGCGCGAGAACGCGCTCCCGACGAAAAAAGGCGTCACCTATGAAATCTCTTTCTGGGCTAAAGCCGACAAGCCCGGCATGGCCCTCTTTCAGGTGCAAGGCTTCGGCAGCATCGAGCCGCTGGCCGATTATTCATCGCCGCTCACACGCAACATCCAGGTGGGCACCGAGTGGCACAAGTTTACCTTTCAAGTGACTGAAAGCCTTGATTTCTTTGCCGACGCAGCGCGTTATTTAATGCTAGCATTTTCCGCTGTGGCCACAGGGTCTAATGAGTTGGAGCGGACGTTGTGGATTGATGATGTCATGGTCGAGGAAAAGCCGTCGCCGACTCCTGGCTTTACACTGCTTAATCCGGCCACCGTGGAATACAACAAAGTACAGCATCGCCTGACGCCGGGCAATGCCCTCAACATCACAGTGGACGCCAAGCGTCGCCTGCACCCTACCGTTCGCGCCGCGAGTGCTGTTTCGTGGCATCGCGTCCAGGGCTACATGAACCTGCCCTATGACCGGCAAGGCCAATACAAGCTCACCCCCGAATTGGAAACGAGCATTCGTGCGATGCATCTGCCGCACACGCGCTTCTACGGCCTGGGCGATGAGCCGTTCTCCCTTGAAGACACTCTCGATAAAGCGGCTTACACTTTAGATCACACAGGAATTCCACAGGACGGCACTGTGCTCGAATTGGAAGAGCAGGGCGCGCAGCGCCGCCTTGCGCCACAGGTCTGGGCGCGTGGCGTGCAGCACAGCCTCAACAAAGGCTATAGATTCCGCTATTGGGAAGTCGCCAACGAACCCTGGATACATCGTGGGGATCATGAGGTCGCATTTCCCACACCTGAAGATTACATTGCGCACGTCAAGGAGGTTGGTGCCGCGATTCACAAGGTGCAGCCAAAGGCTCTCATTGGACTAGGCGTGGAGCCGAAGGACTTACGCTGGGGCAATCAGGTCATCAAGCAGGCGGCTGGCCACTATGATTTCGTGGCTGGCCACTGGTATTCGTTCATTGATCCGATCAAGAACCCATTCGAGATGGTGACGGCGGGTGAGAACTATCTCATCCTTGATCAGATGTCGCGCTTCAATGCCCTGCTGAAAGCTTATAACCCTGGCCGCGACGTGTATCAATACGACACGGAATGGAGCCTGCACAGTTCGGCTGCGGGCAGCGTGCTCAGCACCCGGCAAAATGGCAACATTGTGGGTTCGATGCATCGTGCCGTGCGCCTGATTTATTATCTGCGCGAGGACATTGTGCGAGGTGCTAGCGCCTGGGAGATGTTCTCCGGTCTCGGCTCCTGGAACAGCCTGGGCGTACTGTCTCCCGATAGCGACAAGAAAACAATGCTCTACTGGACTCATCGCACTATTAATGAGCATCTCGGTGACTGGGTGTTGGACATACAGGGCACTACACCGTATTACCAGCCAAGCCCCGGCACGAACGGGCTGGCTGGCCCACTCGCACCAGCGATTGTGATGCTCAGCCGCGACGCAATGACTGTAACCGCGATTGTGGCCAATGCCTCGTGGTCACAAAGCGTGCCCTGCACGCTGCGCGTCAACAATTTCAAGGTGAGGCGCGCCAGCGGCATCAAATTATCACACGATGACCCCAATGCGCCGCCTCTATTGGAGCGCAAGGAAGATTTTGTCTCGGCTTTTCCGGTCGTGCTAAACGGCTCGCAACTCACTTGCACCATTCCGCCACACTCGATTGTTTTCTTCACATTAGAGCGATGAAAACCACTCAATACTGCCAGGCCCCGGCTGCGACCATAAAATCGTAGGTGCCAGAACCGATAGCCAGCACGATACGATTGTGCTGCACACCGACCAAGCGTACTTCTTTATGGCGTGCCAGGGGTGCGCCGCTTTCGGTAATGGCGGCAGCGTCCTGGGTTGGCAGATGCACTTCCGCTATGGCGGTAGGCGGCACTGTGACCTGGAGATGAAAGCGCGGCTTGGTGGTGCCGGGCGGGTTTTCGATGCGCCAGTTAGATTGCACGGTTCCCAGCAAGGTTTTGAACGAGGTCTCCACAAAGGTCAACCCGTGCGGGAGTTGAGGATTGATCATGATGGCGCTATAGCCGGGCGCTTTGGGGCTGATGCCGCCCAGACGACTATAGAAGGAAGCGCCGATGCCGGAAAACATGGCGTGATTGTGCGACTGCATCCCGCCTTTAAAATGCCACTGTTCCCACAGGGTTGTTGCGCCCTGCGCGATTTGATAACCAAAGCCGGGGTAGGTGGGCTGATGCAAACTGGTGTAAGCCGTATCTATATCGCCCAAGTCGCTCAGAACATCCATAAAATACCGCGTGCCATAAATCCCGGTATCCAGATGACCGTTTTTATCAACTTGAATATTATGCAGCAAATTTTGCGTTAAGCGTGGCTTTTGCGCGTCTGGCACCAGATTAAAAGCCAATGGCAGCAAAGCTGTTGTCTGGCGACCATCGCTATATTGCCCCGTCCCCGCCTGCCAGAATTCTCGGTTGAACACGTCCTTCACGGTGCCCGCTAAAGCCGTATATTGAGCGGCATCCGCCGCCCTCCCCAGCAGTTGAGCGATAGCGGCGAAGGTGAGCAGTTGATGATAATAGAGCGCGGTGTTGGTTTCGCGCACACTGGAGAAGTTATGTTCGCCATCGGGATTCGGGGCGCACCAATCGCCGAAGCCGCTCTTAAAGAGGTAGTTGGGATCGGAGGCATCCTCGACTTGCCGACGGTGGCTTTCCAGATAATGTTTCAGGTCGTTATAGCTTTGCGCGAGAATATCCTTATCGCCATAAAACTGGTAGAGCCGCCAGCACAAAGTCACCTGATCGCCACCCCAGTCTGGCTGTCCCGTATCGCCGCGAATATCATCCAGCCACTTGAGATAATAAGTGTGCAGGTCGTAGTTATACATCGCCGCTTCCTCGTAGGCAGCCGAATCCATCTGACAGGGCGTGCGCTCATCGCGCTGCGGACAATCGGTCGGGATGCTCATCCGGTTGCTACTCATGCCCCACTGGATGTTGCTCTGAATCTGGTTCAGCAGTGGATCGGAAGAATGGAAATGCCCGACTTCTGGCGCTGCCGTATGCACCACGCAGCCTTGTACATCATCCAGGGTCGGAGTGCCGGGGTATCCCTGGACTTCGACATAACGAAAGCCGTGATAAGTGAAGCGCGGCTCATGGGACTCGCGGCCAACGCCTTTGAGGATATAAGTGTCAGTCGCCTTAGCATTACGATTCGTCCACGCTTCCAGCCGTTTGGTTTGGGGGTTAATCTCCTCACTATGGCGTAAGACCACGGATGTCCCGGCGGGGCCATGCACGCGCAGCCGCACCCAACCCGCGAAGTTCTGCCCCATATCGAACACAAAGCGGTCGGGCGCAGGGTGAAACATCCCCACAGGCCGGATCATCTGCACGACCTTAATCGGCGGGGCTGTGCTAGGCGCTAACGCGGCATAATCAACACCTGTGGCACGCACAGGCTGCCAGAGTTGCTGCGCTGCATTAGGGGTGTCCACGAACAGACCAAATTTATTCCAGTTGGCCTGTTCCAGGCGCGCGTCATAGGTTTCGCCGTCGTAGATATGGTTAAACGTGATAGGGCTTGGCTTGCAGCGCCAACTGTCATCCGTCACGATGCGCGCTGTGCTGCCATCGGCATAAACAATATCCAGTTGCAGCAACACGCCTGGCAAACCATCCCAACTCCACCCCCACCGGCTGTAGTTGCTCTTGCGATAGCCATCACCCAGCCACAAGCCGAGGGCATTGCCACCCTTCTTCAAAAGTGGTGTGAGATCATAGGTATCGTATAATTTCCGACGCTGATAGGGCGTGTTGGCGGGCGCTAAAACGCGGTCATCGGCTTTGACGCCATTGAGGTAGAGTTCATACCAGCCCAGCCCAAAAACATGGGCCGTAGCGCGTTTGACAGGCTTGATAGAAACGAACTCTTTACGGAACAAGGGGCTACGCCAGGTGGCGTCGGTGCCATTCTGACTCAAGGCGAGTTGGTATTGCGCCAGCAGGAGTTGTTGATTTGCGGCATCAATACGTCCATCCGAAAAATGATTCTCGCCCGTAAAGTCATCCGTGAGCAGGCTTTTGCCCGCCGTACCCGGGCTTCGGCCCTCCGTCTCCGGGGCGGCGCTCTGCACCCGCAGATGCTTAAAGGCTCCGGCTTCATCGGTTTCGCCCGTGCGAAAGCCGACGGTGCCGCCAGGTAGAACTTGCGAAAAGAGGTTCCACTCCACCGCGTCCACTAACTTCTCATCGAGCAAGCTGCGCACTCCACCTTCGCGCACCTCGATCTTCAGATGATGCCAACCCGTGCTAAATTGTCCACCCTCCTGAGCGATGGGCGCGAAGGTTGGAGCGGGCAAATCCACTTCATGCACTTGCCAGTTGCCGCCTAAGCACAGGTGCCGCCGCAGTCGCGGTCTGCCGCCAGCTACGCTGAACTGCCACATATACAAGTTCTGGCTGTCCTGTGCCCGAAAGACCACGCCGACCTGCTTGCGGATAATGCGCAAATCCACATCCAGGTCATACTGCTGCCAACTGTTATCCACCGGGGTGTCAGGCGTAATCCACTGCGCTGACCAGTCGCCGGGCTGCCGCAAACCAACTTGCCAGAAGTTCGTCGCGCTCCACGCCGAAGGCGTGCCATTCTTGTCCCACACCCGAACTTTCCAGTAACAACGTTGCTCAGAGCGCAAGGCGCGGCCCTGATAGAGCACGTTAAAGGACTGACCGGAGGGCACCTTGCCGCTATCCCACAAGTCAGCCTGCTGCGCCACCAACAGGCTTGCTTGACTGGCCACTAAAATTTGATATGCCGTTTGGCGCTGTCCCCGTTGCGACGATTGCAGGAGCCATCCTAAATGCGGTTGCGCCACCGCTATCGCCAATGGCTGCGCTTGATATTCTGCGGTGAGTTCCGTCATCGTTACGGCCCGGCTTGGCGACGCGGCTCTTATGGCGGGGGCAGCGCCGCATACGGGGGCAGCGCCATACAAATGCAGCAAGCTCAGGAGCACTACCGTAAGGCGCGCACGGATTGTCAGTCGGCACCAAAATGAAGTCATAGTTTCATCGCCCTGGCATAACTAGAGGTATAAATATACTTAACCAGACTCCCATACCCGTGATAAGGGCTATGGGAGCAAACGCAGCATTGTCTCTATAGCGGGATGCAGAATGAGGTCAAGAAAGATAAATCCACTCATTCCCGCAACTCTCTACTCCACCATCTGATAGCCACCACTATCAGATACTTCAACGGTGATGCTGTGGTCTTGCCTGACTCGTTGCCCTTGCTTAAGGTGGCAATGGAGGCGAATCAAGATTTCCGCAAGCAACCAACCAAGCAATTCTTCTATACCCACTATTATGCCACAGCCTGCACCAGTAGGGTGGAAGGATGCTGTCAGATGGGTCAAGGGGAGTGGGTGAGCGATGGTTGCATTCTCTAAAAAAACACAACCACATGAGACTTATTTTTAGGTCGATTGAATGTAGCGCGATGTGCAGTGACCCAGCCAGTATTGCGCGTAGAAGCATCACTGTCTCCCATGTCAAACCAATACTCAGGATTCATATTTACCAGGACGATCCTGGTGGCGGAGTATAAAGGTACGGGGAACAATCCAGGGGTCACCTCGACCAGTTCCACCAATGGAAGTCTGGACCCCACCAACCACTTGGGGAACAGCAACTGGCTCTTCGCGGATGGTCACGTCAAAGCCCTAAGACCAACTGCCACCATCACCGGGATAACATGTGGGCTAACTCCCCACTAACATACCTGTGCAGTCAATCGTGAGGAATACACTTGTGAGCTTGGAATCCAAAATGCAGTACGGCATCAGCGTTGTATGAGTAACAGCACATTGTGGCGCTTGATAAAATCAAACCGCATCTCATGTCAGCACAAACCGGTTCATGCCATGACCTGGGAATGCACGTGGCGTATACAGGCACCGATATAGTGAGCGTCTTCTTCCGTATAGAGTGCGCTCAGAGGTAAAGCGACAAAGCGATGGATGAGGGCTTCGGTGCGCGGAAAATCTTCCTGTCGGTAGCCGGGAGCAGGCCACTGGGGAAATTGGGTAAAGGGTGAGGCCGTCGAGGTATGGGCCAAGCCCGTCTGACAGTATTCGCGGGCATAATGGCAGTAGGTGCCAGTGGTTTGGTGACAATTTACGTTTAAGGCATCGAGCCTGGTGCGGAACGCTTCCGCGATGGCTGGGGTTGGTAACTGAAGATAAACCTCAAAGCCTGTGTCGCCTTGCGGGTCGGGAATATGACGAAAAGCCAGTCCCGGTAAATCGCGGATAGACGACATGACAATCTGTTGCAGGTTACGACAGTGTTCCCGTAAACGGTCGAGTTTGCGCAATTGGGCCAACGCTACGGCTGCCGTTAATTCGTTCATGCGAAATTGACTGCCACTAAAAGCAGGCACCTGACGTTCCACCAGCTTCTCATGATAAGGTCGCAACAGGCCCAGATCATGCATCCGCACGGCACGCTCATAGAGGATGGGATCATTCATTACCACCATGCCGCCCTCGCCACTGGTGAGGGTCTTGGAATGTTGCAAGCTGTAGGTGCCAATATCACCCATCGAGCCTACGCGCTGGCCATGATAAAGCACACCCAGGCTTTGCGCACAGTCTTCAATGACTTTGATACCAACAGCGGCGGCCTCATCTAAGAGGGGTTGCATGGCAGCGGCGACGCCCTGATAATGCACAATGGCAACCGCTTTGGTGCGCTCATTCGCCAGGCGGGTGATCTCTCCCGGAGCGAGGCAGAAGGTATCATCTATCTCGGCCAACACAGGCAAGGCCCCCAGGCGCACCACCGCAGTAAAACAGGCCACCCAACCCCAAGCGGTGATGATGACTTCATCGCCCGGCCCAATGCCAAGAGCCGCCAGTGCCACCTCCAGGGCAACGGTGCCGCTCGTCACAGCCAGGGCGAAACGAGTGCCTATAACCTCGCGGAACTCCTCTTCTAACTGGGCCGCCATCGTCCCACCCTGATAACGGTTCAAGGCTTGTCGTTGCAGAACATCCAACACCAACGCCTTTTCTTCTTCACCAATCAAAGTGGCCCCTAAGCCCAGGCGGGGCCGGGGGCGCAAACTTATAGCGGATGGTGTCGAAGATGCGGCAGGTTCTGTGGTGTGCGCCAATGGCTGGGGCGTCATAGCTTGATCCCCAATGGTGATCTGCGGGGAAGAACTGAGAGTCGTTGAGGTGTTCATGCTGTCTCCTGTTCTGGGTTGCACTCAGGTTAATGCAGTCAGATCAATGTGATAACCATTATACTATTGCCATCATTCTACCCTACAATCCGGGGTTGTAGGGTAGAATATCGTTAAGCTCAGGAACCGAGTCATGGCTGAACATCCATACCGACGTGCTGATGCCGGGGCTTCTCCAATTCACAGGGGGCAATGGACACGACGCGCCTTGCTTCGCGTCACAGGAGCCAGTGCTGCTATGCTGCTGACGAACCGCTTGACGCCATCTGCCGATTTAATGCCACTTGCGGATGCGGATCAACCACAGGACTTGCGCCAAGACCCCCATTACTTGGAGTCTAAGATTCGCTCCATTAATGATGAGGAGCTATTCGCGGCTCTTGATCTGAATCGGCCCGATTTAGCGGCAGTAGGCACAGCGGTGGCGCGGGCCGATTACCAGGCGGCGTATGCTGCCTGGGCCGCTTACTGGCCGCAACTAGTCAGGCGGGGCCATTGGCGCGGGCAGGAGTTTGTTTATACCACACCCGATGAGGCGGCGGCTTCTCTGCGTGGGGCACAGGCGGGTATTGTTAACGCGGCAGAGCAGGTCTTAAAGCACAACATTAATGGCTGGGGCACCGTCACGATTCAACATGGCCCAGTAGTGGACTTTAACGCTGACTATGGGGTATCGGGCAAGTATGGCTTTCATTACTGGGGCTGGGCACATCCCTTAGTAGAAGCCTTTCTCCTCACCCAAGACCCCAAATATCAGGCGGAGTTTGACCAGCTTTTTAATCAGTGGTATGAGCAACGGCATCAGGTAAAAGGCGAGTTGCCCTATAGCGTTATTTATTATGAATTGGGCTTAGGACAGCGCAATCGTACGTTCTTAGAATATTACACCTTGCCTTACACCCAGCGTCCGCTGCAAACCCATGAGCGCATACTAAAAACTGTCCTAGGCGCGGCTCGCTGGCTCTACCAGGAACAGTTAGTCAAAGGCTTCCGTAAAGGAAACTGGCAAATCATGGGCAGCTATGGTCTGGTGGACATCGGCCTGACACTCCCTGAGTTTAAAGAGGCCGCGCAGTGGGTAAGCATGGGAGTTGACCGTATCCGTGAGCACATGGAGATGGACTTCTTTTCCGATGGCTGCCACTCCGAACGGGTGCCCAGCAGCTATATGATGATCGCTTACCGCGACCCGCGCAATCTGGCGTTTTTGCTGGATGGACACGCCGAATATGCCGCGTTAGCACAGCGCCTGCGAGCACCTTTAGAGCGCACGCTTAACTGGTATCTCTATGCTTTAACCCCGGATGGTACTATCCCAGCTATTAATGATGGTGCGCGCCATCAGTTTTCTTCTTCTGTGATGTTAGATGGGGCACGTCTCTACCGCCGCCCTGATATGAGTTGGGTGGCCCGCCATGTTCTGGGCAACAAAACGGCAGGCGAGGGCGAGATGCCCCACTCTACCTCCATGCACTTTGCGGATTCGGGCTTTACTTTTCTGCGTTCCGACTGGACACCCCAAGCCCATTATATGCTGATTAATCATGGCCCGTCTGGTGGGGGTCACTCGCATCCTGATTCGCTCAGCTTCGAGATGTATGCTTATGGTCGGGCGCTGGCGATTGATGCTGGCATCGGGAGCACCTATGATGACCCGCTGCATAAGACCTGGTATAAGACCTCGCCCGCGCACAATATGCTGGTGGTGGATGAGCAAAACCTGGATCGCCCGGCAGCAAGGGGGCAGGACGTGATATGGAGCACCTCAGCCCACCTCGATTACTTTGCGGCGACCCAGCATGGCTACGCGGCAGCTCAAGGGATTATCCAACGGCGGCATTTTATTTTTGTGCGCACCGATTACTTTTTGATCTATGATGTGATTGATGCCAAGCCGGGTGCAACAGGGCGTAAGCTCGCCTGGTATCTTCATTCACCTTTACCGCTCATGTCGACTTGTGCAGGATTTGGTGTGGCTGGAGAGCCAGGTCTGCTTGTTTTACCCTCTTCACTAGAGTGGCAGACACGCACTGGCCAAGGGTGGGCTTCGGTGCGAGGTATCAAGAGGTTCAGTCAAGATTATGCCCAAATTCCCTGGCTGGCCTTTGATGCTACCGTGCAGCCTGCAACGACGGCCACTTTCGGCGTTTTGCTCTATCCCTTTACAGATCAACCACCCAAAGTGCAGTTTAACCGTGTGGGGCCAGCAGAGCGCACAGCCCATTTTGTCGTTGAGCATCCAGAGGGCACAGACCATATCCTGTTGGGCGCACCTGGAACCGCAATCCAAGATGATAAGTTTCAATTTATGGGGTCTGCTGCCCTCATACGTTATAGCAAAGGGCAACTAGTTGCCTGGTCAGCAACGCAGGCAACGCAGCTTGCCATTGATGGGCACAGGGTAGTTAATGCGCCCACCGCAGTTAACGCAGACGGCACCTTCATAAGAGGAAAGTAGTTACAGGCTCTCATCCACAGGGGGACAACAGTAGAACCCGTTGTTGAACTGCCGCATAAAACGACTTTAGGCCAGGAAGTCAAAGCACGCAGTTCCCAGCCTCAAGCTCAGGTGGAAGGTGCTCCCAATGCCGTCACGGGGCGAGCCTTTGGCGTGGGCTTGCTTTTGTCGTGCGGCCTGGCCTGGCTCAATTGCTGGATTGCGACAGTCTATAACGTGCATTTTCTGGGCGGGGTGCAGATGCCATTCGGTGCCGTTTTCGCCCTACTGCTTTTAATCATTCTCGTCAATGCCCCGCTGCGATCCGCTTCGCTTGCTGTATCGAGCAAGCTGACGTGCCTCTCCCCACTTTCGGCTGTCGAGCTGGTGACGATTTATGTGATGCTACTGTTTGCAGCCCTGGTTTCATCTCCTGGCACATATAACTTCTTTATCCTCATTGGACCGACTCTCTTTTATTTTGCGTCCCGTGAGAACCGTTGGGCCGATCTCTTCTATGCCCATGTGCCGACCTGGTTTGCCCCAGGGTGGGATGGCCACACCTATCAGAAACAAGTCGTAGACCGCTTGTTCGTGGGTGGTCTCAAGGTGAGCCAGATTCCCTGGCACGCCTGGGGCATGATGCTGGTGGCCTGGAGCATTTTTCTACTCTTGGCTTACGCCATGTTGTTCTTTGTGGCGCTCATGTTTCGACGGCAGTGGATTGAGCATGAAGCCCTGGCGTTTCCTTTAGTGCAGTTGCCCTTGCAGATGGTGGAAGATGTTGGTTCGGTCTCCCAGTCGCCCTTCTGGAGCAACCGCTCCATGTGGCTGGGATTTGCCTTGGCTGCCGGGGTGTATTTTCTCAAGGGCATGAATGCCCACTATCCCGAATGGCCTACGCCTCCCGTGCAAGACCCCATTGGCATTACTTTCACCGAAAAGCCGTGGAGCGCGATGGGCAGCATTAATGCGGAATTGCATTTAGGAGCTATTGGATTAACGTATCTGCTCACCCTCGATGTGGCCTTTTCACTCTGGTTTTTCTTTCTCTTTCAGAAGGGGGAGCTAATCGTGGCGGAGATGATGGGTTTTCCAGCAATGGCACTCTCGAAAGATACCTATCAGGGCCAGCCGACCTTTATCACCTTTCAAAGTTTAGGGGGTTGGGTCGCCGTATTGGTGTTGGTGCTTTGGGCAGCACGCCACTCCCTGTTACGCCTGGTGAGGGAAGCCGTGGGTGCCAATCGCACCCAAGAGGGCGAACCTTTCTCGCCACGTTTTGTCGCCTGCGGGTTCCTGCTTTCCCTCTCTGCGCTGATAACCTGGTGCCTGTTCGCGGGCATTAACGTGCTGAGCGTGGTGCTTTTTCTCACCATATATCTCACTGCCAGCATTGTGCTCACGCGCATTGTGATTGAGGCGGGATTTTCGTTTTCACAACTCACCTTTTCGCCTCTGGAGTGGATGACGACTGGCCTCTGTGGTTCGGCTATTATTGGTGCTGACGCGGTGGCTAAACTATCTTTCTTGCAAGCGGTTTTAATGCGCGATACCCGGACTCATGTGCTACCCTGTTTTTTGCACACGATGAAGCTTGCTCAGGACATGCAAATAGAGGGTGCTGCATTACGGCGGCTGCTGGGTGCCGCAGCAGCCGCGATTGTGGTGGCGCATCTTTTGACGATTGTAGTCTCGCTCCGCACCTTTTACGTCAATGGCGCCTTGGGCGGCTACAAGTTCTATACGATGGCGCAAGGCGTCCTCACTGGCGCGGCCTTCGCCATTAAGACGCAGCCGGGCGTGGATATAAATAACCTGTTTTGGATGGGGCTGGGTGGACTACTGGTGGTTCTGCTAACCCTCGCACGCAGCCGTCTGGTGTGGTTTCCTTTGCACCCCGCTGGTTTTCTGATTGCCCCCGGTTATGGGCTGAAGCGATTATGGTTCAGCTTTTTCCTCGGCTGGCTGATCAAAAGCCTACTGATGAAGTTCGGTGGCGGGGATACTTACATTAGGGTGCGGCCCTTTATGATGGGGCTGGTTTTGGGCAATGTCAGCGCGATGGTTTTTTGGATGATTGTGGGATTCTTCTCCGGCACGCAGATTCCCTTCTGGCCAGCTTGAGAGATATTGTAACCTACGACTTTTAATTATTGAGAAGTCTTTAATTGGGGCTGTGGGGCGTTGGTTGCGGAATTCTGCGGTTGATTTCCTTAAAACTCAGTTGATTTCCTTGAAACTCAGAAGCCAACACTTCACCTGAGTGCCTGGGTTGATAACCTCTATTTTTCCGCACCCATTTTATGTCGGTTCCCCTCTGGCCCCCTTTGGCCTTGTTGTTGTTTCTGCATTTGGGTAGCCACACCACGGATGACCATCTCGATTTCCCAGAACACCTCTTGATCCCCAGCACCACAAGTGCTGATAACGGTTTTACGTTGCCCGCCACGCACAGCACTAAGAATAATACCACCGCAGTCTCCCGGCGCGTTCTCATCGTAGTATTTGTCCTTGAGTTGAAAGAACCCCTTCTTGATTAACCATTGTGCTAATTGGCCGAAACGCACAGCATCAGCAGAGCTGCGGTCTTCATCCAGGTTTAGTACGATTTTGTCTTCTGGGTCGTCAGCCCGACGCGGCCCGCCTGGAATCTTCTGCATTGTAATCTCTGAGATAAGAGCGCCATTTCTGACCTCGGCGGGTGCAGCCAATAAGGGACGGATACCGCCTAAAAGGACAACCATCCAGATCACCATTAAAGCGCATCGTCTCATACGAAAGGCTCCTCCTTGTGTGCTATCTTTTATTACATCATAGTCTTACCTATTTATCTGGCAGGTAGGTTAAGCGTGAGCCTGGTAGAGACGTCTCTATCAAGCTCTTTATTTTACCCCCAGGTTCGAGCTTTGCCGCCTAAATGAAGCGATTAGGCTCCGGGTGTGGATTCGTGAGGGGTAGGGGTAGCGTGGCACACAAGGGCAGGAATGGTTTATAATGGTAGGCTACCATGAAGATTAAAACTCAAGTTCTGGCTATGTTTGCCATTACCTTGCTGATACCCTTAGTGACCTGGCGGTTGACGGCAGCGCGCAATGTTCCCAATCACTTAATCATCGTGAACCAGTCGGGGCAAACCATAAAAAACTGAGACTTGACATGGAGTCTGCTCCCAACCTGTTCCCCGCTATTAAGTTTGATTTTGCGGCGGCTAAAACTAAACATTACTTCACCAACATTCCCGACGGCGGCCAGGTATCTATCACCCACCAGATTCCGGCTAATGCCACCCATTCACAGCTATTTCTTTCGACCAGGTTACAAAACGACGATTTGTTCTTCCTCAATGGCCCCTTTTTGGGACAGGACAAGCGTCCTCTCTTTCTCAAAGCATTGCCCTTGGGTAGGTGTCCAGGCCGTCAGCGTAGTGGCCGCGCCGATAGCTTTATAGTAGGCAGCCATGCAATTATTCCGCCCCGCCTGTACCCGGATGATAGATACGCAACGATTGGACTCCCCAATGCGTTGTTAATGGATTTACAACTTCATCTATAAACGGCCAGAAAGTGCGCTCACAAGAACAACGCAATCAGGCAATAACGAATTACGCTCGTAGGCTTAGGAAAAATCCAGCGCTCCCGCCTTACCTATTCATCAACGGCGAACGGGTCGGGATAAAATTTGCTCTCTCCTCCCTGACGCGCCAGAGCGCACGATCAGGACGCAGGACGGCACTACCACGCAGTACGTAATTATGGCAGGGTGCTGTCAGACGGGGCTAAGGGAGTAGGTGAGAGAGGCGGCTATTTACCTCTGAGACTGTTTCCTTTCTATGCCACCTATGATGAAACCGAGTCCGCAGATGACCATACAGATTGTGACCAGGGCCGGAAGTTCTTCCGCGAAACGCGAAACTGCGATCTGCCCGTGACTTGTCACTGCGTCTGGCCCTAAACCATCTCGAAATACCCAAGCACATTCAGTGCTAAGGAAGAAGATACGCGCGGAAGCTGAGAAGAGCAATGCTGAGACAACGCAGATAATCACGTGTTTACGCCGCAAGCAGTAAAGCGAGATGAGAAACACAGCAAGTGGCATAATGACATATGACCATCCGCCAAACCAACTCCCAAAAAATAAATTAAGTGCCTGCTCCACAATTATCACTGTCTCGCCTTTAAAGCCTGTTAGGTGGAATTATGCTCTATCACTCTAATCCACTTCCACTGTGACGCTGTGCTGTTCTATCTCTTGGGCTTTAACAGCACGTCTTTGTATAACGCGGTTCTCAAACCATTTGGTGCCATAGAACACAGCCAGATGAATAACACCACAGAATAGCGAGAATTCAAAAGCCAGACCGACGAAAAAAATAAGCATTCCTCTCTACTCCACCACCTGATAGCCGCCACTGTCGGATTCTTCTACTGTGATGCTATAGGCTTGTTGGTGTTTGAGATTCTCTTGCTGTCGCCAGACCTGACAGCTCCGATACCCTCCCACTGCCAAGACCATAACGAAATAAGCAGGAATAATACACCAGACGGTATCTACGAGATGCCTAGCCAATACCAGCGCCAGGCCATCATGTTAGCCGCTCTTTTCATCTCATACTTCTTGCCGAAATTATGCCTGCCGCATGGGTAATCATCCTGCCTGCCACATCTGTTGTGCGGTAGCTCTGGAATAAAGTTTTCTGAACCCCCGGTCAAAATTAAGATTACACCAGGCAGCTCTTCTTGGCAGGTTTGCCTACAGTACACTTGAGACCTGAATTAGAGGAGGTTAGATGGTAAGAATTCATGTGTGCGGGGTGCTGCTATTGGTTTGCCTCCTCACCGCTTCCATGCCAGCACAAACTCAGACGCCATCTCAGGTGCCACCCTTGCTGAAGTTGCAAGAGATCGTGCCGCCCTTAAGTAATGAGCCACTGGTCAATCCGGGGATGGGCCTTTATCTTTTTGGCACGCGCAATCCGGCTGATATGCCACCAGATGCCTGGTTCTCAAAGCTGCTTAACATCGGATACTTCCGCGATGATTGGGCGCTCCTGGAACCGGACGCCCAGGGACAATATAAATTTGACGAGTATTTCAAGCCTATCTTCGACCTTTGGGTGAAGCAGTGGGGTAAGCGCGTCGCGTTTCGTTTCATGTCCTCTAACATGCACTCGCAGCGCAAGTTCGTGACGCCGTCGTGGGTCTTTGCTCAAGGCGTGCCCAGTGTGCGGCAAAAGGGCGTTTATGTGGACGAGCAGATTGTGCCAGTCTTCTGGGATGAGAAATATCTTGCCATTCAAGAACGTTTTATCGCTGACTTAGGCAAATATCTTGATGGTCGCCCCGGCTTGGAGTTCATTGACATCGGCAGCATCGGCGAATGGGGCGAGATGCATCTCTCGCGCTGGACGCCAGCGCAACTGCAACAGACGGGCTACACCGAAACCAAATACATCGCGGCCTACCGCCGCATCATTGACGCCTTTGCTCGCGCCTTCCCTCATACCCGCGTTTTTCTCAATGTCGGTAGCTACGCTGCGATTAACGATTATGCAGCGCTACGTGGCCTGCACTTCCGGCAGGATGGCCTGAACCCGTCCGGCCCCAGTGCCAATGTCGGCAAACGCTTTTACCAGCCCTATGCGCGACGCGGCGTGATCTGCAACTATGAGTTGTTCAGCGACTACAAAGAGATGCAGCAGAAGGGCTGGGGAGTGCGTGAGACGTTTGACAAAGGATTGGAAGACCCGATCAGCTACCTGCACATCAATCTGATGGGTTACCGCGAATTACAGCACCCGCCCGCCGAAGTCCGGGCAGCGGTGACGGATGCCGCCCGCCGCATCGGTTTTCGCTTTGTGCTCAGTCAGTTGCGGTGTAACCAAACGTTACGTGTGGGGGGCGTTACGTCGGGCCGTTTGCTGCTGGAAAGCACCTGGAAGAACACCGGAGTCGCGCCTTGCTATGATTCTTATGCGCTGCGCTGGACACTACTCAATGAGCAAGGTCAGAGCGTAGCCGAGCAGCTTGTCTATCCTGATCCCCCGACGACGCTGTGGTGGCCAGGCGAAACCGTGACGCTGCACAATGTGGTTGCGGTGCCGTTAGCAGTGCAGCCCGGCAGGTATCATTTGAGAGTCGCTATGGTGAAGCCAGAAGAGCCGGGCCTCAAGATTCAGTTGGGGATTGGCGGGGCCGATCCCGCAGGCTCCTATGAGGTGGGCCAGATCGCGGCGGAAAAGTCGCAGGCTCTAAACCCCATCGTGTACGAAGAGAACTTTGAAACCGGGCCGGGCGGGTGGGATGCCGCTCCCGGTATGACGGTGCGCGTTGAGACCCCCGCGCACAGTGGCAAGAACTCGCTTCTGGTAACGGGCACGCAGCCAGGTAATGCCTGGGGCTATGCGCAGTGCGACCTCAAGACACCGCTGCTACCCGCCAGCCGCTATCGCCTGTCGTGCTGGATGAAGGTTGACAGCATAGCGCCAGCCAACAAAGCGCCTTACCTGAAAGTTGGGCTAACGGATGGGCAGCACAAGTGGATTGCTAACTTTGGCACCAATCCCTACAACTTACAACAGCTAGGCACCTGGCAGCAACTGAGTGGTTTTGTGGAGACCTCACCAGACACCGCAGGCGGCCAGTTGGCTATCGAAAAAGGCGATCTGGAATCGAAGCCCACGGTGAGCCTGCGCCTGGACGACGTGCGCCTGGAACTCCTGGAATCGCCTTGAATCATCTTAACACTTAAACTGCTTGCTCGTAGGGCAGCGTAAAATAACTTGGCTGTTAATGCTCACTCCGTTACAGCGATGTGCTGCTGGTACCGTTACTTAAGAACGGCTTCCAGAGGAAAACGCGCAAATACAATTTTGTGCTCCGCGGCTTCATACAGATCGCCCACTGTGTCATCGGGCAGCGCCACGAGGATGGAATAAGCGTAGGGGCCAGGAAAAAGCGTCTTCTGGACGGGCCAGGTTTGGCCATCGTCAGAGGAAACATGGATGGTGCCATTAGTGCGTCCCGGCCCCAGTGGGCCAGCGAATAGTAACTGCGTGCCCGCCGGGGCGTTGAAGCGTATAATTGAAGCCATGCACGTTGGGTCTACGAGATCAGCAACATCCTCTACGGGCGACCAAGTCTGGCCACCATCCTGCGACACACTGGTTTTACGTAAGTCATGGCCACCGCCGCGCCGCGAGTTGATGCGCGCCCGTCCATCGCTCAATTCGACGACTTGACATTCGTTGACTAACCCCATGCCGCCCGGCACGTTGTCGCCATATTGCCATGTCGCGCCGTCATCGTCGCTATAGGCGGTATAGATGTTCCACTGGCCATACGGCCCTTCGTTGAAGGGCATCAATAAGCGTCCAGCGTGTGGGCCTTTTTGCAACTGTATGCCGATGCCCGGCCCGCTGGCAATGGTCGTCGCGCCCGTTGGGTGCTTGACCTGCCGTGTCACGTCTTCGATTTGACTCCAGGTGGCGCCATCATCATTGGAACGAATCAGATAGCTCTTAACGATGTCATCCCCGGCGTCATCCCCGGCATAGCCAGTCTGGATTCTACTGTCCTTTTCTTTTAGATGTTCGGGGTACGACTGAAACATCAGCAGAACTTGTCCTGTCTTCTGATCCACAACCGTGCAGGGGTTATTCAAAGGGCGTCTGCCATCGGCGGCAATGGTCTGTAGCTTCGACCACGTTTTACCGCCATCTGTTGAGAGTTTCTGGATGATTTTATTTTCGGCCTGATCGCTCAGGTTGCGGCGACCTTCGGCAAAAGCCAACAGGGTGCCAGCTTTTGTGACCACAATCGAGGGGATGCGCACAGCAGGATAGCCAGCATCACCAGGGGTAAACACAGCCACCGGAGGGGCCAAGTTTGTAGCGACGGGTGGCGTAGACGGCGCAGGACTAGTAGGCACGGCGGCTAAAGACAACACTGGAACCAGGGACGCAGCCATCACTAATAACAGGAGAGTATCATTCATTTTAATCCGATCAAACCAAGAACTCCAACTCGCCGCGCAGCACCGACTCTTGCGTATGGGGCCTGCGGGTTCGGCGTTTGATGTTGGGTTGGTCTATGGGTTTAACACCTTCCATATGCTGTTTGCTCCTGATGTTGCGGATTCGCGTTTAATGCGGGAGCAACTGAGTTAAAAGATTATCCTGGGGATGGGGATGGCCTAAGTGCTGACAGAACGCCTCTCCATACGTGGTGCCGATTTCTGCGCCACGCCGGGCGCACCAACTGCGCATAGATTCAATGTAGTTATCCATGCCGTGCTGCTTTTGCAACCAGGCCCGCTGGCTCTGGTGACACGCGAGAGCCGCCACCTTCTGCTCCATCTGCGCCGAGATGTCAACGATGCAACTTACCCGCGAGGGCGTGCCAAAGATGTCATGACCTTCCACGGCATCACTGTAGTAGAGATAGGGAATACGCGAAGTGGGAGGGGAGTTATCTTCTGTAGCATAGTTGCGGCAGCCAGCGTTAAAACAGGCATCGCGGACCAACTGTGAAGTAATCTCATGATCAAACATATAGTCTGTGGGCGGTGTGGTAAAGACCATAAGGGGATCAATGGCGCGCAAGACTTCCGCTATCCGACGGCGTGTGGTTGGCTCAAAAGTGATCTCTAAATCGGCAAATTCTAAATACTGGTAGCTGGCGGCACCAATCACCCCTGCGCCCTGTCGGGCTTCTTCGCGCCGGATGGTTGCAATCTCCTCACGGCTGAGGATAGCCGAGCCTTTATCGCCTGCTGTCATGGTAGCCACATGGATTTCATAGCCCAGGGCGCGTAGTCGAATCAAAGTGCCCGCACAGAGAATTTCCATGTCATCGGGGTGCGGCATCAGCACTAAAATGCGTTGGTTATCGTCCGGTATAAGCTCCTTCAACATAAACTCCTTGAAATAATTGGCGGTTAGTGCATTTCTGTTTCACAAGTGCCGATGGCCCCCCTATAATAGTTGAACTGCACATTGGGATGGTCGGCCAGTAGCGACATAGGCACTGCGGAATCGGGCAGATGTTGAGAAATCATTAGAGCCGTCAGGCGTAAACCAAAAGGATTATCATGCGTGCCAGGATGCCAGATGGAGACCTTCTCCGCTTGCCAGGTTTGCACTGGCCCTACGCTTATAGCATGAGTCGGCACCAGGGGGACATTGCCACCGCCCGAAGTGCGTGCGTTTTGAATAAGCGTGAGAGGATGGAGTTCCACCACCCGTGTTCCTAATTGACGATACTCGGCAGGCGACGGTGGCTCCTGCTGGTAATTACCCTCCCGCCGCACCGGGTCATTGAAAGCCCAATGCTTTACTTCGCCCTGCCCGCCTTGCATGACGGCACAGCGCACGCCTTGCCACGAGGCTTCATAATGACTGGTATCAGCAGCCGGAAAATGCAGGTTCTCAGCAGGCATGAGCAATTCAGGACGAATGCGCTTAAAGCACAACTCCTGATCGGCGCGGGCAAAAGAGAGAGGATGATCCATCGGCGCTTCCTGACCATTGAGAAACCATTCATCCATGCCCCAGAAGTGGGCACTATGCAGCGGTAGATCAAGATCGTTGACCAGGCGGGCCACCAAAGGTAACTGCTCTGTCGGCCCAATGGGGCCGCAGATGCCCACCGGGTTATCCGGGGTGCTTTGCCGCCAGGCATTGATATATTCCAAAGCCTCGGCCAAATAAAACTCTTCTAACGTATCGTATAAAGCCACCTTGAAACCAGGGCGGCTTAACTGTTCAATGTCTTGTAACGTCAATCTGGCAGCATCTTGTAAGATTTCTGGTTCCAGCGTGGTGTAATCCCACCAACCGGGTGCAATAGTGCTGAGCGAGCGGGCCATATCTCCTCCTGATAGGGAATAACTGTTTCATGAGCAAGGCGGCTGACCTAAAACATTTCACCGCCAACGGTGAGCAAGGCTTCCGCCACCTGCCCGAATGGTTGACCATTGGCTACCAACTCAACGGCAAACGGCTGACGGCGGCAGGGGCCATTAGGGGTTATCTCCAGCGAAGTGGCAACTTCGGCGCGAGGTGCCGCACTCAGCGTGGCCGTAGTGCCCTGCCACCCGGTTGGGCCAACCAGCTTTACCAGTAAGTCAGCTTGATGGGGATAAGGGTTACGCACCGTGACGCGCACCGATATGGGCTTGGGGACAGGGGTGTAAGTTCGGTAAGGCCAAATCCACCCGCCCCAACTATCAAGGTTAAAATGGGTGTCCTCTGCGCCCAGCAGCATCGCTCTCTGGTGCGTCTCCTGGTATTCGCGCGTCCATTCTTTTATCTGTTCAAAGAAATGCCCATCCGTAAAGAAGGGTTGCTGATGTCCCTGCAACACAATATCCGGGTGCCAGTTCAAGAGCCACTGGCCACTCTGCGCATAACCATCTAACAGGGCACCATTACGATAAACATGATTTTGCACACGAGGGTTTTGATCGAAGGGCAGCAGCGGTTCCTGGCCCCAACCGTGCGCGAAAAAGTATTGGTCGCCGGTATGGGCAAACCGTTTACCATCAGCCTCAAACCCGATAAGAGATGCAAATCTTGTGTGCCCGCTCATCGGGTGTAGACAGAACGTATATTCTTCCCAGGTAAAAGTCTGATCCAGCGGCAGACGACGCTGCACTTGAATCGGCATAGGCCAGTTGCACGGAAAACAATGCGCCTGTGGCTCCATCAGCAAGTCGGCAAAATTTTCGGCGGCCCAACACTCCGTCCCGAATAGTCGCTGAAGGAGGGGAATGCCGCACACATGATCGTCATGAAAATGACTGACTAAAACGACATCTATGTGCTCAATGCCAAACCGCTCGCGCAACGCAGGCAGACTATGCAGCAACGGACGACGGTTAGCCGGACGGGGATAATTGGTCGAGACGATGTTGTTCACATCATAGCCATAATCAATGGCCAGAGCTTTGCCCGACTCGCTGATTAAGAACCAATTAACACTTTGGCTCTGCGTGGTGCGCCAGACATGCTCAGTGACTTTTTCCAGCGGGTCTGGCCCCAGCTTGTTCAGTTGCTGCGTCATACCACCCCGTCCCGCTACCAGAAAGCGCATAGACTCTTCTAATTGTGCCAGTGCCAGATCAGTATCCTGTAAGATGGGCTGACCCAGGCTGGGAAGTAGGATGTCGGGTTTGTAATCACGCAATCGTCGAGCAGAACTCACCACATTTACCGCTCCACTGAGATCGTTGTAATTGTATTGCAGAGGGGCGACACGGGCTAACTTGCCTGGTGAATGGATGGCCTCGCCACAGCACACCACTTTAAGCTTCCCCTCTTTAAGCTTCCCATCCGGCAGGGGGAGTTCAATTGCAATACCAATCTGAGTCAGGGTAACGCCAGGCAACGGCAAGATTTCGAGGTCTAACTCGGCCAGTTGAAGCTGCTCATAATCATGCAACACTCCCGTGATGGGCACTCCTTCAATGGGAGCAAAGAGATCCCACAGATTGTCATAGATGATGTAGGTTTCACGCTCTCTAAAATGCTGCACCGGGTCCGCTAAGATCGCCTTTTCTCCCACCGGCACATAGACGGGAATGCCCGCTTGCGCGGCAGCTAAAGCACCTGCTGCGTGGTCGCGGAAATAATGGGTTAAGCAGAGTGCAACGGGAGGCTTGGGTAAATCTTGCAGGTGTTGGAGCCAAAGCCCAGTTCCCGCATTAACGATAAGGCTGCCTTCCGGCCCCGCAATACCATAGACGTTGCAACTATCGCCAAACTGGAATACATTAGGCACCACCTCATGCCAGGATAAGGTCATGCAGCCTCCTCGCTGTCAAATCTATAGACATTCAGAACGGTTATGGAATTGCAAGTTAGTCCCCAGGCCAGACAAGAGTGTCTGGCTTGGTTGCAGGTAAGCATAGTCTCAGCAGACAGGCAGGAGTGCCTGTCCCACATTTTCCAAATCATTTCTCAACTTCTACAGTAATGCGGCATCAAAACCATTAAGCATTATGAATGCCAGTGCCTGGGCAGCACCTCCTAAGCATTGAACTCACCCATCCCATACTCCAGCACTACCTTGCCTGACTTTCCTTCCATCACTCGAAAAGCCTCACTCACCTGATCTAAGGGAAAGCGGTGTGTGATTAAGGATGCCACGGGCAAGCCGCTCCGATACAGTTCCAGCATTTTCGGATACTCATTGAAGTGATAAAACCATGAGCCGGTAGCCGTAATGTCGCGTCGGATGAAATCTTCACTGGGCGAAAGTTCTACCGCTGATTGCTCGCCATTGAAAAGGACATGGCCCGCTGTACGCACTGCGGCAAAGCATTGTTTGGCTGTAGTGGGCACCCCGGCGGCTTCAATACAAACGTCCGCCCCGCGTCCGCCCGTCAAGGCTTTGACTCTTGCCGGAACATCAGTGTCGTCCTCAACCGCAATGGTATGCCTTGCCCCTAATTGTCGGGCCAGTTCCAGGCGTTCGGGGGAACGATCAATACCAATCACCTCGCGGCCCAGGTGGGACTGAAACAGGACATTGCCCAGGCCAACTGGCCCCAGGCCAAAGATAGCGATGTGCTGCACACCTTCCGGCTTCATTTTGGTAGAAGTATGATAGGGCACACCTAAGCCATCACCCGTTATTAAAACCCCCACATCCCACGGTACATCGTCGGGTAAGGGATGGCAGGCGAGTGCGGCAATGGCGAAGTATTCAGCGTGCATATTGTCGTAGAACTGATAGTTATCGCACCAGGTATACTGGCCTTGCTGACAATAGGCACAATGCCCACATCCGGCGATAGCACTGACGCCCACGCGCTGCCCCACACTCAGTGTCTCGACACCTTCACCCAGCGCCGCGACCACGCCCGCGCCTTCGTGTCCCATGTTGCCCGCTGGATAACCGTCTTTACGATAGCCAGACATTTCACTGCCACAGATGGCTGACACCACAGTTTTAACCACGACCTCGCCAGGTTTCGACTCTGGTCGAGGACGCTCTTCTATTATCACTTCACGGTTTCCAGTTTGATTAACAATTCTCATGAGATAGCGGGCTTCCTCTAAGTCTAAATAGGGAATTCCTGTTGCACCAACACGGGGCGCTTCTCGGCAATGGAACGTTTGAGAGCAGCTTCGACCTGCAATTCCTCCAGACCCGCCCTGCCCGGCACCGGAGGAGCTTGCTCGTTGCGTAAGGAATCCAGATAGGCACTGAGAGCTTTGGTAAAGGAATCACGGTATTGATCCCAGCGCGCGGTATGCCGGGCAATGGAGCGCACCTCATGCAACTGCGTCGCGCCATCGAGGATTTCCAGAGTGCCATCGAGGTCACGCATGTGGATGCGGCCATTCTCAAACGTAAAAATCAATTCATATAGGGGGTGCTGCCATTTCATGCCTGCCGTGCCAATTAAGGTGCCAGTGGCTCTGTTCTTCATGCGCAACGCCGCGACCACATCCGGCGCTTCAATGCCGACCGCTGACGCACCGTAGGACTTGGCCCCGGACAGCGCCGTAATTTCTTCGATGCTGCCTGCAAAGTGCTGTATCAAATCAATGCAGTGGCTCCAACAAGCATAATGAACCAAGCCCGCTACGTTAATGACCTGACCAAAATTACGCTCAGCAGCAATTTGCCGGGCAGCCAATGTTTGCTCGAAGAAACGATAGTTAAACACCATCGCCGTCTCGCAACCCTTAGCTCGCGCCAGGTCGAGCATGGCCTTGCCTTTGTAAAAATCGTCTTCCGTCACATGAGCTTGCCCGTTGACGGCTACCAGAGGCTTTTCAAAGAAGACTTTGCGGATTCCAGAACCAATGAGTTGCATTCCAATCTCGTAACGAATAGTCTCACTGGTCAGAATTAGGGCAGCGGTAGGATCCCACTGCGCCACTTCATCCAGAGAGGAGAAGACTGTCCCGCCAAATTGCTCGGCGACCTGGGGCGCCGTGCTGTGCGTGCGATTATAGTAGCCGAGTTCGATGTCACTTTGGCTGGCCAGATAAGGGATGTAATTGTCTCGATTGACCTTACCCGTTCCGATAACGGCAATTTTTAGTGCCATTGGTTAAAGTCCTTTGAGAATGAGTTCTATCCTAAGTCGGGTGCCTGAGATACCTGTCGCTGATGCATACCTGTCGCTAATTTTGCGGGACGAGAGAAATCCGATCCACCCAAACAGCTTCGCCATCAGGGCTGGCTGTGAGAGCCGCCCAGATATATTGACCGGGTTTGAAATCCTCTGCATCCAAAAGGTAAGAGCGACACGCAGTAGGGCTATTGGCAATAGTAACAGCGATGTCACCGCACGATACGTTGGCCGGGATGTCCCAGACGCCAGCCGTGAAAGCCTTGGTGTCTAAGTGAGCACCTGGCTTCTTTTGCACCCGAATAACTGCACAAACTTTCCAGTTGCCAGTCCTGACTCGCTCTGGCAACTTGGCAATCGGCAGTATCTTGCAATTCATGTAAAATCCTCTTGCTTTCGACGCACGCGGCGACTTGAGATCAGCCACGCGCAGGCTCCGCCATCACCGCTTTGGCCTGACGAACCAATGCGGGCAACTCATCTTCGTTCTCCATGACCTGCTCCAAATGGCGCATACGTTCCGGGGACGCCGTGCGGCGCATCACATCCGAATGGGTCTGCTCCACCCAGAAGCGAGCCGCTGAATTGATGAACTCACGGAGTTCATATAACTCCACCGGATTTTGAGCGCGCCGACAAAGATTGAGCGTGAACATGCGCCGCTGGCTGCTACCTCCAAAAGAGGCGTGCTGCAAATTGTGATTAAAGACCACGACATCACCGGGGCGTGACTCTAAAGCTACGAAGGCTTTGTCGCTTAATGCGACCGGGCCTGGCGGGGGTGGGCCAGTATAGCCGCCGCCGTGAGGTGGCGGCCAATCGGCAAACGGATCGGTGACGCCTTCCGCGGGCGCGACGTGAACGGTGCCAAGCGGAGCCAGGCCGCGACGCCCATCGCTGTAGCGACTCAGCAGGTAGCCGGGACGGTCGCTAATAA
>JAFAZH010000006.1 GCA_019239895.1 Abditibacteriaceae bacterium | reverse complement strand
TGTGGCACTTTCAACATCGCTTGATTCGCAAAGTGTTGGCTCATACAGTGGTGGTCTTCTTAAACTTACAATTAGGTCGTCCACCCTTAGACTTAGATGGCTTAGTTTGCCTCTAAGCCTCATCAAAAGTGTTGCACATTAAGTATCGTTATATATGGATGAAAATGTGCATGGAGCAATAACTTCTGGATTACGCCAGCGCCATATAAACGTACTGATTGCACAAGAAGATATACCCGAAGGGACTCCTGACCCTGCTGTACTTGATCGCGCAACTGAATTAGGTCGTGTGCTATTTACACAAGATGATGATCTCCTTGCAGAAGCTGCTCGCAGGCAAAGAATGGGGGAACCTTTTGCTGGTGTTATTTATATTCACCAAGACAAACTGATAATTGGCAGGTGTATTGAGGATTTAGAGCTATTAACCCAAGTTTCTGAACCCGAACAGTTCGTGAATTATGTGCAATACCTACCGCTGAGATGATAAAATGATAGGCTAATCTGCTTCTTAAACTATAGATGGCAGCAAAAGAAATTTTTCTGTGGGATCGGAACCTACCATCTGCAATTCTATTTATAAAAATTCAACTTGCTACCGAAGTAGACACTCAATGGAGAATGCCAGCAGGAAGCAGACCACCTTGAGCACAAAACCTTGTGGTGTCACCGCATGAATATGCTTGGGAAAGCGGGCGGTAAGTTGGCTAAAGCTGGTCTCGATCCGTTTGCGCACCGGGTAAGCCATAAACTCTAAGCACAGCGACAACGGACGCTTCGAGTTTTTCTTGCGTTGCGGCTGCAAAGTCAGGCCCGCCGCGTGCAGCACATCTTCCCAGGTGTAGTCGTTGTAAGCTTTATCGGCATAGATGGTGCTGCCAAGGGGCAAATCTAAGGCGAACTCCTTGAACGCTTCAATGTCTGCGGTGGCTCCTGGGGCTAAGACAAACTCGACGGGTTCACCTGTGGCGGTGACTAACAGATGCACGCGCAGGCCATAGAAGTAACGGCGCTTACTGGCAATGTAACCGCGATGCGCTTCCCCGCGCAAGAGCTTACAGCGTTGGATGCGGATGTTGTCACAGACCGGCACGGGTAAGGAATCTACCACGTAAGTGGCACTGGCATTATGGGCTTTGAAGACCTGCCCTAATAGACCAAAGAGCGTCTGCCATAGTTCTGTGGGCACGGCATGAAGACGGCGGTTGAGGCGACTTTCACTCAACATCTGCGGACAATAACCCTGCTCGTGGAGGAACTGGCGGCTCTGGTTGAGGTTGCCCCCGAAGAAAGCGGCGGCGACTAAAGGCACGGTGAGCACTTCAGCGGTGGAGAGTTGCACCTGTGGGTCATCCTGAAAGGCCAGAGCTTGAAGTAGATTAGCACACAGACAGTAGATGGTTAATATGGTATCTTGCACAATGTATTCTCCTCGTTGGTGAGGTTGGTCGCCCTCTGATGAGGAGAATACAGCTTTCTTTTAGAGGTAGCAAGTTGAATTATTCTAATATACTAAGCCAAACCAAGATATTTTGACCAAGAACTTATAATTTAGCCATGCGCCAGTCTAAACCTTTCTTTCCACATTGCGCCGTCTTAGTGACAGCCGTTTTTCTCGTTGCGCTTACGCGACCGGGTCTGACGGGTGAGAAAACACAATACGTGCCGCTTACTGCCCCTGCTCAAGTTGCTGTCAAGACTGCACCTAAAGCTTTGATTAAAGGTGGGGTGGTGACAAAACAGGTTAGTTCCTTGCTGGCGGCACGGCAAGGAAGAATCGGCTTTAACGCTCAAATTCGCCCGATTCTGGGGGAATCCTGTTTCCCCTGTCATGGCCCCGACGAAGCCAAGCGACAAGCCGACTTGCGTCTGGATTTACGCGAGGGTGCCTTAGCCGACCTGGGCGGTTACGCCGCCATCGTGCCGGGGAAACCCGAAGCCAGCCGACTACTGAAACGCATTGCAAGCCATGATCCTGACGTGCGGATGCCGCCGCCCGAAAGCAAAAAGCCAGCGTTGACGCCTGCTCAAGTTGAGCTACTGCGCCGCTGGATTGCCGAGGGCGCGACTTATGACCCGCATTGGGCTTTTATGCCGCTCCGCGATGGATCGCCACCAGTTGTGCGTAATAAAGCCTGGTCCAAGAATCCTATTGACAATTTCATTCTGGCACGTCTGGAAAAAGAAGGGATTCAGCCCTCTCCAGAAGCTGGCCGTGCCACTCTCATTCGCCGCGTTTATCTCGACCTGACTGGCTTGCTCCCAACACCAGAAGAAGTCTGGGCTTTCGTTGCGGATACTCGGCCTAAGGCTTACGAGGCATTAGTGGATCGCCTGCTGCAAAGCCCGCACTACGGCGAACGCTGGGGACGCCACTGGCTCGACCAGGCGCGTTACGCCGACTCCAACGGCTACACCGTAGATAGCGAGCGTGCTATGTGGCCGTACCGCGATTGGGTTATTAAGGCTATCAACGATGATATGCCATTTGACCAATTTACGATTGAGCAACTCGCCGGTGACTTGCTGCCCAAACCGACTAAGCTGCAACTGATTGCTACCGCATTTCATCGCAACACTGGCATCAACGAGGAAGGCGGGGCCAATCCTGAGCAGTTCCGCACGGAAGCGGTGGTGGATCGGGTTAACACCACCTCTACCGTGTGGCTCGGTCTCACCTTGGGCTGCGCCCAATGCCATTCCCATAAATTCGATCCCATTTCGCACCGCGAATACTACCAGATGTTCGCCTTCTTTAATCAGACCGAAGATGTGAACAACAAGGGCGCGACGGTGCCCGTGGCACGCGGCGAAGTCTTTGGCCAAACCAACATCGAAACAGAGGCAAACTTAGCAGCGCAGCAAGCAGCCTGGGAGAAACAGGAGTTACAACGTTTATCTCCTGCCACAGCAAACGGCGTGGATGCAGCCAATCAGCCAGCCGATTGGATTCCCGCGCAATATGTGGAATACGATACCGAAACCAACGCCGGGTTTAAGCTGCTACCTGATAACTCTCTGCTCACCGATGGCAAAGGTGGCGCGAATGATACTTATCGAGTGGTCGCTAAAACCTCTCTCGAAAAGGTCGCGGCCCTGCGCCTGCGCGTGCTGCCTCACGAGTCGCTCCCAAAAGGTGGCCCCGGCACAGCCAGCAACGGCAATTTTATTTTGACTGGTGTTGAAGTCACCCTCGATGGCAAGCCACAAAAAATTGTAGCGGCCCTCGCCGACCATGAGCAGCCGGGTTATCCTGCCAGCGCCACCCTGGATGATCGAGAGAACACGGGTTGGGCCATCAATGTAGCGGCCAGCTCGAAAGTCAAAATGAATGCGCCGCATGAGATTGTTTTCTATTTTGACAAGCCATTGGTGTTAGCAGGCAAAGCGTTGCAGGTGCGGCTCAAGCACGGATTGCATGATCGCTACATGATTGGCCGCTTTGCTCTCGATTTCTGCGCGACTTCGCCCCTACCACCCTACTCTGAGGTCACTGCCAAATTAGTGGATGCGCTAAAAACTCCGTCCGCACAACGCAATGCGGCCCAGCAGCAAGTGGTGCAAGATGCATTTATGGGCAACCGCGTGCAACCTGACACCGTGGACTTGATGGTGATGAAAGAAATCGCCCAACCCCGTCCGACCTTCATTTTGCAACGCGGCGACTTCCTACGACCCAACACGGAAACGGGGCCGCTACAACCGGATGTGCTGCGCATGTTGCCACCGCTACGGATTCCCACGGATAAGACAACAGGCACGGCAGAGCAGAAACGAGCCACGCGCCTTGACCTGGCCCGCTGGTTGGTACGCGCCGATAATCCATTGACACCTCGTGTGACCATGAATCGAGTCTGGATGCGCTACTTTGGTCGTGGACTCGTTGCTACCGATGACGATTTCGGCTCGCAAGGCTCGTTGCCGACGCACCCGGAATTGCTGGATTGGTTGGGACGTGAATTCATCCGGCGCGGTTGGAGCATGAAAGCCATGCACCGGCTCATTGTCACTTCGGCCACTTATCGGCAGTCGTCGCGCGCCCGTCCTGATTTAACTGAGAAAGACCCCTTGAACTTGCTGCTGGCCCACCAGTCGCGGCTGCGCGTAGAAGCCGAAATTGTACGTGATGCAGCCCTCTCTGCCAGTGGCTTACTGACACCCACAATTGGCGGCCCCAGCGTGCGGCCACCGCAACCGGAAGGGGTTTATGCCTTCACCCAGACCAAAAAAACGTGGACAGCCAGCACTGGCCCCGACCGTTATCGGCGTGCCCTGTATACCATGTTCTACCGCAGTGCGCCCTACCCACTGCTAACGACTTTTGACTCGCCCGATTTCCAGACGACTTGCACGCGCCGGATGCGCTCTAACACACCGCTGCAATCGTTGACCCTCGCCAATGACCCGGCCTTTCTGGAAATGGCGCAGGGCTTGGCCGCCCGTGTGCTGCGTGAAATGCCAACGATTAAGGAAGTGTCTGTTGTTGCCAAAGTCGCCACACCTAACAGCAGCAATATTGACCCGCTAACCGATGCTCGCTTGAAGCACATCTTTTTGTTGTGTTTATCGCGTTCCCCGGCACCGAAAGAATTAACCATTCTACGCATGTATTACTCTCGTCAACAGCAGATTTTTGCAACCCATGAAGACGCGGCGCAGGTATTGCTCTCGCCGGAACTATCACATAGTGCTACCAAGTCTGCAACGGCGGCTGCCCTTGTGTGCGCCGCGCGTGCTGTGCTGAACACCGATGCGTTTATTACACGAGAATAAAGAAGCTTATTATGGAAGAACTCACTCCCCGGAAACGTCAAGCACTGGAAATGCAGGTAACCCGCGCCATGACGCGCCGCCATTTCTTTCAGAACTGCACTCTGGGTGTTGGCGCAATGGCCTTAAACCTCTTGTTGCGGCAAGATGGCTTCGCGGCGCAAGCCCCAGCCCAAGCGAAAGCATCCGCAATGGGTGCATCCTCTGGTAGTGCCATTAAGATTGATCCTGCCAACCCGCTTGCCCCACGCCCGCCGATGTTTCCCGCCAAAGCCAAGCGCGTTATTTACCTGTTCATGGCTGGGGGGCCAAGTCAGTTCGATCTCTTCGATGATAAGCCGAAACTGCGCGAACTCAGCGGCCAGGCACCGCCACCGGGATTGTTGCAGGGCAAGCGGTTCGCCTTTCTCAAGGGCAATGAAACCCTGCTGGGCAGTAATCGGGTGTTTGAGAAGGTCGGGCAATGTGGCATGAGCTTGAGTGAACTGCTACCGCACCACAAGAAAATTGTGGACGAGGTTTGTTGGCTGCACGGCATGACCACCGATGTATTCAATCATGGGCCAGCCAAGCTGTTTATGAATGCCGGGTTTCAGGTGCCGGGGCGACCGAGCATGGGTTCCTGGCTAACCTACGGGCTGGGCAGTATAGCGCACGATTTACCAGGTTTTGTGGTGCTGCAATCGGGGCCACGCGGCCCACGCGGAGGCAGCACCTTGTGGAGCAGTGGTTTTTTGCCGACCTCATTTCAGGGCGTGCCCTTTCGTAGCGCAGGTGATGCCATTCTCGACCTGCGCAGCCCGCAGGGGCTGACTCGACAGCAGGAACATGAATTTTACGAAACCGTCGAGGGTTTGAATCAGGCGCATCTTGACGCCACTGGCGACCCGGAAATCATGACGCGCATTAACGCTTATGAGACTGCCTTTCGGATGCAGACCAGTGCGCCCGAACTGATGGATTTGAGCAAGGAATCGGCGGAAACGCTCGCCCTCTATGGCGTCACGCCAGGTGAGCCATCCTTTGCTAACAATTGCCTGTTAGCGCGGCGCTTGGTGGAACGCGGGGTGCGTTTTGTCCAGCTTTACCACACCGACTGGGATCACCACGGTGATAAGCAAAACAACCTGGGCGATTCTTTGGAACTCCGCTGCCGCCAGGTGGATCAGGCTTCAGCGGCTTTGGTTTTAGACCTGAAGCGGCGTGGTTTACTGGACGATACTCTCGTCATCTGGGGCGGCGAATTTGGACGCACCCCGATGGGCGAGGTACGAGCCACCATTGGCCGCGACCATCACATTGATGCCTTCACCATGTGGGTGGCTGGCGGTGGCATCAAAGCGGGCACAGTGCATGGCACTACCGACGAACTAGGCTTTGGTGTTATTGACGGTAAAACCCATGTGCATGATCTGCACGCCACGCTTTTGCAATTGCTCGGCTTCGACCACAAGCGATTTACCTACCGCTTTCAAGGCCGCGATTTTCGTTTAACGGATGTGCATGGCGAAGTCGTGCCACAAATTCTAACGTGAGCCTTCTGGCTTGAGTCGCCACAGGCACAGCTTTAAAATCTTAACCTATCTGGCTCCATCCGTTGCCTCAAAATCCAGGACAGCAAAAGCGCGCCGACCATCCGGCCACTGCGCTTCAGCTTCAATCCATTGCGGCCCTGGCTGTGTGGGTATAAAGGAAAAGCTCCGCCCAAATACCGGCTCATGGTTACTGGCCTCCCAGACGATTTGTGCCGCATCCAAATTTAGCCCCGGTGCAGCCGTGCCTTCGAGCTTGAGTGTAGCGGTGACGGTGCTGCGGGTTTCGATACGGGCTGGCACGCCAATAATTTTAGCCGTCACGCTCCGCCATGCCTGACTTTTCAGTGGAGTGCGCGTCATTAGGAGGGACAGGGTGGCTAAGGCCCGCGCTTGCTGCTCCGCGACAAACTCCGTCGCCACATTGAAGCTATCACCCCAGCGGTCATAAAAGGGAAAAGGATTGTCTTTGTCTCCATCAGCCGGGAACGTCAAAGCCCCCAATTCTTTCTTATACGGCTCCAGATACATAAAGCCCTCTTGGATGCTGCCCAGGGGAATGCCAGATGGTGGTAAGACACGGCGGTCATTCATGGCATATTGATGCACGATTTCGCGCTGTCGCTTCCAGCCCAATCCGGTCAGAAAGGTGACATTATTGGGATTCGTGCCGCCCTCATAGTTCAGGTTGGTTAAGATACTACTGAGAAATTCTGGTCGTGGTTCCAGTTGGGTCGCAACGGCCAGGTCTAAAGCTCCATCTAAAGGAAAATACCAACCCGCAGCGCGCACTTGCTTGGTTTCAAAAGGGAAACTGGTGCCATAGGCATTGCCATTCGCATAGCGTAACTGTGCTTCGGCCCCGGCAATAATCTCCTGCTCGCACTTGGCCAGATGTTGTGGGTTCAGCTTGTCTTTGCTGATGCGCCCCGTGCGCGCGGCAAAAGCATAACTGCGAATCGCGCAGCCATAAGCTTCAAACAAATGCATCCACGTCCATCTTCTGGTATCAGGAATAGTTGGGTCGAAGATCGCCACTAACTTCGTCTGGATAGCAGGATCGCCAGTCGCCAGAAACATTTCAGTTGCAGCCCAGGCTAACTCATCATCGTGCATGAAAGTGTCGCCATAGTGGGTCAATTTTTGATACGAGCCATCGCGCCCATACTTTGCCTGAGCCGCTTGCAGGAAGGCCCATCCCTTCTTGGCCTTTGCTAAATAAAGCGCAGCCGCCGCCGGAAATTCGCGCTTGAAACGTGGTGAACTCGCCGCCTGTGCCAGGGCCGCCGTCGCCGCCGCAGTGACCGCAGTATTCTTCGGAAAGACCACTTGCGGGTCGCCTTGATCGGGTAGCACGTTATTTTCATAGGCACGTTCGCGGGGATATACCAGGAAGTAGAAACCGCCATCGGCATCTTGCATTTTGGCCAGAAAATCGGCTTCCCATTTAGCGATTTGCAGCAAGTCGCTCTTGCCGTCGCCACTTTCCGGCAAGCCTAAATTATCCAGGTCGCCGACACCGGGAAAGGCATCTACGGCAAAGATGAGGTGATGGATTAATTGGGCGCTGTTCGTCGTATATTTGCTATAGTCACCAGCATCATGATGGCCCCCCGACACATCTACATTGCCCGTATTCACAAACGGATAAAGACTGGACGCGACATCCTTGAGTTGTGGCGCGGTATGACGAGGATTGTCTTTGTAATTGTTGCTCATGTCCGCCAGTTGTTGCTGCACCTTCTTGAACTGCATAGTGGGAACATCCGCCGGGGCTGTGTGGCAAGGAGCATGAGTGAAGCGCGTGAACGGTAAGACATTCGCGGCTCCGCAACGTTGGTGATAAAGACCCAGCGCATAGGTGCGCGCAAAAGCCGCTGCCACGCCATCGTTTATCCAGAAGGGAAAGGAGGCTCCCAGCCCTGGCACTATTAACCGATATTGGCCTGGCACTTTGAAGGTGCTAAAATCGGCCTGTAAGACGCGCTGATAAGGGGAGACAGCATACGAGTAACCCTGATCATGGCGTGGTGTCAAATGCCCGGAGAAGACTTCTTGATTGTTGTTTTCTTTTACCAACTTAAAATCAAGAGCCGGAACATCTAATTCACCTAGGTTGCCAAGATAATAGCCCACCATTGCCTGCTTCGGGAAAGCGGGCACGTAGCCGACTTGATTGACGTGAATCACCGGACTCCACCGCAGCCGGGATACTACTGCGCTGAACCGTTGCGTTGAACCCCATAATGTGTGGTCAGGATTACTCACCTCAACGGCTGCGCCTTCGGGCACAGGCTGGGATAGTTGCAGATAAAGGTAATTGCCAATACGCAAATCCCGGTGCGCCAATGGTGCATACAAAACGCGCCGCTTGAAACCGACTGTTTTCACGGCAACAATGGCCCGGTTGACCGTCACTTGAAACCGGGTCAACGCAGGCAAGTGCGGTGTATTGTCAGCACCGATAAAGTTCCATTGCTCCGGTTCCTTATCGGGCAGCTTGGTCGTAATGAGCGTCAGTTCTAAGACTGTTGGTGCCAGCACACGCAGACGGCTTTCCCCAACCTGTGGCATCGCCAGGGGGTTAGACGAGGTGATCCCATAATCGTCCTCTCTTTGCGGGGGCGCGGCGTGCGCCGGGGCCAAGCTAAAAGCCAGGGCAAACAAGAGTCCCCACCGAAAAAACCGCTGCATGAGCCTCACCCCACTGACGTTATTTGCAAACCAAAATGTCTGACAGTTAGTTACACCAAACCTGCTTCTCTTAAATAGAGGGCACTGAGAGTAACGGTCTCCATCGCATTTAAGTTGCGCAAGGTGTCTTGTTCAACGACCATCCATTCCACACCGATTTCAGTGGCCGTTTGCACCGAGCCTTTGACGTTAACCACACCGGTGCCGACCGCGGTGAAATGACCCGGCTCATCCAGGCGGGCAAAGTCCTTGACATGAACCGAAGCGATGCGCCCCTTCAAGCGTTTCAGGACACGCACCGGGTCTTCGCCACCGAATGTCACCCAGGCCACATCTACCACAAACTTTAACGCCGCAGGATCGGTATTAGCGGCTAATAAATCCAAGGCATACACGCCATCGAACACGTTGAGGAATTCGTGATGGTGATTATGATAGCACAGGGTAATTCCCTCCTGTGCCATTTTAGCGCCCACCTCATTGTATAAAGCGGCATCTTCCAGCACGGCCTGCCGTGAATCGCAGGGTGCCCACCACACGGTGACTCGATCCGTATGCAGAGATTTAGCTTTGGCGATTAAGTTATCAACATTATCGCTCAGTTGATCCTTGCCAGAGCTAATTGTTAAGACTTGCAAACCGATGTCATGAAACCGTTTTACATTGGCCTCAACATCGCCTTGCAATAAGGATTCCCCACCCTCAATGCCCTGATAGCCCAGGGCAGCCACTTTTTCCATCGTCCCCCAGTAATCCTGCTTGGCCTCTTCATGTACTAAACCAATTAAACCTAACTTTGCCTTTTGCATATTCCTTTTCCTTTATCATTAATGTTTCATCAATTATTCGTCTCGGCATCAAGCAGAGCGTGCAGCGGATTATCCAGCACATCCGTCAAGGGTAATTCCACTCGTGCGCGCCGTCGCACCGATTCATAGAGAGCAAAGAGAATCTCCGAGGCGCGCAATGCCTTCTGGTAAGATGCCTCTGGTTCCTGGCCCGATTGCAAGCAATCTACGGCGTTACGGACTAAGCCAACCATGTGTTCATCACTCTTCTCTTCAATAACGGGCGGCTTCCAATCGGGCTGTTTATAGACAGCGGCCTGGCCATAGTTGCCATCCCAGAAAACTTCAATAAAGCCCTCGCTGCCAATTACCCGCACCCCACCCCACATATCCATGTCCGGGCCACCGATTTGCAGATGAGCGCGCACCCCATTCTGGAAAACAATCGTGCCCTCGGCCATGCACTCAGAGCGCACATTAAACCAGTTCAACACCTCGCTGGTATCTGCCGCACCTAATACCCAACGAGCAGGCGTCTCATTGATAAAACTCAGGGCTTGATCTACCGTATGCGTCCCACAGTCCAACAGGTTCGGCGGCGAATAAAGGTCTAACCTTTTAATTTCACCAAATACACCATCGGCAATTAACTGGCGCACCAAGATATTGCCTTTGGCAAAACGCCGTTGATGCGAGAAGGTCAATTGGCAACCCGTCTGCTCCGCAATGCGGGCCATCTCTAAACAGTCACCCCAAGTCGGGGCCATTGGTTTCTCGGACAGCACCGCTTTCACTCCGGCCTGCGCGCAATCCCGATACACTGGCAGATGGAGCGGCGTCCACAGACAGGCAACGGCAATATCTGGCTTTGCTTTCTCTAATAGCTCCTGGTAGTCAGTATAGACCGGGGCATTGAAGCCATAGTCTGTATTAAATTTATCGGCAGCCTCACGGTTGGGGTCGGCTAAGGCCACCACTTGCAAGCGGGGGTCAGCCTGGACTCCTGTCACATGCGCGCGGCCCTGCCCGCCGCAGCCAATTAGCCCAACGCGGTACGTCTTATCCATACCTCATACTCCTCAACAGGTGCCAACATTGAAAACACGTTGGCATTCCTAACCTTCATTCTGGTGCATATACTATCATAAACTCCTTGCGTTCTACTGTCATCCATTTCAGAATTACAACCAAGCACATGAACAAACTCCTTTTCTTGCTCCTCACTCTCACACTTTCCGTCTGGTCAGCCTCCCAGGTACTCGCCGCAGAACTGACCGTTACCCCGGAACGGGCCGCTCCCTCTGGCACCATCCTAATTACGAGCAAGCTATCAACCTGGCCTACGACTTGTAACGTCGTTGTCACTGACGCCTACCGGGGCACGGCACTACTGCGTTCCCGCAAATCATTAGTGCGGAATACCCAGGGCGAGGCTGAAGTTAACCTCTCCTATAGCGCGCAACCGGGGGCTTATGCGGTATGGATAGAAGATATGCGCGGCACCCGTTTAGCCGGGCCGGGCTATTTCTTTGTCCCTGGTATCACTAAGCGGGGCGCGTGGTGGCTGTTTACAGGGCAACCGATGTGTGGCGCGATTCGCACCTGGGGCGGGGTAGATGGCGAAGCCGAAAAGCTGATTCAACCGCCCTATAAAGGCGGTTATGGCTTTAACGTCCTGACGCTGGAAATCCACGCAAGCATGATCGAGACAGGTGAAGCTAAGAACCGCAGCCATGACTGGCCAATTCTTGAGCGTAATGGCGCTTATGCTTTTGCTTTACCGGGGGAATTGGGTTGGGAAGGACTGACGGGGCCTTTTGCGGTGGATAAGAAGCAAAACGAGCAAGGTAAGCCCAGTAACGAAGGCGGCTTTTGGTCAGGTAACAACCGGGCTGCTGTCATGAACTATGTGCAGCAATTGAAAGCCAGCCAGTTTCCCACTGGTACCATCTCACCTGCGTTTTTGGGCATCTGTGCCTTTGAGAACCACATGGGATTTGGCCCGTGGTTCGACTACTCACCATCCGCGATTGCTGCCTATCGCGCGGCCATGCACGCCAAGTTCACAACCATTGAGGCTTATAACAAAGCCTACGGCACCACCTGGCAGTCGTGGGATGCACTCGACGCCCCACGCGATGCCCAGTCCACGCGCCACGATTGGATCCCCTGGACGGACTTCCGCTTTCGCAATATCGCTGATTTTTATTCTTATCTACAGCCAGAGATGCGCCACGTCTTTCCCGGAGCTTATCTCTTGCCGATTATCGGTGGTATGTTGGGCACCATGCAGAATGACGACTGGGTAACAGGCAGCAATGCTTTTGTCGCATCGGATGAGCGCGAAGTTGCTAAAACAGTAGATGTCATTGGCACCGAAGGCTGGGCTGACTATGTGGCGGGGCACAGTGATTTGCTAACAGCCGCTACCGACCCAGGATTGCAGGGAGTGCCATCCAAACCTATCTGGCCGGATTACTACACTTATCTCAGTATCGGGCCGGACATTGCCAACTCACTCATCCTCAAGCGTGTAGACCAGATTGGTCATGGGGCCACTGGCACCTTTATGGAACACGTCGGGGCGATCTATGAAATGGGCAAGAAAGAGCCTGCTTTCCTTGACCATCTGCGCGCTGCCGGGGAAGTCAACCGCTTCCTCTGTGAAAAAGCCAACCTTTTTGTGGGTTCTCATGTTGTCCCCGACGTAGCTTTAGTCACCCCCACCGATACATTAAAGTATGGGCGTGATAAAGACACGGTGCGCGATGCTGACAGCACCAATGCAGGCATCGCCCATGCCCTGACCCGATTGCACCTTAATAAACGATGGCTCTATCAAGATGCCTTTACTGCCGAGGCAGGCTCCCACTTTCCCGCTGTCCTAGCGACATTAGGCAACTTAACCAGCGACCGTTTTCTATCTCAGGCCGAAAGATATGTCCGTTCTGGCGGCAAGCTGTATTTAGAGGGGTTGGGAGAGCGTAACGAGTTTTATGAGCCTGCACCGGGCCGCCTGAACCGTTTCATCGGTGCCCAGGTAACAGCCGCGACACCCACGGATGACGAGATTACCCTTGTGAATGATGCTGCTATCTCTGGCCAGATTCTACGCTTCAAAATCCGTCGTTTGTCCCGCGTCGAAAGGGTTAGTCCTGACACGCAGGTGGTAGCCAAGTTCACTGATGGCTCGCCCGCTGTGCTGCTGCGTAGAGTTGGCAAAGGCATTCTTATCTGGGCACCGAACTGGATTGTGCGAGATGCTTCGTTCGCTTACATCCATGCAATCACACAACAGCGTGAAAAGCCCTTTGATTTCTGGGCGGCGTTTGATCCTGCTTATTGCGCGTATTATGCAGCCATCTTAAATCATCTGAGTGTGCAGGATACCCAGGTTACTGGCCCTAATAATGATGCTGTGCGCACCAGTGTGTTAAAAACGTCTGATGGCACAACTCTCCTTTCCTTAGTCAACTATGGAAATGCCAGGGATGTTACGGTGCGCTTATCGGGAGATGGACACTATTTAAGTGATCTGCGCACCGGAACAGCCATATCTTTCAAACGCACCAATCATGCAGTAGAGTTCCGCTACCACACCCCGGCCAACGCATGGACATTCTTTGCCCTGGCTAACAACGAACGGGGGCTGAATACTGAAATCCACAAGCCCCTTTATCAGATTCACGAAAACAAGCCATGAGCACTTTCAGAACCGATAGCGCAATTGAAAGGTAAAACTCAGAGGCCAACGATTCGCTCGAAGCGCCATTGCTGATTCGTATTTTTATTTTTGAGTCCTTGCACGACAGCCGCCCCATCGCCTCTCAACGCGCCACTAACTTCCAGCACTTTACCAGTCGCTTCGTTCTGAATACGATACCAACTGCCCCGCACGCGCTGCACTGTCCACCGTTGCCATGCATCTGTCGTATTCCATCCCTGGTCTATTTGAAGTCCATCGTGCGAATCTCCGTTCGGTGCTTCCAGTGCCAGTCCGCTATGCAGGGGCATGATTTTATATTGATTGTGGCCCAGGTGATAGAACCAAAAATAATTGTAAAAAGCGTTAGAAGGTGCAGCTTGCACCAATTTCGATCCCACAGTCGCGTTTGAGCCATTGGTGGGCTTAGTCGAATCAGTAGGCAGGAAGCTCAGGGCTTTGCCGCTGTTGCGATTCAGGACACGGTAAGCGCCATCGCGCAGGTAGCCACCGGGAACGCTAGGTGGCGTACCAGCAATCCATTGCTGCACCCGCTGGTAATAGGCGGTGGTGCTAATGGCTCCAGCTTGATCCCGCATCTGGCAACCAGGAATGCAGTTAGCCGTATCAGCCACCAGCCAACTGTTGCGTTCATGAATGTCATCGTAAGAACCGACAATTATGTAAGCCGGGGATTTACTTTTGGCTAAGGCGAAGTTGTAGTCCAGCCAGGCCAACGACTTACGCCACATGGTCTCATCTGTAGAGTTCCATTTGATGGCAGAGGTCACAAACATGGCTTCTGGCGAGGGCACGCTGCCGATCCAGGGTTCAAGCTGCCAACCCCATTTGTTCGCGTCCGAGTCTTCGCCTGAAGCCCATACCACCTTAAACTTGCTGCGCCACGGCCCTGGGCTGCTGTTAATGGTATGGAACCATTCCCGCGTGCTATAGCAAACAATGAGCGATTTACCGCCGTCTGTAACATAAGTTGGGGCATGGGGCGCGGTCGGGCCAGCGAAGTTGTTCCAGATGTCCTGTGCGTGAGTCTCGAAAGTGGCGGCATTGCCCAGGCTATTTTCTGCCACACAGAATTTAAGACCCTTCTGAGCGCAGAGGCTCTGCATATACTGGGACCTGGTATTGAGCCAACCCCAGCCATTAGTTAAATCCACAATAACTAACTGGATGCCCGCCTTTTTGCAGTTGTCGAGATATTCATTAATCTGGCTGTTATCGGCCCAATCTATCGCTTTCCAGGTGCCTCCAACATATACCCTGGCACCTTCATAGTCGGTAGGTTTCCACCACTTTTCAGTATGACCGTTCCAGACCATAAGCCAGGTCGCGTAAGTTGTAGCGTGAGCTTCAGCAGCAAGCAACAACGGTAATACTAACAGCATCAGTTTAAAAGCGGGAAGCAGTCTCGTTGTCTTTTGGTGATATTTCGATTTTAGGAGACAGGGCATAAATTAGTTCTTTCTTAGCCGAAGCAGTTACTTCTGCTCAGTGTTGGCACAAAACTGGAACGCAATTGAAGTTGCGGCAGCCTCACCACTTCCAAAATAAAGTCTAAGTAGTGTCATGCTGTGTCCGGTAGTGGACAGACTGAATAAAAGCCGCCGCGTACACTCGATTCGATGCTAACATTGTTAGAGTAGTTGCACAGGATTTTACCATCATTTTCTTACGACCTATTGAGCGAAATAGCCTCATCCACAGGAGCACAGCGCGATGATTAAGTTGCCGTTATTTTCCGCCAGTCAGAATGCCAAGAATAACACCCTGCACGGTGCCGGGCCGCGCCCACCCCAACCCTACAGTGAACAAACTCTGCATAAAGGCTCGCGCCTTGAGGGAGCCACTGTTACGGAAAGCGTGTGCCCCTATTGTGCCGTGGGGTGTGGGCTAAACATTTATACCAAGGGCGGCAAAATCATTGATATTGAAGGCAACCCTCGTAGCCCCATTAACGAAGGGACACTTTGCCCCAAGGGGGCCAACAGCTTTCAGTTAGCGGTCAACCCCCATCGTGTCAAGAACGTGATGTACCGTGCGCCTTACTCTGACCATTGGGAAACCAAATCGCTCGATTGGGCTTTAGAGCGGATTGCCCAACGTGTCAAGGAAACCCGCGAGGAAGGTTTCAAAGCGAAGAGCGAAGACGGCTTGCGCTTGAATGCGGTGCAGAATATGGGCAGCTTAGGTGGTGCCACCCTAGATAACGAAGAGAATTATCTGATAAAGAAGTTGTTATCCGGGGGCCTGGGCATCGTCTCTATCGAGAACCAGGCACGTATATGACATAGCGCATCGGTGCCCGGTCTGGGCGCTTCTTTTGGTCGCGGCGCGGCCACTTCTTTCCAGCAGGACTTAGCCAACAGCGATTGTATTCTCATCATGGGTTCCAACATGGCCGAGGCCCATCCGGTCGGCTTCCGCTGGCCCATGAAGGCTAAAGAAAAGGGAGCCAAGCTGATTCATGTTGACCCCCGCTTTACCCGCACCTCGGCCTTGTGCGATTTGTTCGTGGGCATCCGCGCTGGCAGTGACATTGCTTTTCTGGGCGGCCTCATTAATTATGTCCTCACCAATGAAAAATGGTTCAAAGACTACGTCTTAGCCTATACCAACGCTTCCACCATTGTTGCAGAGGGTTTTCAGGACACCGAGGAATTAGAAGGTGTATTTAGTGGCTATGATCCTCAAAAGCAAGAATATGACGCTTCTAAAGGTCACTGGGGCTACGAGGGTGCAGGCGGCGACAAACCAAAGCAAGATCAGGGAGTAGAAGGCGCAGGGGGTGCCGCTGAAGGCGGTGAGCAAAAATCCCAGCAGGGCAGCAAAGGCGTGCATGGTTATGGCCTGATGGGTGGAGCCAGTAGCCATTCGACGCCGCAGAGCGAATCAACTGCTGCTCCCGCTGGACAACCGCCGCGTGACCCAACATTGCAAGACCCGCGTTGCGCCATGCAATACCTGCGACGCCACTATGCGCGTTACACCCCCGAAATGGTGACTCAAACCTGTGGCTGCACGGTTGAACAATTCTTAGAAGTGGCCCAACTACTCTGTGACAATTCCGGGCCGGAGCGCACCACCGCACTGGTCTATGCCGTGGGCTGGACACAGCACACTACAGGGGTGCAGATTATTCGCGCCGCAGGCATTCTGCAAATGCTCTTAGGTAATATGGGACGCCCCGGCGGTGGCATTATGGCGATGCGCGGCCATGCCAGTATTCAAGGTTCGACGGATGTGCCGACGCTTTATGATCTCTTGCCGGGTTATCTCCCGCAACCGGCAGCCGATAAAGGGCATGAAGATTTGGCTTCCTATGTGAAGTATGAAGGAATGCCGACTGGCTACTGGGCGAACTTCCGTAAGTTTATCGTCAGCCTTTTGAAAGCCTGGTATGGTGAGGCGGCCACACCAGAGAACGATTTCTGCTTTAGCTGGCTGCCACGCATTGATGACGACTATTCTCAATTACTGTTCTTCAACAAGATGGCGAAAGGCGAAGTGAAAGGTTACTTCCTTTTCGGGCAGAACCCTGGTGGGGGTGGTCCGAACGCCCGCCTGCACCGCGCCGGACTGCGCAACCTCGACTGGCTGGTAGTAGCCGACTGGTTCGAGACCGAAAGTGCTGTTTTCTGGAAGAATGATCCCACCGCGCCGCCGTCATCGGAAATCAAGACCGAGGTCTTCTTTATCCCGGCAGCCTCGGCCACCGCTAAAGAAGGCTCTTTTACCAATACCCAACGCCTGCTGCAATGGCATGATAAAGCCGTTGACCCCGAAGGCGACTGCCGCTCTGACCTATGGTTTGTCTACAATCTGGGCAAGCGCATTAAGCAACTGTATGCCGATTCCACTGATCCCAAAGATGATCCCATTAAGCATCTGACCTGGGACTACGATCATGACGAGCCGCCACGTCTGCCGGATGGCTCGCTGAGCCGTATTGAAGGTGAGCCGAATGCCTCCAAAGTGTTACAGGAAATTAACGGTTATAACTTGAAGGAAATTGACTCACGCACTGGCAAACCCAAGTTGCTCAGTGGCTTCTCGGAGTGTAAGGAGGATGGTTCGACGGCTTGCGGCTGCTGGATTTACAGCGGCGTCTTCCCCGAACCGGATCGCAACCGTGCCCGCGAGCGCAAGATCACCGATAACCCGGTGCAACCAGAGTGGGGCTTCGCCTGGCCACATAACCGGCGCATGATGTATAACCGGGCCAGTGCTGACCCGCAGGGGCGACCCTGGTCGGAGCGCAAGAAGTATATCTGGTGGGATGAAGAGAAGAAAAAATGGGTGGGCAACGATGAGCCGGACTTTGAGCCGGATAAGCCACCGAGCTATCGTCCGGCTCCCGATTGCAAAGGTATGGATGCCATTTCAGGGGCCGAGCCATTTATTATGAAGCCGGATGGCCGCGCCTGGCTGTTTGCCCCCGGCGGCACTAAAGATGGCCCGTTCCCGGCGCATTACGAGGCTGGGGAATCTCCCGTGCGCAACCTGCTGTATCCCAAGTACCAGGCCAGCCCCACCACGCGCTACTTCGAGGGGCCGCTCAATCCTATCGCGCATACGCCAGAAAGTGAGTATCCCATCGTAGCCACCACTTTCCGTTTAACAGAGCATTACCTGAGTGGCCCAATGAGTCGCTTCAATAGCTGGCTCAACGAGTTGCAACCGGAAATGTTTGCGGAACTGAGTCCTGAACTGGCGGAGGAAAGAGGAATTGAGCATGGCGGCTGGATGACCATCTCCTCACCGCGCGGCTCCATTGAAGCGCGGGCGATGGTGACGCGGCGCATTAAGCCATTAACCATTGATGGCCGTATCGTTCACCAGATTGGGCTACCTTTTCACTGGGCTTTTGCCGGGGAAACGGTGGGCGGGAATGCCAATGACTTAACCTCGCTCACGGCTGATCCCAACGTGAGTATGCACGAGGGTAAAGCCTTTGTTTGCGAGGTGCGCCCCGGACGCACCGGCACTCCAGCACAACCAACCAAAAAGGTCGCGCCCTGGCCGACCCGCGAAGACAGCCCGGATACGCCCAAATCGGCGCAGCCGGAAGGACATTTGAAGTAGTGGCGTGTAACGCTTTATTAACAATTTGAGTTGCAAAGATCGTTAAAAGTTGTCATGTTGAGCGCAGTGAAACATCTCGTGCCTCTTAGTACAAGGGAATAATACGCACGAGATGCTTCACTGCGCTCAACATGACACATACCCTTTTTATTTAGGTAAATGTTCGACTCAGGAGTAACGCAAAATGATCCTACAGCAATTGCCAGTGCTGAATGAATTATCGAATGCCTTTCCGCCGCGCCAGACACCAGTGCCCAGCCCCGGTTCCGACACTCAGCCGCTCATGGGTTTTTTTACGGATACCTCAGTTTGCATCGGCTGCAAAGCCTGCGAGGTGGCCTGTAAGCAGTGGAACCAATTGCCTTCTGATGGCTTTAACTTTACCGGCCATTCCTATGACAATACGCGGATGCTTTCGGAAACGACTTGGCGACATGTCGCTTTCAAAGAGAAGATCGGCGGTGAAAAGAGTCGCTGGTTGATGATGAGCGATGTGTGCAAGCATTGTGAGGATGCCCCCTGTCAACAATCGTGTCCGACTGGCTCAATTATTTACAACGAGTTTGGCGACGTGTATGTGCAGCCCGATATTTGCAACGGTTGCGGCTATTGCATCAGTGCCTGCCCGTTTGGAGTCTTGGGCCGCAGCCCGGAAGATGGTCGTGCCCACAAATGCACCCTTTGCTATGATCGCCAAACTGATGGGATGCAACCCGCCTGTGCTAAATCGTGCCCCACGGCTTCCATTCAGTTTGGCCCGGTAGAAGAGCTACGCGAGAAGGCGAAACAGCGCGTTGAAACTCTGCACGCGCAGGGCAACACGCAGGCTTATTTGTATGGAGCCGACTCGCTCGATGGCTATGGGCGATTAAACTCTTTCTTCCTGCTGGAAGACCATCCCAACGAATACAACTTACCGGAAGCGCCGCCCCAGCCGCTCCACGGCCAGGAAACCCGCTACGCCCTCAGCCTTTTGACCGGCCTCGTGCTGATGCTTTTATCGGCCCTTTTCTTCAGCAAAGGAGATAACTATGCCCGGTGATACCGACAACCGACGCCAGTCTCCTGACGAGCAAGCAGGCAAGGGTGGCAAGAATTCTGCGGATAGCAGTGGACAAGAAGCATCTTATTATGATGTGCCTATGCTAAAGCCCCCCGTATGGCAGTGGGAGATTGCTACTTACTTTTTTCTGGGTGGCCTGGCTTCGGGTGCTTATATTCTGGGACGCCTGGCCGAACGCTTTGGCGGCGAAGATTACCGCGAGATCACACGGGCAGGCACGGCGATTGCGGCAGTGGCCGCTATCCCCTGCTCGCCCCTCTTAATAAAAGACCTGGGTGATCCTAAACGCTTTCACCACATGCTGCGTGTGTTCAAGCCCAAGTCGCCCATGAACCTGGGGAGTTGGGTACTTACCGCCTGTAGCGCCCTCATTGGCTTGGCGACAGTCCGGGAAGTCTTAGACAGCAAACAGGAGGATTTACCCACCGAGGCTGTACGGGTAGCCGATGGAGCTATCAATATTAGTGATATAGTCGGGTTGCCCCTGATGCTGCTGCTCGGCAGCTACACCGGGATTCTACTCAGTGCTACAGCTACACCAGTGTGGTCACGCAATCGCTGGTTGGGGCCACTCTTTATATCCAGTGCCATGAGCACCGGGGCGGCTGCCATCAGCCTGGCGTTAGAAGCAACCTCAGAAGCAAAGAGTCCCGCCAAAGACGCTCTCCAGAAGGTGGAGACCACCGCGCGCGTGGTCGAAGGTGCCATGTTAAGTGGCTATCTGGTATCCTGTGGTGAACTGAACGAGCCACTGACAAAGGGCAAATTCGCGCCGCATCTGTGGGGAGGCACAGTGGGCGGCGGCTTTATGCTACCTGAACTATTAGAGCGGCTTCCCGTAGGCGGTAAAGTACGGCGCTGGATTAAAATCATCGCTGACATGAGTACGCTGTTGGGTGGGCTGGCGCTACGTTGGTCTATTCTCTTCGCGGGGCATGATTCGGCTAATGACCCCGAAGCAGCGCGGCAGGCAAGTCGTCCGAAATAACTTTTAATAACCTATGCTTCAAGCTCATAACGGCACACCAGGAGAATGATAACATGCCGCGTTTCTGGCGTTTTTTGTTGAATATTACTCTTCTATTAGTTGGGTTATCCTCAATCACCAGACCTATTTTCGCACAGGGGCAGCCTGCTATTCGCACTACCGTGAATTCTACCTTCCGCAACCCTCTCAAGTTAGAAGGAGCCGACCCTTGGTTGACTTATTACAACGGCTGGTATTATCTCTCCACGACAACGGCGGTAGACATCCGCTTGCGACGGGCACGGCGTTTGGGAGAACTGAAGGATGCGCCCGATCAAGTTGTCTGGAAGGACAGTACCCCTACCCGCTTCCGGGATATGTGGGCACCGGAATTCCACCTGCTCAACGGAGGTAATGGCCTGCATTGGTATCTCTATTACACTGCCTCCGATGGGCCTGATGAACACCATCGCTTATATGTCTGCGAGAGCGCAGGCACCAATCCGATGGGGCCATACACCTTTAAGGCTCAACTGCTAACTGATCCTAACAACGAATTCTATGCCATAGATGGCACAGTCTTAAAGCTGCCGGATGGCTCCCTCTACTTTATCTGGTGTGGTCGTCCCAGCCCCACAGGTCAGGGGCTTTATATTTCACGCATGACCAACCCGTGGACACTGACCGGCCCGCGTGTTTACTTGCCTGCTGATGGTTTTGGCTGCAACGTCGTGCGCGAGGGGCCAGAGACGCTGCAACGCAACGGCAAGGTGTTTCTCATCTACTCATCCTGTGGCGCATCTACCCCTGACTATAAGCTGGGAATGCTCAGTGCGGATATACACAGCGACCTGCTCAACTTCGCTTCCTGGCAACAATACCCCCAGCCTGTTTTCGCACGGGTAGATCAATATGGCGTCTTTGGGCCGGGACATAACTTCTTCTTTCAATCCCCAGATGGCAAAGAAGACTGGATTGTTTACCATGCCAAGTCCGGCACTGCCGATACCTACGCCGACCGCTCCACGCGGGCGCAACGCTTCACTTGGAACCCGGACGGCACCCCGAACTTTGGCTTGCCCTTGCCTGTAGACCAGGACATTCCCGCACCATCTGGTGAACCGCCATCTGGCGAACCGCCGTTACCACTTGTCCGCTAACCACATCTGCTTGTTACCAACGCTTATACCGAAAGGGATCATCACCCAGGTTAAAGTCGGTGCGGTAATCGGGATGATAAAAACGCGGCATGGGTTTCGCGGCAGGATGCACAATCATTTCTTCGGCACGAGCGCCAAAGCCGCCTCCTCCATAGCGATCCCAGAGACGAATAGATAAGGTATTTTTCCCGGCACGCACCAGGCGACCGGGAACGGTATAAGTGCGTTTCAGATTCCAAGCATCACCGGGAGGTGTATTGGTCTGGCCAATGCTTTCTCCATTCCAGAAGGTCTGGTCAAAGTCATCCAGCGCACCCAACTCTAACACCAGGTCTTGGCCTGACCAACCAGACGGCACCTCAACTTCACGACGCAGAACGGCTTCACCGTCTTGCGCCGTGAAAGCAGGTAGCATAACGGGCGCTTGCACTGGCTGCCAGTTGGCGGTGCCTTTCCCTTGCACTAATTGCTGCGCGGCATCTGAAATGCCAGGGTCAGGGATCGCGTCAGCGGGTGTGGCCGCGCCGGGCACGAGCTTGGTATAAGCCACCTGCCATGTCCCGGCCAGCGATACATCATTCGGATCAGCCCGTTGCGCCGTAAAGACAAAATCATCCGCTCGCAAGGTTGCGCCCAGGTTAGCCAGCACCTGGGCCACAGCGCGGGTCTGCCGCCAGCGAGTGAAACGAAAATAAGTTAAGCGGTCAGCATCAAAACGCTCCGGGTCACATTGCAGCCATACCACGACGCCTTGACCAACGCGCTTCATCGCTAATTGACCACCTGCGCCCACCTGCAAGTAGGGGTCGGCAACGCCTTGCAGCAACCAGGCAGATGCTTCATTGCGCCAGCGTAAATCCGAGGGCGATAGTCCCGCCGCCGCATTCCAGGTGGGCACTTCCAGGGAGCCAATGCTGGTCTTTTGCACAAGAGTTGCGCCTAACGGCAATACCCCTGTCCCCCCTGCCCCCTGACGCGGCAAGAAGACAACCTTGCCACCTTTTTCCAGATAAGCCCTCAACGTTGCCTCTGCCACATGAGCATCCGGGGCCAGCAGGACAAGGCCCGCATCGCCGGGCAGCGAATCCAACCGTTCACACTGCACACCCAACATCGAAAACCAGTCGGGAGCATTGCCTAACAGAGCGACTTTAGCCGCGCGTGGCTGCAAAGGTGCCGTCTGTGCATAATTGATAATCTGGCGCGTCAGGCGATCCGCTGCCGGTTCCTGGAGCGTGTGTTCTTCTAAATCGAGCAAGCAGAGTGTCAGGCGTCCGGCACTGTAGTCGAGTTCCAGCAGCGGTGCATAGGCCCCGTCAAACTCACATTCCAGGAGAGGCCGCCAGCCAGAGAGATGGGGCTTTTCAATGGCGGCTGAAGCCACGCCGCCACGATTGCCCCAGTGCCAGCCATAAGGCTGCTCCTGTTCCCAATTACTCGGCATAGGGTAAGGATCAACGAGGGTGCTTTGTCCGGCCCAGTCGCGCAAATCTTGAGCATCTAATCCACGCACCACCGGGTGAGCCGCATTGATGGGAAAAACCCGGCGGGTGACGTGGCGTGACACGCGCAGGCCCCAGGTATCGCGCATCCAATCTGGCTGTTGCGTAAAAATGATAGCCCGTCCCCCATTGCGTACAAAGTCTTGCAATTGGCGCGGCATAAGCGTGGCATTAGCCGGAATATGATTGAAGGCTTCACGGCCAATCACTAAGAGGGGTGCCTTCTGGCCTCCCCTGCTCTCGCCCGTCCAAGGCTGGACACTATAGCCCAAACTCTTGAGCATCTTAGTCGTCGCGCCGACCGGGTCAAAGGCCAGCACGGTGCCACGCTCCCGCGGCAAGCGCGGAAAGACGCGAACGGAATACTGGTCGTTGTGCGTTACCGCGCCGATCTTAACCGTAAGGGTAATCATGCCATCAGTTTTTTGGCTGACTTTTGGCGCGGCAAAGGAGAATGGCACGAAGAGATTTTGCGCTGTGTCAATCATGCCATGACTTTGGCCTCGCCCTATGACACGGTCTCCGACACGAGTCAACCAGCTTACGGCGTAAGGCTGAGTTGAGCGAGTATCATTAATGAGCACGGCTTGCTTGGACACCCGCTGGCCTACCCAAAAAGCGTGCTGCTTATCGGTAACAGTTCCAGGCTCACCACCGATATAAGCCAGTGTTGCGCCATCGTTTTCCATCAGGGCGTGGGCAGCGGGTAATAGTTTATAGCCACCTGCGGGACGCAAGTAAAACAGCAAGGACTGCGACAGCTTTGGCTCATAGGTGCCGCGCCGACCCGGTTGAAATGGCGGCGCGTCTACGGACGCGGCAGTGCCACCCTCCCAGCCATGCGCCGCCGACCAGGGCACCATGCCGCCCGTGATGTCAGTCGCCCGCCAACTGCGCCAGGTGTTGGTCACAAACAACTGTTGTAGCATCTGACTGGCGGGCGAAAAATCTAAGGCGGCATCGCCCTGCCAGTTTTTATAAACCTGTTCGCCGGTAAAATGCTCCCGCATGGCAGCCCGATACTCTGGCGTTTCGTGCCTGTATATTTCAGGCCCATAATAAATAGCCGCAAATTCAGTGAGCCAGGGTTCGCTCGCTATCGCGCCACCGAAGTCAGAGCGGCCCCGCATATAGGAACAATCGAGTGGCGTGCCGAATTCGACAGCCAGGTAGGGTTTCGGGCCATCTTTAGCCCATTGCGAGAGCCACTCTTCACGCTCCTGCAAGGGGTGAAAGTCGAGGTAATTATTAACGGCATAAACATCCCCCGCAATCGCCTGGTGGATGAAGGCAGGGCGTGTTGGATCATAGCGTTTGATGGTATTTAAGCCGTCATAAATCACGGCCAGATGCTTCTTTTCAGCAGGGGTGTGAACTACCGTATCACGCCCTATTTCGCGGGGGTTTTGGTCTTGCGCGTGCCCGAACAGGTTGCCGCTGGAACTCCACAAGAGAATCGAGGGATGATTGCGGGCACGCCGCACTTCCTGCCAGGTTAGCCGTTCAAATTCTTGTCGGGCAACGGGACTTTTCCAATCGTTGCCGCCCCACGGCATGTAATCGTTCATGGCCCCGCAAGAACCCATGAGCGGAAATCCCTTATGGTCAGCCTCGGTGTAAAAGACCTCATGAAAATGATGTTGCCCTCGCCGTTGCGCCTGGTAGGGCCACATCTCGCCAATGTTATAACCAACCCAGCGCATTCCATCCAGCACGCCATCTATATATTCGGGGGTGCCGCCAGTGCCCGACCATTGTTCCGGCATTACTTGCGGGCGCAACCGAAATTCCTTGCCATTTAGAAAGAACTTGCGTCCCTCGACCCAAAATTCACGAAAGCCAAATTCTTGCGCGTATTCATCGTTCAATGGATTAGGAGTTAGCGGGGAGTAAGTGGGAGGAAAGATTTGCTGGGCCGTTAATTTCACCGTATATAAGTTGGGCTGATCTAAATCCCAGAGAGCCGCATTGTGCCAGGGCCAGGAAATTTTTACAGTTTGCAGCGGGGCCGCCTGCACTGTGACGGTCGTCCTAAAGGTTTGCTCTACCTTGCCGTTGCGCTCCATGCGCGCTATGAATTGCACCTGACTTGCGGGTTGCACATGGGCCAGTTCAACATCGAGGGTAATTTGCTGCTGGCGCGTCGAAGGCTGCACAAAGACATCGGAGATATATTGCTCCTGGAGCCGCGATTCCAGCAGCACATCGTCAATAATGCCCTTGCTGGGCAGGGTTGCTTCGGCAAAAGAAACCTGCCCAGCACCTGGCCCCATAAAGGTGCCGACTTTATCACTGGAGGGACTCGCTGCGACAAAAACGCGCAAGTTAGCATCCTGCCCTGGCTGCACCAAGCTGGTGATATTCACTTCACCACCGGGCCACCCAATGCGCCCTGCTTCTTTACCATCCACATAAATCCAGGCATCGGTCGAGACACGCTGGAAATTTAAGATAATAGCACGGCGTTGCCAGGCTGCTGGCACATGAATCAGGCGCTCATACCAACCCTGGGAGAGACTGTCGTTCTTCCAGGTATCCCACATCGGGCCATTGCCAGGAGCCACCACACGGGGAATGTTAATGTCACTATAACCCGTGCGCCAACTGCCGGGGACGCGGATGTAACCCCAACCATGACTCGCAGGCTCTTTGAGCGTCGCCTGTGCCGGTTGAAATTTCCAGAGGCCGTTCAGCACCACCCGCCCGCGTGTCGCACTGACATTTTCCACTGGCTCCTGCCCCCAATACAGCCGTTCGCCAGCAGGCAACTGCGCATCTGTGGCAACCTCTGAGTTGTTCACAGCAGATGTCTGTCTTTGTTGGGCTTGCACTGCCCCACTCATCAAGCCTAACGTAATCAACAATATGATCCAGGCATCAACAAACGTGGGCCTCATCATTATTCCTTAAATTGGTAATTCATGAAGTTCAGAGAACTCAGGTAAGGCCGCATACAAGCTACATTGATGGTGCCTGTCATGGCTCTGGGTATGGAGAAGAAAGGCTGAGGTTAGAGCAGATTGGGCCAACCTTGCCGGAGATGAACCAGACTCAAGCGCGTCAGGGGAATTACGTACCCGTTGTTTCTAAACCGTCTATAAGACGAACGTTTTCACCATCGGCACGAGCCGCATCTAAGGCAGTGTCTATGTCAGAAAAGGGGCCACGAACTTCATAACCTTGCTGTGGTGAGCAAAGAGCAGTGGACATGATTGGCATCCATGACCCGGTGCCCTGGCGTCGTACCAGGCACCATACCCCGCTCGGCTCATTTACTTTATGGTGAGAATCATTTGCTGTCATGATGGTCTTCTGTTCTTCTCAGTATAGACAAAATTGCGACTTGAATCCCATTTCCTTTAGTGATCTCAATCAGCATATCAATTATAAGGCAAACAAATGGTTAGGCCTTGAATGTTCCTAAATGGGCGGAGATGCTGGGTTACCAAGGGAATTTCATGCGCGAGGGCGGTGGCGGCAATGAGAGCATCCAAAGGCTCTAAGCCATCGGCTAAAGTGTGCGCCAGCAATAGTTCAACCGAGCGGGAAGACGCCATTGGGCCTAAAGATAGCACCGCATAGGGCTGCACAAAACGCCGGATGCGCTGCAATTGCTCCTCATTCTGCGCTCCACCCAGTAAAGTCAGGTAACTCGCCGTTGCCAAGCGAATCTCCACGGGTGGCTGCTCGAAAAAACGCACCGCTGGTGCCGCACCAGTCGCTAACGCGATACAAACATCGGTATGCACCAGCACTGGGCTGCCAGACGGTAAAGCGGAGGCCAACGACCATGCCCCAGACTCAGTTGCAGCATCAGCCTGTCCCGTCTCGCCCGCTCGCTCAGCCCAGATACCCGCTATGGCCTGATGGCCATCTGGAATGTTAGTGGTACCAATGCTTCCCGTCGCCAGCACAGCGTGTCCGGTTTCGGCTTTGCGCCAGGCCACAGGGTCAGGACGTGGCACAAAGTTTTGAAGTGGCAACGTTTGCCCCCTCGATGGCGCGGCTGCCTGAACCCCCAACGCCTGAGCTAACCGCTCGCGCTCCGCTTGTGGCAATTGAACAGCTATCGCCATCGCTTCCTCAAAAAGTGACATATTGATCTCCTATTGACTACATTCGGCTTTATAACCACGTCTAATTGGTGTGTCTAACTATCAATAAGCTTGCACTTCATATTGAATATGGAACAGAAACTCATGGCAAGGTGTCAATAAGCAGAGGTAACCTTTATCGTATCTTGAGAGGGCAGATGGGCAAATTCTCTGAACCTGTCTCTTTTGACATTCGTCTGCCGCCTTCGGTTATCTCGCCAGGCGTGACAGCCTCTCAGATGCATGATATAACTTTCGTCACATTTAAAAGCAGCAGAATTTGTTGCTTTGCCTCTGTTAACAGAGGTCAATCTTAATTATGTACAGCAGGTAAATGAGTATGCGCGTTTTTATGTCGGGTTCTTCTACCTCTCGCAAGCAGTTACTGAGTCTGGGCTTAGGTCTTAGTATCATCACCAGCAGTCCTATTGCTATGGCTCAATCGGGAGGAGGGTTTGGCGATAGCAGCCGCCCAACAGTGTCAAGTTCAGGTATGGATATTCCTGATCAGGTAAAAAACTATGTTTTAGGCTCAGGGGATAAATTAAGAATCGCTGTAGAAAACCATCCTGAGTATGATCAGGATAACGTGATTGTGCCGCCAGATGGCCTTATCGTGCTGCCAGTTTTTGGCACGCTACAAGTTGAGGGGAAAACCAGGGCACAAGTTCAAACTGCTCTTACTAAAAAGATTGGCACTCGCCTGCGCAGCCCACATGTTACAGTCAGTATCATGGCATTACGTCCAGCCAGTTCCGGCTACGTGTTCGTCATTGGCGATGTCCAGGCTCCCGGCACCATAGACATTCGTAATGGCTATCGGATTAGCAATCTTTTGGCCCGTGTTGGTGGGGTACGCAATGGTCGTATTGATGACACTGAGGCGACATTGGCCCGTAGCAAAGGCAAGCAGAAAATACAGATACCAGTTGATCTTTTCAAAGCCTCAACTTCTCCGAAATCCGCCGCTGATACGGTGCTTCAGAGCGGCGATATTTTAACCGTGCGCGTCAAAGACCCCGCCCAGGTTGCCATCAATGGCGACGTTCGAGTTCCCGGTTTCTATGATATGCGCCGCGTGCCACATGCTGCGGATCAGGAAATTCCAATGAATGCGCATTTAGTGGATTTGTTAGTAGCAGCCGGGCTGACTGGTGGCGTAGCGGCCAATACAACTGGCGGGGGAGGGACGGGGGGATCTGCTGGCGGAGCAGGCGCGGCGGTCAAGGCCGTATCAACAAATGCAGGGCCAACCAATGCCACCACTGGAGAAGTGCAATATACCGGTTTCTTGATGCGTAAGGGTCAAAAGATCACCCTCCACATTAATGATGCCATCAAGTTCAAGGATTCTGAATCGAATATTGCGCTTCAGGCAGGTGACCTCGTCACCGTTGAAAAAGTGCCCCCGATCACAGTTTATATTAATGGATTTGTGAATGCGCCAAACGCTTATACCTTCACGCGTGGTGTCGGGGTGGTGCAGGCTATTGCCCAGGCAGGCAGCCTGACCAAGCCAACCGAAAAAATTAATGCCACGATTCACCGCAAAGGGAATCTGATCATTCCGGTTGATCTGAACCGAGCTTTCTTAGGCAGAGTACCGGAAGATAATCCCTTATTGGAAGATCAGGATACCTTGCAACTCGATGAACCCAATATTATCCGCGTTTATGTGTCGGGCGCAGTGGGGAAGCCTACTGGCCCGGATGCCCTGCGCTTGCCCACGAATGCAACGGTGTTAGATGCTATTACCCAATCTGGGGGCATAACTCCCAATCCTGACACAGTCACGCTGAGTATCCTAAGGACCCTATCCAACGGCAAAACCACTATCTTGCGCGTTGATCCTATCACGTTATTGAATGGAACCGACCCCAGCCAGAATGGGCAATTAAAAGATGGTGATGTCATTACCGTTGCCGATCTCCAGAAGCGAATTGTGTATGTCAGCGGCCAGGTAGCACACTCCGGCGCACTGGAATTAAAGCCAGGCGAGGGCTTGATCCAGGCTATTGCAGATGCCGGCGGCACCACCGATACGGCTGCCCTCACACGGGTCACGGTCAATCGCCTTGGCGAAGTTCATACCATAGATGCCTACAATGCTTTAAGGATGGGGGCTAAGTTGGATTTCCCCTTAGAAGCGGGAGATAACATCATCGTTCCCCTTAATGAACAGCGCGTTCTGGTGATAGCCGGAGTAAATAAGCCGGGCTTTGTGCCAATGCCAGAGAAGAAGACTTTAACAGTGCTTGATGCGATTAACCTGGCGGGGGGGCCGCAATATAACGCTAAAATCCAGGAAGTCCTGGTTATTCGTCAGACCCCTACTGGTAATAATAATATTACCATCCCTTATGACCGAATCCAGAAGGGCGACCTTAAATATAATATTCCCCTGGAAGATCATGATGTTGTGGCAGTGCCTCAGGGCAAAATATCTGGCAACTTCATCCAGAAGTCAGCATCGTATATTGGACTCTTTGGCTTTTTACGTTCCTTTGCTGGTTTATAGGCAAGCATTTCTCAGCCATCAGCTAAGGGGCGTTTCGATTTAAGGGCAGCAATCTGTCCAAAATTCTTGCTGCCCTTAAATCGAGTTGAAGCATATCCACACATGAAAATGGCGTGATTTGCAGCATACCCACACATTGCCTCATACTTAGAGATTAGTCATAAAATTTGAAAATGCAGTCCCCAGGCTTAGGTTGTTGGGGTCTCTATAAATTACCTTGCTATGGCTACGCTTATTTAGCAGCAACGAAGTTTATTAAAAGGAAACCATCAGTCTCATGGCTCAAGTAGAACCCGAAGCACAGGGCCAATCCTCTGGCTCAACCCCAACTCCTAACTACCCGGTGCTGGCACGCGACCATGCCAATAGCAGCAACGGCCATGCCAACGGCAGTAACGGTCATGGGAATGGCAACACTGATGGCAATGGCAGCGGCACGAGTGTAAGTTTGGATGATCCCCGCACCAGACTGTTGTTGGAACAACTCTTAACCACGCTCTCCCATGAAAGTGTCCCGGCGGAGGAAAAGATGGCCCACACCATAGGTTTGGGCCATTATCTCACGGCTTTGCGGCGACGCTGGCGTCCCATGCTGTTTGTTTTTCTAGTGACCACTGCGCTCATCGCCTTCAAGTTAAAACCGGAAGCTGCGACTTATGCGGCCACCGCCACCATGCTGCTCCCCACTGCCAATAACTCCACTGCTGCCGCAACAGCCACCGACGTGGCGAACTTAATCAGTGGTAAAGTTGTGGCATCAGGGGGCAGCGTCGACACCCAAATCGCGGTTGTCGAAAGCCCTGATCTTGTGGCCAAAGCCATGTCAAAGTTACCCCACGATTTGCGGGCTAAGGGCTGGCAAGACCCTAATGCGTTAGCCGCCGACGTAAAGGCTGCGGCACCTATCTCGACGGACCTCATTGATATCACTGCCAGGGCTGGCAATCCCACGGCAGCCAAAGCCCTGGCAAATGAGATGATTGATGTTTATGGAGAATACTTAAAGAATCAAAACAAGAATCTAACTAAGGCTAATCTGATTTTCTTGAGACAGACAGTAAATAATGTCAAACACAATCTGGATAACGCTAAGCGACAGCTACAAAACTTCAAGGAACAGACCAAAGTCTATACTGTCGAAACGCGATTAACGCAAATCACGACCCAGTTGCAAAATTTACGGGATGAAGCCAATAAAGCGGATGCAGAAGTGGCTGCGGGAGATAATAGCTCGACAGTCTTAGGGGACGCCACCACCTCTGGCCTCTTGCAAAAAGCTACTGAGGCCAAGCTCAAATACGAGACTGTGTTGCGGGACTATTATCCCACGGCACCAGAAGCGATTAAGGCACAGCAAGACTGGCAAGCAGCCGATCAACTTGTCAAAAATCGTATCGCTACGATGCACCAAACGGCCCAGGCACGGGCGCGGGCGGTGCATACGGAACTGGCTCAGGCACAGCAAGAAGCTAGCACCCTACCGGCCACAGAATATAAGCTCACCGAACTGATGGGCCAGGTGGAACAGTACACCAAGACTTACCAGACGCTCAGCAATAATCTTATTAATATGGAACTGCAAAGCCGGTCAGCGATTGCTACTGCCGTGCCTTTGACAAGAGCTACCGGAGCAGTGGCCGCAGTGCGCACCTGGCAACAAGCTGCTATCACAGCCATGATCTGTGCCCTGGTGCTGGCGGCTTTAGCGGCTGTCCTGTTAGAACAGACGGATAATACTCTCCATTCTGTGGACGACCTGGAATCCCTCTTGCCCCATGCTTCTGTGATGGGCACAATGCCCCTCCTGAAGAAACCATCAGAGCGGCGTTTGATGCAGGTCAACGGCAATGGCAATGCATCGCCGATGCTATTAGAATCTTGTCGTATTTTGCGCTCTAATCTAGCTTTCGCCACCCTCGATAGTCCAGCCCGGAGCGTGCTGATTACCAGTGCTGATCCCGGCGAAGGCAAGTCACTGAGCGCCCTAAACCTGGCCACTGTTATGGCTTTCGATGGTCGCAAAGTTGTTTTAATTGACTGCGACCTGCGTCGCCCAGCCCAACATTTTTTGCATGAGATACCCTTAGAGCCAGGTGTCAGCAATGTGCTGTCTGGTGAGTCCACCATTGAACAAACCATTAAGAAAACGCCCATTGATAACCTGTGGGTCATTCCAGCAGGCAGCTTACAACCCAATCCACCCGAATTACTGGGCAGTGGTCATTGCCGCCAGATGCTACAAGATTTGAAGGAGCATTACGATGTGGTCATTATTGATAGCCCGCCTGTGCTATCTTTAACCGATGCACAGGTATTATGTTCGCTCGCTGATGGTGTTGTGATGGTGGTCGGGGCGGATTCGACGGCTAAACCACACGTTAAGCGTGCCCAGGCGATGTTACGGCACGCAGGTGGACGGGTATTAGGTATTATTCTCAACAAAGTGCGCGAGAGTAACAACCCCGATAGCTACGGCGCTTACTATTCTTACTCTGCCTATGGGGACGGTCAGAACTTAAGTAACCGACCTAAGGGCCTTTTGACACGGGGACGTTAATGCATTGCTCTAACCTGCTACGCAGGTGGGTAAGAATTCTGGTCGTTTACCCACCTGCGGCACGGGTAGCCCCTATAGTAAACTACCCTGTTGCAGCTTAGCAGTCGTAGCCGCCTGTTTATCCAATGCCTAACGAGAATCCCGCTTCTTCCGTCCCTTTCCCGTTTCCGCCGCCTGATGATGCTCCTGCATCACCTGCCCCTGCTGCATTTGAGGTTTCTAGTCCGCCCTCACCAACCATAATTCCGCCGTCCGACAGTGTTACCACGCCCACAACAGAGCCAGGCACCACAGGCAAGACACGCAGAGCAGCCTTGCTCACGGTTGGCTCCACTGGTCTTTCTGCTGTCATTAGTTTAGCCAATGGCCTGTTAATGGCTCGTCTGGTGGGGGCCACACGTCCTTTAGATGCTTACCTCATTGCCCAGTTAGTGCCTCAGCTACTGGGCATTACCTTTGGCCCCCGCTTTTCCGCCTTTTTAGTGCCGTGGCTCATTTCCCTGCGCCATGCTAAGGGCACTGCCTTTGCCCGCACCATGCAGACGCGGCTCTTAATCTTTTGCCCATCGGTTACGGCGATTCTGCTCCTACTTTGCTATTTCTGGAATCGAGAAGTGGCAGCGGTCTTAGCACCAGGCTTTAAACGCGCGACTGACCAGGAATTAGTAGTAAACCTCATGAAGTGGACTTTCCCCGGTGGCGTCTGCTTTATGGCACTCTCGGTTTTAACCAGCATTGCCCATTCGCAACAACGGTTTAAAGGGATGGCGCTGGCGACTCTTATCAACCCAGCCGTAACTCTCGTGCTGTTAGTTTGCTTTGGCAAGACTCTGGGCGTGTTCGCTCTGGCCGCAGGATTTATGATAGGCCCCCTCCTTGGTTGTCTTCCTGTGCTGTGGTCGCTTCGTGGTTCCTGGCAAGATGACAATATCGTTAATGGCTTAAATGGTAACGGGCAGCAGGATACAACTCTGCGCGAAGTCCCGCACTTTAGCAGCGTCTTTATGCTGGCTCTGATTACCACGATGCAGGTGCAAATTCCAGCCATCGTGGGACGTATTCTGGCCTCTGGTATGGGGGATGGCGTCATTGCGAGTGTCGAATATGCGGGCCGTTTCTCCTGGATGCCCGTCACCGTGCTGGCCAACTCAGTGGGTAACGCCTTACTACCCAGCCTAGCCGAAAAGCACCAGACATCGGAAAATGGCCTGGATGCTGCCGCCTTGAGCAACACTACCAAGGCCATTCGCGTCTTAGCTTATGTTTTAGTGCCCTTAGCAATGGTGTTGGCTTGCTATGCTTTCCCAGTCATCAGCATCGCTTTAGGTGGCGGCAAGTTCGACCGCAACGCCGCTATTCTCACAGCGGATATGATGACCTGTTGCACCCCTCTCATCTGGATTGGCCCAATCTGGATGATCCTCTTTAAAGTGATCCAAGCGCGCAACGCCCTGCGTGTGTTGTTGGAAACCCTAATCTTAGGCACCGTCGTGGACGTTGTGTTCATGCTCTGCTTTAAGAATGTGCTTGGCTATCGTTCCATTCCACTCGCAAGTTCGGCAGATTGCCTGATGGCCACAGCCTTTGCTCTTTATCGCACCCACTCTTCTATTGCTTTGCCTTTAGGCGAAATCATGAGCAGCATGGCTACCCTGACCGTAATCGCCTTAATTGCCAATCTGGTTGTCTTCATCGTGCGTCCCGTGACCCCCTGGCTCATCACGGGAGCCGTTTATGGTGTTGTTTACCTTGGTTTAGCCTGGATATTGAAGATACGAGAACAAAGAGAGTTTTGGTCACTCATTCTGGGCAAAGGACTCAAACGCTTTCGCGCCGCAGCCAGTTAATCAATCCAACCTGATGATTAACCTGCGGAGATTTCCCCTACAATGCCAACAATTAACGGTTAAGCAAACGACGCGCTAATCTTTCCAGCCCTGTTGGGTTGTTGAGCTTTTCCCAGTCGGCTTCAGTTAGCAATTCGGGCGCAACAGCTTTTTTCAGCCGGGGCAAAGATTTATCATCCACTGCGGCCATCTGGTGTTGCAGCCAATTCATGATAGGATGAAGAGGACGGCGACCGATAATGGCCGCTGCAAAATCAATCACGAAAACTTCACCTTGCGGGGTGAGAATTAAATTACTGCGCCGCTTAACGTCACCGTGCGCCACACCGCGTGCGTGAATGGCATCTATGGTTTGCTGCACACGGGGGAAAACTTCTGGGGCTAACTCGCCTTGCTTAAACTCCGAGAGCGGCGTGCCCTCAATATATTCCATCGTTATGGCTAAAGGATCAATACGCCCGTAAAGTCGGGGCACGCCAGGGGTGCCATTAAGATATTGGAGGGCACGGGCTTCACGGCGCAACAAAAAAGGGGCCACAAAACGGCGGAACAATTTTGGGGCCGTAGCGAAATCTTTGACAATAGCTTGCGCCCCCTCCACCTCTATCAAATAGACGGTACTCTGGTAACCCTTGCCCTGATGAATAATACGTTTCACATAACGCTGTATATCACGGCGACGCAACTTGGCTGCCGGGTGCCCCTTGATGGAGTTGGGTAAGTTCATCGGTGATGGTTTAATAGCTGTTTGTGCCTGCTGCTTGCTCACGGTTGGCGTTCCACCTTAAAATTAGCGTCGGTATGGATTGCTGCGTGCCTCTTAAAAACATGTTCACTTCACACTTGCAAACGGTTCAAAATAAATGCCTGCAAAGCGGCTTCGTCAGCGATCCGCAACTCAATGACTAAACTCCACAGGGGCAAGGGCTGCACCCAATCCGCTTTCATTTTTACGGCATCCTTTTCTGTGGTGACAATAGCCTCAGCTCCCCTAGCGCGGGCGCGGGCGGCAATGTATTGGACTTCCGCTTCTCGCCAACGATGATGATCGCGCCGCCCAACCTGCATCAACACCTGTGCGCCACACGCCTGCAAGCTTGTGCAAAATGCCTCATTGTCCGCCAATGCTGATACCGCACAGATCGGTGCAGAATGCAACGATTTTAGTGCTACTGTGCTACCGTTACTCTCGTCTCGCAAGGCGACCGGGGCATGGGTAGCCTCAAACAGTGGTGCGGGAGTAATCTTTTCGATGTTTGCCCGCGCCGTGGCACGCTGCCTCTCTGTAGCGAGGTCGGAACGCGTTAACAGCAAGGTATCGGCGCGGCGCAGTGCCAGGGGCGGCTCGCGCAAGTGACCAGAGGGCAGTAAACGGCCATTAGCGAAGGGTCGACGCGCATCGAGTAACACCACATCCAGGTCGCGCGGCAGCGACCAATATTGAAAACCATCATCTAAGATCACAATTTCGGTTCCAAACTGTTGCACTGCCATTTGCACCGCTGCGGCCCGGTCACGCCCAATAACCACTGGCACCCCTGGTAAAGCCTTAGCGTGCAAGACGGGTTCATCCCCGGCATCAGCGGCATTTAATAGAACCTGCTGTCCATTAGAGACAATCGCACCCGCCTGCGACAAGCGGCCTCCATAACCCCGCGCTACCACAGCGACTCGTTTATCCTGTGCTTGCAGCAAGTGTGCCAGCCATTGTACTGCTGGGGTTTTCCCAGTGCCCCCGGTGGTGATGTTACCGATGGATATAATTTTACAGGAAAGTTCTGGTGCGACACGCGCATGAGATAGCACCTCGAATCTGCGGCGACGCTTGAGATAAAAGCAGTAGTAGATGGATTCTAAGAGATTCAAGGCGTTTCACATTTCAGATTGCTATGGATTCTGTTTTGCGGTTACTGTTTCGGCTACAATGCGCGCGACTCGTGCCGCTGCGCCATGATGAGGAATCAGCGCCGTGCGCGCCCGTTCAGCCACATCTCTGCGCGCTGCATCATCTCTTAACCACTGCTTTGTAATGGTGTACAACTCTTGCTCGTTATGCACCATTCGCCCCACATTGGCAGACTCAGCTAATTTGGAGGCTTCCCTAAAGTTCATAACATAGGGGCCAAAGGCGACAGGCACGCCACACAGCACTGGCTCCAAGAGATTATGACCACCCCGCTCAATCAAACTCCCCCCCACAAAAGCCACATCTGCGGCTGCGTAGATTTGGGCTAATTCACCCACCGTATCTAAAACAATGACGGCATCAGCTAATGACGGAGTAACAGTTTCCACCTGGGTGCGCCGAACAGCAGGCAACTGACAGGAGTGTATAACTTGCATCACTTCATCTACCCGCTCAATATGGCGGGGAGCTAAAATTAGCCGAAGTTGTGGCATCTCTTGGCGCAATTTGGTGTAGCCACGCAATATTAGCTCTTCTTCACCAGAATGGGTTGAACCCGCCACCCAGAGTGGAGCGTTGGCCACAATGCCCAATTTTTCGCGCCATGTTTCCCGGGCTGCTTGACTGGCGGCTCCCGTTGGTACACTATCCAGCTTGACATCGCCCGTGACCTCGATTCGTGCCGGTGCGCCCGGTAATGTTTGCAGACGCTCTGCATCAAAATCCGAGCGCATTAATGCGGCGTCCAGGTTGCCCATCATCCAACGCCAAACCCAGCCCAAGCGCGGCGCGGTTTTAAGCAGATTATCCGATACTCGCCCATTCACCAAAAATGTGTGGACACCTCGTTGACGAGCCAGCGAGAGGAAGTTGGGCCATAGCTCTGTCTCCATCGTGATAAAGACATCCGGTTTGACCGCACGCAAGGCGCGGCGCACCCGCACTGGTAAGTCCAGCGGAAAATAGAATACCGCATCAACATCGCCAGCGCGCACGGCCCCTTGTGCGGTTTCGTAGCCGGTGTCCGTCGTTACGGAAAACCCGATGCGGCAATGGGGCAAAGCCTCGCGCAAGGCTCGCGCCACCGGACGAGCCGCCATTGTTTCGCCAACAGAAACCGCATGTATCCAGATGCACGGCCCGCTCTGTCGCCCCGGTGCGGGATGCAGGGCGTGAACCACAGAGGCAGGCACATAGCCTTGTTGTCCTCGCAGAGAAGCAGCGGAGCGGCCCTGAATGTGACGCCGGTAAAGTGTATAAAGTATGGCTGCGGGAGAAAGCGGCAATAGCAGCGTATTGTAGGCGGCATAGCAGCGCCGATTGAAATCGTTTCTCACGATAGGGTTATCATTTTGAAGAGAAGAGATGTAAATTATGCTGCCGAATCTTTAGCTTCACCATCTAAAGCTTGCTCGTTGACACCATGTCGTGAAGCGAAGGCTTGCATTTGATAAAGCGAATAATAGCGTCCGCGTTGCTGCAACAACTCTTCATGTTTACCGCTTTCAGCAATGCATCCATTATCTAAGACCAGGATGCGGTCAGCATGTTGAATCGTTGAAAAGCGATGGGCGATAATGAGTGTAGTGCGGCCTTCCATTAGCTTGGCCAAGGCTTCCTGCACCTTGGATTCGCTCTCGGCATCAAGGGACGAAGTGGCTTCATCTAAGATCAAGATGCGCGGGTCACGCAAGAAGGCGCGGGCGATAGCGATGCGCTGGCGTTGGCCACCACTTAAACGACCTCCGCGTTCCCCAATCTGCGTGTCATAGCCTTCAGGCTGCGCCCGGATGAAATCATCAGCATTAGCCCGTCGCGCCGCTTCCACAATCTGCTCCAAAGTCGCCTGCGGACGACCATAAGCGATGTTATCCCGAATGGTGCCGTGGAAAAGGATGGTTTCCTGCGGCACCGCTCCAATGTGTGCCCGGAGGGAAGCCATTGATACATCGCGCAGATCATGGCCATCTACTAACACTTTGCCCTTGGTTGGGTCATAGAGACGCGGCACTAAAGCGGAAATCGTAGTTTTGCCGGAACCGCTCAGCCCGGCCAGGGCCACTACTTCATCCGGTTTAATCTCAAATGAAATGCCATGCAAAACCTCTGGCCCTGTCTGATAGGAAAAATAGACATCATCAAAGACAATATGACCGCGCACTTCGCGCTGACTCAAGTCAATGGCATCTGGCACATCACACACTTCGGGCTTGGTATCAAGGATTTCAAACAGTCGAGCAGCAGCGGCATCCGCCTGGCGCACCATGAGATTAAGGCCAGAAATTGATTTAACCTGCATCGCCACCTGCTGCATGGAGAACAAGAAGGTCAGCAGCGCCTCGGACTGCATATGCCCCGCAATAACATCACGACCGCCGAACCACAAACTTAGCAAGACTCCCAGCATCCCGGTAAATTCAATAGCTGGCGAGAGCACAGCTTGAATACGAATCGGTTTCATCGTACTACGAAAGGTCTCATGGTTCACCTGCTCAAAAAGCTGGATTTCGTAGTCCTTGGTGCCGAAAGTTTGAATCAAGCGCATAGCGGCGACCCGCTCTTGCAGGTAATTCGTCAACTCGGCCAACCGCCTCTGTAGGCTGGTAGTCGCCACCTTAATTCTGCGCCCGGTGGCACTAATTAACAAAGCCACAGGGGGCAGAACCACCAAAACGAAGAGGGAGAGTCGCCAGTTAAAATGCACCATCAAGCCAATATAGATGACTAAGCGCAGGGGCGAGGAGATGGTCGTAACCACCGCGAGCGTCAGGATACTCTGCAAAGCTCCTAAGTCGTTGGTCATCCGACTCAAGATTTCACCGGTGCGTCGTTGCTCGAAGAAACCGACTGATAAGGCTTGAAAATGAGAAAAAAGGTCAAGCCTTAATCGTGCGAGAACGCGTTGTCCGGTGCGTTGGGTAATATATGTCTGTCCATAATCTGTCACCATGCGCAGCAGGGAAACAGCTAAGACCAGGATAGTAAAATAATCGAGTTTATATAACCGCTCTGCCGCAGGCCCGCCATTGAGCATCGGCCCTAACACGTCCTTGGCCAGCAGGACAAACACGCCACCCAGCACTGCTGACAACACCATGCAGATAGCTCCCAGCAGGAGAGCTTGCAGGTGCGGCCTGACGTAAGGCAGCAGGCGTTTAACGTTATCCATTGCGGGCTATAATCCTTGGATTCTCCAGGCGATGCCTAAAGTATAACTGACATCAAGTCCGTAGAGATGTGATTAATCGCCACCCTACTTACCGGGCTTTCTTTACTTTGGCAAGGTATTATGTTTAATCAATAGGCTTACGGAAAAATTCGGGCGCTAACTGTAAAAAGTCACAAAAATAGGCGAACCAGTAGCCAAGCCGGGCCTTTTTACGCTAAAATTAAAGGACTGCTGAACGAGAACCTCATGCGTTGAAGTCCTCAGCAACGCGGTTCGCTGTCCGTCCTCAGATGCCGTCGTAAGTCATTGATTTCCAGGAGATTGTTATACAGCACGAGTCACGATTACTGGCCGACGCAACCTCAAATTCACCCACCCCTCAGAGTTCCCCGGCAACTCCCACAGCGAGTCCCAAGAACTGGAAAAGCCTGGTAGCTCCCTATAAAGTTTCGTACACATGGCGCAGTCTCTGGCAAGTGGCTAATTCGTTTATACCATTCTTTTTAGTCTGGTATTTGATGGTGCGTTCGCTTCAGGTTAGCTACTGGCTAACACTCGCGCTTTCCTTACCGGAAGCCGGTTTCATGCTGCGCATTTTCATTATTCAACATGATTGCGGACACGGCTCATTTTTTAGTTCCAAGCGAGCGAATGATGTGGTTGGCATGATTTCCAGCCTTATTACTCTGACACCTTATTACTACTGGAAAAAGAGCCATGCCATTCACCATGCCCATGTAGGGAATCTGGATGGGCGTGGCATTGGCGATGTGCAAACTCTGACTGTTAAAGAATATCTGCAACTATCGCCTCTAGGGAAACTTCAATATCGTATTTATCGCAACCCGTTTATCCTTTTTGGCATCATTGCATTCCTCCTGTTCGTGGTGGTGTATCGCTTTCCCACTTCACGCACCAAGACCATGAAGTCGGTGCAGTCGAGCATCTATTGGACGAATCTGGGGATCGCTTGTCTGGTAGCGGGATTAGTTAAGTTAGTGGGATGGCAGACCTTCTTATTAGTCCACTTCCCCGTTGAGGTTTGGGCGGCATCGGTTGGCACCTGGATATTTTATGTCCAGCACCAATATGAAGATACCTATTGGGAAGGGCAAGATAAATGGGATTATGCCACCGCCGCGATGAAAGGCAGTTCCTTCTATAAACTGCCCCCGGTGTTGCAATGGTTTAGCGGCAATATCGGATTCCATCACATTCACCATCTCAGCCCGCGCATTCCTAACTATCTCCTGCCCCAATGCCATGAGGAGAACCCACCGTTGCAAGGAGCGGTGGTCTTAACCCTGCGCACTGGCATCAGGAGCATGATCCTCACGCTCTGGGACGAAGAAGAGAAAAAGCTCATCAGCTTCCGCGACCTCTCCCGAAAACTGGCTGCCAACAGCCAGACGGCTGAAGTCATAGGTCACAGTAATGTGCAATCTGCTTACGCAGATTGAATCGCTGAGTTAGTGGGGCTAGTTCCTCCCCTTAACAAGGGGGAGGTTAGGAGGGGGTCTGGGCGAGACGTGATTTGTCTCAAGACGCGATGCATCGCGTCTCTACCACCAAAACCTTATAAAGTTAGCGTGATGCTAACATTTCGCACAGGATGTCTGCGGTGCGTTCGGTGGCCGCAAAGGGCAGATTAGAACCTAAAGCGCGACGCACCAGAGCATAATCCTCGCGCATCTGCTGCCGTCTGGCCGCATTGTCCAATAAGCCCTTTAAGGCATTGTAAATTGGCACTGCGCGACAGTTATCGCCCAGTAATTCCGGCACGGCAGCACGCTCCAGAATAATATTCGGCATCACTACAAAAGGCACTTTCTTGGTCATGCCAGTGAGATGCCATTGCATTCGCAGCAACCAAGGCACATCGTAAACCACGATTTGCGGTGCATCCGCCACTGCCGCTTCAAGCGTAGCGGTGCCACTTTTGACCAGTGCCGCATCGCAGGCCAGTAGCACGTCTGCGGCGCGTCCTTCGACTAACGGAATCCAGGACGGAAAGTACTGACGAGCGCGAGCGGTCACACCCTGTGGCACCGCTGCCACGAAGTGAATTGGTCGTTGCGCTCGTAGCCGTTGCGCCGCTTGCACCATGTGGGGGGCAATGTAGCGCAACTCCATTGCCCGCGAACCTGGCAGCAAAGCGACTAACGGACTGTCATCGGACACGCCAAATTCGCGCCGCAACGCTTCGCGTGGGCGCGAGGGGCGCACATACTCCAACAGGGGATGACCCACCCATTCGGCCTGGCAGCCAGCTTTAGTAAGGCGTTGGGCTGACCATTCAAAGGGTGTGGCAACGCGAGTCACAAAGGGTACAATACCGAGACCACCAGCACCCGTTTTTTGCCAGGAGCGAGGGGGGAAGTAGTAGAGAACGGGAATGCCCCGTTCCTTGAGGTTAGGCAGCAATCTACCATTGAAAGCTCCCCAATCGCAGAGTACAGCCGCATCTATGGAATGCGACTGCAACCACTTCAATACCTGCTGGCGCAGTTGCAGCACACGGGGGTAAATCGCCACCGCCGACGCGAAACCAATGACCCCATAGCCACTGGTATCGCCTAAAAAATGCACATTCGGAAATTCCTGAGCTATGGCACCTAATTGCGTACCGCCCACAACATAAATAATCCAGTCGGGATGGCGTTCAAGGATAGTACGCGCTAAGCGGGCGGAGTGAATATCGCCGGAGACATCGCCAGCAATGAAAAGCAGGGTTCGGGGTTTGGGGTTTAGGGTTTGGAAGTCCAAACTATTACCAATCAGTGGATTAGCTATTGGCTAAAGAGCAGCAAGTCTTAAACTCTGGCAACCAACCCCTAAACCCCGAACCCTAAACCTATAAGTGCGGCGTTTCGTCCTGGCGACCGAGGCGGCCTTCGCGGACACGCTCGACGAAGTTAATGAAGTAATCAAGCGTCACGCTTTTGGGTATCTCAGCGTGTATGCGCTCCAGCGCCTGGGAAGTGTTCAGGCCAGAACGATAGAGCAACTTAAAAGCGGCGCTGACCTGGTTGCGCTCTTCGGTGGGCACTCCGTTACGGCGCAGACCACGAATGTTAAGTCCGTGAATCTTGGCGGGACGGCCATCGCAGGTGCAGAAAGGCGGCACATCTTGCACCACTTTGGAAAGACCGCCAATCATTGCTACCTTGCCGATATGCACAAACTGATGCACACCCGCAAAGCCGCCGATAACGACCTTATCTTCAATGGTAACATGGCCGGAAACGCCGGTGGAGTTGCTAATCATGGTGTTGTTGCCCACCACGCAGTTGTGGCCGATATGCACATACGCCATGAGCAGGTTATTGTCGCCAATAACGGTCGCTTCGCCTTCTCCGGTGGCGCGATGAATCGTCACCATCTCGCGCAGGATATTATCGTTGCCAATGCGCAAAAAGCTCTCTTCACCGCGAAACTTTACATCCTGTGGCTCATGGCCAAGAGTAACGTGCGGCAAAATGCGACAGCGCGCACCGATGGTAGTGCCTCGCTTAACAATCACATTCGCTTCCAGGATGGTGCCTGCACCAACCTGCGTACCACCTTCAACAATGCAATAGGGGCCAATCCACACATCGTGAGCCAGTTGCGCCGTGGGATCAACCAGGGCAGTCGGATGAATGAACAACTTGCCCGTGCCCTGGCGCGGCGCGGAGATCGTTTCAGTGCGAGTCGGCACCGAGGAGTTTATGGCATGGGTGTTACTCTGGGTGCTACTAAAAGCAGGATTTTCAGCTCGACCGTTCTCCGCTGGCATGGCGAAGGGCATTGTAGCAGGCATAGACAGCACCGGAGGAGCCGAAGGTGTTGCCGTGTGCTGCAAGATGCTGGTGCTGGCCGAGGTATCCGCCGAAGTCATAAAAGTATAATCAGCTTCTACAACAGGTTGCTCATCCACCCGTCCCACCACATGCACTTTGCAATAGGGGCCACGCAGCACTTCCAGAATGGCTTCGGTCACGAGTTGGTCGCCGGGGCGCACTGGCTGGCGAAAACGGGCTTTTTCAATGGCCGCGAAATAAGATAGGGCACCCGGTGTGTTACGCGAGACTAAGGTTAAAACTCCGGCGACCTGTGCCATCGCTTCCAAAATCAGCACACCTGGCATCACCGGATGACCAGGAAAATGCCCTTGAAAAAAGTCTTCATTGGCTGTGACGCTCTTAACGCCGACGCACCGATAGCCCGGTTCTAATTCGATAATGCGATCTACTAAAAGAAATGGGTAGCGATGCGGCAATATCTGGCAAATCTCTTCATAGCCCAGCGGCATCTTCAGCGCGGGGAAGGGATTTTTTGCCATCTGCACTTTGCCATTACGATTTTCTGCCATATGTCTGATTTCTCTCGGCCATTCTCAGGTGTGGTTTGCCTGGTATCTTTAATAAATAGAAGCTCTTTTGATTTTAGCCTGTTTAAGAAGCGAAGTCAAAATTATGCTTCTTTACACCATTAAACAGACTTTTGTTTTATCGAGGAGACCAACATGCCATCCATCGCTATTATCGGCGCATCTGCCAATCGCGCCAAATACGGCAACAAAGCCCTGCGTGCCTATTTACAGCGGGGAGATACCGTTTACCCTATTAACCCTCGCCTAAGCGAAGTCGAAGGCGTGCGCGCCTACGCATCGGTGCTGGATGTTCCCGGCGATATTGATATTGCCACCTTCTATGTGCCGCCAGAAGTGGGGCTGAAAGTGATTGAAGAGGTCAAGCAAAAAGGTATTCCTCAAATTCTGCTAAACCCTGGTGCAGAAAGCGAAGAGCTTTTACGAAAAGTTGAAGCATTAGGCATCCAATCCACCCTCGCCTGCTCCATCGCCTTAGCGGGCCGTTCACCGAGTGAGTTTTGAATTTTGGAACCACGAATGAACACGAATAAACACAAATGGTTTAGCTGCTTGATACTGGATACAAGATGCTGGATGCTCGATCCTCTATTCTCAATCTTCGATCCTCGTTCCCATTTGTGTCTATTCGTGTTCATTCGTGGTTCCAAAGGCTGTTAAAATGTAAAGAAAAGGACATGCAAGGACATCTCGATGAGTTTTGAAATGCCGCATCTGCGGGCAACCGATCCAGACGTTGCCCAAGCCGTTGATAGTGAATTAAAACGACAGCGTGGTACCATTGAATTGATTGCTTCGGAGAACTTTACATCGCAGGCCGTATTGGAAGCCACTGGCTGCGTGATGACCAATAAGTATGCCGAGGGCTATCCGGGACATCGCTATTATGGTGGCTGCGAATATGTAGATGTTGTCGAAAACTTAGCCATTGAACGCGCCAAGGAGCTATTTGGGGCCGAACACGCCAATGTGCAGCCACACTCTGGCTCACAGGCTAATGCAGGCGTTTACATGGCGATGCTTAAACCAGGGGACACCATCTTAGGCATGGGCTTGAACGCGGGTGGACACCTGACACATGGGCATAAGGTCAATTTTAGTGGCAAGATTTATAATGCGGTGCAATATGGTCTCAACCGCGAGACCGAACTGGTGGATTACGATGAAGTCCAGCGTTTGGCGCAAGAGCATAAACCCAAGCTGATTGTCGCAGGCTTCTCGGCTTACCCTCGCGTGATTGACTGGGCCAAATTCCGTGCTATCGCCGACGAAGTAAACGCCCTCTTTATGGTAGATATGGCCCATGTTGCAGGTCTGGTAGCAGCAGGTGAATATCCTTCCCCGGTGCCACATGCCGACTTTGTGACCACGACCACCCACAAAACTCTCCGTGGCCCCCGTGCTGGCTTGATTCTCTGCCGCTCCCAGTATGCTTCGGCAGTAGATAAAGCGATTTTACCCGGCATTCAGGGCGGCCCGCTTATGCATGTTATCGCCGCCAAAGCGGTCTGTTTAAAAGAAGCGCTGCAACCAGGCTTTAAGACCTATCAGCAGCAAATCCGCAAAAACGCCCGCGCTTTGGCCGAAGGTCTCATTGCTGGTGGGGTGCGACTCGTCAGTGGCGGCACCGATAACCATCTGATGCTGGTTGATCTAACCCCCGCTAATATTACCGGCAAAGACTGTGAGAATTTATTAGAGCATATTGGCGTGACCTGTAACAAAAACCAGATTCCCTTCGACCCGGCTCCACCTGCCGTATCTTCTGGCATCCGTTTAGGCACCCCGGCGGTCACATCACGCAGCATGAAAGAGCCAGAAATGCAAGCTATCGCCGAGATTATCACCGGGGCCATTGGGAATCGTGATAATACGGCCAAATTAGATGAGTTGCACCGTCGGGTAGATGACCTCTGCGCCCGCTTCCCGCTCTACGAAAGCACACCGCTCTTTGGCGCACCTGTTAAGTGAATTTCAACACAAAGGACACAAAGGAGGCACAAAGGGCGCAAAAGAGGATATAATATCGCAAAAGCAAGTCATTACCAGCTATCTTCGATCTTCTATTCTCGATCCTCGTTTTTCCTCTGTGCTCTTTGTGCCTCCTTTGTGTCCTTTGTGTTGATTTGAAACGAGAATGTTAGAACTGATAAAAGGTTCGCCCTTTGTTGCCTTCGTTGCCGCCTTTATCGCCACACTGCTGGTAACCCCGTGGGTGAAAGTGCTGGCATGGCGCTGCAACGCGCTGGCGCGTCCTGATGCTCGGCGCACCCATCCTGAGCCGATTGCCCAGTGGGGCGGCATTGCCATTTTTATGGGCGTTGCTATCGCCGCTTTGTTCTGGCGCCAACCGGCTGGCCCGGATATTCGCTTGCTGGCTCCTTCCGGCACACCGCAAGATGTAGCGAATACTGCCCAAACTTTGCATTTATCCACGGTTTTCTTCGGCTGCGGCTTTTTGATGCTGCTCTGGGGTATGCTGGACGACCGCTTCGAGCTAAAGCCAGTGCTGAAATTCGGTGGCCAAATTGTGATCGCTTATCTCTTGTGGCGCGGCGGCGTGCGCATTCGCACTCTCCCCTTCTCATCCGGCACCCAGAGCCTTTCCGACACCGCCTCGCTCGCCTGGACAATGTTCTGGGTGCTGGGCCTTACCAATGGGGTGAACTTCATTGATGGTGTGGATGGTTTAGCGGCTGGGGTTTGCGCTATTGCGGCAGGCAGCCTCTCGATCATCGAAATTCTGAAAGACGCACCGTGGGCCGCCGGTGCCGCCGCTGCTGTTTGTGGGGCAAGCCTAGCCTTCTTACGCTATAACTTTCCTCCGGCTAAAATCTTCCTGGGCGATGCGGGTGCTTTACTCTTGGGTTTCTGGCTGGCCGCTATTGGTGTCGCCGCCGCCGCTAAAACCGCCGCTGCCACAACCTTAGCTCTCCCCATGCTGATTCTCGGCGTACCTGTGGTTGATACTCTCTGGGCCGTCACCCGCCGCACCCTGGCCCGCCAACCCATGTGGCACGCCGACCGAGGCCACCTACACCATCGCCTGCTTGCCCGTGGCTTTTCCCCCCGTAAGACAGTCCTTGTCCTCTATGCCATCTCCGCTGCTCTGGGAGCCGCCGCTATGATGTGGGTTAAAGTGCGGGGATGAATCTTCGTTCCACCGTCAAAAGCAATGCGGTAAACTGGGAAGCGATGCCCGCTACTGATTCTCATCGCACACCATTAGTTGTCATGCCAATTTTTGGCACGCGGCCTGAAGCTGTCAAAATGGCTCCACTGGTTAATCTATTGAAGTCGCGGCCCCAGGAATTCCGTTGTGTGGTTGGCGTTACGGCTCAACACCGGCAGATTTTGGATCAGGTGTTAGAGTTCTTCGCTATTAAGCCGGATTATGACCTCAATATCATGCAAACGGGGCAGACGCTGACCCAGGTAACGACGCGCGCTTTGGAAGGACTGGAAGGCGTCCTTCAGAAAGTGCAGCCAGATATTGTGTTGGCGCAGGGGGATACGACGACCGTACTGGCCGCAGCGATGGCAGCAGCTTATCAGAAGATTGCCTTTGGCCATGTTGAAGCGGGTCTGCGCACGGATAATAAATTCGACCCTTTTCCCGAAGAGATTAATCGTCGCCTTACGGGACAATTGACGGATTTGCATTTTGCCCCGACGCAACGGGCGCGGGAGAATCTGCTCCACGAGGGTATCAAAGCGGATTCCATCTATCTCACTGGCAACACCGTGATAGATGCTTTGCACCAGGTCGCCAAGCGAGTACATGAAGCGGACACAACGCTAACCAATGGGCAGCAAGACGGCAGCAAAGAGCGTATTTTATTAGTGACCACGCACCGGCGTGAGAACTGGGGCGCACCTTTAGAAGAAATCGCGGGCGCATTACACGATATTGTGGAAAAGTTCCCCGACACGCGCATCATCTTGCCCATGCACCCGAATCCTACCGTGCGCGAACCGTTGCAACGGATATTGGGGCAACATCCGCGAGTCGAACTAATCGAACCGCAAGATTATGTGGATTTAGTGCGCTTGATGGAAAAGTCGCATCTGGTGCTGACTGATAGCGGCGGCGTGCAGGAAGAGGCTCCAGCTTTGGGTCTGCCAGTATTGGTGCTGCGCCGCACCACAGAACGACCCGAAGGGGTGGACGCAGGGACGGCCAAACTCGTCGGCACCAGGCGCGAAGATATTGTCCAGGCGGCGTCGGTTTTGTTGGGGGATCAACAGGCTTATGAGGCCATGAGTCGTGCCGCTAATCCGTATGGCGATGGCCATGCCAGCGAACGTATCGCCCAGGCAATTTTACACTGGGCCGGACGTGATTCTCGCCCGGATGATTTTACTATCGAGGCGAGCCAAAGTTGAAAACAAGGCAAAAGTAAAAAGGTAAAAGGCAAAATTGTAGGTCTCTCTGGATTTCTTTTGTGGCTCCTCTGTCGGAGCCAACCCGCCGCTAAAGCAGCGGGCTGAAGGGACAAAGCCCCCTGAATGGGGCTAATAGAACGCGCTCAGCCCGGTTCACCGGGCTTTTATCCTCAGCCCACTGCTTCAGCGGCGGGTTGGCATAGTCCAACTTTGTTTTACCTTTTGCCTTTTTACTTTTGCCTTAATTCCTAATGACACCTGATCTTCCCTCAACTTCTCCTCCCACTTCTGAACCGTGGACGAACCGGCGCATTCTGTTGCTGTTAGCTGTGGGCACGTTGATTGTTAGTGCCCTCTGGAATCTGCCCCTTGAAGCCCGCTACATCAGCGAACGAGCCGGGGAAGTTTTCGTTACCCTCGTCTTCGCCATGTCCTTGACCTATTTGCTGCGTCCTCCCGTGAATGCGCTGCATGGCACCCGCGCTTTTGGGTCTGGTTCCCGGCAGGGCCGTATCGGAGCGACCGTTGTGGTTTTTCTCCTCTGCGGCCTGTTGCTGGTCTGTTTTCTCATTATTGGGTTGCGCCCTGTGACGCATAACCTGAGCGTGCTGTGGAACCAATGGTTTGTTGGGCACACTCCCGCCGAACGCCACGAGATTATTATGAAATGGCAGGAAACAGTGCAGAATGCCCTCGCTCCTTATCGGAGTTTTCTGCCTGCTTCCACGGGCACCGTTGATGTGCCGGATGCTACCACCAGGGTGCAAGGCTGGGTGACACAGCAAGTCAGTCAATGGTTTTCCCATGTCGGATTCATTGTCGAACTTCTGTTGGTACCGGTTTTGGTTTTTTATTTTCTAACCGATGGGCCTGCGATTCGGGCCGAAGCACGTCTGTTGTGCCCACCCCATTGGCGACCTCATATCAGTCGCATGGCGGCTCACTTTGACAGCGTCTTTGCAGGCTTTATTCGCGGCCAACTCTTCATGTGTCTCATCGCATGGGTCGTGGTGACGCTGGGGCTGCTCCTGATAGGTGTTAAATATGCCTTTACGCTGGGGCTTATTGCGGGCCTGGCGCGGGGCATCCCGGTCATTGGGCCGATGGTCGGCGGCGTACCAATTGTCCTGGTGTGCTTTATCACCACCCGCTCACTGCCGCTAACAGGTGCTCTGATGCTGGGACTCACCGTGATGCATCTTCTGGAAAGCAAAGTTTTGCTACCGAAAATTGTGGGCCATCAAGTGGATTTGCATCCTGTTTCAGTGATCGTTTCTCTCCTGTTAGGCATGGAGTTCTTCGGCTTCCTTGGCATTTTTCTGGCGGTGCCCCTGGCGGCTGTGGTGAAGATCCTGTTAGCCGAATGGCATGAGTCACAAGCCGCTAAACTCGCGGCACAACAAGATGCAACAATGGGCGTGGCAGATGGTGCTACTATGAATGGGATAGCTAAAAACCAAAATGCGTTAGAGTCTGCACTGGTAACGGATAGAGTTCACGAAGCAACCCAATCTGCTAAGATAGTTAACGGCCTGGCACCGGTTAGCAGCTTGCAGCAGAACAGTTATACTGGAACCGCGCCCAAGCCTGGAATCGCCTCAGAGGTTATACCCTCAGCCGAGACGCCAAGTCCAGCCGCACCCTGAAGGAGTCAACCTGAAGGAGTCAGCCTGAACGGGTCAACTTAAAAGGGGCCAACTTAAAGGAGTCAACAGTAGCCGTCGTTTACAGCCGCCATCGAATATGAATCAGGTTGTTCATCTTACTTACTTCCAGGCTATCTGGCTGGGACTTTTGCAGGGCTTAACAGAATTTTTACCGGTCAGCAGTACTGCTCATATGGCGATTGCACCCCAACTCATGGGTTTAGCTGATCCCGGCGCTCCCTTTTCTGCTGTTGTGCAATTAGGACCAATTGTCGCTATTATCGCTTATTTCCGCAACGATTTAGCGCGTTATTTGCGGGGTATTTTCCGCACCAAAAATCCAACTCGCATCCCCGCCGCCGACGTAGATGCAAGGTTGGGCTGGTATGTCTTAATCGGGACACTGCCTTTGGCTATTTGCGGCGTCCTCTTAGAGAAAAAGATAGACACCGTCTTTCGCAGTCTCAATGTAATCGCTATCAGTCTTATTGCGCTTGGTTTGCTGTTGTGGTGCGCGGAACGAGTCGGACGCGGCACCCGCACTTTAGAGCAAATGACCTGGCGACAAAGCCAGATCATTGGTTTGGTGCAGGCACTGGCGTTAATTCCTGGCACCTCACGTTCCGGCGTTACCATTACGGCTGCCCTCTTTCAGGACCTCGATCATGAAAGCGCCGCCCGCTTTAGCTTCTTACTCAGTATTCCGGCGATTGCTCTGGCTGGCCTTTATAAATTGCTCAAGGTCTTAAAGCAAACGCATCTAGGCCATGAAGCGGGGCCTTATCTGTTGGCAGCCTTAGTCGCAGGCGCGTTTGCCTACGTGGTGGTGCGCTGGTTCTTGGGCTACATGAAATCGCATCGCACCGATATCTTTATTGCTTATCGTATTATCCTCGGCCTGTTACTGCTTTATCTGCTGCATACCGGTTATCTGCGCCAGCCCCCAGCCAGGGAAATAAGTAACGCAAAACCTCTTCATGCTCAGAAAATAGACATATCGCCACAATAATAGACGTTCTGTTAAACTACCCCCAAAGACGGGATGTCACTTTATTCGTAGCCTGGCGCATTATCGTGGCACTACTCGTCTTTGCTCTCATATCTATCTTGCACCGCTAACATCTCATAGCAGATAGACCGGCACAATTTCAAGGTGCCTGGCGGCTTATCTTGTTTAATGGGGAGGCTTACCATCATGTCACGCATGGTATGCGGTCGTTGTGGCAATTTGACGGCACCAAAATCAACCTATTGCCCCCACGACCGGTGGACACTTTTCACCGATATTCCCGCACCCAAGGAATCTGAGGATACTAGTATCCTCAATGTCGAAATCCCTCGTCACGCTGGCTTTTTAACGCGCCGTCGCCACGAAAGCCATCGCGCTCATTTACAGCGCGAATTACATAATATCCTGGGCCAGCGCGTTGAGAAGCTGGAAGACGAGTTGGAATCGGATACGACCAACTTTGAGGCGCATCGGGCGTTAGGACTACTCTCACTGTTGGAGAACAACTGGGAACGCGCCCATGCCCACTTAGAACGTGCCCGTCAACTCAATAATCACGATTGCCAGACGCACATTAACCTGGCGATTGTGCTGGCCCAACGCGGGCAAGTCCAACCTGCCATTGACCTGTTAGAAGCCGCACGTCCGCAGTGGCCGACCAGTCCCCTGGTGTTGTTTAATCTCGCCCTGGTCGCGTTGCAGGCACGACGGCCTCAACTGGCCATTGATGCTGCCGATGCCCTGGAACACCTGTGGTTTGAGAATCACGCCCTGTTGCACTATCACGACCAGGTGCTGACCGTGCGCGGCCTGGCCCTGTTGCAGCTAAATAAATTAACCGAGGCCCGCGCCGCCTTAGATGCCGCTGCCCGTCACCTGCCCCCAGACTTACATGAAGCGCCACCACCAGAGCCGCTCGTTGACTACGTACCGCAAGATGATGAAGACATTATTTATACGGTTACAACTCCAGAAGAGGAAACAGAGGCGAACGGAGTGGCAACACCGGCGCATGGGCAAGTGGGTGAAGCTGGTGGCCCAGTTTCTCCGACCACGCCTCAGCTTAAAGCGGCTACTCCCCCCGCCAGTTCCGGTCAGGATGCTGTGCCTGCTGCCACTGGAACTGGCGCTCAGACCCCGGCGGTTAAGGCGTCCGCGACTTTACCACCAACGGAGCCAGCGCATCATGAACCTTTGTCTGAGGCTGATTTGTTGGAATGGGAAAGCAAATCCAATCAAGCTGATTTCTTGAACAACCTGGCTATCGCAGAAGCCGCCGGAGGGGACATTGAAAACGCTGTGGCCCATTTGGCGGCGGCACTACGCATTGAACCGGGGCATACTCGCGTGCTCAATAACCTGGGCGTGTTAGCTTATGAGCAGGGCTACTATCAATTAGCTCTCAAATATCTTGAAACCGCCAAGGAAGTTGAAGAGTTCGTCAGCCAGCCAGAGCCAGCCACTTATAACCACCTGGGGGTGGTGCTATCAGCAGTGGGCCGCTTAGAAGAAAGCATGGAGCAATTTCAGCACGCTGGCACCCATGAACGCGCTGAGTTCGAGGTTTTTTATAATCTGGGACGCGCTTTCATCGAGCATGGCAAGCCGCAAAAAGGCGTTGAGTATCTACGCCATGCCTATCAACTCAATCCCAACCATGCCGATGTTCATGCGGTTTTGGGGGCTGCCTATCTGATGCGTGGCCGCGCCGAACTGCTTAACGAAGCTTTAAAATACCTTAAGCGCTCCCTACAACTAAATCCGCACCATCGTATCGCATTTGCGGATCTGGCCATGACGATGATGGAAATGGATGATGAGGACGCGGCGCACCTGATTCTGCGCCAGGCGCTCAAAGTCCACCCCAAAAGCACCGAAGCCATTTTCCTGATTGCTCTGATGACGATGGAACGGGGGGATGCCGAGCACTGGGCACAGGCTGGGGCGCAATTCTCAGCCGCCCTTTCGACGCAACCTAACTTAATGGCTGGACTTTATAATTTTGCGCTCTGCCAGTATCTGATGGGCTTTCTGGATGCGGCTGCCCTGCAATTGCAACAGGTTACCAAGTGCGATCCCTCCTTTGCGCCCGCTTATTATCTGATTGGAGCGGGCCATGCGGTAGCTAAACGTTTCAAAGAGGCTCTGGCGGCCTGGAACAGCGCCTTGCAGTATGAGCCTGGCAATATTGACCTGCACGCTAATATCGCCTATGTCTACTACCAATCCGGGAATTTCAAAGAGGCGATAAAGCATTATATGAATGCCCATCGCATTGATCCGGCTCAGCCCGATGTCCTGGGGGCATTAGGCGTATGTTTCGCCCAGGCTTCACGGCAGGAGAAGGACAAGCGAGAAGCGCACACCTTATTACAGCGTGCTATCACCGCCTTTCAGCAGAGCCTTCAATTGAATGCACACTCAGCCGTTACGCATTCCAATCTGGGTCTGGCCTACTATCTGCAAAATCGGGTAGAAAAAGCCATAGATCACTGGCGCATTGTGGCCCAGATAGATGCAGGCTATGCAGAACGTCGTGAAGAAGAACAACACCGCAGCTATGACGACTCTATTGTGGCGCTCGTGCCGCTGAACTGGCGTGCCCGCATTATCAAATTGGCTCCGGCTCTGGCGGCTCCGCACACCCGTTTAATGCCCGGCTATAACACCCGTGATTTCCGCCCGGCTATTAGCGATCCGACTCTGCGCACTGTGCCGAATCTACGCTTCGACCTGATGCGGGTCGAAAGCACCCTCGCTTGGATGCACCTACGTCAATAAGAAATTATACGGTGATGATAATCGCCAAAATTCTGTCTTTCTGGTTGTCTCACGACAACCAGATACCGTTGAAACTTAGTAAACTTATAGCTACCAAGCGTTGAGGGTCAGGTGATAAAGATGGATAAATGGAAAATAGGCGTCAGTATTCTTTTAGTAGTGGGCCTCGGCTTTTACGGGTTTTATCAGAATAACCCGCCAAGTGCGGCCAATAGCAGCGAGACCAATGGTAATGGAGACAACAAAAGTAATACCGATAGCAAAAATCCACCACCTGCGCCGCCGGATGTGCAAAAGGATGCCTTGCTTAACAAGCCTGCTATAGATTGGGACATTGCCCCGGAATACTGGGTCAACACGCCACATCCGATCACCCTGAAAGACCTGAAGGGGTCGGTAACTCTTTTAGAATTCTGGCGGGCCAACTGCATCCACTGCCAGGAAGCTGCGCCATTTATGAGCCAACTCTATGATCATCTTCATCCGCGTGGCCTAAAAATGGTCACCTTTGAATCTCCCGGCCAACCTAACGCTGATAATCTGGAAAACAATTGGCAGCAGGTGCAGGGCAAGGTTAAAGAATGGAAACTCCCCTACCCGGTAGCCTTCGATAAAGGACGCGTACTCTTTAACAAATATCACGGCAACCTCTACCCGATGGTGATTGTCCTGGATAAAAGTGGCCATGTAGCCTTTCTTCAAACTGGACATGACCAGGCCAAGGCACAGGCCTTGACTCGTTATTTAGGTTATATCTTAGGCTCTGAGGGCAACTCTACGAAAAAGAAATAATTTCTATTGGCAACAAGGCTCCAGTCAAATTTCAAAGCGGGGCAAGCATAAAGCTTGCTCCGCTTTATTTCACTCAAATTCCCTGTCTAAGTACCTTCATGCATTTCATCATCACGTTGCAAGCGGGAACCCAACGGGCCGCTCTGCCCCATATATTTACCGCGATAGGGACGGCTGGAAGGTGATGATAACCGCTCGAAAGTAAATGAGCAGATACGCATATCAGGATAAAGCGCCACCGGCATGGGGCCAATGTTGCCTAATTCCATCACAGCGCGGCCTGAGAAGCCAGGATAAAAGAGCGGAGCCGTGCCATGCACAATAATACCCAGTCGTCCCAGTGATGAGCGACCTTCGAGACGACCTAGCACATGGTTGGACAAGGAAATCTCCTCTACAGTCGCTGCCAGCACCAATTCCTGGGGATGCATAATGAAAGGCTCGTCTTCGGACACCTTAATCACTCGCGTGAAAGAGTCCCAATCAATGTGGCCGCGTGGATCAATAAAAGCATTGCGGGTGCGCTCAAAAATACGAAATTCATTCCCCAGGCGCATATCCACCGAACACGCGCCGAGTTGGGTTTGGAAATCAGGGGTCGGCGTAATTTTGATCTCGCCGCTTTCTAAAGCGGCCTGAATATCAACGTCAGATAGAACCATAATATTCTCAAAAGCTAAGGGGCTTCCATTTTAATAGCACGCTAACCATGTTCTCTAACCGCGTGCGCTATTTGAACGCTATTCAGTTATAGCGCAATTTAGCGTTGCGTAGCATAGTGAAACGTAGTTTAGCGTTCCATTGCTGTTCTGTATGTGCCTCACGCCCGGAAAGTAAAAACTGGCATTTCGGGAGGGCAACGGAAGCGCATCGGAAAATGCACGCTGCCCACGCCCGCACTGACATACATCTGCGCCTGGCCATGCCGATACCAGCCCTGGTGCCATTCAGTTTCACCCATATCATGGGGACGTTTACGGAATGAAGTAAATGGCAAATGCACTTGACCGCCATGCGTGTGCCCGGAGAGCATCAGGCAATTACGGTCGGGCACCCGCTGCAAGAGGCGTGGATTATGGCTCAGAATAATATGCGGCTCATCGGGCGCAATGCCCTCACACGCTTGGCGCAGTAATGGGCGGCTGGCACGTAAATCATCAAGGCCAACGATGGGTAGCGAACCTTCTATCCGTAGACTTTCATTCACCAGCGTTTTAACACCAACACCATTGAGCAATTGGCGCACGGCTTCAAAGCTACCCATTGAATAGTCGTGGTTGCCGGGCACGGCGAAAATGCCCAAAGGAGCTTTAAGTCGCGCCACTTCCTCAGCCATTGCCTCTCCATACTCCATGAGGGGACGCGCCCAGCGGCGTGCCAGGGTGACTTGAGAGTAAGAATTGCGGCGCGACACATAATCCCCTGTCAGCACCACGAGGTCAGGCTGCTGGGCATTGCATAAATCCACCGCATGATGAATGAGCGCCGCGGAAGTGATAGCAGAAAAATGCAGATCAGAGAGTTGCACCACACGCAGCCCATCTAAGGCGGCGGGCATACCTTCCAGGCAGACGGTAAAATGGCGCACCCGCAAATAATGAGGCTCCACCAGGCTATAGGCTATGGGCACGGCCAGGGTGAGCGCAGCAGCACGCGAAAGCAAAGACATAAAGTTTCTGTTACGAATTGTGGAATTATGGATGCAAGGCATTGGTAATTGCTCATCCATAATGCTTAACGACAGGCGGCTATCAAGGCTCCAAACAGACGTTGGGTGGCGAGGCTGTCGCGGTCATGTTCAGGATGCCATTGCACACCTATAAAAAAGGGCTGATCCTTAAACTCGATAGCCTCAATGACTTCGTCGGGGGCATAAGAGGTCACTGCCGCATCCGGCGCTAATTTTTTAACTGATTGGTGGTGCGAAGATCGGATGTCAACCTCTTCCATGCCCACGATGTGATGCAATTGCGTGCCTGGCAGCACCCGCACGGTATGGCGGGTATCAGCATGGGCAATCGGATTCGGCCACTCAGTGGGTATGTCTTGGACTAAGGAACCGCCACGCCGCACATTGAAGAACTGGCAACCATAACAGATGCCAAAAGCTGGTTTGCCCCGTTCCAGAAATTCTCGTAACAGGATAGTTTCAAAGGCCGGACGGAGCGCAGGTACCAATTTAATATGAGAGTCTGGATGCTCGTCAGCCCCATAATAGGAAGGCGGCAAATCCGCTCCACCGCTGATAATTAACCCGTCTAATTGTTGCGCTAGGCGTTGCGCGTGCTGCTGCACCGCCTCATTGGAGGCCGCTCCATTCTCTGTCTCCGGGGGTAGCCATAATAACTCGCCCCGACCACCAGCGTCCCCAACAGCATCCACATAGCGCGTCAGGCTGAGGCAGTTCTTCTCTTCTTCGGGCCAGGCATAATATGAGCAGGTAATTCCAATTCGTGGCATAAGAGATTGCAGTATATATTCGCTTAAATACCTAATTTGACAAATAACCTAAGCCGGTTATTGAACACGATACCATTCCGACTCCCGCCTCACATCATTCAGCACATCCAAAAGCTTTTTCTTGTCTATGACTGGATGGATATAGAGTTCATGTAAGTCATGCAGTAGCTCTTGCCGTTCAGGAGTGTAATCTAAAAGTTGATTATAGATTTTCGTTACATTTCTCTCATATGCGCCCCCGCGCATCAACATGGCATAACGAAAGCATTTTAGAATGTCTTTGCCAATAATTCTGCTGTAGAAAGATAGACTTGATTGGTTACTACTATCAATATGTTCGACACTGCTCTGGTAACTTTCTATGATCTCTGGCAAATTAGGGGTTACAAGTTCGGCAAGTTGGTGCCTGTCCATGCGTTGAACCTGCTGTGGATAAAGGCCTGAACCAAACAAACTCAATGAATCACTGGCAAAAACAAACCGTCGAAATTCTACTAAGTTGTTTACCCTCTCAACCTCAAGATCAACTTTTGCTACGACAGGATATTTACGGCGCAATCGGTTTTCCCAGGTTTCGATCACTTCTATCTGGGACGGTGTATCCTGCGCTAAGATTGCTACAAAATCTATTTCTGACTGATACGGAATAGCTTCTCCACGCGCTACAGAACCTAAAAGTCGGATGTTAATAACACTAGCACCGAAAATTGTCCTATAGATACTAATGGCTTCTTCGATAATAGGTGCGAAGATGCTATCAATTTTTTCAAGAGAACACTGATTTTCAATAACAATGTCGTTTGGCATAACTTCAACTTCACCCCAAAATTGAATGAAGCCAGTATCCGTGATTAATGTGACTCTTCAACAACAGTGGCGCGGTGAAGGTTCACCGCGCCACTGTTTCTACGCTAAATTTAAACTAAGATGAGCCGCGCCGCAGGAAGGAGGGCACATCAATGTCAACATCATCACTATTCAGTTTTGGCGGTGGCTGACGACTGGGGGCCGTCGGTGTTGGGGCCGTATAAGACGATGGCGCAAACGGATTCTGGCCAAAGGCGTTAGTTGGCTGCGCTGGCTTGTCAAAGCCAGTCGCTACCACCGTCACCTGAATGTCGTTCTGCATGGTTGGGTTAAAGACCAAGCCCCAGAATACATTGGCTTCATCCACATCGGCAGCCTCGCGCACAATCCGCACGATTTCTTCGACTTCTCCAATGGCTAAGTCATCGCCCGCCGTAACGTTAATCAGCAGCTTGCGTGCGCCAATGATGGACGATTCAAAGAGCGGCGAAGAAATCGCATCGCCCGCCGCATCGGCGGCGCGACGGTCGCCCTGACCCAGGCCAATGCCCATCAAGGCCGTGCCCGCTTCCTGCATTACGGAACGCACGTCGGCGAAGTCAAGGTTGACTTCACCGGGCACGGTAATCAAGTCCGAAATGCCCTGCACGCCCTGGCGCAAAATATCATCCGCTTTGCGAAAAGCCTGGCGAATGGGCGTGCGTCGTTCAATAACTTCCAGCAACTTCTCATTGGGGATAACGATGAAGGTGTCCACGGCATTACGCAGCTTTTCGACGCCCACTTCCGCATTCATCTTGCGCTGCTGGCCTTCAAACTGAAATGGCTTGGTGACGACGGCCACCGTGAGCGCACCCGTTTGCTTGGCAATATCAGCCACCACCGGGGCCGCCCCCGTGCCCGTGCCGCCACCCATGCCAGCGGTAATGAAAATCAGGTCGCTTTTGGCGACCGCATCCGCTATTTCATCCCGCGATTCTTCGGCGCTGCGATGTCCCATTTCAGGGTTGCCACCGGCCCCTAAGCCAGAGGTCACCGAGGTGCCAATTTGAATCTTTTTTTCGGCGGCGGATAAATCCAGCGCCTGTTTATCAGTATTAACGGTTATAAATTCAACGCCGGAAAGTCCGGCTTCAATCATGCGGTTGACGGCATTGGAGCCGCCCCCGCCTACTCCAATTACCTTGATAGACGCAATTCCGCCTGGCCGTCCAATTGCCATCGTGGAGGTTCTCCTGTAAGTCTGCGACGAATGTCTGCTATGTAAGTCTGCGTTAGTCGGTGCAACCTGTCAATTCCCCTTATTGTACGGTGATTTTACCCTCGCTGTCAAGCGGAAGCAGCCCATCCGACCATCAACAAGGTGCAAAATGCAACCCAACACAACTGTATCCTTCTACGGAGGTTAGGCAGGGTGTGTGGTAGAGACGCGATTAATCGCGTCTCTACCGGTAACACCTCCGCCCCTAAACGCAGCGGAATGGCTTTCTCCACACCTGCTCAGCCATTACGTTAATGAGCGGTTAGAGTCACCTGGTCATTGGCTGTAGTCACACCTGCCACTGTCTTTAAGCCTATCCACCGCACCGTAACAGTATCGCCTGCATGAAGCGAATTATCTGGCAAACTGATGTCCACGCGCTGGGCCTGGCTATTGTAACTGGCACTTTGCACACGCACAGTTTGGCCATTGACAGTCACCTCATAATGAGCTGTATCCCCAGCCTCCCCTGCGTCCAGGGCTTTGACGAATTGGAGACAGATAACGCCCGTCTGAGCCTGGGCATCAGGTTTCGACAGTCCAATCGCCCTGGCAACCGATGTAGCAGTTGTTACCACTCCAATCGTGAAGTCATGGCTCGTTGGAGCACTGATGTTGAAAGCATTGTCAATGGCGTAGACAGCCAGACGATAGTTGCCATTAGGCAGAGCCGGAGGCGCAGTCGGAGAAGGCAAATTTAATGACCAACTCTTAGTTGTATTGTTGTAATTCGCAATAGTTATAGTCGCTGGATTAAGGCCCGCCACCTTCGAGAAGGTATTAGTATCCCAGTTCCAGGCCCCGGTTGCAGCAGTGTCTCCAATCGAGTTCAGGCTATAAAGGATAGCGAATACCTTGAGGACGCCACTGCCGCCTGTATCCACTGCACCGCCAGTGGCAAGGGTTAAGCTGGGCTGAGTGCTGTCTGCACCTGGGGTCTTAATCGTGACAGCAGGGGGCACACTATCCTGCCCGGCCAGCATAAACGGCGGGAGAGATACATCCTTGCCATTATTGACTAATACCGAAGCAAAAGATGGCACGCAATAGTAACCCGGAGCCGCTGGCAAGACGTAATAACTGTTACCACCAAGGACATTGGGGAAACTAAAATAGCCGAGGGGATGAAGCGTAGTCGAGCTTGCCAGAGTTGTAGTGCGGCTCAGCCCAGCCAGGTTCCCGGCCAATAATGACCGTAAATTAAAAGAAGGTAAGAGATAGACCGGCATATTGCCCACACCAGTTGGAGCTGGGCTACCAGGTTGAACTACTTGTCCGCTGATGGTAACACCAGTGGTGGCGCCTATCGTAACGGTGTGAAAGTAACCTGGTGGCCCCGGCAGCAACGCAAAATTTTGCGATTTATCAAAAACCGCAGCGGCCACATAATAAGTGCCGTCGCCCGGTGGCACAGCCGGTGGCTTAATGGAATAACTCCACGCTTCGGAGGTGCCCGTAAGAGGGACCTCCGGTAGTGCGCTAAGATGTTCATTAACCAGGTCTACTACGTCCTTGGGGGAGAAATAAGTGTCATTGGGAATAATGGCCCCAGTGGAAAAAGAAGCGCCGTTCCAATAGTCAATCTCAGTTGTAGTTACCCCAACTTTACGCCGCACAATGCCAATAACAACACGATCTAATCCACCCGCATCAGCAGCATTGCCAGTGATGGCGGGAAAGGTGCTAAACGATCCACTATTGGGTGCGATTAAGGTACCAGTCGGGGGAGTTACATCAGGTGGCGTACCAACTGTGCCGGTTACATAGATGCCGCCAGCTTTAGGAGTAATTAGAGCAGCGTTACCAGCACGATCAAAGACAACTGCCGCAATATAATAAATTCCCTTGGTAAAGTTCTTACCAGTAGGCACATCTTTATAACTCCAGTTAGCATCGGTGCCGCTCACCGGGAGAATGGGGTAGCGCAGGCTAAAACTCTCGGCCAGTTTTAATATGAAATCCCCATTGAACTGGGATAAAGCATCCGTGCCTTGGAACCGTGCCGCCGTATACCAAGTGCCAAAATTCCAGGTGTCCAGTCGGAAGGCGAGATGACTTACTTCCACGCGGCGAAAAATAAAAAGTTTGACCGAACTGAGGCGACCACTACTATCATGCGCGGTGCCAGAAACAGTTGGAAAGAACTTGAATTCTCCATTAGCAGGCGTGTTGAGGACACCACTCAATGTGGGTGTTACCGCTCGTGCGGGACACATCAGTGAAGTAAGGATAACCGTTAGAATGCATAGAGCGGCCATCAGTCGCCCGTATTTCTTCCAGCCACGCGTAAAACTCTGCCCACAATAAATTTTTGGTGTTATAAACATAGTTTCTTCTCCTGTTAGAACCGGCACATTTGTCATAACAACGATTCCTTCATCTCGGCTGTTGCCTAATATGTAGAGTAAATAGGAATTAATATAGAGCGATTATCTGACGGTTATAACAATCACGGCCTGCTTCACTACTTGACAAGTTATACAGTACGATAAGTATATTGTAACACCTTATTGAAAAGCCTGAAAAAATAAGAGCGGCTGCCCTTTGGCCAGGGGGTAGCCGCTCTTATCTTTGTTCACTGCAAACGACTTCCAATCAATGTGTCGCGCGGTTTAGCGTGCGGTCAGAGTAATTTGACCATCAGCAATGGGGGCACCCTTAGCAGTTTGCAAACCACTCCACCCGACTGTAACTTTGTCGCCTGGTTTCACGGAGCCATCTGCCAGACTTAAGGTGACTTGATGGCTGTGGCCGTGATAGGCGGCACTTTCCACTGCTACAGACTGCCCGTTCACGAGAACAGAGAAACTCTTGGGATCACTCGCTGACGAAGCATCCAAGGCGCGCAGGAATTGCAGATGAACGATACCCGTTGCGGCTACGACTACACCCCGCGACAGGGGCTTTTGACGCTCGCCACGGCTATCCGCCGCGATTAAGGTCTGTGGCGTGGTGGTAGGAGTACCAATCGTGAAGTCACTGCTGACCACAGCACCAACATTGAACGCTTTATCGAGGGCAAAGGCGCGGACGCGATAGTTGCCGTTTTCGAGCTTGGGCAAAGTCTGTGACCAACTGGTGTTATCAGTGGTGATGAATTTGAACACGCTGCCATCACCAACAGTGGAGGAGACAAAGGTATTGCTCGTCCAGTTTAAGATGGCGACTGGCTCCTTGTCGCCAATCTTATTTAACTTGAAGAGGCCCAGCACAACCCCTAAGACTCCACTGCCGCCCGTATCGCTGACAGTGCCAACGACACTGGTCAAACTCGTCTGCGTGCTGTTGGCTTTAGGCGTGGTGATAGTGACCACTGGCTTGTCGGTATCCGTGCCGCCCACCTGGAAGTTACGGTCGCCGACTTTTGTGGTAGCGGCTGTCACCGGCACTCGGTAAGAGAAGGGGGTGAAATAATTACCCGGTGCAACGGGCAGCACAAGGTAATTACCCGGCGCGACAGCGCCAAAGCTATAGAACCCAGCCGGATGCTCGGTGGTCGCAGTCGTTGAAGTGGTGGTGTGGCGGAGTGAACTGAGGGTGTTAAGTGTCAGGTGTGAACTCAGATCATCGGCGGAAGCCAGATAGACGGGTATGCCCCCTACACCCACTGTTTCGGTACCATCCAACTTGGTCACTCGCCCACTGATAAAAGCCTGGGGCGTCATCACCGTGATGGTGTTGAAGTAGCCGGGGGCACCAGGCAGCAGCTTGAAATTGCCAGCTTTATCGAAGATAGCTACTGCGAGGTAATAAGTACCTTTATCGCGTGGCAGCTTAGTATAGGAAAAGGTTGCCGTTTTGCCACTCAAGGGGACTCTGGGCAGCAATGCCAGCTTGGACTGCACGATAGCACCAATCTGTACGGCAGGCAGGATTTGCGTTTTCGATACCGTAACAGCCGTCACAAAGGCAGTGCCATTCCAGAATTGATATTGTGCCGTGGTCGGCCCCTCCAGGCGACGCAAAAGGCCAATAAGGGCATGGTCGAGAGCCACATTATCATTGGCTACAACCTGGACAGCAGGCACCAGAGAGTAAATACCGCTGGTGGGCAAGAGTGTGCCAGTGGGCGGTGTTTTGTCAGGAGGTGTTGTGCTGCCAACGGTCAGGGTCACAAAAGGCGCGTCGCCCGCTTTAGCAATGTTGAAATTCAACTGCTTATCCACAATGCCAGCCGCCACAAAATAGGTGCCCTTGTCGCCACTAGTCAGGTTGGCCCCAGTAGGAACACTGGTGTAAGTCCAGTTGGCATCCTTGCCGCTGACGGTAATGGTCGGTAGTTGGAGGGCATGGTCTTTCACCAGACCCTTGATTTGGTCAGCGGTAAGAGTCGCGCCATGTGCCAGGGTGATGGCATCCTGCCAGGCGGAACCTGTCCAGAAGGCGTAAGTATCCTGCGTGGCTCCGTTCGAGCGGCGCACAATCAGCACACCGACGAGGCTTAAATCGCTGTCATCATCGTGGGCGGTGCCATTGATGACGGGGAAAGTCGTAATGGGGCCGGAAGTCGGCGCGGTAATGGTGCCGCTCACGGCAGTACTCAAGGTGGGACTGGGAAATTGAGAGTGCGCCGGTCGAACGCCAAACGCACAGGCCACCATCAACAAGGCGACCAGGGGGCGATACCGCTTATGCCAGCCGGTATCAAGCACAGCTTTGAAAAACATGATCCTTCTCCTTTTGGGTCGTTGGACTTGAGCGGACTTGGCCGAGTTCCACACAAGACATGTCACAGTTGGAAAATGGACGTGACACAGTTCTATCTGCAACAACTTGGCTATCTGCGAATTAGCATTCCATTGTACAACGGATACTTGCCTGATAATTGTAACATGGATGGGAATAAAGTTAGGTTAAGCTACTATAAGAATGGTCTCAAGAATTATTCAATAAGATTCGCCTACTCGCTACAGATTGGGGAGATTTTTATGATTTCCACGCGAGACTTATCATTGCTGCCTGCGATAAAGCAACTTAAATTGTTAGCTCAGTCACTGGCGATGTTAGATGCCATTATTGAACCGGAATGGGAGTTTCGCTATTACTCTTTTAACGCTCACTGGGGAAGAGAAGAAGCAATGGCATCCATGCGCAACGGGTCAGGTGACGCTTATTTTCTCTTGTTCAGTCCTGCGGGCGCTATCTTGAAAGGCTTCGCTCACGAGTCGGTGATGAGTCCCTATCAACACAACCCACCTCGTGTATGGCCTGGAGTTTTAGAGGCTGTGCCCAAAGTCTTCTCAGAGTTCTTAGCGGAACCAGCCTTCACCATTAGCGACACAACATTTTGCATCTGGCGCACTGACTCCGACAGGACATGGCAACGGGGCCAGATTGAATTTCCTGATGCCAAAGACCCTGATGGTTCAGCCGACTTATCGGCAGTCTTGGACAATAAGCCAATCACCTATCAGCAGTGGGCCGAAAACTATTACGGGCGTCCAGTGAGTTTGTCTGCCATCACACATATCTATCAACATCATGCTTTGTCGCAAAAGATCGTCAAATTGCTCAGTAGTGAATTGTCCTTATCCGATGTGGCAGATGACGTAAAGGAAATCGGCTATTGAGACTCCTTAACAGTGGTTGTTCTATTGGCAATAATGTCGGCGCGCAGTTGCCGCATGAGGGCTTGATAGAAATAGAGGTTGTGATAGGTGAGTAAGCGGGCCGCGAGAATCTCGCCACACTTGCATAAGTGATGGATGTAACCCCGCGTAAAGTTCTGACAAGTTTGACAGTTGCAAGTTGGATCAGGAGTTGAAAAGTCGCGCTTAAAGCGGGCATTGGTTAAGTTGAGATTGCCTTCGTCCGTAATCGCTACACCATGCCGCGCTAAACGAGTGGGCAAGACGCAATCAAACATATCTACGCCCCTGGCCACGCCTTCGCGCAGATCACGCGGAGTCCCCACACCCATTAAATAGCGTGGTTGTGCGACGGGCAGCGCATCCGTACAAACTTCAATCATGGGATACATTTCTTCAGGCGATTCCCCGACACTGAGGCCACCAATGGCATAGCCATCAAAGCCTATATCCACCGTGGCCTGCGCCGATTCGCGCCGCAAATCGGGATGCAGCCCGCCCTGCACAATGCCAAAAACCGCTTGATTATCCCGTGTCCGCACTTTCGCGGCTCGCCCTGCCCAGGCTACACTACGCCGCATCGCGCGCGCGGCCTCGTCATAGGTGGATGGATTGCGCACCACATCATCCAGCACCATCGCTATATCCGGCCCCAACTTTTCTTCGAGCGCAATGACCGATTCGGGGGTAAACAGGTGCTTCGAGCCATCAATAGGCGACTGGAAATTAACGCCTTCATCCGTCACTTTGCGCAGCTTGGCGAGGGAGAAAACCTGAAATCCACCACTATCAGTCAGAATAGGCCGCTTCCAATTCTGAAACTGATGCACCCCACCCGCCTTGGCCACAATATCCGCCCCAGGTCGTAGATAAAGATGAAACGCGTTGTTCAGAATAATCCGCGCGCCCAGTTCTTCCATCTCATGCGGCAGCATAGCCTTAACCGTGGCGAGAGTCCCCACCGGCATAAACACTGGCGTCTCAATAGTACCATGTGGCAGTTCTAATATCCCGGCACGGGCCATGCCTTTTTGTGCAATAACTGTAAATTTCATTTTTAGAATCACCACAGAGGCACAGTGAAGATTTGAGAATCGAGAATTGAGGACCGCCCTGCCCTTTTAGTCTTCTCGATCTTCTATCCTCTATTCTCTATCTTCAATTTCTCTGTGCCTCTGTGTCTCTGTGGTTCCAATTGACCTTACAATACTTCGATAATTCGCTGCATATCTTCTGGCAAAGCCGTTTCAAATTCCAGAGCAGTGCCGGTGATAGGATGCGTGAAGGCCAGGCGGGTTGAGTGCAAAGCCTGGCCTTGCAGGGCTTCTATGGCCTGGCGTGCCGCTTCGTTGGGCACACTGGATAAGGCACGCTGCACGCCCCCATAAACGGCATCGCCAACCACAGGATGCTGCACATAAGCGAGATGGACACGGATTTGATGGGTGCGGCCTGTGAGCAGATTAATCTTCAGTTGAGCGAACTTCGGCCAGGTGTGAACGGTTTCGTATTCGGTGACAGCGGGCCTTCCGGCAGGGACAATCGCCATTTTCTTACGCTGCACGGGATGCCGGGCTATGGGGGCTTCGATACGCCCGCGCAAGGTCGGCACACCACAGACCAGGGCCGTGTAAGTCTTAGTAACGCGCCGCGCTGCGAAATCTTCCGCCAGTTTCCAATGCGCCACATCGGTTTTGCAGACCACCATCACACCAGATGTATCTTTATCCAGCCGATGCACAATGCCAGCGCGTTCGGGGGGGCCAACCGCCGAGAGGCTACGGCCACTGGCTCGTAACACATCCACCAGGGTCGTTTGTCGCTCCCCTGCTCCTGGATGCACCGCAAGGTCACGCGGTTTATTGAGCACAATTAAATAATCATCTTCAAAGAAGATGGGGGGAACTGCTACATCGCCTGCAATAAACGGTTGCGCTAAGGCTTCTGCCGGAGTATCCGACGCTGCTTCCGCCGCGCCTTCAAGGTGGATTTCGTCCCCTTCCCGCGTCACATAGGAAGCTTTGATAGACGCACCAGCCAGCGTTGCCGTGCTAATCAGTTTTTGCGCCCGTGACCGGGACACTCCCAGTCGTGCTGCAAAAAAAACATCCAGCCGCTGTCCGGCTTCTTCCGGCTCAATTTTGTAAGATACTACTGGTTTCTCGTCCACAGTAAAATAATAAAGGTATTAACTTAACTTGCTACCCATAACCCAGTGGTTAAAACCACCGGCTGCAAAACGAAGTCGTCCTGCGGCGACTCTCTTAGTCCGCGCAGGCGGACTGGGTCTTGCAGCCTGCGAATTCATTCGCTGGTTGATCCGGTCATAACTTAGTAGCAAGTTGAGTAAAGGTATTAGGCAACACAACTCACAAATATATGAAACAGTTTAAACGAATCATCGTACCAGGGCTTATCCTCTCTGTGCTCACTTTCAGTACTGGCACCAACCCGCAGGCAAAACCTGTTAGCCGTGCAGCTAACCCGTCATTTGTCGTTTGTATTGATCCGGGCCACCCATCGGAAACTTCCAATGGGGCCGCTTCGCATGGGCTTTCGGAAAATCGCCTCAACTGGCAGGTGGCCACCCGTTTAGCGCATCGCCTAAGCGCGATGAACATTCAATATGTGATGACCAAGACCCGCGAGAACCAATATGTGACGAATCGTCACCGTGCGGAGATTGCCAATTATGCGGGGGCTGCTCTACTGGTGCGCTTGCATTGTGATGAAGGCGCAGGGCGCGGCTTCACCTGGTATTATCCCGACCGTGCCGGACACAAGGAAGGTGTGACTGGGCCACCACCAAACGTGCAGCGTGCCAGCCGCCAGGCAGCTTATGTACTCAACGAGGCGATGAAACCCATCTTACGCGGCTATCTCAAGCCGAACCCAATTAAAACCGACGCGGCAACCTTTGTGGGGGGGAAACAGGGAGGCGTGCTGACTGGCTCGATCTTCGCCCGTGTGCCCACCGCTCTTATTGAAATGTGCTTCATCAACCAAGCTTCCGACGCTCACTTCATCGCCTCTGCCGCTGGCCAAGAAAAAATGGCCGAGGCCATCGCCGCTGGTATCGCCCGTTGGCAGCAGGTTGGGGTGCGTTAGCCCACACCCACGAGAAGAACCACAGGGACACAGAGGCACAGAGAGTTTGGGAGAAAGTGGGTGTGGGAGGATGGGAGATGGTGGAAATTGCCGGATCACCCCACATACCCCCACTCTCCCATCCTCAAAACTTCTCTGTGTCTCTGTGGTTCTTCTCGTGGGTGCGGCGTTGGGGGTGAGAGCCTCAAAACAACTTCGTCGGCTGCTCCAACGCGATTTTCAGCATCTTCATAAAGCGGCGACGGGGGATTTCGCACGCGCCGAAGTTGGCGAAGAGCAGGGTCATCATTTGAGCATCGAGCCACGTTGCGCCCTTAGTTTGCAGGTATTCTACCAGATGCACTAAGGCTGCTTTAGAAGCATCGCTAACTTTGTAGAACATGGATTCCCCCGCGAAGTAGGAACCGAAAGCAACACCGTATAAGCCACCGACTAACTCGCCATTCTGATACGTCTCAACGCTATGCGCGTCTCCAGCTTGGTGCAGAGCGATGTAAGCCTCCAGCATTTCATCGGTAATCCAGGTGCCTTCTGCATCCTGACGTTGTTCGGCGCAGGCGCGAATGACTGCCTCAAAATTGGTATTTATTCGCATTTCAAAGTTGGCATGGCGCAGGGTGCGCTGCAAACGGCGCGAAATGTGGAATTGGTCGAACGGCAGGATCGCACGACGCGGCGGGGCGAACCAGAGGAGAGGAAAGTCTTCAACGGGCCAGGGGAAAATGCCGTTATGATAGGCTTCGCGCAAGGTTGAGACGGAAAGTTTGCCGCCAACTGCCAAGAGGCCATCGGCATTGGCTGCCTCAACCGGAGGGAACATGAGCTTAGGGGCTGGAGACTGGTGGCTGCGGGCTGGCCAGAGTAGATGGAGCAGCTTTCTCGGTAACAGAGGAAGCATAGGTGTCATACCCCGCAGCCGCCATCCGCTGGGCACGGCGTGAGAAAACCACCCACAAGATTGAGATAACAACCAGGCCAATAATAGAGGCAAGTTGAGCCTGAGTGAGCCAGGTGGTGCCAAAAACTGTCAGGGCGGTTGCACCATTGCGGAAGATTTCGACAAAGCCCCGCTCCACCGCATAGAGGGCTAAGAAAAGCAGCGTCGGTTGCCCCGCGAAGCGATTAAAGCGTGGCAGTTTCTTGGCGTGCTGCATAAACAAGAACAGACCCATCGCAAAAATAGCCGAATAGATTTGAGTGGGATGAGAAGGCGGCGTAATCTGGCCATGATGGAACTCATCGGGAAAGCGCATCGCCCACGGCAGACTGCACTCCTTGCCATAGCAACACCCATTAAAGAGACAGCCAATGCGCCCGAAGAAGTAGCCCAGGAATACGGAAGGAGCCATCAAGTCGAGCAGCGCACCAATGCTAATCTTCTTGCTCCAAGAGTAATAGGCCGAAACTAAGACCCCACCGATGATCGCGCCGTGAAAAGAGAGTCCCCCACTCCAGATTTGCATCATCTCCCAGACCGAATGGAACTGGTTAAGATTCAGCACCACATAGAGCAGGCGGCACATCAGCACTGTTACCGTCAGCATCGGCAGAGCAATGTCTAAAATCAAGTTCGGGTCATAATCACGACGTTTGGCTTCCAGACAGGCATTCCAGGTCGCGGTAAAGAAACCCAGCACCAGGAAAAAGCCGTAAGAGTGCAGCGTGATAGAGTGATGGCTCCATAAGAAGAAGAGGAAGCACCCCACCCCCGCCACAATAAGGGGCGAGAGCGCAGCCAGTAGAGCATCGTTGCTGCGATTGCCGTCTAACAGCGCATCGTTAGCGCCGCTTGCGGCCACTACATTGGATGGCACCGGACGGCGCAGTTGCACCAGGTTATAGGCTACAGCAGCCATAGCGATGAGAAAGGTGACTATCCAGAGGGGAAGCAGCAGATGGGCTGGGAGTTGAGGAATAATGGCTAAAATAGGTCGCATAATTTAACAAAAGACATTGGTAAAAGCAGCAGAGACGATGCTTAAGATGAGTTTACCGCATCAGAATTATCCAGCGCGGGTGGCTTAGCGCCAAAGACAAAGTTGATAAGCAACAGCGTAACCCCGACCGTCAAGGCCGAGTCCGCCAAATTAAAGACGGGAAAGGTTTGAATCCAGGAAATGGTGGTATCGAGATCAATAAAGTCCGTGACTGAAGCGAACAAAATACGGTCAATCAAGTTACCCACCGCTCCACCCAGAATAAGACCTAACCCAAGCGTTGGCAAAAGACCGCGCTGGATAATTTCCGGTGCCATCCGGCCCACCACAAAAATGACCAGCAGGGTAATACCCACCAGGAACAAGCGTTGCCCACTGAGCATACTCCAAGCAGCGCCGTGATTCTGGAAATGGCTAAGATGCACCCAACCCGGCACGAGCGGACGGGTCTCTCCTAATGGCAACGCGCCACGCAGCCAATACTTACTCCATTGATCGGCCAGGACAACTCCAACGGCAAGGAGCAAAAATCCAATAAAGCGACGCTTCAGCGGTGCTGCAACCTGAGGAGCATTGCTCTCAGCTACCACTGGCAAAGGTTCCAGGCGGGTTTCGGTGTCTGCTATCGCGTCCAAAGAACGTTCCATTAAGAGTTATAAAGTTAGAGTTGTTAGCGAACAAGTAGTCCTGTCACTATCAACCTAAGTTACTACAGGCTAAGGGCGAATCAACCCGCGAATGAATTCGCAGGCTGCAAAACGAAGTCCGCCTGCGCGGACTGCCTGAGTCGCCGCAGGGCGACTTCGTTTTGCAGCCGGTGGTTTTAACCACTGGGTTGTTGTAGCAACTTGGGTCAACTATTAGCAATACGCTCGACACGCAGCCGCACCGTTTCCTCGCCAATCTTCACTTCCGTCAGTTCGGGATAATCCCACGCCACCAGACGCAGTTCATCGGCCAGCGTTTCCTGCTGAATATAATCGCCAAACTTTTCAAATACATCAGGCAAGCGGCTAGCATCTTCAGGAGCCAGGAGAATGGCTATATGGTCACTAACTTCAAAGCCAGCTTCTTTGCGCGCATTCTGCACGGCACGCACAAAATCACGCGCTAAGCCTTCATCCAATAAATCCTGGTTAAGCGTGGTATCCAACGCCACGGCCCAGCCGTTTTCAGTGGCAAAGCTGTAACCGCTCTGCTGTTGAGTTTGCACCAACACTTCATCGGCAGCTAATTCTAATGCTGCGTCTCCGACTTGCAAGGCAAAACTCTCGCCACGGCGTGCGGCTTTACCAATACGCCGCGCCTCTTCGGGAGCCGCTTTTTCCAACGCTTGCCGAATCGCGCCAATCTGTTTGCCAAACTTGGGGCCAAGCTTGGGCAAATTAGCCTTGAGCGAATAAGTGACAAACTCTCCGGCATCATCCAGCAGTTCTAACTCTTTGACATTCAATTCATCGAGAATAGTTTCGCGCCAGTTTTCCACACTGGTGCGCTGGGCGGGCGTTGGTGTCTGCACAAAGGCCTTCGCCAATGGCTGCCGCACTTTGACACCGGAATCTTTACGTGCCGAATGGCCGAGGGAAACCACCTGTAACACATCTTCCACTTCACGGATTAACGATTCATCACGCCAGGTGTCCGTCACTTCAGGCCACGGGCATAAATGCACACTCAGTGGAGCATCTGCAAGGGGCCGCTTGAGGTTCTGATACATCGCTTCGGCGGTAAAAGGAATCACGGGGGCAATAAGTTTGGCGACTGTTAGCAACACATGGTGCAGCGTTTGATAAGCGGCTTGCTTATCCTGATCGCTCTCACTTTTCCAGAAACGACGGCGACTGCTGCGCACATACCAGTTCGATAAATCATCCACGAAGCTTTCCACCGAGCGTGTGATATTGCCCAACTGAAAACTATTGATGGCAGTGGTCACTTGCTCGGTAAGCTGTTGCAACCGTGCCAGTATCCAGCGATCTAAGATATTGCGGGCTTCTTCCCGTTCACCGTCCAACTTGGGCTTATCGAGGTTGGCGTAAGTTACAAAGAACGAGTAAACGTTCCATAAAGTGAGCAAGCGGCGTTGCGATTCCTGGATGGGCTGATAGCCAAAGCGAATGTCTTTCGTGAGCAGGTTGCCCGCGAATGTCCAGCGCATGGGGTCAGCGCCAACCTTACTGACTGCTTCATTATAAGGTACGCCGTTGCCCTTAGCTTTAGAAATGCGGTCTCCATTTTCATCAAGCATAGTCTCGTAAACCATCGCCGTTTTATAGGGCGCACGATCTTCGAGAGCCACACTCATAAACAGCATGGAGAAGAACCAGAGACGTACCTGCTCACGCATTTCGGTGATGAAGTCAGCGGGATACCAGTCGCGCCAGTAGTTCCCGGCGTTCTCCGGCATGTAGCCGAGCAACTCCGGTGGCAGCCGCAAGTCTTGGGTATTGCCGTTATAGCCGAGGGTGGAAAAAGGCACGATACCGGCATCGAGCCAGGCATCACCCACTTCGGGCACGCGGCGCATGAGGCTTTTCCCGTCTTGGGAAAGAATCTCAATCTCGTCAATCCACGGGCGATGCAGTTCCGGCAATGAGTCCACCAGTTCCGGCGTCACGGCTCGCTCGCGCAACTCCGCTTTAGAGCCGATGACTTCCAGGTTGCCATGTTCATCTTGATAGAACGGCAACGGTAAGCCCCAGAACCGCTTGCGCGAGATGCACCAGTCGCCCATGTTGCTGAGCCAGTCGTCCATGCGCTTTCCGGCATATTCGGGAATCCACTGCACTTCTCGCGCGGCGCGGCGCAAACGCTCGCGCGCCGGACGCGGCCCCGCTTCAGCGCGGATAAACCACTCTTGCGTCGCATAGAAGATAAGTTCATGAGCGCAGCGCCAGCAATGTGGGTAGGAGTGCTTATAGCGTTGAATCCGGTAGAGTCGGTCCCGCTTCTCTAACTCGGCAAAAATGGTCTCTACATCTTCCAGGCCGTGTAAGCCTGCAAGGGGGCCACAACCGCTGAGGAAGCGTGCTTCGGTATCAACTGGCACAATAAAGCCCAACCCTTCGCGTTGTCCTAACTGGTAGTCTTCCGCACCGCAGCCGGGCGCGATATGCACAATGCCCGTGCCTTCCTCTTCGCCCACATCTTCCCACGCGACAGAACGGCGCGGTGTCTGCTCGTTCATCTTCTGCTGCACTGGAAGATCGTCAAAGGTGCCGCTATAAGAGAGGCCAATTAAATCACGCCCCGGCATCTCATCCAGTACTTCATAGCCTGGCTTGAGGGCTGTCGCCACTGTGCCCTTGGAGAGAATGACAACCATATCATCGGTGCGCGCCCGCACATAAGTCAGGTCAGGATGCAAAGCGACTGCGACATTAGCGGTTAACGTCCAGGGGGTGGTTGTCCACACCAGGAAACTGTCACCCTCTTGGATTGACGATTGACGATTGACGATTGACGATTGATTCAGGAGGATTGGCAGTTTGACGTAGACGCTGCGGTGGGTGATCTCTTTATAGGAGTCGGCGGATTCGTGCTGCGAAAGACTGGTCTCGCAGCGTGGGCACCACGGCATAATGCGGTAATCTTGGGCCAGCCAGCCTTCCTCGTGGCACTTCTTCAAGAAGAGCCAGATATGCTCGATATTAGAGTCATCGAAGGTGTAATAAGAGTGCTCCCAGTCCATCCACTGACCAAGTCGCCTGGACTGTTCAGTGATGGTAGCCGCAAACTTGTCTACCCGTGCGCGGCAGGCCCGTGAGAAGTTTTCCAGGCCATAGGCAATAATGTCTGGTTTGCCCTTGAAGCCCAGGGCTTTTTCGACTTCGACTTCGACCCAGAGGCCCTGACAATCAAAGCCATTCTGCCAGCGTAGTTTGCGCCCGCGCATGGCATGGAACCGCTGCACAATATCTTTATAAGTGCGACCCCAGGCGTGATGCACGCCCATCGGATTATTGGCCGTGATTGGCCCATCCTGAAAGCGCCACGGCTCACCATTGAGGTTGCGCTCGCATAACTGCTGGAGAATCTGTTGCTCTTCCCAGAATTGGAGAATGGAGGCTTCGAGTTCAGGATAATTCGGCGTACCAACGAAAGGTTCAAACATAGCGTTCAACAGAATCAAAACTGAAGAGTCAAAACTTTCAAATTATTCTCAATTGCAGTTTAACAAGCCAAGCCGCCGACGTGCTGCGGGGCGCGATACGCTGTGCCCCTGTTATCTGTTTAGCTCTCACTGAATCGGGATAGATTACGCTCTTGACCCCATCCCCAGCCCTTCTCTATCCTATCCAGATAGAACGAAGGCGGTGAGCGTGTTAGTTATCATGTTACAGACCGGGATTACAATAGACTGCCGAGGCTTGACAATTTGTGCAAATAATTGTTCAATTAAATGTGCAGCTTTATTAGCTGTCGGCTTTGGAGAGGGCCGGGCGAATAGCCGAAAAGAGAGAATGGTATGGACAACACATTATCAATTGCAGAGGCCCGCAACAGGCTGACGCAGTTGCCGGAGGAACTCGCCCGCTCGCCTGAAGGTGGCGCTGTGACAGTCACACGCCGAGGCCAGCCCGTCTTAGCGGTCGTGTCGTGGGAACTCTATGAGTCCATCATGGAAACCCTTGATATTATGAGCGATCCTGAACTCATGGCAGCTTTGCGACAGAGTGTTCAAGAGGCCCAACAGGAGAACCTCGTATCATGGGACACCGTAAAGTCGCAGCTCAACCTACAGAACGGTCAATCGCCCTGACGCCCCAGGCGGTTAAGATGCTGGAAATTATCAAAGACCGTCAGACCCAACTAAAGATTAGAGATCGTATTGATAGCCTCAAAACTGAGCCGGAAAAGAAGGGCAAGCCCCTTATTAGCGAGCTATCCGGTTATTACAGCATACGCGCCGCTGGGCAGCGTTACCGCATTGTCTACCAACTACGCGAACAAACTATTGTGGTCTTAGTGGTGGCAATCGGTATCCGCAAGGAAGGCGACAAAACGGACGTGTACAGCCTAACCAAGAGGCTATTGCGCTTAGGTTTATTGGGAGAATAAGTATAAACAGCACCAGGATTAACCTTCTGGTGCTGTTTAGTTAGAAAAACACACCCGGTTGAGATTAACTGGGTCAGCAGCCCCACTAGCAGTCCACGCGCCGCCACTGGTGCAGGCTGTGGCATAATAGCAGGTATGCCTGACTGCTTCCCAATAGAGCCATTGTTGCAAACCGCACTAGGACACCTTGAAGACACCTTGTCTCTCTTAACGATTGGCGTAGTGCTGAGCCTGGTTATGCTATGCCTACTCTATCGGTGTCTGATGTGGGGCAAAGCTGCTTTTTATACATCTGTCTATCAGCAGCCACTTCAACGCCACTTACAAGCCCACAGCGTCACCATAGAAGTATCCGACAGCGGCGGCTATCAGGTGGTGGAGTAGAGAACTATGGCTATGGTCTTTTTTATTATAATGACATCTGTATTCTTCCTCATGTTTGGGGCTGTTAATTTTGCCGATTGGCTGGACAAGCGGTCTATACAAAGATGTGCTGCACAAGCCCAAGAGATAGCCTAACACAGCGTCACGGTGGAAGTGGATTAGAGGGGCAGCGGGTGAGCTGAGCGTTGGGCCATACGCAAAGTGTTTTAGAAACTCACAGGTGCAAAATGCGTGGATGCTTCATGTTGCTACAAGAGATTATTATCGGCACTGTTGTGGGGACTATTGTCAGCCTCTTCTTCTTGGCGCTTTTTAGCATCTTGACCTTCATAGAATTGGCCTTCATCTTTGGCCTCTTGAACTATCTGACAACGGCTTTGCATTGGGACTATTTAGCAGCCTGCCTGGTCACTATCCCGCTTGGTATACTGCTGGTAGGCGGTTCATTATCACTTTTGTTTAGAGGCGGCGAGCAGGAAGAGCATCTTTCAGAGTAGCATTGGCTGTGGTTGCTTTTGCTATGGAGGAACCTGGGCACAACACGGCCTGCCCTCAAGAAGCCAGATAGCGGCTCAACCAGAATAACTATAAGACGCTGCAACCCACGCCTACGCCTCTCTCACCCACTCCCTTAGCCTCGCCTGATAGCACTCTACCATAATTACCTAATGCTTATTATCTTTGGTGAAACTTTAAGTCCTTAGAGCCTCCTGGCCCTCAATATGGCCCTATACAGGCACTCCTTAACAGTAAGGGAAAGAAGTCAAACTCTTACTATCCAGAGAGTCCCACTTTTGTTCATGTGATGCTGTCCCGACGGTAGGCCAACGCTCCCTGCCTCTTGCTGTTAAGGGGAAGGGCCGGGGATGGGGTCTATCTACACCTCACTTATTCTCTTTATACAACCCCTTGCGATCATTCAGCCGCACTTCTAGCAACTCTCCCATCATCCGAAATGGCGAGGTCAAGGGATTGACGCGGCTATCATCACGGTGCTGCCAGGTCACGGGCACTTCGCAGACTTTGTAGCCTAATTTGCGGGCTAAAAAGAGAATTTCCGTATCAAAGCCAAAGCCATCTATCCGCGCTAAACCAAACACCCGCCGCGCCACATCGCCACGAAAGGCTTTAAAGCCACACTGGGTATCCTGAATGCCGGGCACGGCAATACTCTGCACGAGCTTATTGAAGCTGCGCCCCATCCACTCTCGATACCAGGGCTGATGCACAGTTAAATTCGATTTTGGCAGGGCACGGCTGGCAATGGCGATCTGGCATTTATCGTCAGCAATCAGCGGCAAGAGCTTTTCCATCTCTTCAATAGGCGTGGATAAATCGGCATCGCTAAAGAGCACATCCTGCCCCAGCGCGTGCAGCACACCATAGCGCACCGCATAGCCCTTGCCCCGATTGAGCGGCTGGCCCTGCTCATCATTATAGGCAGCCAGACGCGCCCATGAATGGGTGGCGGCAAAGTCGTTCACTACTTCGCGGGTGCCGTCACGCGAGCCATCATCCACTACAATTAGCTCATAAGAAAAATCGCGCGTCGCCAGATATTCGGCGATGCGCGTTAAGGTTGCGGGTAAGCGATTCTCTTCGTTATAAGCCGGGACGACTAATGACAGCGCACAGCGCACATCCGTTTCGAGTGTGACGTTGGTTCTCCCCTGGGTTGCGACTTCTGCATCCTGTGTCAACATAAGCAAATGCTCCCTAGCTTCTGGTAGCCAAAAGGAGCAAATGCAGTGTACTTAACACCTGACATGCAATCAACCACAGAGAAATTCGAGGATAGAGAATAGAAGATAGAGGATCGCGGTGGAAGTTACTAGTTCGATTCTCTATTTTCCATCTTCGATCCTCGAATTTCTCTGCGTCTCTGTGGTGAACCGCTTATAAGATGCTGAGATAGCGTTCTAACTCATATTCATGCACCTGGCAGCGATAGTTATTCCATTCAATCTCTTTATTGGCAAGGAACTTGGTAAAGAGCGTATTGCCCAGGACACGATGCGCTAACTCACTCTCACGGGCGGCACGGATAGCTTCGTTGAGGTCAGCCGGTAGAATTTCCACGCCCGCTTCACGACGCTCGGCGCTGCTCATCTGATGGATGCCACTCACCGGCGCTGGCAGGGCGTAATCGTTTTTAATGCCTTCCATGCCCGCCGCCAGTAAGAGGGCAAAGACCAGATAAGGATTGCAGGCAGCATCGGGCGAGCGGTATTCCAGGCGGCGACTGGCTTCGCGGCCTGGCTTAAAGGCAGGCACCCGCACTAAGTCAGCACGGTTGCGCATCGCCCAGGTCACTCGTGTGGGGGCTTCAAAGCCGGGCACCAATCGTTTATAACTATTGACCCACTGATTCGTGAAGAGGGTTAGCTCACGCGCATGGCGCAGCAAGCCCGCGATGAATTTGCGCGCGACATCACTCAGGTAATCTGCATCATTTTTATCAAAGAAGGCATTCTTGCCACCTTGAAAGAGACTCATATTAATGTGCATCCCCGACCCGTTAGAGGTGGCACTGGGCTTGGGCATGAAGGTCGCATAATAGCCGCTTTCTGAGGCAATTTCCTTAACTACCAGGCGAAACGTCATCATGCTATCAGCCATTGTGAGGGCATCATCATAGCGCAAGTCAATCTCATGCTGCGAAGGTGCGCCTTCGTGGTGCGATGATTCCACGCCAATATCCATTTGCTCTAATGTCAGAGCCGTTTTGCGACGGAGGGGGCTGGCAACATCAAGAGGGGTGAGATCAAAATAGCCGCCCTGGTCAATCGCCTCCGGGCGCAGTTTTTGTCCTTCGGGAGCCTGTTTGAAGTAGAAAAATTCTACTTCGGGGCCGACATAGAAGGTGTAGCCCATTTCCACGGCGGCTTTGAGCTGGCGTTTTAAGACATAGCGGGGGTCGGTATCCGCTGGTTTGCCGCTGGGTTCAAGAATATCACAAAACATGCGGGCCACGGCCCCGCCCTCGGTGGGGCGAAACGGCAAAATCGTGAAGGTGTTGGGATCAGGGAGCGCAATCATATCGCTCTCGTCCTCACGCGCAAAACCTTCAATGGCGCTCCCATCGAAGGTGATACCTTCTTCGAGTGCCGCCTCCAATTCACCCGCTATAATAGCGGTGCTTTTGAGCATCCCCAGAATATCCGGGAACCATAATCTTATAAATTTGACGTTGCGATCATGGGCTGTCTTGAGCACAAATTCATGGCTCTTTTGATCGTCCTTGACAGCCTTACCATTTTTGCCAGATGAGTTGTTCTTCATGTCAGCTTCGAGTGCGTCCAATTCCAGGTCGGATGCGCCATCAGTCACGGCAGGCGACGGTTCCGGTTCCGGCCAGGGCGTGGGAAGCGGAGTCGCTGCAACCGGCGCACTATCGCCTTGCGACTTTTTCATCTTAGATTGCTTTGCAGATATGGGATTCGATGGGCGACTGCGTTTTGCGGGCATAACGGATAAGGCTCCTCGCGGCTCCGCTTAGTCCGCTGCGTCGTGTCGTCTCATGCATGAGAATGCAAAGTAACTCTTGCGACATGGCGGCAGTTAAGGGTCGGACTAAGAGCGGAATAAAATAAGGACGGACGGCTCGCAAATCGAGTGATCTGGCGAATCGTCCGTCCTTAATTCTAATCGAATTCGGTAGCAAACGCTCTGTCGTGACGGGACTACAGTGTCTCGAAAAAGCGTTTAGAAGCAAGCCACAGGATAACATCTAAGATGCTCCCGTGGCCACCCGGAGCCTGAACCGAGGTTGAACGGAGTCGTCTAGTGGACGGCTTAGCCGCCACCACCACCTCCGCCGCCACCACCACCTCCGCCGCCACCTGCACCAGCACCGGTGCCGCCAACTCCTGGCGTTGCCGCTGGAGCGGTTGGCGCGGGAGTCGCCGGACCCCAGGTGTAGTCGAAGCCAAGGTAAACCTGGTTACGAGTAAAGGCCGGGCCAATTGCGCCAACGGAAGAGTCATTGTAGCGGATGTAGCCAACTTCAATATCGGCAGACGGATTGAAGTTGTAGATTAGACCTGGCGAAAAGGTGCTAATGGACGACTTACCCGAATAAAAGTCCGTGGCAAAAACCAGTTTCTTACCAATAGCCCTGTCATAGCCTAACTGCAAATAGGTTTTGTCATGGCTACCGGAGGGCGTGGTTAGAGCAGCGGTCTTGCCCAACGCATGGGCGATACCAACATGCACTCGTCCGAAGGTAAAACCCTTTGAACCCAGTAAATAGATGACGTTGGGAGCCGCGATGTCTTTGGAGCCGACACCCCAGGCACCCGCTACGACGCGCGTTTTATTCGCATCATTGTTCATCAACTGGGTTTTGAGGTTAAAAGTCAGACGCTTGAAACTATTGGAAACGATGGGCGTCGCACCCCCTGCCGACACCAGGTAGTCAAACCCCAGTTCAGTGCGTCCCCCAGCGCCGTCTTTATCTGGCCCGGCTCCATATTCCAGACCGACCGAAGTCGCCGAATCCATTCTCACCCCTTTGCCGAACGAGTCAGCGTCAAAGTGAAAATTCTGCTTGGTGTAGATGTCTGTTGAGGGATAAAACGTCAGCCCTGAACTGGTGGCGAACGCTTCTTGGCCGGAAAGCATCAACCCACCCACAGCCAGCAGTGCCGCCCCGGCCACGACGGCCTGACGAGGACGACGAAAACTGTGCCCTGTGTTGTTGCGCAATTGCAACACCTCCTGAAAGATTCACGCTTCGGCTTATGTCCCCTCATGCTCAACAACTGGACTGTGTCCTTGTTTCCAGCCAGTGCCTTTACATCAGGAACGCACCATTGCGCGTTATTAGAGAGGATAAACCGGCCATGTTTCTCCCACATTACACAAAGGTAAACATTGCAAGAAATCCGTGTTGAATCCCTATTACGGAGGTTTTTATATCTGAGGTTTTTATATCTAAGGATTACGGCGCACAGTGACACTCAAGCCAAAGACAATAACTCCAAGGATATATCCAAGTGCTTAACTATCTTCTTAGCAGCAATCTGAAATCTGAATTGGATGCAGACTGCCATTACTCAAGAAACCATCATAGCGGACTACATCAAGAAAACAAACCGTATTGGCAATATTGATACTCCTTGTTTCAATCCAAGACTCATTGTGATATAGTGTCAATCATTATCCCGTAGTTCCCATAAGTGAGGCTCTATGCAAAAGTTGTTTCGACCATCCTTTTGGTCGTGTTCAGGCTTGCTTGCTCTTATTTTGCCCGGACTCTGGTCATCGGACAAGAACTCGACGCACCTATCTTCCCCCAGTTGCAACCTGTACAACAATTTAATGCCAGGCTACTAAAGGCTCCTCAACACCGCGGACAGGCCCGTTTTCAAGCTGCTTCCTATAAGCCAGAGCATTCAGCTTTTGCATCAGCCCCACGGCAAGCTTCAAGGCCAGGCTCGGTGCATAAGTTAGCTCCTGCCTTAAGACAACATCTTCAACAAGCTTATCTAAGATCGCCACTCAGTTTTGAGGCGAACACAGGCCAAGTCGCCCAGCCAGTTAGATTTCTGTCACGCGGGAGTGGTTATAATTTATTTTTAACTCCGACCGAAGCAGTGCTTACTCTTCAAAAGCCAGCAACCCAACCCCGCAAGTCGCATCCCCAAGGCAACCGGTCAGTCCCTATGACCAAACAGGCAGCACCTACGGTTTTGCGGATGCAACTTCTCAACGCCAACCACTCTCCACAAGTAACTGGCGAGCATGAGTTGCCCGGTAAAAGTAATTATTTCATTGGTAATAATCCCACTCAGTGGCACACCAATATTTCACAATATGGCAGAGTTAAATATCAGCAGGTCTACCCGGGAGTTGACCTGGTTTATTACGGAAACCAACGCTAATTGGAATACGATTTTATAGTCGCGCCAGGGACTAACCCAAACTCCATCAAGCTTGCCATCACTGGTGCGAAGCATCTATCGATTAACCCAAAGGGTGAATTAATTGTGGATACTGGCAACGGTCAACTCATAGAACATTCCCCTGTTATCTATCAGGAAGTGAATGGAAGCAAGCGTCATATCCAAGGCGGTTATATTTTACAGGGCCAGCGCGAGGTTGGGTTTCGCTTAGCGGCATATGATACAAGTAAGTCCATTATTATAGACCCGGTACTAACATATTCGTCTTTTCTTGGCGGCAGTGGAGAAGATTATGGATATGGCGTTGCTACTGATTCTAGTAGCAACACCTATATAACAGGAGATTGCCATTCATCTGATTTCCCGACCAAGAACTCATCACAACCTATATCTGGTAATGCATTTATTACTAAGTTAGACGCCGTGAGTGGGTCGCTCATTTACTCAACTCATATTGGAGGGGGAAACGACTTCGGACGGGCTATTGCCGTAGATAGTTCAGGCAACGCCTATATCACAGGATTCACTTCGGCTCGCAACTTTCCATTGAAGAACCCGCAGCAATCTACTATTGGTGCCAGTGATTATGATGGTTTCGTAACGGAAATTAGTAGTTCGGGAGCATCCTTAGTATTTTCGACATATTTGGGGGGCAATGGAAACGATGAGGGTTTTGGGATTGCCGTTGATAATTTTCAACATATTTACATAACTGGCCTCACTACATCCAGTGATCTAGCCACGAAGAACGGTTATCAACCTGTCCAAATAGTCAGCAATGATCAAGATGCTTTTATGGTGAAGTATGATGTGGCAGGTTCAAGCGTCCTTTACTCCACATATTTAGGAGGGTCATCATCAGATTATGGGGCAGCAATTGCAGTGGATGATGCAGGCAATGCTTATGTCACAGGAGACACCTCATCAACTGATTTCCCCATAACACTGGGGTGTTTTCAGCCCACTCCTCACAGCCAGACCGACGCTTTTGTGACAAAATTGGACACCACTAAGAGTGGTACTGCTTCTCTATCTTATTCTACGTTCTTAGGAGGCAGTACTGGTCCTGGTGGGGTTTATAGAGGAGAGGATATGGGCTATGGTATCCAGGTTGATTCAGGAGGTAACGCTGTTGTAGTAGGAGCAACCTCAAGCACTGACTTCCCCATTGTAAATGCGATACAACCTTTTGGGAGCGGTGACGATGCATTTGTCTGTAAAATTAACGCATCGGGTTCTGGTCTTATCTTTTCGACTTATTTAGGGGGAAGCAGTTTCGATCAAGCGGAAGCGGTAGCTATTGATTATAAAGGCAACATATATGTCACTGGTACGACAGGTTCAACTGATTTCCCTCTTCAAGCCCCTGTGCAAGCGAATTACGGGGGCGGGGGCGATGATGCATTTGTCACAAAACTCGACTCTACCGGCTCTAATCTAGTTTATTCCACTTACTTGGGTGGTAATAATTACGAGGAGGGCAAAGGCATTGCTGTAGACAAATTTGAGCGTGCTCATGTCGCGGGTTTTACCGTTTCTCCTAATTTTCCAACCATATCTGCGTCTCAAACAACCTTTGGGGGTAGAGTTGACGCCTTTGCAGCTCGATTTTCAACAACTAATAACATGGCTGTGGTAACTACAACAAATGATGTTGTAGCTAACGATGGAGTTACTTCCTTACGGGAAGCGATTAATTTCGCTAATAGTAACCCTAACACGGCCATCTACTTTGCTATTCCTCCGACTGATCCTGGCTTTAGTGCTGGCGTGTTTACCATTCGACCTGGCAGTCAGCTTCCAGCCCTTACAGCTAATAATACAATCATTGATGGCAATTCACAGGCGAGATCTACGGGAAGTACCAATACTGTTGGGCCTGAGATTATGCTTGATGGAACAACCTCACCAACGAATACAGATGGGCTGACCATTACGGCTTCGCACTGCTCCATTTCAGGTTTAGTTATAAGTGGTTTTACTCATGGCATCAATATAAATGGTGCTACTGCAACCAACAATATGGTATTTAGCAATTATATTGGCACTGATGCCACCGGGGCCATGTCATCAGGCAATACTGAAGGCATTACTGTAAATGCAGGAGCCAGCAGTAATATCATCGGACGGTCAGGGCCAGGGGAAGCCAATGTCATTGCTTATAATACGACAGACGGTGTGCAAATCGGGGGAGACCCGACACTATCCAGCGTGGGAAATTCGGTTCGTTACAATAGGATTTTTAGCAACGGCGGTCTGGGCATTAATCTCACAACGGGTAACGAGGCTTACAACACAGTAACGCCTAATGATCCAGGAGATATTGATAGTGGGGGTAACAATCTTCAGAATTATCCAGTCATCACCAGTGCAACTTTTGCGAATAATAACACGACCATTAGTGGCACATTGAACAGCACTGCCAATATGTCATTTGCAATTGACTTCTACATAAATTCCAGTGCAGATTCCTCTGGGTACGGTGAAGGTGAATCTTATATAGGAACCCAGAATGTGGCTACGGATGCAAATGGCAATGCAACTTTTGCTTTCAATGTTAGTGGTGACTTGAGCAACCAGTTCGTAAGTTCGACAGCGACTGCTCCCAATGGGGATACCAGTGAATTCAGTCAAGATCAGATAGTAATAGCTCAAACATTAACGCTGAGTATAAACCCAAGTAGTTTTAGCGAAGCCGCTGGGGATGGCGCAGCAATTGGGACAGTTACACGTAGCACATCCACTTCTGTGCCACTTACCATTGACCTATCCAGCAGCAAGCATAATAAAGCGATAACGCCTCCAACTGTGACTATTCCTGTTGGAGCAACTTCAGCTACATTCTCAATAGATGCGGTAGACAATACCCTTGTTGATGGGGACCAAACCATCAGTTTCGTAGCCAGCCATGCTGGATTTGATTCCGGGACAGCCAGCGTGACCGTGACCGACAATGATGTGCCTACTCTGTCTCTGAGCATCACGCCTAATATTTTCAGCGAAGGGGCAGGAGTAAATGCCGCTAAAGGTACAGTAACTCGCAATACTCCCACCAACTCGGCTTTAACTGTTAATTTATCCAACAGCGATCCTAATTCGGCCCAGGTGCCTGCGAGCGTCACCATTCCAGCGGGAGCAGCATCGGTTAATTTCTCAGTAGGAGCGGTAGACAATAACATCGTAGATGGCTCCCGTCCCATAACGGTGACTGCCACCGCACCAGGTTTTATGGCCGGGGCCGCGTCAGCCACTGTGTTAGATAACGATGGGCCCACCCTCACTTTAAGTATTAACCCAGGCAGTTTCAGTGAAGGTGCTGGCAGCGGAGCGGCAGTGGGCATCGTTAGTCGCAATACTGCTACCACCGATACCTTAACTGTCAGCTTGAATAGTGGCAACACAGGTAAAGTTCAAGTGCCTGCATCAATTACCATTCCGGCAGGAGCGGCTGCCACAACGTTTCCTGTCATGGCAGTGGATGATGCAGTTGCCTGCGGCACTCAAAGTGTTACTGTCACAGCGAATGCGGCTAGCTTTAATCCTGGCGTGGCAACGGTGAGTGTGACAGATGATGACATTCCAACGTTGGTGCTAAGTGTCACCCCCTCCACCTTCACCGAAGATGCTAAAAGCGTAACTGGCACGGTGGCGCGGAATACACCGATAAGTTTCCCACTGGTTGTTGATCTGAGTTCCAGCAACCCTGATCGCGTTACCGTGCCAACAACTGTCACCATCCCAGCAGGAGCCACTACGGTGGACTTCCCAATTACTCCGGTAGAGGACAGCATCGCCAATGGCAATGAACCGGTGGCACTAATCGCCAATGCCCCCAACTTCGTGTTTAGCAAGGCGACTGTCACTATCGTGGACAATGATTCTCCGGCATTGCATTTGAGTGTCAGTCCAGCCACCTTTAGTGAAGCGGCTGGGCCTAATGCGGCGGTAGGCATTGTGACCCGTAACTTCGCCCTGAATACTGACGCAGTCGTTAGCCTGGCGAGCAACAACCTGGGCGCAGCCACAGTTCCCACCAACGTTACCATCCCGGCAGGGGCGACCTCTACTATCTTCTCAGTGGCTGCGGTAGACGATAATATTGCTGCGGGGAATCAAACTGCTACTATCACAGCAATGACATCAGGCTTTAGCGATGCCGCGATAGTCACAGTCACAGATAACGAGACTCGTTTGTTGAGTTTGAGCGTAACGCCACCCAGCTTTAGCGAAACAGTAAGGAGCATCACAGGCACAATAGCGCGTAATACACCTGCCACGTCCCCGTTGACAGTCAGCTTGTCCAGTGATGCCCCTGGCCGTTTACATGTTCCAGCTACCGTCACCATTCCTGCCGGGGCCACTTCGACCACCTTTGTGATTCCAGTGGTAGATAACTCCATAGCTGATGGCCACCAAACCATTAGTTTAGTGGCCAGTGCTGATGGGTTTGCACCTAGTAACACTGCGCTCACAATCACCGATAATGAGGTGCCAACGCTAACGTTACAAGTCAGCCGCGATCACTTCTCGGAAAATGCAGGCAAGCAGGCGGCAGTTGGCATAGTGACACGTAATACGCCCACAACAACTGCCTTACGAGTGACTTTGGGGAGCGGGGATGCCAATGAGGTGCGAGTTCCCGCATCAGTTCTCATTCCCATAGGAGCTACTTCAATACGTTTCTCAATAGAAGCAGTCAATGACCATGTGGCGGCTGGTCCCAGTCGCGTCACTTTAATGGCAAATGCGATTGGCTTTGTGCCTGGCACCGCAACAGTCACGGTTACTGACACCGATGCAGTGAGTTCGCTGGGCATTGGGGGCCGCATTACTGCGGACGGAACAAGAGGCAAAGTGGGTATAGGCCAGGCCATAGTGAGTCTCTTCAGTGGCAGCCAACTACTAGACATCACCAAAACCGACGCTTCAGGCAATTACCTATTCACTCACTTACCCAACAACACCTATACCATCACGGTGAGCAAGATAAATTATAAATTTGCCGTCCGTTCGCGCACCTTTGATCTAAACTCCACCCGACACGACATTGATTTCTCCGCCACTCCTGTACCCGGCATCAGTGGCCGCGTCACTCAACGCAAGAGTGATGGCACCGCTATTGGCCTGGCAGGTGTCACCGTTACAGCACGGGCTGGCAGCATCGTCCTTAGCGCCCACACTGACCGCAACGGCCAGTATACGCTGACGCCAAAATCGGTGGGGATTTACATTATCACGGCGAGCTTGGGCAACGCTGCTTTTACGCCACCTTCGCAATCGGTGAACCTGACAGCTAGCACGCCAGTTGCTCAGGACATTAACTTCTCGCAGCTTGCACCACTTCTCAGCAGTGGTCAGACGATATTAGTAGCAAAGGGTATCATGTCAGGCGTTGCCTTATCTACCAGCAGTGCAAATGCAGCAACCGACAGTGTGCAACTGCGGTTTAACGGCGCGTTAGATGCTGAGACAGCTAGTGACCCGACGCACTATACTGTTGAAGTCAACGGCAAAGCAGTAGCCGTGGAGAGTGCCAGCTATAATGCCAGCACTCACGCCGTAGTGCTGGCCGTCTCGCATGGCACTCTGCATAGTGGCGACCAGGTGGTGGTCTCATGGAGCGATGTGGCCGATGCTAAGGGAGCCACACTCCCCCAACGGAGTAACTCTATAATAGCGCATTGAAGACTCCTTCCCTACAAATAAGGGCAGGGTTGCCTCGAATTATGAGGCAACCCTGCCCTTATTTAACTCCTCACGGTTCAAATCCATTCGCACCAACGTATTGTAGCGGCGTGGCTTCTAACCGGGAGAACCAATAGGAACCGTCCCCGAGTGAGTCATAAAGAGGACAGACTGGCCATGTTGCTTCCACCATTACGAAGATCACATGCCTTATGTAATTTACAGCAAAAGGCAGCACGTCGCGTCACGCAAGGGAACTGTTTTGATGGTTTCAGAGTCAGTCTTCTACCTTTGTATTATGCTCAGTCAGTGCCAGAAGAATTTAGGACGGACTGCACTTTTTGTGCCGTTGACTTTCGCATCTACTGTTTTTGTGATATATTGTGGACAATTGACTCTTTTTATTTCCCCCTGTGAGGTCTTATGAGAAATTTATACAAACCTGGCTCTCTATTGCCTTCGTTGGGTCTGTGTGTTCTAGGTTTTCCTCTACTTGCCGCTTTACATAATCAGCCGACCCCTCAGCACCAGTCATCTAAGGCCACCATCGTGCCTAGCTCAACGACATCATGGCAAAAATCGGCCTCGTTGCACAAGCCCGACCTGGCCACGGCACAAAGAATTCAACATTCTTATGGCCAGTTACCGCTCAGCTTTGAGGCCAATGCTGGTCAAACCGCGTCCCCAGTAAAATTCCTGTCACGAGGCCGGGGCTACAACTTATTTCTGACACCCACTGAAGCCGTATTAGCCCTGCAAAAACTGGCGGGCACGCACGGTAGCCAACAGGCAGGCTCTGCTAGGCCCAAGGCGGCAACTTCGGCGGTGCTGCGGATGCAACTCGTGGGGGCTAATAGGGTGCCCCAGATTAGCGGCGCACAGGAGCTATCCAGTAAGAGCAACTATTTTATAGGTCGCAATCCCCGCCAGTGGCACACGAATGTGGCTCATTACGCAAGAGTCAACTATCCCCAGATCTATAAAGGCATTGATTTAGTTTATTATGGTAATCAGCAACAACTGGAATATGATTTTCAGGTCGCGCCAGGGGCCAATCCCAACGCCATTAAACTAGGCTTCAAGGGCGCAAAAAATATTCATGTCAACAAGCATGGCGATTTGGTCTTGGATACTGGCAATGGACAGGTAATCCAACATGCGCCGGTGGTCTATCAGAAAATTGGTGGCGTTAAAAAAGCTATTGATAGTCGTTATGAATTAAGGGGCAACCGTGAAGTTGGTTTTCATCTGGCCGCCTATGATCCCCAACATCCTGTTACTATTGACCCGATCCTCTACTACGCCACTTACATTGGCGGCGCGGCTAATGACTTCGCCAATGCCATTGCGGTTGATGCTAGCGGTAACGCCTACATAACTGGTGGCACAACGGGCGCAGGCTACCCTGTTAAGGACTTTAGCGTGACTCGACCTGCCTTTCAGAATGCATCTGGCGGTGGGCGGGATGTCTTTGTGACCAAGCTTAATGCCACCGGAACCGCCCTAATCTATTCCACTTATTTAGGTGGCAGCGCCGATGAGAATGGTAATGGTATCGCGGTTGATGGGAGTGGTAACGCCTATATTACAGGTTATACCCTCTCGCCTAACTTCCCCACCCGCTTTCCTTATCAGGCTACGGGCACAGCGAACGTTTCAGAAGCCTTTGTCACGGAGTTGAATGCGACGGGTTCAGCCCTGGTTTTTTCGACTTACTTAGGCGGCAATGCTGGCCCCACTGGGACCACCGGCATCGGCACCATTGGCAATGCGATTGCCTTAGATAGTAGTAACAATGTGTATGTTGCAGGAGCTACTTCGGCGACTAATTTTCCCACCGTAAGCGGCTATCAATCAGCGCCAGTCGGAGGTGCCAGCGATGGCTTTGTGGCTAAGTTAAACTTTGGGTTTCCCATCTACTCCACCTATTTAGGCGGCACCGGGGATGATCGAATAACCGGCATAGCTGTGGATAGTGCCAACCGCGCAGTGGTTTGCGGTTCAACTACATCCACCAATTTCCCCGTAAAATTAGCGTATCAGTCAAGCCTTAATTTAGGCTTCGGCACGACTAGCACAGATGCTTTTGTGACCAAGTTGAGTTCAAGTGGACAGGGTTTGTTCTTTTCGACTTACCTGGGCGGTTCAGGCGCTGATGCTGCTGCCGGCGTTGCCGTAGACAATGCAGATGATGTTTATGTTACAGGCTCCACTGCTTCTGCCTTCGATTTTCCCGTGACCGCAGGTGTGGTTCAAACCTTCTCGTCTGGTGGAACGGACGCCTTTGTCACCAAAATTCCAGGCACAGGAGGAACAGCTACCTACTCAACCTACTTAGGCGGCAGCGGCAATGACGTTGGCGTTGGTATTCAGGTGGATAGTTTGGGCAGAGCTTACGTTGCAGGCAACACTGTTTCTAACGATTTTCCGACCCGTGGAGCAATTCAAGCGGCGCGCAGTGGCCCCACTTCCACGTTCCGCGACGCTTTTCTAACCGTGCTAAACCCAACTGCTTCCGCTTATATGTATTCCACTTATTACGGTGGCACTAACGAGGAAATTGTGGGCGGTCTTGCCCTCGATAGCGCCGGTAATGCTTACATAGCAGGCTCCACCTTTTCTGCTGATTTCCCGGCCACTCCGGGCGCTTATCAAATTGCCCAAAGCAGTGCCACCAATGAGGCTTTTGTTTTCAAGGTAGGGCCACCTATCACTTCAATAGCGGTGACCACCGCAGCCGATACCACCGGTGGTCCCGCGACCTCCCTGCGTGATGCGATTACCACAGCCAATGCTAATCCGGGGGCGAGTATTATATTTAATATTCCAACCTCGGACGCAGGTTTTAGTGGTGGAGTCTTTACCCTGCAACCCACCAGTGCCTTACCTGCGATTACCGCTGACAGCACCACGATTAATGGTGCTTCACAAACTGGTTTCTCAGGAGATACTAACACCTCAGGGCCAGAAATCGTCCTTAACGGTAGCTTATCGGCAGGTGCCGATGGCTTGACTCTCAATTCCTTCAATGGCAACATTTCGGGGTTAGTCATCAACGGCTTTGCGCACGGAATCAACATTGATGGTCAGGCTGGCTCGACGTTTGGTAATGTCGTGCAAGGTAACTATTTGGGCACGGATGCAACAGGAACAACTGCTGTGCCCAACTCGGCGTCTGGCATTATTATTCAGAATTCTGCGCAATCCAATACGATTGGCGGCTTGACTGCGGCCACTCGTAACATTATCTCTGGCAACGGTGCAGATGGTGTCATTATTACGGGGTCTAATACTACAGGAAACGCTGTCCTCGGCAACTACATCGGCTTGCAAGCCAATGGCAACACAGCTTTAGGCAATGGCACTGGCATTCTCATCTCAGGGGGGGCTTTTGCCAATCCCGGCAGTACTATCTCCGGCAACATCATCTCTGGTAATACGGGTAGTGGGATTAACTTAACTACTACTTCCGCCAGGAATAGTGTCGTGCAAGGTAACTCCATTGGCACCAATGCTGCGGGAACGGCAGCGGTACCCAATGGAGGCGATGGAATTTTTGTAGACACCGGTGCAGCTATCAATACCATTGGTGGCATTAGCGCGGGCCAATCTAACTTGATTGCCAATAATGGCCAGGATGGTATTGGGGTGCAGGGCAATACCACCACTCGTAATTCAATTCGAGGCAATGTTTTCCTCAATAACGGTGGCTTGGGGATTAACCTCCAGACAGCCGGAGAATCCTTCAATGTTGTCACGAATAATGACCTGGGTGACGGTGATAGCGGAGGTAACACATTACAAAATTACCCAGTTATCACAGATGCCCGTTCTATTAACGGCAGCAGTCCCATTATTGGCACGCTCAACAGCACGGCCAATGCCACCTTCACCCTCGATTTTTATAGCATCAGCACTCCAGACCCCTCCGGGCATGGGGAAGCGCAAACCTATCTGGGTGCTCAAAATGTGAGCACGGATGGTAGCGGTAATGCTTCTTTCAACTTTACCTACAGTGGAGACCTGACTGGAAAATATGTTACGGCCACTGCTACGACTGCTAATGGCAACACCAGCGAATTCGCCGCGAATTTCCAGGTCATATCCCCCGTGCTAACCCTCAGTGTCACACCCAACAGCTTCAGCGAAGCGGCGGGGCCAGGAGTCGCTACAGGCACCGTTACCCGGAATACACCTAACGGAGCCGCTTTGACGGTTAATCTGTTCAGTAACATTTCCGGTAAAGTAAGCTTTCCGGCCACCGTGACGATTCCGGCTAACCAAAACTCGGTTACTTTCTCCATTGACGCGATAGATAACTCAATTGTGGATGGCGATCAAACCGTTGTCATTGTGGCCAGCCAGACCGGATTCACAACTGGCACCGCCTCCGTCACGGTCACGGATGATGATGTGCCAACCCTGTCTTTGACCATCAACCCGAACATCTTTAGCGAGGCCGGAGGCTCTAATGCCGCTACAGGCACTGTAACCCGTAACACACTGACTAATACGGCACAGACGGTGAATCTCTCCAACAGTGATCCTAATTCAGCTCAGGTGCCCACGACTGTCACCATTCCGGTAGGGGCGGCTTCCGTTAATTTCTCGATAGGTGGGATAGATAACAGTGTGGTGGATGGATCGCGGTCTATCACAATTACAGCCACAGCTCCTAACTTCATTCAAGCCTCGGCTCAGGCAACCGTAGTGGATAACGATGGGCCAACCCTGAGCCTGAGTGTTAGCCCCAAAACCTTTAGTGAGGCGGCAGGAGCCGGAGCCGCTACAGGCACGGTAAGCCGCAACACTCCCACAACTGCGGCCTTAACGGTAGACCTGAGCAGCAGTAACAGTAAAGTGCAAGTGCCCGCCACAGTGACGATTCCTGTTGGGGCAGCCTCGGTGACATTCCCCATCAATGCCATTGATGACGCTGTGGCCAGTGGCCCACAGGCTGTGACGTTGGCGGCCAACGCGGCTAACTTCAATCCTGGGTTAGCCATCGTCAACGTCACTGACAATGATGTGCCAACTTTGACCATAGCTGTCACTCCCAATAGCTTTATCGAAGGGGCCACCAATATTGTTGGCACCGTGACACGTAACACGCCCAACGCTCAAGCGATGGTCGTAACCCTAACTTCCAGCAATCCCAGTCGCCTGAGATTACCGGACACCATCACTATACCGGCAGGGGCTAACACTACCCAGTTCACTGTTACACCAGTGGATGACACCATCGCCAATGGCAATGCCACCATTACGCTGACCGCCACGGCTGGCAGCTTGACCAACAAAACCACAGTAACCGTAGTGGACAATGACTCACCAGCTCTGGCGGTAACTATCAATCCTGGTGCGATCAGCGAGGCTGGCGGAGTTGCGACGGGCACGATTACTCGCAATTTTGCCCTGACCACTGATCTCGTCGTCAATCTCTCCAGCAGCAACACAGGGGCGACAACGGTACCCGCAACGGTCACTATCCCCGCAGGGGCCACTTCCGCCACCTTCCCGGTTACAGCGGTGGACGACACCATTGCGGAGGGCAACCGGAGCGTGACTATCACGGCTACCACGAGCAACTTGAGCAGCACCGCCACGGTGACCGTAGTGGATAACGAAACCCCGGCTCTCACGTTAAGCCTGGTGCCAGCGGTTATCAGTGAAACGGGCGGCAAAATAAACGCCACCCTGACCCGTAATACTCCCACGGATGCGCCTTTAACGGTTTATCTGACGAAGAACATTGCCGAGAACAGGCTGCGTTTGCCAGTTTCCGTTACCATTCCAGCAGGAACCGCTTCCTTCAGCTTCACCATTCCGGTGGTGGATAACACCATCGTAGATGGCACCCAGAGCATCACCATCACGGCTACAGCAGGTGGTCTTAGCAGTGCGGTGGCCTCGGTCACCATTACCGATAATGAAATCCCATCGCTGACCCTGACAGTAAACCGCAACCGCTTCCCAGAGAACGCGGGCGCACATGCCGCCAGGGGCACGGTCACTCGTAATTCACCCACCACCGCTGCCTTGCGGGTTGCTCTATCCAGTGATGATAGGAATAAATTGCGGGTGCCGACTTCCGTATTGATTCCAGCTAAGGCAAAATCTGTTAGCTTTGATATTCAGGCCGTAAATGATGGGGTAGCTGCCGGGCCGCGCCTGGTTAATATCACAGCCTCCGCGACAGGCTTTAGGCCGGGCACCGCAGCGATTGTGGTCACTGACGTTGCCCCCGCCAGTTCTCTGAGCTTAGCAGGTCGTGTCACGGCCACCACTGCGACAGGCAATGTTGGAATTGCGGGCGTTACAGTGACTCTCGACAGTCTGAACCTGATATTAGATATCACCACCACTGACCGCTCTGGCAACTATGTGTTTACGCACCTACCAAGCAGCACCTACAGAGTTGCTGTCAGCAAACCGCAATACACCTTCAAGCCCACCTCGATCCGTTTGGACTTGAACAATAGTGTGCGGGACGTGAACTTCTTAGCTAGCCCAGTGCCAGTCATTGCCGGGAGCGTCACACAGCACAAGAGTGATGGCACTGTGGTCGGCGTAGCAGGTGTGGTTATTACCGCTCGTGGCGCAGGCACAGTGCTTACAGCCAAGACGGATACTAATGGTGTTTATACGCTGAAGCCGAAGGTCGTGGGGAGTTATTCCTTGGTTGCCACTAAGACCAATGCTAAATTCACCCCGGCCTCGAAGCCAGTGTCACTAACCGTTACGTCTCCCGCTGCCACCAACATTAACTTCACGTTGAATTCAGTCAGCACTGGCACAGCGACCAGCAGTGGTTCATCAACACCTGCGGCCCAGGTTACACGTTCCTCAGTGGCTCTGTCCACAGGTAGCGCGAACGCGGCAACCAATAGTGTGCAACTGCGGTTTACTGGGGCGCTGGATGCAGAAGCTGCCAGTGATCCGACCCATTATACGGTTGAAGTCAACGGCAAGAGTGTTACAGTGGACAGTACTAGCTATAATGCCACTTCTCACACAGTCGTATTGGCCTTAGAATCAGGTGCTTTGCAGATTGGTGACCATGTCGCGGTCTCCTGGAACGATGTCACCGATGCTAAGGGCGCTACGCTCAACGGACAGAGCAACACAATTGTAGCGCATTAAAGACTTCCAAGCACAATAGAAAGGCTGACTCGAATTTCGAGTCAGCCTTTCTATTGCACAGCCTCTCAACCTTAAACCAAATCATAAAGAGTATTGCGGCGGCGTGGCTCATAACCCGCTTCACGGATGAGGCGTTCGATTTCGCTAATGGGCATCACAAAATCGGTGCCTGCTGCCGAGACGACGTTTTCTTCCATCATCGTCGAGCCAAAATCATCCAGGCCAAAGTTGAGGCCGATTTGCGCGATCTTCGGGCCTTGCGTGACCCAACTGGCTTGATGGTGGGGAATATTATCGAGCAGTAAACGCGCCACCGCGATAGTGCGCAGGTAATCGAATCCAGACGCCTTTTTCCATTGCGGATAGCGGATTGCGGATTTTAGATTGGGGTCAAGTGACACTGGACCTTCTGCGCCATTCACGCGCAATGGTTTGTCATCATGAGTGCCATTGATGCCCATTAGCTCATCGCCCAGGGGTGTCCCATCAGGCTGGAAGTTCCAGGCGATAAAGGCGGTATAGCCCCCGGTGGTGTTGGCCAAAGCCCAATCTTGCGCGTCACGGGCACGCAGAATATGTTCCAGCCGTTCTTCCGGCGTTTCCACCGTGCCATACATCATAGTCACCGTAGATTTGCCGCCCAACTGGTGCCACAGCCGCATCGTTTCCAACCATTCATCAGTCGTATCTTTATATGGTGCAATGAACTGGCGCACACGGTCAACTAACATTTCTGCCCCGGCACCGGGAATGGTATCCTGCCCGGCGGCGCGTAACCGCTTAAGGGTTTCTTCCACGCTAATGCGTGAAATCTTGGCAATATAGAGAATCTCCGCTACCGAAAGCGCGTGCAACAGGACTTGCGGAAACTTTTCTTTGATGGAGCGAAATAAATCTTCGTAATAGTCAATACGCAGCTTGGGATTGAGGCCACCCTGCAAAAGCAACTCGATACCGCCTAAATCCACCATCTCTTGAATCTTGCGAAAGACTTGCTCTTTGGTGAGGGTATAGCCCTCTTCACTACTGGGCAACCGATAGAACGCGCAGAACTTGCACTGCACCCAACACACGTTCGTATAGTTGATGTTGCGCCCGGCGATGTAAGTGACCACACGCCCTGGATTCTGGCGCTGGCGCACAAAATCCGCCAGCATTCCCAGCTCCGAAAGGTTGGGATGCTGCATCAGCCGCACGCCATCCTCATAACTGAGCCGTTCGCCAGCAAAGACTTTAGCGGCGATGTCATCTATGGATTGCGGATTGCGGATTGCGGATTGCGGATTCTGGGGTTGGGCTAAGAGTGTGGTCATAACGGCTATCCTTGTTTTAGTGACTACTTGAATTGGGAGCGGACACTGGCTGTTTGGGTGGCATAACGACCATCTCGCCCGCGACGGCAGTTAGCGTTGGTTCAGGGCTAATCCAGTTAATCAATGCGGCAAAAGGCTGAGTGTGCCGCAGACTATTCATTGCCCTCTCAGAACCCCAGGCAGCAGAGTGGTTGCCAATGCCAATGAGACCAAAGCCGAAAGCAATGCAAGCGGCTAAACCAGCCGCCAGGCCCTTGAACATACGGCGCTGAACACCCCGCAAACCAACCGGGCAATCTTGCGTGAGCACTGTGCCATCAGTGCGTTCATAAAAGCGGATGCACATCTTACCTTCTTTGACCTGAATCAATGCTTCTGCCTCGGCCTGAGTCATAGCCGACAGGTTGTAAACATTCTTCGCGCAAGTCTGGCAAAAGCGCACTTGATCGTTGCCATGCATATTCTCCCACGCCGCACGGCAGGGAGTGGCGACACGAACTGAATCTAAGGCGATAAAGGACAAGTCCTTATTCATGATGGCTTCCCGGATTCTTAACGGGTTGGCCTATCACAGGATGAACAATGTGCGGACTTGGCGAATTGGTCGGTGGATGGACAACAACAGGTGTTTGGTTTGACTTTGGCGGCTGGGGGTGAACATTTGGCGGCACGGTTGGCTCCCCCATTAATGCAACAGGAGGTCTGACAGCAGGCTTGCCCATCAGTTGACGAGGTGGCGGACATTGAGGTTTATTAGGTTTATGCGTCGGGCCAGCTTTATGCGCTCCCGCTACTCGGGTCGGTGTCACCTCACTGGCCCTGGCTGAAGCGATGCCCAGCCTGCCACCCACTGTCGCAAGACAGGCCCCGACCATCGCCGCAGCTACACCGCTCATCCATTTGAAAGGGCGCTGCACAAGTTTGAACGGCGCGGGACAACCACTGGTGATAACGCTGCCGTCTTCTTGCTGATAGAACCGCACGCAGGGGGTAGTCGGCTGGCTTCTGAGCACGTTCTCCGCTTCGGCGCGGCTCATTTCTGACAGGTTGTACACATTCTTGGCGCAGAGTTGGCAAAAGCGCACTTGCTCATTGCCTGCCATCTCTTCCCAGGCCGCGTGGCAGGGCGTATCAATACGAATATCGTCCAAAGCCACTAAAGGTATGTCTTGTCGCATCGTTTCAACCTCCTGTCCTACCTGACTTGAAATGCTCCAGATTTGTTTCATAGGCGGCAAAAGTTCGGGCGTCAAAAAGCACAAAGCGGACTACCTCTATTTCGTGAACACTCTGCTCCAAAAAGCTGATAACAGTCCCCAGAGCAATGCGCGCCGCCGACTCAACCGGATAACCGTATACGCCCGTAGAAATCGAGGGGAAAGCAATACTCTTCACGCCGTTCTCGACCGCCAGTTCTAAACTATTGTGGTACGCTTCCGCCAGCAAGTCTGGCTCGCCGGACTTGCCACCACGGTAAATTGGCCCCACTGTATGGATCACATAACGCGCTTTCAAATTACCGCCAGATGTAATGACCGCTTCTCCGGTGGGGCAGCCACCAATACGACGGCACTCCTCCATAATCTGCGGCCCGCCAGCACGGTGAATGGCACCATCCACTCCGCCTCCACCTGCCAACCTTTCGTTAGCAGCATTGACAATGGCATCCGTGTCCTGCCGGGTAATATCACCCTGCACTAATTCTAATTGTGTGCTGCCAATAGTCATTTGCATGATAAAAGAATTAAAACAAGTGCAGCCATGCTTCAGCCAGTAGGCCAAGGAATAAAATCACAAAAATTAAAGCGCGTAAGACGAGCTGGTTTTCGGGCAGAAAAAGAAAGAATGGTTCTTTGGGTTGCACCTTCCCATAGACAGCCGCCAGTTGCTCCGGCGTCATCTCATGCGCTTTTAGTTTCGGCGCTTCGGGTGGTGCCCACGGCAGACGCGCCCCACATTTATCACACAATATCCACTGGCGCGAATTTGCATGGCCACATTCGCTACACAAACCTTCGTCTGGATTGGCCCAGGATGCCATAACCTTAATCCCAGAATTGTTGAATAGGACAAAAACTGCGTTATGAAATGCTACGCAGCGCAAACTTGCGCCATTTAAGGCAAATAGCGTTTAATAGCGCATGAAATTGGCGAACAGAGTTAGCGTCCTATTTCCTTAAACCGCTTGCTCCAACAGCGTACCTTTTACCTTATGTTTCAGACGTTGTGAGGCAGTCGTTACCTCTTCGCGTGCCAGAATATCCAGGTTCTCTATGTTGTGGCCCTTGTTGGCGAACTGCTCCACTAGGCCACCCTCGGTAGTTGAGACGTTTTCTAATCCCACGGAAACCACATTATAGAGAGGATCACGCTCGACTGGCTCCCGGCCCGCTTCGATGATCATTTCGACTAACTGGCGACTGGTTAAAACCTGTTTGCGGTCACGCGACGGGTCACGGATAATTTCATATTCCATGATGGTGCCGTCCACATCATCCGCGCCATACCACAGGGCGCATTGCGTCACCGGGGCCGAGTTCATAATCCAGAACGACTTGATGTGCGGGAAGTTATCGAGCATTAACCGTGCTACAGCGATTTCGCGCAAGTCTTCCACACCGGTGGGCGGCGCAATATGCTCTAAGGCCGTTTTTTCAGGATGCCAGGAGAGGGGAATGAGGGTTAGAAAACCGTTTGTCTCGTCCTGCAACTCGCGCAGCTTGACAAAATGCTCGACTTTTTCCGGGGTCTGCTCGACATGGCCATAAAGGAGTGTGGCGTTGGTCTTCAATCCGGCCTGATGAGCGGCGCGGGCCAGTTCAAGCCACCGGGCCGCATTGGGTTTGGCATAAAAGAGGTCTTCGTGGACGCGGTCGCTCATCACTTCCGCGCCGCCACCGGGCAAAGCATCCAGCCCCGCCGCTTTGAGATCTTCATACACTTCCGCTGCTGGCTTTTTAGCGGCACGTACAATCTGGTCAATCTCCACCATTGTAAACGCCTTGATATGTGCCTGGGGCCGAGCCGCTTTGATGGCACGCAACAGTTCCAAGTAGTAAGAGTAAGGCAGTTTGGGATTGACGCCACCCACCACATGCACTTCAGTAATCGGCACGTCCCCATAGTTGCGCACCTTGTCCGCCGCCTGTTCGGGCGTCATGGTATAGGCGCGGGGGTCATCTTTGGGACGGGCGTAAAAGGAGCAGAAAAGGCAGCCTTTGTTGCACACATTGGTGTAATTCACATGCTGATTGCGCACCCAGTAGGCGACGTTGCCGTTCTTACGCTCGCGCACAATGTTGGCGAGGTAGCCTACCACGTTAAGCTGTGGTGTAGCATATAGCCGCATCCCCTCTTCAAAGGAGAGACGCTCCCCTGCCAATACCTTCTCGTGAATATCACTTAACCCGGCATTCCCAACCGCTTTGGCCCAGATAAATTCACTCATTTGACCGCTTGTTTGTGGAGTATTCATAGCCGTATCGAAGCCCTTTACTACCTTAAATTCTATCATAGCCAACGCTTGGTTTGACCCTCCGTTTCACCATTCTGTGAAATTATTCACAGGATTCTCTGACCTCACGAATGGGTTATCCCCACTTTTGAACACTATGGATAAGTCTATGTATAACATGGATAACTTTTCTGTCATGGGCTGCTGGGGCTTATGTCAAAGCGCGCATCTGAGAGATGACGCTGTAATAACGTCCGATAACATCGGCACTGAGCGCGCGGTCAAAGACCGTCAGTTCATCAAGGTAGCCGCCACTCCCAAAGGGGCCGCACTCAAACTGTTGGAGGTTATCTTCGGGGCGGAATAAGCGGCCTTCGGCATGAGTTTCGGTGGCTTTCTTGCCATCGGTATAAATCTCAATGGTTGAACCAGCCCGGAACACCGCCGCCGTATGATGCCAGACATTCGCTTTAAGATTGAGAGACGAGGCCAGGTCACCATCATAGAGCAGGTTCTGGTTGGGAATCCCTTTGAAATAGTAGACCTGACAGACGCCTGTTGGTCGCTGTAAGGCGCACCATTCACCTTTGCCGCGCACGAAATGGCCGATGTAGCCATTGCCTGTCAAGCCAAAGAGGTTGAAGCCTGTATCAATCTTGGCATCTTCCTTCAATGCCCACCAAAAAGAAAGGGTAAATGGCTTATGCGGTGAAAAGACAGGACTTCTGAGCTTAAATGACTTGTCGCCTGATAACGCTAATCCCTTGCCAAACAAGCCCAGAGGCGACTGCTCAGTGGTTGAGCCATCAACCAGTTGGATATTCTCTATGTTGGTATTAGGGGCCACTTTTTCATTATCGAAAGAGTTACGATAGACAAGGCTATCTTCTAACCAAGGCGGCACGAGGATCGGATTATCTTCAGCCAGGACAGCAGCTCTGGTAGGCAGAGTCAGGCAGCTTAGCCACAGTAACATAACGCCTACACAGTTCAACCATCGTGGGCCAGACACTCTTGTCTGGCTGTCCTGAAAACTCAAAGCAGAGCCAGACAAGAGTGTCTGGCCTACAATTGTTACCGAGTTGTCTTGCATCATCCTCTTCATGGCGCGACCACCTTCAGTACTTTGATGTCGTGCTTCTTCAGCAGAAATGAAAACTTGTTGCCCGCAGTTGAAATCTCGGCCCCTGTCTCGGCATCGGTGACTTTATAGCCATGATTAAAGCCTAAAGCGGTGGGGTCGAGCGTGACTTGAGCCTGTTGATCGGAAGCGGCATAACTCACCACAGCGCAAACAGCCTGTTGGCCTTTAACCGCGTATACAATGGTTGGCAAATCAGGATCATCCGTCTTGATGGGCTGGGGGCGGTCGTCCCAGTAGCGGTAAGCTTCGACGCCCGGTTGAGCCAGAATCTCATCTACTGGCTTAAAGAGCGCAAGTTGCCCCTGTCCAGTTTTGGTCGAGCTTGCATAAGCCGTATCGAGTTCGTGCAGCATGGCTACCGCCGCGAAGGTGCGGCCCGTCCAGGGATCGTCTTCCAACTTGCCCTGGTCGTGCAGCAGCACAGGCCAGGTGCCCGCTAACTCGCCATTACTGACCAGTTGAATGTAGTCACGGGTAAAGCGGTCTTGCACGTCACCTTCGGAGTATTTCCACTCCCAGTCATACTGCACAGTGGCAAAGGAGAGCATTGGGAGAATACTGGTGGAAGTCATGTGCGGCATGGTGAAAGGAAACATGCCGCGCTCGTTGAGATATTGAAAGGTGCGCTTGCTGAGTTCACGCAAGCCCCAAATACCCGTCGAGGGGACGACCGTGCCATCGCTCTTCTGATAGGCTCCTGTCATCATCGTGTTGTAAGAACCGGCGAAGAACCAGTTATCCCAATAGACACCCTGATTACCGCCAATATCGAAGGATTTGCCATACCAGTAGAGGGCGTGGTCAATGTAAGACTCGCTGGGCACAATTTTGATTTCATCGCGTTTGATACCCTTGCCCACCGTGCGCAGGTCTTTCAACGCCCATTCGTCCTTGAAGGTCTCAAACTCATCAGCGGCCTGATAGCTAGCTCGGTTATAGTAAAAGATCATTTTCTTGCCATAACGACTCGTCAAGTTATAGCGCACATGATTGATAAAGGTCTGCACGACATCCGCCCCGTAAGGCGCGAAGTAGGGCTTGCCGCGTTCAATAACCGAGTTAATATCGGCATCACTGAGATGCTCGCGGTTGCCGCGCTTAATCATCTCCCACAGATACATATCCTTGCCTGCCGGGTAAACTGACGCCGCATCGCCGAGGGCCAGCCAGTTAATGTCGGTGCCCAGGAGGGTATATTGATCGCGCCGCCACTTGTGCCGCCAATCGAGCGGAATGCGCGGCTTCACCGGGGCCGCCAGCAAGCCAAAGGTGATGGTGCGCGGCGTGGCAATGGCTTGCGGCTGATTAATCAGATGCACCCGCAGGATAACCCGGCCCGGCTCGCGCACCAACTCTAAATTCGGCGTCTGGGCATCCCAACCCCAGCCCTTGTCGTTTTCGGCAAACCAGCATAGGCCCCGCACCGGAGTACCAACATAAATGTAGGTGCAGAAATTCTGCGGCAGGTCGGAGGCTTGCACGCTTTTGGCGTTCCAGATGCTGCCCGTGCCCGCCGGTATTTTTTGATAAAGCGTGTTGCGGATGCCATCGCCCATCGCGTGGAGGTGGGTGGCTTCACTTTCGTTAAGCGGGATGTCGAGGGTGAGGGCATTAACAGTTTTGCCCGCCGTGGGTTGCAGATGCAAGTCCAGCCGCATGGTGCCATCATAATCCCAGGTGGTGTCGGCCTGAGCGTGCAGTGCCCCCGCTGTAAAACCGCCCTGAGCCGTGGCTGTGTTATCAGCAGTCTTCAAGAACCGAAAACGCTCAGGCTGTACCGGCACAGAGTCGCCGTCCACACTCACACTCCAACTCATCGGCGCGGCTAAGAGAGGTTCCCCTTTTGCCACGACTTGATCCCACAGCCCAACATTATTTACTGTATGGTCACGCAAAATTGTAGATAGCTGTTTGCCCCGGATGCGAATGGGAGTAAAGGGTGCATAGACTTTGGTTCTTTTGCCCAGGTTTTTATGCTCCCACGGGTAAACGGTGCGCTCAAACTCTTTCACCAGTTCGCCAGTGGGCACGTTCTGGCCCGTGACGCTGAGGGCTATTTCATATTGCCCCTGTAACGGCGGCAGAGTGAAGCTCAATTCCTGCCGACCCTCTTTAAGATCATTGAAAGTCACCGTTTTTACAGCAGCCCCAGCTTTCTTGCGGATAAGAGCCTGCACGCTCTGCACCCGCGCCTGCTTGGGCAAATTGGAAACATCCGCCGCAATCCGCATCCGGTTGAGGTAAGGATAATAAGCAAAGTTGAAGTCTACGGGGGGTGCTTCTTTTTTAGCGGCAGTGTAAACCCAGGGCTTATCTTCACTCACGGGCTGCCAGGTGAGCGTGCGGTCGAAATAGCTGACTTTGCCATCAGGTGAAGTTACCTGCGCTGTCAGTTCAAACTTCTTGGTAGCTTGGTCGTTTACTTTCAACGTGACTTCTTGCGTCTGCCCCGGCGCAACGGTGATCGTGTCCTTCGCCCCAGTTTCCGGCATCACATCGCGCTTTAGATGGAGTTGAGAACTGACGGTGATGGGCGCACTTGTTGGATTGCGCAAGACCAGGACACTGTTAACCTGACCCGTAAATGGATCACCCCGATTCTCGTAACTAACAGCTAAAGCATCGGTGCGGCTAAAGGTGAACCAATCGGTGGGCGCGAAGGAGCCACCACCCAGCGAGGTCTGCCAGAGCGTGCCCGCGCCACCCGGCAGGGCAAATGTGCGCGCCAGGTTAATGCCCCACTTGCCTTCATCGGCGTGGCGTCCGGGCGCAATCTGTTCGAGGGGCACTTCAATTTCGGCGTGCCACTCGTTATTGTGCGTGCCATTAGCCATCTTCCAGTCGCCCCGCCAGGTCGGGTCATCCGGCACATGCATTCGATAGTAACGATAGCCCAACGAATTCGCCAGCATCTGCACCTGTACGCGTTTGGCAGCCTGTGCCATAGCCGATGGCTCTACCCAAACTTCAATCGAATCATCATAAACCAGATTCACACTGTTGCGTCTGGTATTGGCCACCAGGGTGCCTTCGACTGGCAGTTGCGAACGAATCGCTAAATAGAGATGGGTGGTCGTGGCTCCCACATACCCCGTCACGCGCCGCCGTTCCAGAGTGTTCATCGAAAAGCCATCGCAGCGAGCGGCATTGGCCCATTCAGTGGGTTCAATATTGCCGTCCACCTTGGGCGGCACGGTCATTAAGGGCACACGGAACTCGCCTGCCAGTGATGGCAACGCAAAGAGGCATAAACAGGCAAGCAAAAGGAGAGTCTTCATATTCAAACAGATTCCTCAGAGGGGAAAGAAGTGATGCTGTTTTAGTTTAACCAACGCCTTGCCTTAGGTTCAGGACTAAAATAACAAGCCCACTCTGGCGTTCACCAGAGCGGGCTTGTTATTAAGGATATGGACTTCTGTCCTGTTCAGCAGAGCTTACTCATCGCCCGCGCTGAACATACCATCCAGGCCACCGATGCCATCCCCATCCATATCGAGGGTTTCCTCGAAAGCCAGATCAGAATCGCTCGGCTCCACTTCTTCGTCACCCAATTCGCTGTCGCCTTCGCTGACCGAGAAGCCAGCATCGGCCATGCCCGCCACATCGTCGGCACCAGTGACCGAGAAGATTTCATCGGTATTGATAGCTTCCTTGACTGATGGCTTGGTGCGCAACTCTTCGGCGTGTAGCTCATCCGCGTGAGCCTGAGCATACTCGACTGCTGCCGGATCAAGTTCCACGTCAATCTTCATCTTACGCTGTAAGCCCGTACCTGCCGGGATTAGGCGTCCAATGATGACGTTTTCCTTGAGACCTTCCAGCATATCCACGCGGCCATGCGTGGCGGCCTCGGTCAACACTTTAGTGGTCTTCTGGAAGCTCGCCGCCGACAGGAACGATTCGGTAGCCAGCGCCGCTTCGGTGATACCTAACAGCACGAAATCCGCTGTGGCTGGAGCGTTGCCCTCGGCAGTAGCACGCTCGTTGATTTGATCCAACGAAGGTGCATCTACCAGACGACCAGGCATTAACTCGGTATCACCGGGGTCTTTGATGCGGCGCTTGCGCAACATTTGACGCACGATGACTTCGATATGCTTATCATGGATCGAAATGCCCTGTGACTTATAGACCTTCTGCACTTCTTGCACGAGGTATTCCGCCACGCCCTTGACGCCTCTCCACGAGAGTACATCCTGGGGCCACAGTGGGCCTTTGGTGAGTGTATCGCCAGCCATCACGGTCTGGCCCACGCGCACGTCGAGGTTACCACGATAAGGCACCGCGAACTCACGCTGCACCGTCACCGTCGTGTGCCCAGCATCCTCAATCTGGTTCAAGATGCGTTCGTTGACTTCGGTGTTCGCCGTGGCCAACGCCTTGCCACCCTTGCGGGTCACATCCGTTGCCAGACGATGACCGATAATCTTATCCCGCTCGCCAACATTGGCGGTGGTCTGAATCAATACTTTGCGCACACCCGTGCGAGCCGTTTCAACATCAAGCGAGAGGTTGATACCTTCCTGCACTTCGGCGCGGCCACCGCCGATGATGGCGACGACAGTGCCATCCACATCAGTGGTAATCGCTTCGCCCTTGGGCTTGCGTGCCTCGAACAATTCAACCACGCGGAGCAAGCCACCAACGGTCGCTTCCAACACCTTCAGGTAACGCTGGATTTCACGCTTCTGTTCCGTCAGCGTGCCCTGCATCTGGAAGGTGCCCTTGCTGATGTCAGTGCGCAACTCTTGCAACGCTTGCTGGCGCGCCCGCTTGACGTTCGCCACACCCGTCAGCGAAGTGCCCTGCGCCACGCCACCTAAGTGGAAGGTGCGCATGGTAAGCTGCGTGCCCGGCTCACCAATACTCTGGGCCGCGATGATACCAACTGCTTCGCCGATTTCGACACGATGATTGGTCGCCAGGTCATGACCATAACAAGCGGCACATACGCCACGTCCCAGCTTACAGGTCAGAATACTGCGGATTTTGACTTCGCGCACGCCTGCCTTTTCAATGGCTTCGGCAGTGTCACGGTCAATCTCCTGCCCCATCTGCACCAAGACCTTCTTGGTAGTCGGATGCTTGACGGTTTCCAACGAGGTGCGTCCTACCAAACGCTCGGAAAGGGTTTCGAGCGGCATGTGAACGCGCACACGCGCTGTGGTCGGCAAACCTAAGTCCTTAATCTGCTGCCAGATGTCCGGGCTGATATAGGTTTCCACCTGGAAGGCGATTTCGCCCGTCTCAGGATGCTTAATCGGGTCGGCCAGATGGCGTCCCAACAGGGCACGCGCATCAGGACGATGCGTTTCATCACTTTCAAAGACTTCGCGCACCGTGATACCTTCGTTTGTGCCGCAATCATCGGCGCGAATAATGACATCCTGTGATACGTCTACCAATCGTCGTGTCAGGTAGCCCGCGTCTGCTGTTCGCAGAGCGGTATCAGCGAGACCTTTACGGGCACCGTGCGTACTCACGAAATACTCATGCAGGTTCAAGCCCATGCGGAAGTTCGACTTCACCGGCAAGTCTTCAATCAAACGGCCCGACGGGTCTTGCATCAAGCCGCGCATACCGACGATCTGCATCATCTGCTTGATCTTACCGGTCGCGCCCGACTGCGACATTAAGAAGAGCGGGTTGAACTTGTCTAACGAGCCTAACACATCGTTGTGAATATCATTGGACGCCTTAATCCACGCATTCAACACGCTGCGCTCGCGCTCCTGAGCCGTCATGGAGAGCGGGTCTTTCTCATACGCCGTATTGGTGCGGCGCACCAGGGCTTCGGTGCGTTCCAGGATCTCTTCACGGCGGGAGGTGATATTGATGTCACCCATCGAGATCGAGATGCCCGACTTGGTCGCATAACGGAAGCCTAAGTTCTTAATCGCATCCAGGAAACGCACGCAGTCTTCGTTGCCCAGTTCTTCATGGCAACGCACGACCAGGTGGCTGATCGTCTTCTTATCCACCGGATGGTTCACATAACCCAGCGCCTCTGGCACAATCTCATTAAAGATGAGGCGGCCAACCGTCGTAGTCAGCATCCCCGTCGCGGCTTCTGGCGTTTTCTTCTCCCCGGCGGGATGGCGCACGCTGACCACATCATGCAATTCTAAGTTACCCAAGTGGTGCATGGTGATCGCTTCATCAGCCGATGAGAAACGCGGCAGCGCCTGCACTTCTTCGGGTGTGAGTTGTGCCACCGAGCGGGCGTTCTTCTTATCCATCGTCAGGTAGAAGCAGCCCAACACCATGTCATAGCCTGGTGACATCGCCGGAGCGCCATCACGCGGGCTGAACAGGTTATTGGTGGACATCATTAAGACGCGCGCTTCCGCCTGCGCCGACGGGAAGAGCGGCACATGCACAGCCATCTGGTCACCATCGAAGTCCGCGTTGAACGAGGGGCAAACGAGGGGGTGAATCTGAATTGCCTTACCATCTACTAACTTCGGCTCGAACGCCTGGATACCCAACCGGTGCAGGGTTGGTGCGCGGTTCAGCAGCACCGGATGCTCACGGATAACCTCTTCGAGCGCGTCCCACACTTCCGGCTTCAAACGATCCACCATGCGCCGTGCCGTTTTGATGTTGGTGGTGTAACCCTTCTGCACTAACCGCTTCATTACGAATGGCTTGAAGAGTTCAAGGGCCATTTCTTTGGGCAAGCCGCACTGGTCAAGACGCAGGCCAGGGCCGACCACAATCACCGAACGCCCGGAGTAGTCCACACGCTTACCCAACAGGTTCTTGCGGAAGCGTCCTTCCTTACCCTTCAACATATCGCTCAACGACTTGAGGGGGCGACCAGAGGAACCAGTCACCGGACGCTGACGGCGGGTGTTATCAATGAGAGCGTCCACCGATTCCTGCAACAGACGCTTCTCATGGTTGATAATGGATTCCGGCGCGCGGATTTCCGTGATGCGCTTGAGACGATTGTTGCGGTTGATGATACGACGATAAAGGTCGTTCAGGTCGCTGGTGGCAAAGCGTCCACCATCCAACTGCACCATCGGGCGCAACTCTGGCGGCATAACCGGAATCGTTTCCAAGACCATCCACTCAGGACGGTTCTTCGACTTGCGGAACGCCTCCACAATTTCCAATCGCTTAATCAGACGACCACGCTTGGCACCCGTTGGGGTCTCCTGCACGCTTTTCTTCAACTCGCGGCCCAGGGCTTCGAGGTCAATATCTTCCAACAACTTCTTGACCGCTTCCGCGCCCATGCCCGCATGAAACATATCTTCAAAACCACGACCCAGCTTGCGGGTGATGGTCTCCATCAACTTCTGCAAGCCGCGATACTCGGAATCGGTCAGCAGGCGGCGCTTTTCCAATTCGGCCAACAGACCGAGAGCATCCTGCAACTCGCGCTTGCGGTCTTCGGCATAGGCATCCCCGCTTACATCTTCGGCCCGCTTGCGCGCCGATTCGACATCTTCGCGCGTGATGGTCTCGTCGCCTTCGGTCAGGCGCTGCTGCGCTTCGGCGTAGGTATCGAGAGCACGCTTCTTTTCCAACTCACGCGAGTTGTCAATTTCCTGCATTTCATCTTGCACCGCATCACGGATGCGCTCGATGTTTTTAGAAATTTTGCCCTGGTCGGCACGCGTCACAACCCAGTGCGAGAAATAAAGCACACGCTCCAAAAAGCGCGGCGACATATCCAGCAAGAGGGCCATCGGCGAGGGCACGCCTTTGACATACCACAGATGCGCCACCGGCGCGGCCAACTCAATGTGACCCATCCGCACGCGGCGCACCTTGGCGCGGGTGACTTCTACGCCGCAACGGTCGCAAATGACACCCTTGAACTTCGATTTCTTGAACTTGCCACACGAGCATTCGAGGTCTTTAGTTGGGCCAAAGATACGCTCGCAGAAAAGGCCATCGCGCTCCGGCTTAAAGGTGCGATAGTTAATCGTTTCCGGCTTCTTTACTTCGCCCCGGCTCCACGAACGAATGTCCTGCGGCGAGGCGATGCCGATGCGCAACAGGTCGAACGCCGAAGCAGAGAGGGTCTGGGCCGCTTGCCGCGCCCCCGCACCATCGCGGCCACCATAGCCATCGCGCCCCGACCCATCGCGTCCGGTTTGCAAGCCTACCGAATCCAACGCTGGCACTGAAAAAATATTTGTTTCCGCCATAATTAAATTGCTCCTCTGTTTAGGAAAACAATCTTACTTGTTATCTTCATCAATTGGTTGAGAGGCAGGGAGTTGTCGTGACAATCTCAACTCAGCCCGCTCGACTTCTGTCTTGAACTGCGCTACTTCCGCCATTATCTGCGCTCGGTCAGCTTCACGCTGGGCTTCTAAACGCACCACTCGGTCACGCAGGTCTTGCAGACCTTCACCCATAATGCGAAGTTGCTGAATAATCCGGTCTATCTCTTCTTTCTGATGTTTTAATTGCGCATCAGAAGTAAGGATGGACTGACCTAATTCACTGAGATGATCCAGTAGACCCATGTAGTCTTTTATTTACCTCGCAAACCTCATGCAGCAGCAAGTCCACAGAATTTGAGAGAGCCTTAGCACTCTCAGACATACGTTTGGCAGCCTGCACCACAAAATTCAGCATAGCTTCCTCTTCTGCCGAAAGTTCTGGCTCTGCCTGGCTGTTGACGTTGATAAACTCCCCTTTACGTGGCCCGGAGATAATAACCGCTTCAACACGCTCTTCCGTTGCAGATTGGCTCATGCTTGCTCCCTGCAATAGAGGATAAAAGCGCAGTTCCTGCGATCTTCTATCCTCTATTTTCCATTCTCAACCAGTTAGCGAGGTCCACTCCCGTCGAGTTCGTCCTCAACTTCTTTGAGTTCCATCGCATTGCCATTCTCGTCTTCGACTTCGACTTGTAAAGCAAGGCTTTGCAGTTCTTTGACCAGAATCTTGAACGATTCCGGCACGCCGGGTTCGAGCACGCTCTCGCCCTTGACGATGGATTCATAGGTCTTGACACGTCCTGCCACGTCATCCGACTTAATGGTCAGAATCTCTTGCAGGGTATGCGCCGCGCCATAAGCCTCCAGTGCCCAGACTTCCATTTCACCGAAACGCTGGCCACCGAACTGGGCTTTACCACCCAACGGCTGCTGCGTAACGAGCGAGTATGGGCCGGTGGAACGGGCATGGATTTTGTCTTCCACCAAGTGGTGCAGCTTCATCATGTAGACCTGGCCAACCGCCACTGGCTGCTGGAACGGCTCACCCGTGCGTCCATCGTAGAGGGTACACTTGCCGCTCTTGGGATCGAAGCCGCTGCGTTTGATGGTGATCTCGCGCACGCGTTGGGTAATCAAATCCGCCTTACGATTGCGGTCGCTACGCCCAAAGATTTCATGCTGCGTATTGAGTTGCTCGCCAATGCGGTCTAACTGCTCATCATCCACCGTGCGCAGTTTCTCAGTCAGGGTATCAGCCAGACTATCGAGCAAGCCTTCATTAAACGCTGCAAAATCTTCCGGCTCCTGGAAATCGATTTCTAATTCCAGTTCGGTCTCGATATAGTTGCGCATGGTGGCGAACTGTAACTGCGCCGCCACGCGATCCATGTTGTCGTAAATCTCGGCTTCACGCGCCCCATCGAAAATCGGGTTCTCGAACTCGGTGCCCCAGTGCTTACCAACCAAGCCTAAGTGCATTTCCAGAACCTGACCGATGTTCATGCGCGAAGGCACGCCCAACGGATTCAAAATAATATCAACCGGGGTGCCATCGGGCAGGAAGGGCATATCGGCTTCGGGCAGAATGCGCGACACAACACCCTTGTTACCATGTCGTCCAGCCATCTTGTCGCCTTCCATGATCTTGCGCTTTTGCGCTACATAGACGCGCACCATCTGGTTGGTGCCAGCACGCAACTCATCACCCGGACGCTTATCCAGTGGGCCGCCAGTGATCGGGCACTCAGGACGCTCAGGATCATTGACGAAAGCAAAGGTAGACTTGCGCTCGGCCTGGTCGGGGCTGTCGCCTTCTTGTAGATACCGCTCATAAAGCTGGTGCGAAAAGTATTTATGACGGGCAAAAATCTGCACGCCCACCACAGTTCCCTTTTCGCCGTGCGGCATCCGCAAGCTGGCATCGCGCGACTCTTCGGCCTTTTTACCAAAGATGGCGATTACCAGACGCTCTTCCGCCGACAGTTCACCCTGCGACTTGGGCGCAATCTTACCGACCAGAATATCTTGGGGGAAGACTTCCGCACCCACACGGATAATGCCATGCTCGTCCAGGTTCTTGAGTTGGTCTTCACCGACATTGGGAATATCACGGGTAATCTCTTCCGGCCCTAATTTGGTGTCCCGCGCTTCAACTTCATATTTCTCGATGTGAATCGAAGTCAGGGCATCTTCTTTCGAGATACGCTCACTCAAGATAATGGCGTCTTCGTAGTTGTAGCCTTCCCACAGCGCGAACGCGACCGTCATGTTACGACCCAGGGCCAGTTCGCCGCCCTTAGTGGCTGGGCCATCAGCAATGGGTTCTCCGGCCCGCACGCGCTGCCCCTTGCTCACAATCGGCTTCTGGTGAATACAAGTCGCCTGGTTGGAGCGCACAAAGTTGCGCAGTGGATGGTAATAAACCTCATCGTCATAGCCACGCACTGCGATGCCCTTGGCCGTCACATCATCAATCACGCCATCCACATCGCTGACCACCGCCGCGCCGCTATCTAAGGCGGCGCGCAATTCGATGCCAGTCTTAACGAGGGGCACCTGGGGCCGTAGCAAGGGCACAGCCTGACGCTGCATGTTGGAACCCATAAGGGCACGGTTAGCGTCGTCGTTTTCCAGGAACGGAATCATCGCGGTAGCAACCGAGAAGACCTGGAGTGGCGACAAGTCCATATAGTCGGCTTCCATCGGCGGCACTTTCGGGTGAGCCAGGACGCGCCGTGACTGCACCAACTCTTCGGTCAGAGTGCCGTCTTCAGCCACAATCGCTGAGGCGCTGGCAATCGTCACGCCTTCTTCTTCATCGGCGGACAGATACTTAATCTCATTGGTGACTTTGCCCTTCTTAACCACGCGATAGGGTGACAGCAAGAACCCATATTCATCAATGCGCGCATGAGTCGCCAGACTACCAATCAAGCCGATATTCGGGCCTTCCGGTGTTTCAATCGGGCAGATGCGACCATAGTGGCTGTGATGCACGTCACGCACTTCAAGTTTGGCGCTCTGACGCGACAACCCACCAGGGCCAAGCACCGACAGACGCCGCTTATGCGCCAACTCCGCAAGGGGATTGGTTTGATCCATGAACTGCGACAACTGACCTGAACCGAAGAACGAGCGCACCGCCGCCGTAATCGGCTTGATGGAAATAACCGCCTGTGCCGTCACCGAATCACGGTCTAAGCTCGTCAAACGCTCACGAGCCACGCGCTCCATGCGCAACATGCCGCTACGCAACTGGTTTTGCAGCAATTCACCCACGGCACGTACGCGCTTGTTACGCAAGTGGTCAATATCATCCGGGCCATAACGCTCGTCTTCGCCCTTATCCATCTCAATGACATAGCGAATTCCGCCCACGAGGTCATCAAGAGTCAGGGTATGTACATCGTTGGGCACATCTACATTGACTTTTTTGCTGAGCTTATAGCGGCCCACACGACCTAAGTCATAACGCTTGGGGTCGAAGAAGAACGAATTCAGGAGGGACCGCGCCGATTCCTGCGTTGGCGGGTCGCCAGGACGCAGATTCTTATGCACTTCCGAGAGAGCCGCCATTTCCATCGTGGCCGGGTCTTCCTCGCGTCCGCGCTCTTCTTTCACTTTATCCAGTACGAGGGAGCCAGTAATAATAGAGGGGCAGTAGTAGACTTCCAGACTCGGCGGGTTAACGCGCAGAATTTTGTCAACAGCTTCCTGATCAATGTGCGCGCACGCCCGCAGCACAGGCCGCTTGGCATCCCCTTCCATCAGGTCTTGGGCCAGGAAGAAGTTGTATTCCGTTTCATTGCTGGAGCCTGTAATGTCCACAAAGGCTTCAGGGGTAATCTCATTAATAGTGCGCTTTTCAGCAAAAAGGTCGAGAATCTGCCGTGAGGTGGCACACTGCACCCGCTGGGCCACAACCTCGATTTCGGGATTGTCGCGCAGACTCCGCACCCGTTTCAACAGAGCCTCATCAATGACCTGACCCGCTTCGGAAACCAGTTCGCCAGTCGAATAGTCAATCAACTGCTCAGCCAGAGTACGACCCAACAGCTTGGGTGAAGCAGGGCGCAACATTTCGGTGCGAGTGGCATGGGGCTGCGCCACATCCATCGCTGAAAAAGCGCGGAGGAGAGTGGTGATTGGCATCCGCTTGGATTGGCCGATCTTCACGCCAAGGGAAACCGAAATATCTTTGGCCGACTCTTCGCTGACTTCGGCATCCACCCACGCGCCTTCTTGCGGGATGATCTGCATTTGCAGCAACCGACGGCCAGAGTAGGCAATCTCTTCTTTAAAGTATGCGCCTGGCGACCGCGATAACTGCGCCACCACGACGCGCTCGGCACCGTTCACAATAAACGTGCCACGCTCAGTCATACAAGGCAATTCGCCCAGGTAGACTTCCGATTCTTTTAACTCGCCAGTCTCTTTATTGACAACGCGCACCTTGACCTTCATCGGCATTTCATAGGTCAGGTCACGCTCGCGGCACTCATCAGGCGCGAATTTAGGCTCGCCCAGGGTGTAGTCGAGAAATTCCAGCGACATGGTGCCGGTGAAATCTTCGATGGGCGAAAAGGAATCGAACAACTCGCGCAGCCCATAGTTCAAGAACCACTGGTAGGATTCGAGCTGCATTTCCACCATGTTGGGCACGGATACCGTGTCAAACTGGTGCATGTGCTCCTTGCGCTGGGCCGTGAGCACCAGGGTGGAACGCGAAATGGGGCGTCCGCTCCCAATGGTCACAGTGCCATCAGAATGGCGAAATCTGTCATCAATAACTTTGGGGTTAGTTCTCCGCGAACCGACTCCACTTCCGTTTCCGTTAGCAGTAACTGCCATACAGAGTAATCCTCCTGCAAAAGCGCAGATTTAAACGAGATTTAAAAACCAACATGGGGCACAACTAACGCCCTGCCGCACATCCCAACCTCAGCCTGTAACCAGACAATTGCCGTTGGCACCTATCTCCATCAAGACAGGCCAACGCGCCCGTGAGCATCTCCTGCTCCACAGGCGACAGCAAACCGAGCCAGCGTACTGGCCCATAATTTCATAGATTCAACACAAGTCGGTTTGACAAAAGAGTCGCTAACTGAAGCGGGTGCGGCATCCAAGAGGTGACAAAGCGGCGATTTTCAGGCGTAAAGGGCCAAATCGCGCAGATGGTCAAAAGCGTCATCAGAGACTGATAGACGTAGCAGAGGATAAAAGATGAGTTTAGCAAAAGTTCAAAGGCAGCCAAAAGCTGCACACAACTTTGATACTTTACAGTAAACGAAAGAAGAATGCAAGGGTTCCATGTTGTTAAAGAGTTAGAATTATTGTGGTACGTTTATGGTTGCCTTCTAAGGACGCAGGTGCAGAAGATCTGAATGTGGGAGTGATAGTATTCAGAACTCTCTCCACGCCTTATGCCTTGTCATGACCTAACACTGAAAACAGAGACAAATCTCTATTCACTGACTGCTTTAATTGTTCAACTTACTTATCCTACAGATATGCGTATCGTAGAAATTCTTGACCGCAGCACACAGGGTATTACTCGCCCCTTCATATGTCGAGGTGGAGATGGCGCGATCTACTATGTCAAAGGACGGCACGCTGGTTATCGAGCATTATGTTGTGAGTGGATAGCTGGTGAATTGGCACGATTGCGTGGGCTACCTGTGGTACCCTTTGCGATTGTTGATGTGCCTTCAAGTTTGGTACGGGGTAGTATCCGAGAGGACGCAGCAGAATTAAGGGGCGGTATGGCTTTTGGTTCTCGCCAAGTAGAATCTGCTGTCGAATTACGGTGGAAGGAAGTAGAAGGGGGCCATATCGCAGTTGACCTGCGTGCGCGTGTGCTGCTTTTTGATTGGTGGGTTAATAATCCTGACCACATCTTAAGCTCAACTGGCGGCAATCCTAATTTACTGTGGGCAACAGCGGAGCAACAATTGCACCTAATTGATCACAATCTAGCCTTTTCACCAAACATGATGTCAGCCTCGTTATTTGATTTTGCCACTGAACACGTTTTTGGAGCAGATCTCTTGGTGGATGAGGCAAGATTTTGGGAGGAACCAGAATCTAAACTGGGTCCGCTCACTAACGCCACTATTGAACTCGATACATTTTGGCAGCAAAATCGAAGAGAGCTGCCCCGTATCTGGAATGATTTACCAGAAGAGTGGACAGAGGCCACGCTAGGCTTCACACTTGAAGAAGTGCAACAGCAGTTAGATCGTATTAATATGCAATTTGAAGACTTCTGGGGCACTTCTACAACTACAGAGGGCGCAGAGGAGGGTTAGTCAATGGCGGAATACGTTTGCAATTATGCATTGTTGAGGTTTTTGCCTTATCGTGATGCAGGAGAGTTCATCAACATTGGAATAGCTCTCGCCTGTGGACCATTGGGCTTTCTTGATTTTCGGATTGAGATGCAGCGGTGGGCACGCGTAAGTCACTTCTTCCCTGAATTAGAAATTAGCACCTATCGGGCTGGAGTTCATGCCTTATGTGAAGAATGCAACCGCTGGAAAGCAGCTACAGGGCGTTTAGCAGCACAACCACCAGATAAGCGTGAAACAATTTTACGTCATATCTTCGGAGAATTAACACGTCCTCGTGAAGCACTATTCCATTTTGGGCCGCCTCGCACCATTCTATCCCATGCTCCTGGAGATACTCTAGATGCCTTATTCGGAAATTATGTCCGTCGTCGCTTCGTCACAGAATCTCTGCATGGAGAAGAAATTTTACGTCGTCAAATTGCAGATAGTCTGCGCACCTTCTCCTTAGATCGTTTTTATAAGCCAGCACGAGTAGGCACACCCGATTATCATGTTCTGTTACCATTCGTTGCTCCTGAAGCATCGGCACACGAGGTAAAAGAGCCAGTATTGCCAGTCCTGAAGCAACCTCCGCTGAAGGCTATAAAACCCTTGGATTTAGACCGGCGTGAGCCAAGCGAAATCACCCAGTATGGCGATGAATGGCTGGCCCGTGTGCGCCGGTTACGAGCGTTAGAACAACAACCACGAGAGTGGCTTTTTGTTATTCGTGCGCCGCATACAACACCTCGCGCACAACACGCCACCGATGCTATCCGGCGTGAACTGGAACATCAGCAAGTATTAACAACTACATTTGATGATACTTCTTCATTAATTAAATTTGCCCACCTGCACCCAAACAAGATATTACTTCCGGTTGACGATAACCCTTCTAACTGATAGATTTCAATATAAGTCATCGTCCTTGGGCTGCGCTTTCAAAGGTGCCTGGTGTGTCAATACGCGAGGCAATAGGGGGAGGGCGGCATGAGAACTTATAACGGTGACGCGTGTAAGCCCCATTAGCACGAAAGGAGCACGCATTGCCCCATACTTCTTCGCTTCCTCAAGAGGCTAGAGGAGCGCAGCATGAAGAGCGTGAGCCGCAAGAGGCACGCTCTGCTACTCCTCTGCTTCATTTGCCCACCTCAACCAGTGGCCCCAGTGCCACGCCTAAAGCAGAAGTTTCATCTATGCGACGACTCAAAGGCTTAAAGTGCCGCGTTTGTAGCGAAACTTATGAGCTTTGTCCCAAGCACGTCTGCGAGTTTTGCTTTGGCCCACTCGAAGTAGATTACGATTACGATGTCATTGCTTCGGTAATCTCCCGTGAGAAAATCCAACGTGGGCCAAATTCAATCTGGCGCTATCAAGATTTACTACCCGTCGAAGGCACGCCGCGTGTAAACCTGGAAGCGGGTTTTACGCCCCTGGTGCGCGCTGACCGCCTCGCCAAGCGACTGGGCATCAAAGAGTTGTACATTAAGAACGATACAGCGAACCCGACGTGGAGCTTTAAAGACCGGGTGGTGTCGGTTGCTCTCAGTCGCGCGGTGGAATTCGGTTTCGATACGGCTGCCTGTGCCTCGACAGGCAATCTGGCCAACTCCGTCGCGGCGCACGCGGCCCATGCTGGACTCAAGTGCTTTGTCTTTATCCCTGCCGATTTAGAAGTTGGCAAGGTGATGAACTCCCTCATCTATGCACCCCATGTGGTGGCCGTGCGCGGCAATTATGATGAAGTCAACCGGCTCTGTTCTGAAATCGCTGACCGCACCAAGTGGGCCTTTGTCAACGTCAATGTGCGGCCTTATTACAGTGAAGGTTCCAAAACCTTAGCCTATGAAGTCGCCGAACAGTTGGGTTGGCGTGCCCCGGATCATGTGGTGGTGCCGATTGCCTCCGGTTCTTTGCTGACCAAGGTGCATAAAGGCTTCGGCGAATTGAAAAAGCTGAAACTAATCGAAGACACCCATGTTCGTATCAGCGGCGCGCAGGCGGAAGGCTGTAGCCCGGTGGTGCAAGCTTACGACCAGGGCTTAGATTTCGTAACGCCAGTCAAACCCAGCACCATTGCCAAAAGCCTGGCGATTGGCAATCCGGCGGATGGGCCATTTGTCCTCGATATTATCCGCGAAACCAAGGGCGCGGCTGCCTTAGTCACCGATGATGAGATTGTCGAAGGTATGAAGCTCCTGGCCGAAACGGAGGGCATCTTCACCGAGACTGCTGGTGGCGTAACAATTGGCGTCTTGAAGAAATTGGCCGAAGCAGGCAAAATCAAGCCGGACGAAACGACCGTCGCTTATATCACGGGCATTGGCCTCAAGACACAGGAAGCTCTCGCGGGTCGCGTCGGGGAACCTTATCAAATTGATCCAAATTTGAATTCGTTCGAGAGCGCCTTAAAAGATGTATTGGCAGCGGCCAGTTGAGAACAACTTATAATTAACACTGAATATCAACAGGAGAAAGATAATGAGCGTATTAGTCAGAATTCCCACCCCATTACAGAAATTAGTCGGCGATAAAGCCGAAGTGCAAGCTGAAGGCAAGACCCTGCGCGAGGTTGTTAACAGCCTGGCCGGGCAAAACGAAGAGATCAAGACCCGCCTGCTTGATGACCAGGGCGAGTTGCGCCGCTTCGTGAACGTTTATGTCAACGAAGAAGATGTCCGCTTCTTAGAGAAGCTCGATACGCCCCTCAAAGATGGCGACGAAGTTTCCATCGTGCCTGCGATTGCCGGAGGTTAAGGAGTGAGTGGTGAGGTGTGAGTGGTGGTTATAACCCAAATTACCACTCACTTCTCACCACTCAGCACTCATTATGCAAGACCGACTACACCTCACTTTCCCCCACGAGCGGATACCTGATCCCATCATCTGCGAGGTTGCTAAGAAGTTCGATGTGATCTTTTCTATCCGCCGCGCCAATGTCAGCCACGAGGCGGGTTGGATGGATTTGCAGTTGGAAGGTGACGAAGCCGAAATCGAGCGTGTCGTGCAGCATCTCGAAAGCCGTGGGGTGCGCGTTGATCCCATCGAAGGCGATATTGTTGCAGGCTGATACTAAAATTTTAAGTTTTGAGTTTTGAATTAAGAACATCACACCTAAAACTCGATAGATAGTAAGACGTTCTCAACTCAAAATTCAAAATTCAGCATTCAAAACTATGAATCTTTTAATTACGGGTGGCACGGGATTCTTGGGTTGCCATGTTGCATCGCGTTTTTTGGCCGAAGGCTGGACGGTGCGCCTGCTTGATCTCGCTCCTTTGGATGAGCCGGAACTGCGCGAGGCGCAGGCGGCAGGTCGGGTTGAGGTTGTCGAAGGCGATGTCACCAATCAGGCGACCGTGGATGGCGCGATGCAGGACATCAACGCGGTGGTGCATACGGCGGCGGCCTTGCCCATTCAGGGCAGCCAGGAGCGGATTATGGATACCAACGTAGGCGGCACACGCAACGTGCTGAATGCGGCGCAGCGTGTCGGAGTGGAGAAGGCTATCCACATTTCCACCACTGCGGTGTATGGTGTGCCGAAGATTCATCCGCTCTATGAGACCTCACCAATTATTCCCCTGGGTCTTTATGGCATCTCAAAGGTGGACGCTGAAAAGGTCTGCGACGAAGTGCGGCAACAGGGATTAGATGTCACCATTATTCGCCCCAAAACCTTTATCGGCACAGGACGCCTGGGCATTTTCCAGATTCTCTTTGAATGGATTCGTGAAGGTCGCCGTATCCCCATCATCGGCACCGGCAACAATCGCTATCAACTCCTAGCAGTTTCCGATTTAGTAGACGCCATTTATCGCGCCTCAACCCAGCCCAATAAAAATGAGACGTTCAACATTGGAGCTAAAGAATACGGCACGGTACGTCAAGATTTAGGTGCCTTGCTCAAGCACGCAGGCACAGGTTCACGTCTTGTGCCCCAGGCTCCCTGGATGGCCCAACCCGTACTGCGCGCTCTGGAAATCGCCAAACTTTCACCCTTGGTGGAATGGCATTATAAAACCGCTAACCAGGATTCGTTCGTAGATTGCTCCCACGCGGAACAAGTGCTGGATTGGCACCCGCAGAAATCCAACGCTCAGACATTGATTGAGACTTATGACTGGTACATGGAGCATTACCAGGAGTATCTCAATAAAGTCGGCCTCACCCACCGCGTCGCCTGGGATCAAGGCGCTCTCAAAATCTTGCAGAAAATTTCTTGAGTTAGATTGAACCGCCAAGGACGCCAAGAGCGCCAAGAGGGAGACAAGGATTCTAACTGGGAGTGGAGACTATGGAACCCGGAGCGTGAGCGACGGGCTTAACTTACAGTTTCCAGGGACTCATACCAAAGCCCGTCGCTCACGCTTCGGGTTCCATAGTCTCCACTTGCCGCACTCTCCTCTTCGCTTAGCTATGTGATCTATGTTGCCATGCCAGATTGTTCTTGATTTCGAGGGCCGTCGCCTGCAAGGGGCGCGGCCTTTTGCAGTTTTTGAGGCTAAGGATGGCGCGTGGCAATGGCAGGTTGAGCAGGAGGCATTGCCGTTTCGGAGTGGCACAGGGGATGCTTTAGCGGAGATACAACACGCGTTACGCTGGTGCCGTGCCAACGTGGGCGTGGCCGGAGCCTCCATTGGCTTTATCAGTTATGATTTTGCCCGTCAGTTAGAGCCACGCGCTTTTGGCAGCAATTCACCCTCAGATGACTTAGGGGTACCAGATATTCGCCTGGTGTTCTATGAAGCCTTAGAAGAGAGCCATCACCTACCAGCTTCGCCACTCCCTGCTGTGGATGAAGATAAGCAGCGGAAAGCAATAAACGCTCTGCCAGTAGCCCAGCCAGATTACCTCCAGGCGGTGACGAAGATTCAAGAATATATCGCTGCCGGAGATATATACCAGGCGAATTTCACGCAGCGATTCCAGTCCCCCCTGCCCTGTCCACCCCAAGAACTTTACGAGCATCTGCGCCACGCTCATCCCATGCCCTTCTCAGCTCTTTTAGAATGGGATGATTTAGCAATTGTCTCCAATTCGCCAGAACGATTTCTGAAACTGGAAAACCAACAACTCACAGCACAGCCGATAAAGGGCACGATCCGGCGCGGATATAATACCGAAGAGGATGGTCAGTTAAAGGAGGTGCTGCAATACTCGCTAAAGGATCGTGCCGAAAACGTCATGATTGTGGACTTACTGCGCAATGATTTAGGGCGCGTGTGCGACTGGGGCACGGTGGCGGTGCCACATTTATTTGAAGTAGAAACCTTCCCAACTCTGCATCACTTGGTCTCTACTGTAACTGGCACTCTACGGGATGACCTGGATGGAGTTGACGCCATACGTGCCGCTTTCCCTTGCGGTTCCATCACCGGGGCACCCAAGATACGCGCCATGCAAATTATTGATGAACTGGAACCAGTGCGACGCAGCGTGGCGATGGGAGCCATCGGCTATTTTGGTTTCAATGGTGATATGGAGTGGAACGTCGCCATTCGCACTATCACCTGCATCCGAGACAAGGCTTACTTCCATGTCGGCGGCGGCATCGTCGCAGACAGTAGACCCGACTCTGAGTACGCGGAAATGTTGTTGAAGGCGCAAGGGTTAAAAAGAGCATTGGGGGCTGGATACAAGAGGTAGGATGCTGGATACCAGATACTTCAATCCATCTTAACAGGAATGGATTTCAAAATTAGGCACATCCAGTATCCAGCATCCTACCTCTTGTATCCTACCCTACACTTTCACGACCATCCCATCATAGGCGACTTCGATGTTATGAGGGAGAAAGGCGTGGACGAGTTCTTCATGCAGTAGACCGCCATTGTGGGAAAAGTGGGTAGCGATAACCCGCGTGGCATCGGTGATAGCACCACGTTTACGTAACTCCTCAGTCATTTGTGCCACGCCGCTGATACCCATATGGCCGCGATTGCTGGTTTCCTGACCACCATTGGTGCAGTCCATGAGAGCAATATCCAGTAGAGTGCCATCACTGAGAGCGTCGAGCGTTGCTTCAGGATAGAACCCGGAATCATGGCCGTAAAATACGGTTTTGCCCTGGCGGGTGATGCGTAACACTAGTGCGCCTTGCACATGGTCGGCGGGCATGGGCAAAATGGTGTCTTCAGTAACGGTGGTGATCGGCTCTAAGGGTTTTATCAGGTGGAAATCGAGGTTCTTCTTAGCGGGTTCTGGAAAAGCAGTTCGCAGTAGTTCCATCACCTGTTCGTTACCATAGACGGCAATTGGTTCCGCAGGAGGAGTCTGGGTAAAGGGTGGCGCGGCCCATTGCATTTCTAAGGGAATAATGTGGTCAGAGTGTTGGTGCGTAAAAACGAGGGTGCGGACACGCGCCAGGGAGCGGCCACAGCGTTGCATGTGCAGCACAGTGTCGGCGCTATGGTCAATCTTAAGGTCATCATCTATTAACGCCCCGGAGCGGGCGCGTAAATTAGGGCCGCCACGACGACGAGCCTCTTCACAATAAGGACAAACACAATAGGGCGCAGGCCAACCTTCAGCGGCAGCAGTGCCAAGCAAGAGAAGTTCCATGACGCCCATTATACCAGGCTTAAGTGACCTGCACCCCAGCGTTTCTCACCACAGAGACACAGAGGCACAGAGATTTTGAGGAGAGAAGATGGAGAGATGGAAAGATGGAGAATAGACAATAACAGGAGTGGCTCAAGCTGTTCCGATCTTGTATCTTCTATTCTCTATCCTCAAATCTTCTCTAAAATCTCTGTGCCTCTGTGTCTCTGTGGTGAGAAAGTGTTGAGGTGAGAGTTGACGCTTGTTATTGCCGATGGCACCATGAACTTCTTATAATCACTCTGGCTTGTGCAACTCTTCTACTTAATTAACGGTTGGGCCGGACACATCGCTTTTGTGGACGCGGCCTTACGACTTTACTACGTCAGTGCGGTGCCGATTTTAGCGACGGTGCTCGCAGTTTTCCTGATTTTGGTGCCTCGTCCGCGACGTGCTCCATCCCGCTGGCGGGTGGCGGTAGCCGCTCTCTTCGCAGGTATTCTCTGCGCCCTCACAATGGTTGGGGTAAACGCGTTTGCCCAACGGGTGCTGGGCACTGATATGCTATCACCGCGCCCCAGCATGACACATTATGTCAATGCCCTGGTGGTAGAGCCGAATGACAACTCCTTTCCCAGCCCGGAAGTGATGTTGGCGGCAAGTCTGGCTGTTATGATCTGGGCCACCTGGCCAACCGCAGGTTTGGCGGCCACCGCTGCGGTTTTGCTCTTTTGCTTTACCCGCGTTTTTTGTGGCACTAATTATCCGGTAGATGTCGGCTCAGGAGCGGCCTTAGGCGGTGCCTGGGGAGCACTGGCACTGGCGGGCTGCCGCATCTCCTTACAGATTCCTTCACGCGATGGCCGTCGCCTGATTTGGCGGGCACGGCATCAGGCGCTCTTCTCCGGGGCAGCCGTGTTAGCCGTTGTGCTGATTACCTTATTTTCCTTATGGCACATGCCACATTACGGCTCCAAATTAAGAGGGTTATTTCATGAGTCCGCCGCGACCGCATCACCCATTGCCCAATCTCCCCCTGGCACTGTGGGGGGAACTTCAAATGCGGCGGCGCAAACTGCCGACATCAACAAAGAGGCCAGTGCGATGCGCGACACAGCAGCACGCGAGGGCGAAGGTGTGACGACTGGAGCGTCCGCAGCAGACGCCGTGACGGATAACTCAACTCAACTGGGTGGGCATCTGCCAGAAGCGGAAACCAAGCTGCTCAATGCATTACAGGCGTTGCATCTGCCACATCGGATTATCAACGTGGATGTAGCACAGGTGCGCCTGGGGACATCGAACTATCGCTGTGCCGTGGTGCGCTTTGAGATTAAAAATGAAGGCGTGGCCGAGCGGCGGCAGGTGGTGGAAACGGCAGCTCAAATTGTGCGCGGCACCTACCATGCCGATCCCTTTGTGCAAAATGTAGATGTGGTGGGGGTCATCCTGAACGATCCTCATGTTAAAGCTTCACGCAGTTTTATCTTTGCCACAGGCGCGGTGCCCGTCTTCACGGCTTCGGTAGCACGGCGCAACCTGCACTTAGCCAATGCCCCACAATGGGTCAATGCGGCTCATGTGGATGGGGGGCTGTGGTTACGCTATCGCTCGCTGCTTTACATCAACCCGCGGGTATTACCAGCCTCGGCTCCACAGTCGCCCAAACCAACGCCCGTGCCGACACCAGCGCCAGTGCCTACCGTAACTCCCGCTCCAACGCTAACACCGCTCCCAACGCCAACCCCTGAACCAACAGTGACACCTGTTCCCAACCCACGTCCCACGGTGACTCCCAGACCAACACCGCGTCCCTTACCAACGTTGACGCCTCGGCCCGCTCCACAACCCACCAACACACCACAACCAGCGGCCACTAAAGCTCCAACCGTGCAGGTTCCAACGGCAAACACTTTGGTGCAGCCACACCCATCAGGTCATGTGCCGACGGTGAAGCCACAGATAGGGATGCCACCGGGAACCGTCAGGCGGCCCCCAAAATTGCAACCACACGCTTCACCTCAACATGCAGCTAAACCACCAGTCAAGCCATTAGTCAAGCCCGCACCTCAACTAAGAGCGGCGGCTAAATCTAAGCCCCTCCGCGTTCGCGTTATCGCTAAACCCCATCCTGTAGCACCACATCGCGCCACTCGCCCGGCTCCTCCTCGTCGCGTCAATCATCCCACTACGGTCAAGCGCACCTGGGGACAAAGCCATGTGGCTAAATCACACGCTCCAATAAATAACAGTAGTGGTCATGTGGGCTACCACCATTATGGTTCTCAAACTTATGGCTATCATCACTACGGCAATAATTCCCATTATCATCATTATGGCTCTGGTGCGGGAGAACGTCATTCTGGAGGCAGTGGCACACGCTGGCGAATAATCCACGGCGGTAACGGACAGCGTTACAAACAATATTATTGAGTCTGAGTCCAGGGTTACTTTCAGGTCTATGATACGATTAGAAGGGTTATTGGCAAGCGATAAAGCGCGTAATGCGGCACGGTGGCTCTCTTTTGCCGCCGTTACCGTGGCAGTGTGGGTTTCTTACTGCACCTGGCGGCCACCGGCTCCGATTCTGAGGTTGCGGCACATCGAGCATCTTGATCCGGTTAGTGCCAATGTCTCGCTCACTTTCGATGATGCGCCCCACCCGATGACGACCCCACTTCTGCTGGCGGCGCTTCAACGCACTGGCGTTAAAGCCTCTTTTTTCGTGGTCGGAGATGGCTTACGGCTCTATCCTGAATTAGCCCACCGCATTGTCCGCGAAGGCCATCATTTAGCTAATCACTCGCAATATCACCATAATCTTACCCGTGTTTCGCCCGCTGAATACCGGCACGAGGTTGAAACTTGCTTCAACTCAATTCAAGCCATCTACAACAGTGAGCATGTGCCACTTAAAACTCGTCTCTTTCGTCCGCCCGGTGGCGGCTTAAACCGCGATGTCATGGACTATTTATATGCTAATGGCATCACAATGGCCTGGTGGAGCAACAACGTGGGCGACTGGCGGCGTCCTCCGGCCCACGACATTGCCAAGGGTGTCAAAGATGGCTTACGCCCTGGTGATGTCGTCCTCCTTCATGACGCTGGCCCTGGCACCCCGGAAGCCCTGCCCTCCATTGTGCGCGAAGCCCGCAAACGAGGTTTAAGCTTCATTCCCATGCCGGAGGCGGTAGTCGGTGGTCAGTAGTCGGTAGCCGGTTGAGGAAAACCAAAGGTTAACGAAGTCGTACTCGCTTGGTCTCCCCCACCGACTACTGACCACCGACTACCGACGGTTGCTATACTTTAGCTGTGGATGTTGCGGCGCTGCTTTTTGGGCATTCAAAGGCTTTATACTCAACCTGGATTTTCTATAAACCCGATCACTTGCTGATTGATTGTGGCGAAGGCGCAGCGACAAGTCTGGGCAATGGTGGGTTTGCGATTGAGCGTGTCTTATTAACGCACGGGCACATTGACCACATTTCGGGGTTGCCCTCGCTGTTATGGAGTCGGGCTGCGGGCATGGGCGACACCGAAAAGCCCTTAGAAATTTATTATCCGCGTGATGATATGTTTGTGGCGGATATGCAGCTTTACTTAGAGCGCACAGCGACCCGCTTACCCTTTGCTCTGCGTTGGATTCCTTTAGATGCTGGCGACACCTTTGCCCTGACTGCCAACCATCAACCAACAGGCAGCGCAACGGGGCAACCGAAGCAGAGTGGCGCTCGCGGCGGGCGACGAGTGGTAACCTTTCCAACCCGGCACATTCGAGGGCGATTGACCCTCGGCTATAAAGTTGTCGAGACGCGGCGACGCTTGAAGCCGGAGTATGCAGGTCTAACGCAAGAAGAAATTAGCACCCGTGCCAGAACCGAGGGGCGGCAGAGTGTGCAGAGTCTCACCGAAGAGTATGAGGCGACTTTAGTGGCGTTTAGCGGGGACACCTTACCCGTTGAGTCACAGGTGGTGCAGGGCGCGGAATTATTGTTGCACGAAGCGACTATTGTGGATGCCGGGGAACGCAAGCACCAGTGGCACGCCACATTGGATGAAGCAGTTGCCGTAGCCTCCACTGTGCGACCCAAGGCCCTTGTGTTGTATCATATTTCTGGACGCTATCGCACGGTGGATATTGCTGATGCAACGTGCCAGAGCGCGGTGCGTCACAAAATAGATTTCCCAATCTGGTGCCTTTATCGGGACCGATTGATGCAGTTCTGGAACGGCGAGCCGGGGCCACCTGCAAGCCACAGCACTAAAGCCGAGCCACGAACTGGAACGAGACAAGTCGAAACAAAACGGAGACGGGGGCGATCTTTCCAGCAGAATGCCGATGCAAAATCAAAGGAAAAATCGCCAAAGGAGTAAAGCCATGCAAACACGTTACCTGAAGCGTTACCTCATGGGAGCCGCCCTCGTTGCGGCGTGCATCGAATGCCTGCCTGCTCACGCGCAGTATGGGCAAGCGCCTTATGGACAACAGTCTGGCCAACGCGCCTATGGTCAAAACCGGGGCACCAATGGTGGGCAGCAAGACGGCCAGGGCACGCTGCCTTTACCCCAGGGCATTACTAATGTCATTTCGGTAGACGCCCAGAACACTCTGCTGGTCGAGTATGAAGACCCGGATAATCCTGGCCAGAAGCAATATCAAGCCATCAGAATTAACCACGTCTATAGTGGGGGCATTGCTAAAATTTTAGGCGGCGATGTTATTCCCACGGAAACTTTTGTTTCGCCCTCTTACAGTCAACAGAACGGCAATGGTGGCTATGGTGGTTTTGGCGGGCAGACCGGTTATGGTAACAATGGCTACACGCAAAATGGCGGCGTCGGCTTTTATAACCCGACCGGTGGCTATCCCACTGGCAACCAGCCCTATGGTTACAACCAAGGCTACAATCAAAATAACAACAATCAGTATTCGCCTTATGGCAATGGTGGGGTCAACTACAACGGTAATTACCTGAATGCACCAGTGACCGTAGGCAATGTCTCGCAAATTTTGAACGGGCTTAACCGCATCCCGCGTTAGACCGCATCGCCGCTAAATTTCTAAAGGTTAGATCAAGACCGCAGGGGTATGGATGACCATGCCCCTGCTTGTTACGCGAGTTTAATTTCTAACGGTATGGCCATTATTCTTAAAAGCGCGCAAGACTTGAAACTTATGCGCAAAAGTGGACGTTTGGCGCAGCGCCTCTTAAACACGCTCGGCGAAGCTGCCACGGTGGGCACTACGCCACGCCAACTCGACGCCAGGGCGCGGCGTTTTCTCGAAGAAGCCGGAGCGAAAAGCCCTTTCTTGGGCAAGCGCGGCCACGGTGGGCCGCCTTTCCCTGCCGCCATTACCGTCTCGGTCAACGAAGCCGTGGTGCATGGTATTCCCTCCGATATTCCTTTCAACAATGGCGATGTAGTGTCTTTAGATGTGGGCACGTTTTTAAATGGTTTTATCGGCGACACAGCGGGCACTTTCGGAGTCGGTGAGGTTTCGCCGCGTGCCGAAAGATTGATGCGGGTAACCAAAGAAGCTCTCTTTATTGGCATTAAACAGGCTACGGTCGGTAATCGCACGGGAGACATTGGCTGGGCTATTCAGAACCATATCGAAAGTCATGGTTATGGTGTCGTGAAGGGACTTGTGGGGCATGGTGTGGGGCGTTCCTTGTGGGAAGAGCCGAATGTGCCAAATTACGGCACGCCCGGTGAAGGCGTAAAGCTCAAAGCTGGCATGGTCATCGCCATTGAGCCAATGGTCAACGAGGGCACCGATGATGTGCGCCAACTGGCCGATAAATGGACGTATGTCACCGCCGACGGCTTGCTTTCGGCCCACTATGAACACACCATAGCGATTCTAACGGATGGCCCGGAGATACTAACGAGTGATGAGTAAAGCACTCTTCAAGGTGCTTTACCCCCTCCTCAACTTTCTATGAGAATCCTCGCCCTGGGCGACATTCATGGCTGCTCGCGGGCCTTTGATACCTTAATGGCCACCGTCGCGCCCCAGCAGACGGACAAGCTTATTACATTAGGCGACTATACAGATCGGGGGCCAGACTCGAAAGGTATCCTCAACCGGATGCTGGCCCTGCACAAAAGTGGTATCTTGGTGCCCTTGTTAGGCAACCATGACATCACGATGCTGCAAGCGCGCACAGATCGCAGAATCGGCATGTTCTGGTGGCGCGACTTTGGCGGCGATGCCACAATGGAATCCTACGCCAGAGGGGATGCCACGGCGACCTGGAACGACATCCCGCCTGAACACTGGGACTTTCTTCAAACCAAGTGCTTCAAGTACTACGAAACGGATACGCACTTTTTCGTCCATGCCAACGCTGATCCAAATCTTCCCTTAGAGCAGCAGCCCGATGAGCTACTCTTCTGGGAACGCTTCAACCACCCGGCCCCGCACTACTCCGGCAAAATCATGGTGTGTGGACACACGCATCAGCAGAATGGTCTACCGCTTAATCTTGGCCATGCTGTCTGCATTGACACCTGGGTTTATGGCGATGGCTGGCTGACCTGCCTCGATGTAAAAAGCGGCAAAATCTGGCAGGCGAATCAGGCAGGCGAACGGCGCGAAGGCTGGCTGGAAGCACCCCCTAAGTAGGTCTCTTCATCCCCAAAGAAATTTGAATCGGCTACTGCCATACGCCCCTGTCCGCCACTGCGTTGGGACAGGCGGCTAATGCCGCGCTTACCAAGATACTAAGCCACCTGCATGTTGCAGATTGCCAGCCCCTGCTAAGTGGTACTTCCTAAGAATCTTACCCCCTTTGTACATCTTTACAAATCTTAACAGTAGAACGAGAACAAGCCCCTTTAGGCTGCGTCAGACAGAGTGTAAAGCCGCAAGGACAAATTAAGGGCATCGGTTGCTAATCTCAAAGATTAAGACCCAGCGACCAGATGCTACAAAGGAAACGATTAACATGAAACAAGTTATCCACAAAACACGCCGGAACCCCTTAGCTGTTTTGGGCACCGTAGCCGCCTTAGGCATCTCGACTCTAGGTGTGTTCGGCACTACCCAGGCCAATGCCGCTGAGCACCGCTATAATGCCCCGGTAGTGAGCCGCGACCGTGGCAACGATAACAACCGGAATTTCCGCAATGACCGTGACGATCACAGCTTCAATCAACCTAATTTCCGGCAGGATCGTAATGACTATCAATTCCGTGGCGACCGCTATGACAATCGTGGCTATGATGCCGGGCGTTACGACAACCGCCGTTATGATGACCGTCGCTATGATGATCGCCGCTACGATGACCGTGGCAATGACACCGGCAAGATTCTGGGAGCTGGTATCTTAGGAGCTATTCTGGGTTCTGTGTTAACCCGCTAAACTCAGCCTAATATCAGTGTAGAATCAGCACAAGAGCCTTGCCCCAGCAATGGGGCAAGGCTCTTGTTTTGTTGAAGGACGTAGCGTACGACAGATTAGCGACCTGCCATATAACCATAGGCGACCAATAGCGCCACCGAGAGACCTAAAGCTAACATGAGAAAGCTCCCTTTCCTGTCCCACTCCTCTTACTACAGGGGACATATTGGCATTCCAAGACAAGCTTACCCGCCTCATGTTAAGCTTATGTTACGCTCCAATAAAACTTAGTGACACTTTCTTATTTTGCGCCTTATTTAACACATTGCTGCACCGCGCCAGACCAAACAGGCAGCGCCGAAGTCGTGCAAAATGCATCTATGGCAAGTCATCTCAATCGAATCTCATGGCTTAAACTCAGCTTTGCCTTGCTGATTTGGGGCGGGCTGATAAGCCCTGCGAACGGAACCTCACGCATTATGCAAACGCCAGCCAATGTCATGGTCGAGATTACGCTCCAGGCGAGCCACACCTATCACGATCCGTTCAATGAAGTCACCCTTGATGTAACCTTCACTGACCCTAACGGACGGGAACTGCGCGTCCCGGCTTTCTGGGATGGAGGCAAGACATGGAAGGTGCGCTATGCCTCGCCGGTGATTGGAACGCACCGTTACCGCAGTGATTTTCCCCAAGCGCAGGACAAAGGGTTGCATAACGTTACGGGCCAGATCGAAGTCAAGCCTTATACCGGGCAAAACCCACTGTACATACATGGCCCACTCCGCGTCGCTGCCAACCGGCGCTATCTGGAATATGCGGATGGCACACCATTTTTCTGGCTGGGCGATACCTGGTGGATGGGGTTGTGCCACCGCCTGCATTGGCCAGATGAATTTCAGACGCTAACTGCTGATCGTGTCACCAAGGGCTTCAACGTGATTCAAATCGTCGCGGGTTTGTATCCTGATATGCCCCCGTTTGACCCGCGTGGAGCTAATGAAGCCGGGTTCCCGTGGGAGCCAGATTTCAGCCACATTCGGCCCGCCTATTTTGATGCCGCCGATCAACGCATTGAACACCTGGTGCAGTCTGGCCTGACGCCCTGCATCGTCGGTGCGTGGGGCTACTTTATGCCGTTGATGGGGGTCGAAAAGGCTAAGCAGCACTGGCGTTACTTAGTGGCGCGTTATGGAGCATTGCCAGTGGCGTGGTGCGTTGCAGGCGAGGCCAACCTGCCTTACTATCGCGCCCCAGGCTTCCCCTACGATGACCGCGAACAAGTCAAAGGCTGGACGGAAGTTACGCGCTACCTGCGCGGGATGGACCCGTTTCACCGACTTATCACGATTCATCCGACGGGCATTGGGCGTTTGAGCGCACGTCACGCTACCGATGATGTTTCGCTCCTTGATATTGATATGTTGCAAACGCCCCACGGCCAACGCGATGCGGTCGCGCCCACTGTCCATACCGTGCGGGAGTCCTATGCAGACACCCCTGTGCTACCTGTCATTAATGGCGAAGCCGCCTATGAGATGTTGAACGATAGTCTGCCAACGCAGTGGACGCGCCGCATGTTCTGGCTGTGCATGATGAATGGCGCGGCGGGACACACTTATGGAGCTAATGGTATCTGGCAAGTCAATCGCAAGGGGCAGCCACATGGCCCTTCGCCCACCGCTGGCAGCCCGCCCACTGGCTACGGCACCATTGCCTGGGATGAGGCGATGAACCTGCCCGGTTCACGGCAGATTGGACTTGGCAAAAAGTTGCTGGAACAATACTCGTGGCAGAAATTCGAGCCACACCCGGAGTGGGCAGCGTACGCCGTTCAATCATCTCTGAATTTGGAAGGTGGCCATTGGATTTGGTATCCCGAAGGTAATCCGGCCCAAAATGCTCCCGCCGAGCAACGCTTCTTTCGGCGCACTTTTGTGCTACCGCCCGATAAGGCCATTAAGCGTGCTCAGTGGCGGATTACTGCTGACGACCAATTCACGGCACGCATCAACGGCGAATCCGTTGGCACTTCAGATGCGGGGCAGACCGAAGCCTGGAAAACGGGCAAGCAGTTTAATGATATTGCCCACTTGCTCAAACCAGGAACTAACGTGCTGGCTATTATGGCGGAGAACCGGCCCGCCCCGGCAGCTAATCCTGCGGGGCTGCTTGCTCGATTGGAAATCGAGTTTGTGGATGGTGAATTGTTGACTCTCGATTCAGATGCGACATGGCATTGCGCTAAGAGCAGAGCCGCTGGTTGGGATACGTCTCGCTTCGATGATCGCCAGTGGGCCTCCGCCCGCCCCGTTGCGCAGTATGGCGATGCGCCCTGGGGTCGCATTGACCAGTTAAATAATGACGAGGCTTACGGGCCGCAGTCAGCCGGTATTCCCGGTGTGGTGCGGATTATCTATGCGCCAGACAGTGCTCCTATCGAGGTGAGTCATCTCGAACCGCACATCACCTATGCTGCCACTTACTTTGATCCCGTCAGCGGCGTAAAGACCCCGTTGGCATCGCAGCCCCCTAACAACGACGGATCGTGGCAGTGTTCACCACCCGTCGGACAAGACCACGACTGGGTCTTGATATTAGAGGCAAAAGCTCGGAGCTAAATAGCCCACAGCAATTGGGCGATGTTTGCTCCTTCAACTACGCTGCATCAGATTGTAGCGCCTAAAGGCTTTATATGAAATTGATCTCTCAGCGGATAACAGGGATAGTGCCATTGATAGCTGCACTTGGTGCCATCGTCACCGTGTATGCAGCGGACACCGATAAGAATAAGCCACTGCCAAACGCCAACGGTGGAGCACCAACGACCTATCATATCTACGCGGGCAATACCCATGCTCACACCAGCTTTACGTGGTCGCATGGAGATCAATACGACAAGGATAAAAAGCTAAGGCCGGACTGGGAGAAACATCAAGGCCCACCTTCACAGCATTATGCCTTAGCCAAAGCTAACGGCTACGATTTCTATGCCACCACAGATCATTCTCAGGAAGTCGCGTTTGATCCCACCAGCCCCACCAACCCCGCCTGGGTCGCCACCAAGCAACAGGCGGAAGCGGCCACTGACGCTAACTTCGTGGCGATAGCGGGTTATGAACATTCGGAGAATAATGGCCCCGGTGGTAAAGGGCACCTCAATGTCTTTAACAGTTCAACTTATCTGGATGCTCTGGAGCCGGGGATAGACCTGCCGTATCTGTATCAATGGCTAAAGACTGTGCCACCCAATGGAGACGGCCCGGTGGTAGCCAGTTTCAATCATCCCGGCCCCAACCAATATAATAACTGGGCCTACCGTGACCCTCAGATCACGGACATCATTACGATGCTTGAAGTGATCAACTCCAATAATAAAATTCACTACGAAGCTTTTCTGGCAGCTTTAGATAAAGGGTGGAAAGTATCGCCAGTCGCGGGTAACGACAATCACGGTCTGTGGGGCATTACCCATCACACTTCGCGCACGTTCGTTTTAGCCACCAGCAAGACCAAGGCTGCCATTCTGGAGGCGATGAAGCATCGGCGGACGTATGCCGCATTAGAGCAAAACATCCAATGCCAATACACCGTCAATGGCGCAATCATGGGTTCAACCTTGAGCCGCCCGACCAGCTTTAACTTTGCTATAGCCGTGAGTGACCCGGACACCACCAATCCGGCTGACAAGATTACGAAACTCGATATTGTAAAGGACGGCGGGGCAGTGGTGCAAACATTCTCGCCCACGCCTGCCTACTCAGTAACGTGGACTCCAACCATCAACGATGCAACGAGCAAATATTTCTTTGTGCGCGTGTGGAACGCGGGCGGCGGTGATGCGCGTGACGCCAACCCAAACAAACCTGTGGCGTGGCTGGCACCCGTGTGGACAGGCAGATGACAATCTATCAGTTACTTAGCGCATCTCAAGGCAGATCAAAAGGAGGTAAATGATAGACAGACTAACCCGTTCTTTAAACCCTCTACTCACTCTATCTCTCAGTTTATCCCTTCGCTTTCTCATCACTTCTTAGCCAACTCATATTGACAGACAAAATTCTTGACTTGTCAGATGCCACGGATGCAAAATAGAAAGCCATAGCATTCATTGCTTTAACAGTTGTACAAAGGAGACGTTTATGGACAGAATCAAGCAATCCAGAGTCATACTGAGTTGTGTTAGCATTCGATTAAGTCTGTTGCTCCTAATCGTTGCATTGGCTATGCTCAACCCCGTGAATGCCAGGGCGGAAGATGGCCCCACTGTGGTTAAGACTTCACTGCACATCAACGTAGAGCAGAGGTCGGTTTACTGGCCCCCAGGCGCTACTAAGGCGCAGTACACGACTGCTTGCTGGGTGCCGCGTGCGCAGTTTCGAGTGCGCGGGCCGCTAACGGCAGGCAGCCAACTTTCGGTGGATTTTACTAAGCCCGATGGTAGCGCCTGGCTGCACTTCGACCTTGCAACTTCCGAAATTGCCGCAGATCACACCGATAGCTTTGAAACGCCTACTGGCGGGTCGCTCGATAAAGACGAAAAAAAGTTTATCCTGGCCGTAGGCACCTTCGGTTTCAAAATCAACTATAAGAACGAACTGGAAGGCAAACACGCAGTTTTATTCTCCGGGAAGTTTAAGGTCAATAAAGTCTCTGAAAGCCGGGGTATAGCGAGCCAGAAGAATATGTATAACTACTATGTCAACCACGATTGGGCATTACCGATTGGCTATGTCTGGTTCGACACTGAGGATAATGATAAAACCCCACCGTTACGCGTCTCTATGTGGTTCCGCAATGAAGTCACCCCCAATCAACTGGACGCGCATCTTTTCTATCAAGGCAAAGAAATCAAGAGCACTCAAGACACTGGCGGCAGAGTAGAAACGGAAGTGGAGATTAATACTGCGTCCAATGAAAAAACCGACCCCAAATGGTCGCAGTGGTACTTCGGCTGGGATACCGTTCGCAAGGTAACAGCAGACAACTACGAGCACACCTACTTTTTGGATAAAAACCCCGGCGAGTATGAGGTTAAGGTTTTGCGCAATGGCAAACTCAGCCGCGATGTCAAGTTCACTGTCGGTGCGGACGGCTCCATTGTGGATAATGGCATCGCAGCCGCCAACAACATCATCACCAAACGCGTTGTTGTGCCCGTCAAAGTCATCGGCACGACGGATGGCACCTGGCAGCAAGACGCCTGGAAGACGGACGCGTTTTATGGTAACCCGTTAAAGGATTTCACCGCCCCGTAACGCGCTGCTCTAATCTGGCAGAAGGGAGACCTTACGATGAACCAGCTAAAATCGCTGAGCACCATCCGGCCTGAAGCCCCCTCCATGAAAACCTTAATATGGTTCCTGGGTATCGTCTGCCTCGCAATATGCAGCTTGCCCGTGCGAGCCGACGACAGCTTCGCGCTGATTAAGACTTCGATCCACGTCAATATGCTGCGCGGCAGCGATTATTGGGCACCCAAAGCGACCAAGAGCCAAAATGCCTCGACCTGGATACCGCGCGTCGAATTTGAAACGCAGGGCAAGGTGCCATCGGGCGCGCGCTGCTTTATCGCTTTCACCAAGCCCGACAGCAGCGCCTGGTTTGAATTCCCTACGACCTCAGAGACCACGGATGAACCAGGTATCACCAAATTTGAAACGCCCATCGCGGGTGCCCTGGACGCTTACCAAAAGAAATACACCATAGGGGTCGGGGTCTTTGGCTTCAAAATCCGCCTGCACGACGAGTTGGCGGGCAAAGATGAAACGCTGTTTTCCGGTAAGTTCAAGGTGAATCGGATTTCTCGCTACCAGGGCACGCCCGACACTAAAAACGATGCGGACTATTCTGTAGATCACGACTGGACGCTGCCCATTGGCTATATCTGGTTTCATGATAAATACAGCAACGAGGCAGCCAGTCCGCCCCTGTGGATTTCCACCTGGTTCCGGGGCCGCCCCGATATGGATGATGTGGGGGGCTATCTTTATTACAAGGGCAAGCTCATCAGCAACACCAAAGCTGCCGGAGGCACGGTAGATCACAAGGTCGAGCATAGCACATCGGATAATCGTCCAACCGATCCGCGCTGGGAATTGTGGGACTTTGGCTTTAACCTCGTGCGCAGAACTGCCCCTGACACGTCGAGTAATCCCGCGATCTTCGCCCTGGATAAAAATCCTGGCGATTATGAATTTAAGGTATTACGCAAAGGCCAACTCTGTCGGGATATGAAGTTCACGGTGGGTGATGATGGCAAAATTGTGGATAATGGCATCGCTGCGGCCAATAAGATGGGCACCGACCGCATCATTGTCCCCATGAAGATAATCGGCACGCTGGACGGCCCGTGGCGGCAGACAGCATGGAAAACCGAGGCGTTCTATGGCAATCCTTTAACCGGATTCACCGCGCCATGACCGGGGAGTTTTGAGTTCTTAATTTTGAGTTTTGGATGAATTCGCCGCGTCGTAATCGGTGACAGCAATCTCCGTATCTAACAGGCTAAAACTACCGCTTCGTCATGATGGGACGGTAGTTTTATTTATGGGAATGCAAGAGTATCCTAAAACCCAAAGTGGATACCATCTTGGCAGGGCTGCACGGAGTAGATATAGGGAATAAATCTACGGTAGGGTTTCTATCTACTATCCTACTTTATAGGAAGAACCACACCGGGAATTGGCCCGCGTGCGGTAGGCCAGAGCACTTCAACATATTTCTTCTCGATTCGGCCTAACGGAGTCCGCGTCCACTTTTCATACGAATGGATGACCCAGCCATAGAGCCACTGCTTGCCAGTGAAGACCCTGCCGTAGACAACTGTAACCCAGCCGTTCTGTTGATTATCTAATCCATAAGAGACGGTTTTGAGCGAGGGCACATTACAACGCTGGAATACCATGCCCCGTTTCAGCACGGCACGCACATAGCCCCCTCCTGCGAGGTGGTTCTCACTTTCTTCTACACTAGAACTCCCATTCTGTACCCAGTTCCAGACCATGTACATCCCGCCGTGGCCTTTATCACCGTAGTTTCTGTAGCCTGCCCCGGTTCTCTTCCCATTCGGCTTTTTGTACCACATATCGTCATCAATAGGCGTCGGCTTGATGTAGTATTCACCATAGGTCAGCTGACCAATTTTGGCGACTGCGCACGGTTGACCATTGCCTACGGGTTGACCGTTGTAAGGGTCGGGGGCCGAGGGCGGCGCAACGAGATCAGATAATAAGATGTGCCCGTATTGCCCCCATCGTTCCGGGCCACCGGGGTAAGGATAATTGCCACCGCCAGGATGGAAGAGCATCTTGCCCGCTGGCGAGTTGACCACCTCGCGTGCATCAATTTCCGTTGTGCCCACAGGACAGCCACTTCTATCCAGTGCCTTGCCGTCCCTCTCATTCAACTGACGCTGGGTTACAGGATATTGGCCATTTACATAATAGCCTCGTGACGTGCCATCGGCGTAACGTAAGGGAATGAGTGCAGTGGGGTCTCTGAGTTGCGCGCAATCACTGGTGCGCCCCTGGTGCGGGTGGTTATAGTCACTGGCCTGCGCCGTTCCCGGCGACGATGGGGCACTTCGACCAGTGACGGCTATAAGAGATGCCCCCAGCACAACCAGTGTTGCGGCGATGAAATTCCAACGGTGCTGCCATCTGGCCAATTTTGCTGGCGGGTTCATGGTGTTCCGTATCCTTCTTGTGTAGCAGATCAGGTGATGGAACTTTTAGCCTTTGCGACCTCAGCGATGGCTTCCAGATGGCGCGAGCGACACTCTTCCAACGTCGGTCGCCAGACGGTCTGCATAAAACCCAACAGACGCTCTGGCGCAATATTCTTCAGGCAGTAGGGCACAGTTTTCTCAAAATTACCTGCCGTGTTGTAATTGCTGCCCGTCGGCACCTGATCGTAACCCTGCGCTGCGAGTTCCACATACGCCTTAACTTCTGGTACCTGGCGATTGAATTTGAGGTCGTAATACCAATTGCTTTGCAGCACGGAGCGGGGCATCTTTGCGTAGAACTCCTCGGCATGGTGCCATACATAGTCCGACCACACCCACGCCCGCACCCCGCCCTTTTCGACTTGCTCTACGTAAAAATTAAGGTCGTGCCACCACAGGTCGTATTGGCGCACCACCAGGTATTCAAAATTCTGCTGGTGGGGATAGGCGATTTCTTCATCCATGCCCAGGTGGAAAAAACGGGGTGCTTCAAAGATGTCTATGACTTCGGCAATGAGGTCACGGCAGACGCCATAATAAATATCGGTGGAAACCATTCGCGCATACTGGCCCAGCCACGCATCATGGCAGGTCGAGAAGTTCAGCTTAGGAATTGGCGCCAGGCCCAGATCACGCATTTTCTGCAACTCTTGCTTCAGCCGTGTCACACTCCAGGCATTTTGCACTGCAATTTCGGGATGACTGGCATACTGCACACCATCGCCTAAATCCAGGATCACCATATTAAGCCCAGCATCCGCCATCGCTGGCAGCAGATCGTTCCAGAGGCTATCATCACAGCGCAGATAAGGCTTAGCGGCATTGTAGCGTAGATTTTTGCCTGCCACTTCCCGGTCGCACCACATGTTGTAACTCAGGTGCAATAGATAACTCCAAACCAGATCGTTATGATGTTTGGATGTCTGTTTAGTTATGGGAGGGGCAGGAGTCGTCATGGAGATTCTATGTTCTACACCCGCAAACTGGCTCCTTAGCAGAGAGCATATTATCTCTAACAAGTACTGTCTAATATTAAGCTCAATGCACGAGGAGGCTGGCGTAGAGGCGGTAGAGCGCCTTGGTCTGCCGACGTTTTTACTGTCGGACTGTTCTAATAACGAAGCTTTTCAAGCGGTTGCCCGTTGCGTTCAAGCAACACAGATTGATAAATGCTTATGGACGGCCACCCCGTCATTTTCTGCCCCCAAGTGTTGATCAAAATTCGTTCCCCCTCGTATTCTACAGTCTCACCGTCGATTATAGTAGCGAAGCAAGTAGGCTGTTTACGTGTGTAGACGCGCTCTCCAACGCGGACGCGGCCACTACTAATCATGTCTTTCAACCTTGGCTTTCCGGTTACTTCCAAAACCTCTTGCTCTTCTGCTTGGCTGCCATGCCGCGCTATCATTTCTACAGTTCGCCCGCTGGTGTAATTTTCGATAAGGGTATAAATAGCTTGGGCGCGTTCATCAAGAAAGAGTTTAAATAACGAGTTCCAAGTTTCATCAGTGATCATATCCGCAGGTAATAGATGGGATGGCAGACATTCTGCGAGCTTAGAGTTCTGATTTTTTTGGAGTTCTGATAGATACTCAGTTGGGGCTTTTTTACCGACCTGGATATTGAGCAGCTTAGGAATCAAGGTGCGATTGACTACACAGTCAACCAGTTGCTCAGCTTCTTCGCGCTCGATGTCCGCTAAATCTGGGCCGCCTGTGATGTACGCACGGGGATAAATGTGGTGGTCTTCTAGACGCATCGTTACATCTATTGTCTGTGTGCTATTCCAATCCTTGAGACCTTGAGACGCGTAGCCCAATAAGTTAAGAATACCCCGATAGATTGCACTGGATTTTTTCGTGTAGCTGAACAGGTCTCCTGGTTCAGTAACGAGAGGACGCATTCTGTTAAAGAAGCCTCGTGCAGTAATTCGCTCACCTTGTGCTACCTGACTCAGAATGCCGCTATCGAAAATAATGGTTTCATTGGAGGCAGAGCTATAGCGATTCGCCATCAGGGATGTCCAGTACCACCATTCGAGAAACTGGCGCTGCTCCTCGTTCATTTGGTCAAAACTTCCGATTTGGCGAAGCAGCATCATGACTGGGATAATCATGTTCTCTGAAGGCATCCAGTCTTGAGACAGCACATAATGTTGGTTGGCAAAGTACTGAAGGCTGTCTGTGTATAATCGGCAAACGTCATCCCAATACTTATCGAAGTCTTTGGCTTCTAAGTTTTCAAGAATATATTTGCGGTCTATTTTGACTTGTCCGCCGCGTTGGGTGGCAACGATATAAGAAATGGAACGAACAATGATTTCCCTGTTGAGCTTAAAATGACTCTCGCTTTCAAATTCCTCTATCTTCTTTCGGAGATTGAAACCATGATATAACTTGGCTGCTAGAATATCTACGAAATCAAGTTTGATGCCTCTACTGTTACTTCTTTCAAAAAAGACACAGAACTTATCCAGGCTCATATCAAGCAGATAGTAAGCAATTAACTTCTGCTGTTTATATAAATCAATGAGCTTGCGCGTTGCGCGGCGATATAGTCTCTCAGCCTGCCTGCGTGTGTCTATATCCACATCCTTCAGTTGACTTTGAGCAAAATGCGATTTTGCAAAGATTTCGGTTAAGTCTTCATCTTCTAAATTGTTGACCTCTGCTTGATAAGCATCAGATAACTTGACAGAAATTGATGATCGGCTCTGCTCACCTGAAACTTCAGCAACCATTTGTTCCAAAGTGAGTTCACCAAGTGAAGCCTTATCTAAATCTTCTTTAAGTAGGATATACACCGTGTCTAATCCAGTGATTGCACGGTAAATAGAGGTGATGCGCTGCTGCCCATCTAATACAAGGCGAAAATTTTGAGTTTGGCCTAACTTCGTTATCTGCTCTGTTGAGTAATCATGTGTGTCGAGAGGCGCATTACTGCCCTTGCCACGACGGGGACGCCGATCAATTTCACGCAAGGTCATGCCAAATGATGGCTTCCCATAAATCAAAGTGCCAATGAAGATGTCTCGATTTAATGAGTCGAACAAATCGTATGTTTGGTCTAATTCCCAACGGAAGTCACGCTGGAACTCCGGCAGCATTATTATTTTGGCATCAATGCCCTTGACTACATCCAGTAAAGATTCCGTTTGACTCTGTGTGTCGTGCATACAAGTCCCTTTGGAGAAAAGCGGTAAACTTTTATAAATTCAGAGGTCTTTTGATATTGAGATTTTATCAAATAAAAAGCCTACTACGCAGATAGCCTATTCGTAGTAACCCAATATTGTATTCAATAACTTAATACGAGTGTCATTTCTGCTCGTGAAGTGGGGTACTCCAGAGCCGTGAATCAGCTTGCACATGGAGCCGATGAATACTCTTATCCTCAGCAACATAATCTATGGTCGCCTCAAAGCCATCGTTCGTAACATGCAGTGTTGGTTGGCTTATGTCATTGGCTACCGGAGGTTTGGAAACCGTTAGATTCGTCAGTGTCGTGGCATAATGTCCTGTTTGCTTTTTGTATTCTTGCTGGGCGTCATAAACCTGCATTAGATAATTGCGTGCTGGCAGTGAGGGGTCGCGCCGCAGGGTTGCTTTACCGGGCGCGTCGGTTGAAAATTGGACATAGCCCCAGTGTTCTGGGCGGTGCATATCAATCACGCCTTGTGGCGACCAAACCCAGTTATGCTCACGGCGCTTCGGAATCTTGTGGTAATGCCCATCCATAATTTGGGTATCCCATTCCACACGAGAGAAGTTAATCCGCCATTGATCACCATTACGCGGTGGCGATGGGCAACCGGCGTATTCGCCTAACACGCGCCAGGGAATAGCCAGGACAACTGACCAGGAGCGGTCGGTATCGCGTGGGTCATTGAGCGTGCCATCCACATGCACCGCCGTGCGCAGGCCCGGTATCCCCCATTCATTGATAGCGGTGCCGCCATCTCGATATGGCTTGGGCAGGCGCAAGTCCCACACGGTGTTTAAAGCATTGATCTCGATTTCGTAGTAGTTGTGGTTATCACCATCGGGGTCTATAAATATCTCGAAGTCGTTGTCCTGGAAGATCACAGAATCGTGCTGCGTCAGCGTCGCCCATACATGCGGCTCTTCCAGGTGGGCACCCACATAAAGATAATTGTCATCCCAGAGCATCTTGACGCGAGTGCGCAGGGGAGGCGCTGGTTTAGCGTCCCCTTCAATGTCCACGAAGTCTGCTGTCCAGGGCGCATTACGCCATGCCGGATCATTGAGCGTGCCATCTATCACCAATGGGTGAGTTGCCCGGTAACAAAGATAAGAGTTCGGTGTCATCATCCTTAACGCTAACCTATTACGATCTACTTTAGCCGGAACATCATTACTGGCCGCGCTGCCTTGTCCCGGCGTCAGAGCCAGAATTAATAAAGAGAGAACGAACGACCAAGCTCGAAACCATTCAATGATATTAAAACAGAGCGAGCAGTTGTTCATGTCCATTATTTCATGTCTCTTTGGTATTCGCTTATAGCAACTTAAGCTAACCCATTTATCGTGCCATAATCTCAATGCCGCTAATCTTGGCGTTTTGATCTGGGCTATTGGGCGCAGCAGTAATGCGAACCACGATATTGCCTTGCGCATCGGGAGTGATGTCGGGAAAGTCTTTGACCACAGCTTTGTTAAAGCCTGCGGTGGCGGCAACATCGAAGTTCGTTAGCACGGGTTGACCGTTAATCTGCACGTTTTCTAGCCGTTGGCCGGGAGCGTCCTCAAAGATTTCCGCAAAGTGCAGCCGGACATTGTAGCGGCCATGGCGCGGTACCGGAAACGTGTAGGAGAAGTCAGAACCATAGCGTTCACTCTGATACACCCCGGCGGGAGCAGCCCCGGCAGCAGTTGTGTCAACATTGACATCAGCCGCGTTGGTTTGGCCCTGCATCATGTTGAGGTCGGGCAAGAAATTACCAACCGGGTCGTCGCTGCCTGCGACTAAACGGATTGGCAACGACCAAATGGTGGGCGTGTTGGTTGATGGCGCAGGTAAGGCCGCATAATTGAATCCCGCTGGCATCCCGGAAGGCGGACAGTCGGTCAGGTCGCTGCCCCAGTTGAGATTGGGCTTCGGCCCCATCCTCAGACGCAAAGTGCCGCCTGCGGCTAGGTCAGCATGGGTAAACCAGGATTTGCGCCACGGCTTGCCATTCAGAGTCGCCGATTGAATATAAATGTTCTGGGGTGAGTTACGGTCGGCGATGATGGTAAAAGTGCGGCCACTATAATGGGCGCGATCCAGGTGCAGGGTGGCGCGGCGCACGAGGGGACTGCCAATCACGTAGACCCCACCCACGGGATTCGTCGGATAGAAACCCAGGGCGCTGAAAACATACCAGGCCGACATTTGTCCGCAGTCGTTATTGCCTGTCTGACCAGCCGGAGTGTCATTTAAAAGGCGTTCATGATCTGGCGCACCCGTTGCTGGGTCTTATAGGGCGCACCCGCGTAATTGTAGAGATAGGCAACGTGATGCACTGGCTCGTTGCCGTGTGCATACTGGCCAATTAATCCTGTGATGTCAGGAATGTTGGCGATCACATCCGACTTCTCGTTGAAGAGTGCATCAAGCTTTTGCACAAAGCGTTGGGGGCCGCCAGTGATATTGATCAGACCCGGCACGTCCTGCATTACCGACCAATTATATTGCCAGGCATTGGCTTCCGTATAATCAGCCCACACCAGTTGCTTAGGATTGAAGGGTCTGCGCCAGGAACCATCGGCTTTGCGCCCGCGCATAAAGGTCGTTGTGGCATCGAACACATTGCGATAATTGCCCGCCCTTTGCAGGAAAAGACGCGCATCATCCGCGTGGCCTAACGCCTGGGCCAATTGCGCAATGCACCAATCATCATAAGCATATTCGAGAGTGCGCGAAACCGATTGTTTCTGCCCGCCCGAAGTCGAGACCACATAGCCATTATTGCGGTACTCGTCCAGTCCATTCCGGTTCTGCATGGCGGTGGCGCGCAGGGCTTGATAAACCGCTTCGGCATTGAAGCCGCGAAAACCCTTTAAGTAGGCATCGGTGATAACCGGGGCCGAATGGTAGCCAATCATCGTCCACGTTTCATTGCCCCACAAGGGCCACACGGGCATGGTGTGCTGGCTAAATTGCTGGTAGTGAGTCAGCAAAGACTGCACTATATCCGAGACACGCTGCGGCTGTAAAATGGTCAGCAGGGGGTGTTCCGCCCGAAAGGTATCCCACAAAGAAAACGTGGTGTAGTTCTGAAAACCTGTGCCCGCATGATTCTGGTGATCTAAGCCCCGGTAAGTCCCGTCCACATCATTAAAGAGCACTGGTGCCAGGTAAGACTCGTACAGGTTCGTGTAAAACGTGGTGCGAACTCTGGGGTCGGACGTTTCAATTTCTACGTCGTCTAAGGCGTCATTCCACTGCTGTGCGGCAGCATTCCGCACCGTATTGAAATCCCAGCCCGGTATTTCTGCTGCGAGGTTTTTACGCGCCCCTTCAATGCTGGTGCCGGAGATACCCACTTTAACCAGAATCGCGGTTGGCGCGGTCGTCTGGTAATTCACAAAAGATTTGAGGTTCTGCCCACTGGCTTGGCGGGTATCCGCTGGCAGACGCTGACCATCCTGCTCGATGCCAAAGGAAGCAAAAGGTGCGGAGAACTGCATCACGAAATAAGCATCCCGCCGTCCTCCCCAGCCGTTGGAAGTGCGCGAGCCACTGATCGTGTTATTGTTTTCCACGCGTAGCGTAGCCGCACGCACAGAGTTTCCCACCCCATGCACCAAATCTAAAATGATGTGGGCATTAGCAGAAGCCGGGAACGTGTATTTGTGTAAGCCACAACGAGCCGTAGCCGTTAGTTCCGCCGTGACTTTAGGGTCTTGGAGAAAGACGCGATAATAACCAGGACTGGCCTGTTCCTGAGCATGAGAAAATCGTGACGCATAGCCGTTGCCAGGCGTGCCGGGTTCCAGCTTGACATCGCCAACAGTGGGCATGAGCAGGACATCACCCAATCCCCCAACGCCAGTGCCAGATAGGTGGGTATGGCTAAAGCCCTGAATGATGGTGTCAGAATAGTGATAGCCAGAGCTGCCGTCCCAACCTTCGAGTGGCGTATCAGGGCTGAGTTGTACCAGGCCAAAAGGCACAGTAGCTCCGGGATAGGTGTGACCATGAGCATCGGTGCCAATTAATGGACTAACACTATTGACGGGAGCCGGTGGAGCGGCATGGAGCGAAGTCGTCAAGAGACAACTTGAGATACCAATGAACGCTATAGCATTGATAAAATGGGTGCGAAGCGGAGCAGGAAAATTCATAGTGATTAGCTTATTCAAAATCAAAGCTGCACTATAAAGATACTAACTCGCCACCAACTATGCTTGCTGTAGATGCCTATCCCCTGATCTAATTTTTCATATGAAGATAGAAGGTCGAACAATAATTTTCCAGCACCCCTTGCACGCTTATCCGCAGAAGATTATATTGTGTATCGTATTAATTCCGACTAAATAAGTCGGATATATTAAAGGGGCATGAAATGCTCTGCTGAAGGTAGCAAAAGAAGGTAGTAGAAAAGAACGCGCTTCCACTGTTCGAGCAATGGAAGCGCGTGGAAACGCGGAGTGCGTTTTCCCAGTCGCCGAGATAATCTCAAACGACCAGCCATCTTAAAGATTATCACAGGCGACTGAACAGCTTCAATAAGGCATGGCCCACTCCAAATTTCATGGCCATGTTACAGAGGTTATTTGTGTTCAGTCGCGTCTCTCCTGGCCCGCCCGCGTCGGTGTCATGCGGTGCTGGCCACCGCTGCACTGCCCCACCCAAACGTTGCCCACACCAGGGCTTCACGCTCATCGAGCTTTTAGTTGTTATTGCCATCATCGCTCTCCTGACGGCAATCCTGTTTCCTGTCTTTAGTCAGGCCCGCGAGAAGGCCCGCTCTATCTCGTGTCTCTCCAATATGCGGCAGATCGGCATGGGTTTACAACAGTATATGCAGGACAATGATGACCGCCTGTTTTTCCGCTCCACCACCAATGTAGACATGACGCGCTTGCATAAGGCAACCAGCGGCAATGATCTCAAGTGGTGGAATCAGTTGATGCCGTATATCAAGAACAACACTGTGTTTAGCTGTCCCAGTGATAACGGCCCCCTGGCCAGCCCAGACGTGAGCGGTAATAACACCATCCCGCGCTCTTACGTGGCGTCTAGTGCCGTTGAATATCTTAAGAGAGCGCAGGTCACCAATGCTTCCGAAGCTATTGTCATTACAGAAAAGTGGGACGTGAATGAGAGTGGGGCCACCGTCAGCGAAAGCTGGATGGAGCCATTCAATAAAGATATGGCACCCGACCCCGTTAATCCCCAGGAGCGACCCATGCTGACTCTCGCCAACCGGCACCAGGGCGGTATGAACTGTGCTTTTTTTGATGGTCATGCAAAGTGGCTGACACCGACCGCGATTAAAGGCAGCGCCACCCTCAGTGGTTGTGCCCTAATCCACGCTTATCCCACCTTGAGGATGTGCGACCAGACAGTGCCAGGCTGCGCCAGTGGCGATCCAAACCTGTGCAATAACCCCAGCTTTTATCCCTATCCTGGTGGATAGGGATAAAAGCTGGGGTTATTTATTGATGCGGGGCGATTAAAATCGCAGCAACCAAGGCGCGAAGTCCGCCTACGCGGACTCAGCACGGAGCATGAAGCCCATCAGTTGGGGAGCCTGCGCAGGCAGGCTTTGCGCTGTTGTTGCTGCGATTTTAATCGCCCTGCATCAAGTTACTGCTTTGGTGGAATGCGCTCGGAGAGGCCAACATCAATGTACTGGCCGCCGCTGGTCTGATGACAATGGACGGCCAACTCGTTCTGCCTATTCGGGATAATGCTTCGTTGGGCTTCCTGGCTCAACGGTTTATATTCGTAACTGCTAATAAAGCCACGACTGGAATAGGCGTGGACACCATTAATATAGACTTCAATATCTTCGTCATGGTAGTCGCGGATGACCAGACGACTGATCTGTTCCGCATTCAGGTTGCCGGGGTTGAAGGTGCGGCGCAGCCAGATGTCGGAGGTCGTCCACGGGGTTCCCACAATGCCATGATTAGGTGGGTCGGTGCCGAAACCGCCAGGAGCTTGCTGCCAGGCCGTATCATCAAAGTTTGGCTGATTCCAATTGTCCGCCGGACGCATGGTGGTATATTTCCAGGTCTGGCTGGTTTTTTCCGAGGTGGGAATAATCTCCCGGTAAGTCGGGATGGGATACTGGAAGTGATTGGCTAAGGAGATGGCAGCCGGATCAACTTTAAAAACGCGATCATAGGTCATTAAGCCATTGAGTTCGTTTTCGACATCTGTGATTTGCGTATAAACGGCTGCGCTCATGCCCTGCTTATCGCGGAACGATTTGAGTTGATTGGCGAATTCGCCATAGAGGTCTTCGACATCTTTCTTGTCGTTCAACGTCACATAGCCGCCACCGGCATCCGTCCAGGTATGACCTTTAACGAAGAAGCCAATACCGCCGTATTCACCACAGGCTAATGCTTGAGTGGCACTGGGGCGCGGACACGCCGGGGGCGGATAACTATGAATATCGGCGACATCACCCGCGCCCGTGTAGCCGCCACCACTGGCCTCATTAACCAGGCGCGAAGGGTCGAGGGTCTTGGCCATGCTCACGAGGCGCGGCGTGTCATACTGCCCCTGGCCTTCATTGTAAATATCCCACATGATGATCGAAGGACTGTTCCAGTGGGTTTGAATCACGTTTTGCAACTGCGTCTCGAATGCGGCCTTATCAATCGGTGGCGGTGTAACACCGCCCGGTAGATAGGAGTTAGGTGATGGCATATCCTGCCAGACCAGCAAGCCAAGCCTGTCTGTCCAGTAATACCAACGCGCAGGCTCGACTTTGATATGCTTGCGCACCATATTGAAGCCGAGGGTTTTCATGGCCTGGATGTCTGACACCAAAGCCGCTTCGGTGGGTTGTGTGTAAATACCGTCGGGCCAAAAGCCTTGATCGAGCGGGCCAATCTCAAAGACGAAATGATTGTTAAGGAACATCTTCTTAACACCGTTCTGCTCGGCAATGGAAATCTTGCGCATTCCGAAGTAACTGCTAACGTGGTCACTGGCGGCTCTACCCTGCATCAAAGTTACATCAAGGCCGTACAGAAATGGGCTATCAGGCGACCACAGTTTGGGCTTCCTGATAGGAATTAATAATTCGGTATTGGGTTTAGCTCTGAGAGTGCGGATGACTGAAGCCCCATCTATAATTTTGAGGACAGCTTGGGCATTAGGCGTCGCATCAGGCGCATTAACTGTGATTCTTACACGGCTTTGATCAATGTCAGGGACGATTTTTAAATTTTGGATCGAAGCGGGCGACACCGGCTCAAGCCACACTGTCTGCCAGATGCCTGTGGTGGGCGTGTACATGATGCCACCGGGATGGGTAGTCTGTTTACCGCGTGGTTGTCCGCCGCTATCGGTGGGATCAAATACCCGCACGATGAGTTCCTGTGGGCCAGTGGGGTTCAAAAAGGGAGTAATATCGTAGCTAAAGGGTAGATAGCCGCCTTGATGCACGCCAACACTCTTACCGTTGACGAACACTTCAGCTTCGTAATCCACCGCACCGAAATTCAGCATGAGGTGCTTGCTTTGCCAGGTAGCCGGAACGGTGAAGGTGCGACGATACCAGAGGCGATCATGATGTTCCATCACACCGGATAGCGCCGATTCAACCGGGAAAGGCACCAGAATTTCGCTGGATAGCTTCTGTCCCACGGGCACGGCATCATTGGCCGCACCGCTTTGGTATTCCCAGATACCATTCAAGTTCAGCCACTCCGAGCGGACGAGTTGGGGGCGGGGGTATTCGGGCAGGGGCCGTTGGGGGTCTACCTGGCTGGCCCATCGTGTCATGATAGGTGCCCGCTTCATTGACCAAGCTAAAGCATTACGATGCGAGGCCAGCAATGGCACATTGATTAATAACAGCAAAGACGCAATTTTTGGAAGTTTCATTAAAAGTGATTTTAACTAAGTTGTCTGGCAAGAAGCATATACAACGGCGCAAAGTGCTACCAGTCCATTTCAGAATTATGTTCAAGAATTAAGCTTAATCATTAAACAGGGCGAGCACATGTTCGCGCAAGCCAAGGGCGATGGGTGTCGCAGGCACGGCTAAACCATGTTCCCTCAACTTTTGCAAATTATAAATCCGGTGACACAGAAATGAGCTTTTATCCGGGTTCATTCTTAAACAAGCATCAATTGGCACCTCTTCAATTTGCAAAGCCACGCCAAGCACATCCGCGATGATGCTGTAATAATGACGCGATTCAATAATATCGGGGCCTGCTGCCATGTAAATCTGACTGGCGGCTTGTGAGTTGCCAGCGCAGCTTAAGATAAGTTCCGCCAAGTCCCGCGCGAAAATAGGCTGTTGCAAAAAGTGGCCGCCACCAACTAACTTCAGAGGTTGCCCTGCCTGTAAGGTGGTAATCAGGTTGGTGTCACGAGGGTGCAATGGCAAGCAGCCAAGTTGAGAACCAGGGCCATAGATGTGGCAGGGACGCACGATAGTCCACGCCATGCGGCCCGTATCACCTTCCATAAATTCAAGCTCGCAGCGGCGTTTGTTGCCCCCATAGCCTTCAGTCAGGAAATGAGCACTCTCTTCAGGCTGCGGAAACTGGCGATGGGCCGGGTCAAACACAAAATCGGACGATATAAAAACGAAGTGACGCACCTTGTTACGAAAGACCTCAATATCCTGACGCGCATCATCCCCTTCAAAACCAATACAATCTACCACCAAATCCCACTGTTGCCCCGTTTGCTCGATAGCCGAAGCAAACCTTGCTCTGTCCCGACGATCCACTACGATGGCTGTAACGCCAGGGGGTAGCGGCTTATGGCCACGAGTTACCGCCCACACCTGATGCCCTGCGGCCACTGCTGTGCGAGCCAAAGTTCCACTGACAAAACCGCTTCCACCAATGAGAAGGATTTTCATACTAATTTATTCCTGGGCCATGCTAAACTCTTGCTGAGATTACGATACCTATGCCAAAACTCGCTTCCTCTCCGCCGTGCCATCAATGTATTGCTCGTTGCTGTCAACAATCCACCAGCGGTTGGCCCTTTGCAGCAATGTTGGAGCCAGAAGAAGTCGGCAAGTTTGGTGAGTTTGCCGTTTATGATACAGCAATGCAGGCTTATGTTCTGCCCTATGATGGGCGTGGGCGTTGTTACTATCTGGATGCAGCTAATCTTTGCCAGATACACCAGGACAAGCCCAAGACCTGCCGCGACTTCAATTGCACGCGTGGGCATATCATTTTTCTGAGCCGCAATCCTGAACTGGTGACTTTGCTCGACACCCTTGATAAATGAACAACCCGCCGGGAAGCAGCATCCAGCGGGTTGTTCATTGAACTCAACTATTTGGCGGCCTCATCTAAACGCCGCTTGGCTTCCTCATAAGTGCTCTGGGGCAAGGAGCCACGCCCGGCAGCTTGCACGTTCTCGCGCAGATGGTCTGGATTGCTGGTGCCGACAATGTTGGTGCTCATGCCGGGATGACTGTTGGTGAAGCGCAGCAAGAAGGTGGTGCGCGATTCGCCTGCTTCTAAGAGTTCATCCAACTTAGCGGCTTCCCACACGGCCCACCGATCCTGATTGCCCAACCCGACGCCAGGCTCACCCCGCGCCACGCCACCACGCACAATCACACCCGCGCCCGCATCGGCGGCTTTTTGGATTAATGTCTCGTGTTCACGCTCCAGGGCAGAATAAGGAATCTGGAAGACATCAAAGACACCCCAACCAATGTAAGTTTCTAAATGGGGATTGGTGGAGGAAATGCCGATCCAGCGCACTTTGCCCTGCTCGCGCATCTCTTGCAACGCCGCCACCAAGTCACCTTCTTCGCATTGCTCAACACTGGGATTATGCAGTTGCATGACATCTACATAATCTGTCTTCATCCGTGCTAAGCTTTCATTCAAACCGCGAAACAGGTTCTCCCGCGTCCACACATGCGGCGTATCATCAGTATTCTCATCACGACGCACCACAGTGCAGCCGCACTTGGTCGCTAAATAAAATTCATTGCGCCGCTTCGACAGAAACTTGCCGATAAATTCTTCACTACGCCCATAATCGTTGGCCGTATCAATGAAGTTGATCCCCGAATCCAATACGGCATTGAGAATCCGGTCAGCGGCACTCTCTTCAATCGGACGCCCGCCCCAGATGCGTAAGCCACGCACTTCCATCGCGCCATAACCTAACTTGGTGACTTTCAATCCGGTACGCCCAAGTGTTGAAGTTGGGATTTTCGTATCGTTTGTTCCCTGCTCATTCGCCATAACTTTATCTCCCTGATTTATGTTTTTGTTTTAGGACTATCTTTGCTGCTCTACATCATATCTTCCATAGCCAGGCGGCTGAAGCCGCAGGCAACAACGGCGCTAAGCCTGCCTGCGCAGGCTCATTTAGGCTCTATATGCACACCTATCCCTGTTGAGTCCGCGCAGGCGGACTTTGCGCTGTGGTTGCCGTGATTTCAATCGCCCGGCAATTTAAAACCCTGACTTGTTTTGCACCACTAACTCCGGTTGTTTGCCCTGTGCCACCAGTTGCCAGAATTGCGGCCCGGCAGTTTCATAAACGCCAAAGATGCCTGCCGCGTCCGCCCAGAGTTGGATTCCCAGTTTAGCATTCGTCGGCACAGGGGCAGGTGAATGCAGAAAGGTTGTGGCCTGTTCTCGGATAACGCGACTGGCGGGGCGGTCAGTACCATCGGGATTGATAATGCCAAAATCGCTATTCTCGCCATTGCGGAAGCCGCCGGGATACCACCAGAAAAAGAGGCCATTGCTGCCAGAGGCCAGCATCATCCGATAAAAAGCGCGCAAGAAGTCCGCCTGAAACTGTAAGCGATTGGGCGGCGATTCGTCTAAACCGGGCACCCAGTTACTATTGCCAACTTCGGCCCAGATGACTGGCTTGGTGGGCGCGATAGCGCGAGCATAGGCCACCTCAAACCAGCCAGGACGTGTCTTCTCCCAGGTGCCGATACGCCCATAGGCTTCCGGGGCAAGAAAATCAACTGCTTCGGCCAGACCCGGAAAGTCATAGGGCAGAAAACCATCGCCTCGGTTGTTGGGGTCGCCTGCCTCCGACATGCGAAAAGAAACCAAATGATGTGGATCAACGCTGCGCACCATCTGCCGGGCGTGACCATAACGTTCGCGCAATAGCTCCGCTAAGAACTTTCGGTAATCTATCACGAATTTGCGCCACGGCCCGTCGTGGCTAACCTGCTCATCGGTGGGATTGGTGAGGCTCTCACCCGCACGCGGAGCCGGAAACTCCCATGCAGTGGCTGCTTGCTCGATGCTACCATAGCGGTGCAGCACCCACTGCGTCCACTCAGCGTCTTGCGCCCGGCGCAGTTCATGATTGCCCCAGCTTGGCTCCCACGCTAAGTCATAAGCAAAAACCGTATTACTGTCACGCAGATGATACATCTCCATCACCGGACGAATTTCTTTCCATTGCGGAGCAAAGTCAATCGGAGTGCCGGGGCGCAATCCCAGGTTCACCTTGAGACCACGCGCGGCGCATTGACGCAATATATCGAGTAAGTTGCCGGAATTGCGAGAGCCACCATAAATAAAGATAGAAACCGCGTTAAGGCCAAGCCGTCGCACGTTGTCGAGGTCACGCGCCACAATGACCGGGTCATAGGGCGCTTTGCCTAACCATAGTTCAAAATCAGCGGCGTCTTCCGGCAGGTCACGCGCGATACCTGACGATGGCATATAATTCACGCCGTGAATCTTCCAGGGGTTACCGCCTAATAGAAACCGGCCTTGCGCCGTCGTCACATATTGCGGCTTAGCTGGATAGTTCCACACATAAACCTCATGGGTTAGCTCATCCAGTAATTGGTTGTTTTGCCAGAGAGTAACATCAACTCGCCACGGGCCACGCTCGCCGCGCGGCGGCACCCAGGTCGTGGCTGTGAGTTGGCTTGCGGCTGGCCACATCTTCTGCCAGACACGATGCCCACCCTGAATTTGCGTGAGTTGGATTTGCACATGCAGATTCGCCCCGGCAGGCATAGCCCCTCTCATTGGAGAAAGCCGCGCCCCGATATGCAGTGGTTGATTGGTGAAAATAGTATACCAATCGGTGCCACCTTCGTATAAAAGCGGCCCTTGAAGTCGGCGGGCTAATGTCTCAACCCCGGACAAAAAACCAGACGAGGCGAGAAACGCCGGGTCGGTGATACCAAAGACAGCCCAGCGGCCACCGTGATAACGCCCCTTTACGTCATGCACATAAAGTGCGCCCGGCACGCCGCGCCAGAGGTTGCTGCCGGGGGCGTGTGCTTCCAACAAAGGCACAAAGCGGGCCTTGCGCTCTTTAGCGAAACCGGCCCCAGAAGGGCGCGGATGCGGCGAATAGAGGGTGCCCTGTGGCGCGGGCAAATGAATGGTTGGGAAAAGCGCAGGCGACGCGGCCCGCAAATTAACATGAGGCTCGTGGATACGAAAATCTTTGTAGCCAGGATAGAGGCCATCCAGTGAGGGAGCCTCACCCAAGGAAGCTAGTGGAGATTCCGCACGAGAAGCTGTTCCCAGGTTGCTGATCCACCACTCCTGCCGCCCCCCTTCGGAACCGCTGTGGCTAAAAGCCAGACCAACCTTGAAGCGTGCCGCTTGCTCCGGGCGAAAATGGTCGCCACTGCGTTGCGGGTTGCTCTGCCAGTAGTGGAAGGCCGTGGGAGCCAACTCGTAGCGCCGCCATTGATTCGTGAGCGGCACGGCGGCGATCCAGCGGGAGCCATCGCGTTCTTCCCATTCCACCGCCAGGGCGTGGGTATTTGGGCCACCTTTGGCCGAGAACACGGTGCGATCTGTGCCTGCTGCGAATGGCGCAGCAATCGGCGGCGAAGTGAGGGTGTCCCACCCCGTGAGGTTGGCGATGACAGCGTGCAGGGCTGTGGTTCGAGATGATGGGGTCTGTGGCACAATCTCATAAGTGGCTTTAGAAGTGGGTTCATTGGAGCTGCGCATCCATGCCGTCACAGGCGCATCGCTAAGGATGGTCAAGGGGTGCGGTGGCGGCGTGGCAACGTTGAGCCGTGCATACTCTTCGGCTTCCATCCAACGTCCATTATCCCTCAATAACGCTTTACTCCAGGCAGGCAGGCCAAAGGCGAGCAAATCTCCACCACGTCGCAGGAATTGTTCCAGGGGCACATGCAGCGCATGGGGCAAGACGCGAGCATCAGGAATCGCTACCAGTTGCAAGCGGGCGTCTGTGAAGGCATTCGGTTCGAGGGCAACATCAAAATTGTGCCGCTCAACAGCGTAGCCAGCGCGGGTTAGAGTTGCTGCTAAACGGTTAGAAAAAGTAGTGGCCCCATTGGTTGATTCAATCAGCAAGGCGCGGGGTTGAGCCGTTGCACCCCGCATCATCCACAGGGTGACGATAAATAAGCTGACGATACGCATTTGAAGTATTTGCCAAGTCATATTGATTCCTTTCCGGGAAAGTGCTTCTCATTTTACGTGATTCTATCGAGGGTTCCTATGCGAAAAATACAAGAAAGAGACTGCGCTGAAGGCCAGATTCAAGAACAAATTCTATCGCACAACGTCAATAACATAACTATGCTGTATCAGCAACACCAACTCAAATTAGTTAATCCTAGCCATGCTCTCCCCACCTTTCACAAAGGTCAACGGGTGCAGGTTATTCTCAATGAACGCAACACCACTCCGCGCTCTGGCCTTATTTGTGAAATCGGCTGGCATCGCGCCCGGCACAAGTTCTACTATCACATCGAAGCCGATGGTCAGTGTATAGTCAAACGTTACTATTCTGACGATCTCCGCAGCCTAGATTAACCAGACGCTTAAGAAGAGGCGTAAGCAAATATCATGCTTGCGCCTCTTCTTATAACCTCTCAGAAAATCCTCAATGGCTAATGTGCAGGGGCTTCACTAACCAGTGGCTTCTCGCGTGCGCCTTCGGCTTCAATAATGGGCCAGGACGCCCGGCGGGCGTCGCGGTAGGGGCCAACTTGTTCGATGGGAATGGGTTTAAAGCCCAGGACCAGAGCGGGTGAATTAGGACGCAGGCGATAGTCGTCTTTGGCGGCATCATTAAAGAGGGGATCAGCCAGCAACGAATGCTGCTCAAAGCCTAACTTCTTCCACTCGTCCCATTGTTTATCGGCAGGCACATTATTCAGATCAACACGGAGTGGCTGCCCGAAATGTTGAATAATGTTGAAGTCGGATTGAGTCTTATCGAAGGGTAAGTGATACATCGCGTACAGCTTGGCATTGGGGTCATGATAGTAAATGATGTTGCGCAGAAACTTATTGCCCGCCATCTGATAACCTGTCGCCAAATCCATATTGGCTAACCCAGGATATTTGTTATAGGCGGGGTTCATCGTCTTCTGATACTTTTCCTTCATCTCCGGGAAGTGCGGCTCTTTCTCGGTATAGCCACTATAAGTCATCTGCTGGCGCGTGCCGTCTATAAAGATGTTGTTCTCAATGACGTTATCGCGCCCACCATGAATATGCGTGCCGCCTAAAGCCGCCCGCGCCACGATGTTACCGTAAACATGAACGCCACAGGTGCCGTCATCGAGATAAAAGCCCCACGAGAAGTGCGGCGAGACCCACTTGCCGTTGTCCCGTCCATAGCCTAGCACATCGTGGATGTAATTGTAGCGCATTTGTGTGCCGCGCATGGTCCAATCTACATCCCAGGAGTAAATAGCACCGGTATCTTCCGTTTCGAGGTCAATGTGGCGGATGTGATTGTATTCAAAGACGTGGTCGTTACCCGACCAGGAGATAGCAAAGCGGGGGCAATCGTGAATCAGGTTATGCGCGACCCGGTTGCCCACCCCGGTAACGTTAACGCCCACACCCTGCTTAAAGAAAACTCCGGTGTGGTGAATGTAGTTATTGTCGGCATAATGCCCCGCCGGAGTCAGTGTGGTGCGGTCGCCGCCACTCAGGGCAATCGCGTTGCCGCCGACTTCGTAGATGTCATTACCCACCACTCCATCATGAGCGCCGCCATCCACCGCTACCGCCGTAATGTTCCAATCGGCTCGCCCGCCGACGTTGCGAATGGTGTTACCAGAGACCAGGCAGTTGGAGCAGTTGGTCAGTTTAAGCCCAGTGCCATCACAGCACTCAAAAGTAAAACCGCGCCACTCAACATTCGAGACACCATTCATTGCAATAAGAGTTTCCAGCGTTGGCGCGTAGACGGTACTATTGTTAATATCCGCTGGCGGCCAGAAATAGAGTGTCCAGGTGCGGCGGTCTAAATACCATTCACCCGGCGCATCAAGTTCCTCAAACAAATTACGCACATAATAACGGTCGCCAGCCCGAATACCATACGAGGCATCCTGCGTTAATGTCATGACGTTTTTATCACGGTCAATGGAGGCAATAGGGATGATATTGTTCCACCAGTTGAAGCGCGGAAACACCATCACCTCGCCTTCTTCCGGGTGCGCCCATTGATGCACATCCTGGGGCCGAAACATAAGCGTGCGCCGACTTTCATTGGGCACATCACTATACATGGGAATCGGCTGACCAGCGACATAGGCCCAACCACCGCCATAAGGGTTCGCCGGATCAAAGTTTGGATAACGAGCAAGCTGTTGGCGTTTGCCGTTAAAGAACAGTTGACGAAAGTAAATATCCTTGAAGCCTTGCGCACCCACATCAGCCTGAAGAATCTGACCCTTGTAAGGGCGGAACCCCGTTATACGACGGCCACCAATAATCGTCGCCTTCTCATTACGGTAAGCCTGATAAACAATAGGTGATTTCTCACTACCGCTATCCTCCGCCCCTAAAGCCAGAGTTTTATCCAGGGGGTAAAGGCCGCCTCGCACATAAACCGTCACCGGCCCGGTTGCTTTTAGTCCCCGTACGGCATCGCGTGCCCGTTGCAACGAAGCAAAAGGATGTCGCACTGAGCCATCGTTGGTATCACTGCCATTGGTTGCCACGTACAGATTCGCGGCCAGGGTGGTGCGCGCTGCGCCCATGAGACAGATAAGGAGCAGCCCATAGTTGAGTCTTGATTTCGAGTGCAGCATAGAAATTAGTCACTCCAGATATTTACTTGCCACCAGAAAACTTAGCTCCCTCAACGATGTACCGTTGCATAAGCAGAAAGACGATGACCAAGGGCAAAATGCCAATGGCAGCGGCGGCAAAGAGATGGGCTAATTCAAGTGTCTGAGCGGTCAGGAAGGTCGAAAGCACAACCTGCACCGTCCATGACGAGGGGTCTTGCCCGATCACCAACGGCCACAGGAAGGAGTTCCAACTGCCGATAAAGGTCAGCACGCCTAACGACATCAGCACACTGGTGGAATTAGGCACCAGCAAGTGCCAGTAGATGCCAAAATAGCCGAGTCCATCGAGTTGTCCCGCTTCTTCGATTTCCGCCGGAAAGCCCAGGTAGAACTGGCGAAAGAGAAACGTCGAAAAAGCACTGAACAGGCCGGGAGCGATAATGCCCCAACGGGTGTTGACTCCTCCCAGGTAAGCCATCACCGCATAAGTCGGCACGAAGGTGACAGCACCCGGAATCATGAGGGTTGCCACGATGAGAAAGAAAACCACACTGCGCCCTCGCGCTGGAATACGCGCCAAGGCATAACCCGCCATCGAGGAAAAGAGCATCTGCAAGACCAGGGTGGTAATTGCTATAATCGCTGAGTTTTCTAAGCCGGTGAGCAGTGGGGCCGCCGGGTCTTTGAACAGTTGCTGAAAGTTCTCACCGTGCGGCGGCAGAGGCAACCATGACCAATGGAAAGAGGTAATCTGCGCATCGGTCATAAAGGCGTTGCGCAAGATTAAATAGAAAGGGATTAAAAAGAGCAGAGCGAGCAAAGCCAGTAGCCCATAGCGCCCGACATCGCCTAATCTATCTTGCCAAGGTCGTGTCTTCATAAGTTGTTTCTCTTAATCCGCCTGGCCAAAGCCCAGAATCCGGCCTTGAATCAGCGTCACGGCAAAGATAAGCATAGTGAGAATGAAAGCACCCGCCGTGCCGCGCCCGAAATCCTGGTCACTGAGAGCCAATCCGTATAAATAAACCAGCGGCGGACGCGCTAGGGCTGTATTGCCGACCGAAGCGCCAGAGCCGCCCAGAATATTGTAGAACTCATCAAACGCCTGGAAAGCCGCAATCAGGTTCAGCAGCAAAACCGAGATGGAAGTGTTGCGTAACTGCGGCAGCGTAATATGGCGCAACACAGCCCACCCCCGATCCGCACCATCCACTGCCGCCGCTTCATAAACCGAACGGGGAATCTCTTGCAACCCGGCCAGGAAGATAATCATGTAAAACCCGACCTGGAGCCAGAGCCGTGCTGTCACCAAAACCAGCCAATACCAGGGTGGGTTGACTGTCCCAATCCAGGCAATGGGGCCAACTCCAAAAGCAGAGATTACCTTATTGGCAAAGCCAAAGGGGAGACCGTTAAACAGGCTAACCCTCCAGATCAGCGAGGCGACGACATAGGAGACTGCCGATGGCAAGAAGAACACAGTGCGAAAGAAGGGTCGGCCCCACCCCACCCGATTGACCAGCAAGGCTAAGCTCAACGACACGACGTAAGTGAGTGGCACAATGAACAGCGCGAAGATGACCACTGTCCATAATGAGCGCAGAAATTGCTCATCGGTAAGCAAATCTTGATAATTCGCCAGGCCAATAAAGTGGCCAACATGGATGGTGTTTTGGGCGTGGGAAAGACTCAGCAAAAAGCCCCACACAATGGGAATGAGCGTGAACACTGTCAAGCCAATCACCATTGGCGCAACAAACGCCCAAAACGCCAAAGTTGCCGACCGTTCACGCCGAGAGAATTTCCTGGCATGGTTCGCGTTCAGATGGGTGTCGGTTGATTGCATTGAAGTTACAATTCTCTATCGTCGGTTACTCTCTACTGGTAAAACAGCAGACCAGGCACATTGTAGGTCAGACATATTGTAGGCCAGACACCCCTGCCTGGCTCTTGCCTGTTGTCTGGCCAGGAAAATGTAAAGCCAGACAGGAGTGTCTGGCCTACAGGCAATGCACCATTACTCCAAAAGCCGTTTCAACTCGCGCTCACACTTCTTAGCCGCAGCATGGATTTCATCGGCAGCCGGGCGACCCTGCTTCAAAATGTTAGTCACGGCATCCGTCAAGGCCGTATTCATAGCCGAGTTCCAGGCAGGCGGCAGAAAACGACCGTAGACTTCCAGATTCTTCATAGCCAGGGCAGGTAAGGGTGCCCGCAAAGGAGCGGCACTACGGGCAGCACTGATACGCGGCGGCACATGAAATCCATAGCTAAGACACCAGTCTTGCTGAATTTTTTTATTATCAATCCACAGCCACTTCACATAGCGTTTGGCCTCCTCGATGTGACGGCTCTGGGCATTAACCATTGCCGACCAGCCACCTAAAAAAGTGACAGGCTTGCCACCCTCATCAAAAGCAGGCCAGCCCATGCCGCCTACGTCGTCACCCAGAGCTTTATGAATCGCCGGAAACGCCCACAGGCCGCCCCATTGCATAACCGTTAAACCCTGCGTTAAAGCGGATGGATCCCACCAATCAGTGGGGGCACCAATTAAGAGCGCCCCCGCATCATTCAAGGCGCGCAACTTATCATAGAAAGCAACCGTGCGAGGGTTATCGAACACGATTTTATCGCCAACCAGGAAGTCACTGCCTGCCGACCACGGGCCTATCGTTAATAGTGCGCTGATACCGCCATCGTTGCCAAGAAATAGCCCTTTTCTGGTGGACGAAGTCAGCTTCTTAGCGGCGTCTATCAGCCCGTCCATAGTGGTCGGTGGTTGGAGGCCAGCAGTGTCCAACAGGCTCTTGCGGTAATATAGCACACCGGTATCATCCAGCATTTTAATGCCATAGATTTTACCGTTGACGGAGTTCGAGGCGAGGTCACGTTCGGAGAAGTCGCGTCTGGTTTCAGGGGTAAAAAGATCATCCAGGGGCACCACCTGTTCGGCAGTGACCATTGGCACGGAAAGCTGGCTCTCAAAGATGTCGGGGCCACCGGAAGTGAGTAGCGCAGTGGCTAATTTGGTATGATAGTCACCTGGCACCCACACCACTTGCACATCAACATCTGGGTGCAGCTTCGTATATTCCTGAGCGTAGCGGACAACGGCATCCTGAGTTCCCGTCTCACCATATTGGTGATACCAGTGGGTTAAAGTCACGCGTCCACCAGAACCGTTCGGGGAACGCCCGCACCCCGTCAGCACAGCACCTGCTGATACCAACGCAAACTTCAAAAACCCACGACGGTTGACGTGCTGCCCCTCAACGGGAACTGCATCAGCAGAACACGGCAGGTCGCTTAATGAAGGTCTCACACCAGGATTAGCAGGTTTCACTTGGTGAGATTAGTATAACGGTCAGAAGGGGCGCTGACCGTTTTGCAGCAATGCCTCATTTATGTGAGGGAAGCGTCTGATCCGCAAAGTCCATGAAGGTATCCCAGTAGGCTTGATCTACCATGTGTTTGGCGTCCCGGATGTAATAGCACAGTTGCGTACCAACCCGCTTGTCCATGACTGGCTCCGTCACTTGGTCAGCCATACCTTCAACCCCAAAGAGGCGGTAGACTGGCCTGGCCGCTAACAGCATGTCAAATTGTCCCGGCGGATTCGACCACTGATCTTCACTGCCATTTGAGAGTAACACCGGGCGGGGTGCGCAAAGCGCAATCAATTCGTGCTGATCAAAGGGCAGTTGCTCCTCATGACCACTGAACTGATGAAAATTGCCATCGAACCAATGGGGGAAGTGGTTATTGATAACGGTCACGGTTTCGGCTTTGGGGTTATGACAGCGACTGGGGGCCGAGCCGCCGCAACCAGCTTGGTGCGGAATAATCGCCGCTACCCGCTCGTCAAAAGCGCCCGCCAAAAGAGCCGCTTTACCATTGCGCGAATGCCCGAACAGGATGATGCGTTGTGGATCAATATCCTTATCCTTCACTAAATAATCTACAGCCCGTTGCAGACCCCATGCCCAGGCTGCAATAACGCCCCAATCCCAGGGGAGGCGGTTGAGGTGCCCATTGCGAGGAAAGTACGGAAACACGCCACCGTTGAAGTCTGGTCTATCGGGAGCCACATCCCCAGAGAAAAAGGTTGCTACGGCATAACCCCGATCAATAATGTGCTCCACCGCCCAGGCGTCAGCCGCCTTGCCTCGCCCGGCATCGGTGGCATGATTATCAGTGACTCCGGGGCCAGCAGGCATCCAACTCTTTGGCAACTCAATGGTGGGGTCAGCCAGCACGCTATGATTGCCGCCGAAGTTCATGCCAATAAAGACAGCAGGTTTGGCAGCAGTAGGCCGATGATTGGGCACAACCACCATCAACTCAATAGGTGGACATCCCCTAGGCCCCAGGGTAATCGAAATCTGTTTGAGAGTTGCCTTACCGTTCAGGCATTTATCATTGGTGCTGCGCAGCGTCGCGGTGATTTTAGGAGGGGCAGGTGCGTAGCCATACATATAATGCTGAAACAGAGCCTTTAGCTCCGGCTTACGCTTATGCTGCCACTGCTCCCGCGTGGTAATGCGGGTGCCATCTCGCATAACGAGAGGATCAGGCAGTTCCTTGACTGTGGGGAGCTTCTCCGGGACAGGAAGTAACTCTTCCCTAACAAGAGATTTATGAGAGGAAGTGATCATTGAAGTTAAAAATACCGATGTAGCAATTGTGAACCAACCAGCAGGGTGCATGTTTCCCTTTCATCGTAGCATGACACAGGCATTATAAATTATTACTTTTACGGTACAGGCTTAAGTTGAATGGAGCGCAGATTGAACGGCTGCCAGCCATCCGCCACGGGCTTAATCATCAGTGACACTTTACCCGCTGTGGGGATTTCGATAGTGCCTAAATCCACTGCTTTAAACTTACCGTAATCTCCCGTGTTAGGTGCGGTGGCATGGAGCTTCTGGTCGCCAACACTCAACTCAAACGAGCCACTGCCCGTCGCCGCCACCTCAGCGCGCACGGTGAACTTACCCGGTTTAGTGACTTTGAAGGGCCACTCGATCCAATCTCCAGCGTTCGTCCAGTAGCCGATATTATCACGCCCACGCGCTGATTCCACCTTAACATCGTTACCATGTAAAACAGCGTCGTTGGGCAGTAGTGTCAAGGAGCCATTAGTCTCTTGCTCTAAAGGTGCAATTTCCACCTGTGGCGCACCCTTAATTTCAAGCACTACAGTGGAGCTAACCGGATCAGGGGCGGTGGTTGGCACCATGATCATAACCCCTTCCGGGCCAGACTGAGTCGCCAATGCTTCTCGCCTGTTAGCTGCGAGCACATCAGCCATTGTAACGGCATTCTTGAGTCCTGGCACTAAGAGCTTGCCATCCTTGGGCCAGTCAAAAACGTGGAGGTAGAGCGTGGTGTTGTTCCCTGCAATCTTCTTGGTGCAACGCCCCCAGGCTAAGTGTTTGAAAGGACTGGCTGTGGTGGAATAAATCGCTTCACCATTGACCTTCATCCATTGGCCGATGGCTTGCAGCCGCTCCACCGAAGGTTGAGGAATAAGCCCCTCAGAAGTCGGGCCAACATTCAATAAGTAGTTGCCACCCTTGGAAGCAATATCTACCAGATTACGGATGAGGCTCTCGGTGCTCTTCCAGTGGTTATCGTTGCTCTTAAAGCCCCAGGTATCATTCATGGTCATGCAGGTTTCCCAATCTCGACCGGGGAAACCGGTAGCCGGGACAAACTGCTCCGGCGTTTCGGTATCACCGCGATAGCCGCCACCTAAACGGTTATTCATGATAATGCCCGGTTGCAGTTTGAGCAGCGGGATAAATTGAGCCGCCCGCTCCTTGGTCATATCCACCGGCGTGTCCCACCACAGCACTGAAATAGGGCCATAGTTCGAGAGGATTTCCTTCACCTGGGGTACCGCGACATTCTTGATGTAGGCATCCATATCACCATCCTGGGCTTTGTCCCAGTGCCCGCCCGCCGCCGCGCCACCGGGGTTGTTCCAGTCCTGCGCCTGCGAGTAATAGAAGCCAAGTTTGATGCCATTTCTGCGACACGCTTCGGCCAAGGGTTTTAAAACATCTTTGCCATAGGGCGTGGCTTTAACAATATTCCAATCGCTGGCCTTGGAATCGAAGTTAGCAAAGCCATCATGGTGCTTGCTCGTTATGACAATGTATTTCATACCCGCCGCTTTAGCGAGTTCCACCCACGCTTCGGGATTATATTTCACAGGATTATATTGTTTGGCAAAGGCGCGATATTCAGCCACCGGAATCTTGCCTCGGTTCATAATCCATTCCCCAATGCCAGGAACTTCCTTGCCCTGATAAAATCCCGCTGGCACCGAATAAACACCCCAGTGAATGAACATGCCAAACTTGGCTTCACGCCACCATTTCATCCGTGCATCCCGTTGCGCTGGGGTCTCAATGTCCTGGATGGCTGTGGCTGCGGTGACGGCTGGTGGTGCAGTTTCTGCGGCGTTGGCCATTGGTGAGTCTCCCCCTACTGCAATAGCGAGAAATAAACTGCAAGCAGCGGTAGTATTCAGTAATTCACTCAATAGTTTATGTTTGGCAAAATTAGACATAAGGCTCCTTATGCAATTAAGAGATGTGTTTTGATTATGAGGGTATGGACTGGCGAAGGGCGAGTCTGGCTTCTAAAAGAAACACATCATCGAACTCAGTCACCCGGTAGTGACGTGCCATCTACTTCGTCTATTCTCCCTAAAAAGAGGCAAAGGCAGTCAACCAAAAGTTCTGCTGGAAGTTGTTTTATTTTACTGTACTTGAGAGGAGAGGGTAATGGGCAATGAAGTGAAGCCCTATTCAGAGGAGGTGTCAAAGCAGTCCACATTAGCCTGTGCGACAAAAACCAACTCCCATAGATGGGCGTACGACCTGGATAGAAAGTAGTGTGCAGAATCTTTCACAGTTTGCAGACTCAGTGAAACCGCAAAACATGCTACACACTACTTTCTTGCACGTGGGGCGACGTCTCCGCTCGCTAGGTAGGAAGGCTCATAGAGTGCCAGCATGTCAGCTTCCTGGCAACTCTGCAACGACTTCTATTTAAGATGTTTCCTTGAGCGCATGGCCTGCCGCAAGAGAGTTTCAACTTTGGGATATCTCGGCATCATTGCCTAAGAGAATCGTCACGGCCTCAGAATTCCCTGCTGACACGGCCTTAATAAAAACGGGAGTGTCAAGCCAGGTGGTGTCACTAGAATTAGGGTCCGCGCCTTTGGCTAAGGTGGCTTTTAAAGACGCTAAATCTTGCCGCTCCACTGCTTTTACCAACTGCCGCGAGAGTGCCGCAGTAGGAGGCTGTTGCGCGTAGCCTGGGTTCACGAGAGCCGTCAGACAGAGGCCATAAACTATGAACCAACTCAACAGGATGTGCAAGCGCGATACTATGATGATCCATCCTCCCCTCACATGCTGTAGCACAGCATACCGTAGAGTAGAACGGCTGGTCAGCAGTTATATAAGAGATTAGAAAGCAGGGCAAACCATAAAAAATATAAGTTTGGTGCATGAACTTGTCTAACAAGTCTTGCCGATGCTGTGTCAATAGGCAGCTTTTAGCAGGCGAACCTTAACAAATTGGACACCTGTAAATGTTGCCGCTAGGCCCTTTTGCTTTTGCAGAAACTAAGCCATCTCCGCAAGTGCGGAGCCGGATTCACCCAAAGCCCAGTTAATCACTTCGTCCAAGACTGTCCTTTAAGCGTTCTCGATTAGTGACCAAAGTTTCACCAGCACCTGCTGCCTGAAGCGTGACACGGGCACATAATGCAGTCGAGTAACGTTTGAAGGGAGAGTCCATTTGCTCAAACAAAACATCGGCGGCAGTGGCCAGGCGAGAGGCGAGGGGCCAATCTTCTTTCTTTTCTGCAATCTCACTCATGTTGTAGAGCACGCGCCCTATCTCGACGCTATTACGCAAAGCCTTTTCATAAGGTAGGGCTTCCGCATAAGAATTCCAGGCAGCCTCCAGGTCGGATAGCTCCCAATGCAGCACCCCAAGATTATTTAATGTCTCAGCAATACCGCGTTGATCCCCATGATCGCGGCGGAGTCGTAACGCTTCCTGGAGATGATTCGCCGCTGCCTGTTTGTCACCGGCAGGATCCTCACATTCGGTTATACCGAGGTTGTTGTGTTCAACGGCGACCAGAACTTCTTCGTGAGCTAACGGATGGTGTTCTAGGGCCAGCGTAAAATAGCGTCGCGCTGCGGGGAAGTCTCCCTCTCGCTTGGCCGCTAAACCCAGAAGATTCAGTGCTTCACCCTGCCCCTTATGATCCCCTAACTGCTCAAAGCGGATCAAAGCCTCCTGCGCGCACTGGCGCATTTTCTCGATGTCCAACCAGTTATGATAAGACCCGCCACGCTCCCGCCATAAATTGGCCGTCAACTGGAGTTGAGATAGAGACTGGTGCAGTTGGACTTGAGGCGGACGCTGAGATTGACTTGCATTAGGCTCTGCATCAATATGTTGGACAGCCTCTAACCCGATGTCAAAGCAGCGCAAAGATTCTTTGGTAAGGCCACGCCGCTGCCAGAAGGTCCCTAATACTAAAGCCAGTTCACCACAGAGCTGATATTGCTGATTGCGGTGAGTCCATTCCAGGGTAGCGCTTATATTTTCGGTCTGCATGTCCAATTGCCGTAGTGCTGTGGCTTCCTCAAGCCCCCGCAGATGAGCCAGCCACTCTTGCGCGTATTGGAGAAAATAGACCGCGTGACGTTGCCGCACCATAAGTTCATTTGCTGGTATCAGGTGGAGCTTCTCCAGCGCATAAGCCCGCACTGATCCCAGCATGACAAAGTGGGTTTCTTGCGTTTCTGAGTCCACCTCGCCCGACAATAGTGACTGGCCGCGGAGATCCTGGATACTGACTAACACATCCAACTCGTCCTGCCCCTCACTATAATCCAGCTTTTTAAGACCTGACTCAACAGTCACGGCTTCTTCCCCAGGGAACTCTGCGCCCATCATATTCTCTTCACTACAGACAGCATCAGCATCCGTCAGGGTGAAGCCGCGTGCGAATACGGCAAGACGAGCTAACAGCATTTTAGCTGGCTCTGTTAATAATTCGTAAGACCAATCAATCGCGCCCCGTAAAGCCCTCTGCCGGGGTGGCAAATCAGGAGCGTTCGTTTTCAAGATACGAAACTGTTGGTCGAGCCGACGCAATAATTCGCGGGGTGCAAACGTCGTAATACAGGAAGCGGCCAACTCTAAAGCCAGCAGCACCCCTTCTAAGCGACGACAGACTTCATTGATGTCTGCCGTATTGTTCGGGGTAACGCCAAAACTTGGCTTGCGGGACTGGGCACGTTCTACAAAAAATCGCCTCGCCTCGGCTGTGCTTAAAGGGCGAAGCTCTTGCACCTGTTCAGCGCGCAACCCCAGAGCATGTCGCGTCGTGACACACCACTTGATCTGAGGTTCAACCTGCAATAGCTCACTTACGACAGCGGGTGCCTCCTAAATTTGCTCAGTATTGTCAAGAATGATGAGTGCCTTACGTCCACGCAGATAGTTCCAGAGTTGTTCTTTAACGGAGAGATGACGTTGTAGATACACGCACAAGACTTGTGCAATGCGTGTCATCATGCTGTCGCCAGTGCGAGCTTCATCCAGTTCAACCCACCACACCCCATCGTCAAAATCCTGCACACACAACTCCGCCAATTGCAGGGCCACCCGCGACTTGCCCATGCCGCTCATGCCCACCAGGGTCAATAGGTGCGTCGTGGGTAAGAGCAACAAGGCACGCCAGGCATTGATTTCCGTCTCGTGCCCAACTAACATCGTGGGCGGGGTTGGCAAATTATGACGTCTGGGATTAAGGGTATTGAGCGGTGGAAACTCACGGCGCAACCCGGCCTGGCAGACCTGCCAGAGGTGCTCTTCGCCGACGCCTTTAAGACGACGCACACCGCAATCCAGAAAAGAGACACCCAGCGGGAGATTAGAACGTGCAAGCTGTCGTGTAAGCTCGGAAACTAGAATTTGCCCACCATGCGCTGCGGCCTGAATCCGTGAGGTTCGATTGGTCACGGGGCCACGATAGGTAGGACGCCCGGCGTCCAGGCTGATGAATGGTTCCCCGGCATGGATGCCAATGCGCACCCGCAGGGCACCGACAGCTACATCCCATTGGTGTCCTATAATGGCAATTTGAGCGTCTATGGCAAATTGAATCGCAGCGGCGGCCTGGGCAAAGGCCACAAACAGCGCGTCCCCCGCTGTCTCCACCTCGTAACCCTGCCAGTGTTGAGCCACTTCACGCAGTAGGGCAAAGTGTTCCTGACGCGCTACTTCAAAGGCCGCGCCATGCCGCTCGGACAACTTGGAGGAGCCTTCAAGGTCTGTAAAAACCAGGGTCACCAGGCCAGTGGGATACTCCTGTGCCATGACTTTGATTTCATCATAAAGAAACCAAAAACGCAAAGCAGGAAAGATGGTGCGGAAGACACAGTGGGTGGAGTTTAAGTGGAGTTTTAAGGGGTATTATCGGACACGCTTTGCTGGAGCGGCAAGCGAATTGAAAACTTTGAACCTTTGCCTTCTTCGCTGTCTACAGTTACATTTCCCTGATGGCGGCGCACCACGTCAGCCACAATGCGTGTTCCCAGTCCAGTGCCACCAGGCTTGGAGGAGATGGCTGCGTCCGTAAACAGGCGGCTGCGAATAGGTTCCGGTATGCCCCGTCCCGTGTCTTCCACTTCGATTAGAAGAAAGGGCTGTGCTGGCTCAGGAGCAGATGTGCGAATGGTGATGTTACCACCAGCAGGAGTTTCAGGAATGGCATTATTGACCAAATTATAGAGCGCATTATAAATTTGCTGGCGATCTAACTGCGCTCTGGGCAACTCAGGGTCAAGCTCCTGGCGCAGTGTGATATGCGCGGTTTGAGCCACTAAGCGCAGATCGCGCAGCACTGCCTCAACTATTTCATTAACGTTAGTTTCTTCAAAAAACAGCGGTGCGGATTCGCCTTTAACAACATCAGCTATGACTTTCGTGCGGTCTTGCAATTTATCGGTAGTTTCCAGAATGGCCGCCAGTATCCACCCGTAGTCGTCTCGCACCAGGCTCAGCAGCTCATAAATTTTATTGCCCCAGGGTTCACTTTGTGGACATTGATCACTCACTGTCGCTAAACCAGCGCAGAGTTCATCCAACAGGGGTTCTAAGGTCAACACGCCGCTTTTGATCGGCGTGAGCATGTTCTTGATGTCATGTGAAATGTCCCCAATCAAGTTGGCAATTTCTGCTTTGCGAGCTTGCTCGACTAAATGAGCACTTTCAATAGCAGTAGCAGCCTGGGCGCTCAAGACTTCTAACACTTCTAAATCGCGCTCATCAAAGGCCCGCCGACCATTGAGAATCTGCATCACGCCAAAGGGATCACCGTCGAACCGCTTCAGCGCCACAGTGAGCATAGACTCCGTATGAAACCCTGTCTTCTCATCAATAGCCCGGTTAAAAGCGGCATGTTCAGGGACACGCTGTGTCAGTTGGGGAATTCCCGTAGCAAAAACCTGCCCCCCAATGCCCTGCGCCACCGGATACGACTCACCTGCTAAAGCAGGGGCTGAGGGGTCTATGACATGGCGAAAAACCAGCCGGTTCGTAGCAGCATCGTGCAATTGCACAGAGCCAGCTTCGCCCTCAAGCACTTCAATGGCCACGCGAAGAGTCTCACGCACCATATCATCAACAGAGGGCTGTGAGAAAAGTGCGCTGGTGATGGCTCGGATGGCGTCAATCTGCCGCTCACGATGTTCTAATTTACCCCGTAAGTCAAGAGAGTCTTTAGCGGAATCATTATCTATCATATTGTGTGGTAGCTATCTGCTACAGAGCAGTTGCTTTTCCATGCGTAGATGCTTTGCGTGCATACATATTTTACCTGACTGCGCAGCAGATGTAAGTGATATGAATCTGTAGAGGACATAAGCCTGGTCTTGAGAGACATCAAGAGGGAATTGATAGGAGGGGAATTCCAAGTTGAACAAGTGCCCCCACTACTTTATAGATTTATAGAGAAATGCTCAAGTGGTTGGTATACCCAGCCAAAGCGTCTTCCAAACGCCTTGTTCTTCCCCTGTCTTGAGCCGCCATAAGAAGTATCCTCCACCAAGTTCCTGAAGCGAGTGGAATAGCTCCAATGTTCCAGTGTCCTATTCAAAGTCTGAGCAGGAAGGAAGAAAGTTTGACCCCACAACCTTCAAATGTTTAAGGAGCGACGCGGCGGTGTCCAGATCAAGTAACAAGGCACCAAACGCGCCCCAGGTTGTCAACACTCCCCAGTTTGTAGAGATCACCTCAGGCGGTAACAGAGCTAGGGGCCAGAGCGAGCGCCCGGTTCCTGGTGGCCGTTGTGGAGATAGAGGAAGAAATGCCTAATCTGGGCGTGCCACACTCCTCGAACCCCTTGTGTTCCAGGAACCTGGCCAGCCTTTTGAGGAACACGCGGCGGGTCTCGACGGTGACGGCAGAATTTGCAACTCGCCTTTCAACAGCCATGCCGGGGCGTAGCGTCCGAACCCGGCGCGACTGAAAGTGAGAGGGGAAGTGTCAGCAACAGCCGTGGAATTTTGCGAAGCAAACGCTCTTCGAGCCATAATCCTCGCTCCTTAGGAGGGAACCGAGGACGCTTGCTTTACCAGTCAAGCAGACAAAACGTGTATAAAATTGCGAAACCTTAATGGAGCTGAGGGGATTCGAACCCCTGACCTCTTGAGTGCGATTCAAGCGCGCTCCCAACTGCGCCACAGCCCGGCAATCCCTGATTTTACTAGGGTAAAATCCTCGTGAATATTCTCCGATTGACAACAGTAAGCGGACATGCAACTACATTTTGATATTGTAATCGCACACGTCGAACAGCACAAGAGCAAGAGATAGATAAACACTAATCCGGTTTATGCTGGTTGATCACACGCAAGGTTCCTTTGGTAGTGCCCCAGCCATCGTAGTATAAAACCAGTCATTCTTCGGCTTCCGCATCGGATTAACGGGGTGGTAAATCGGTTATTAGCTCGCTTCGTTTATCTCTTGCCCTATCCCTTAACATTGTCTTCCTGCAAGGCCTGAGAGTATGTCTAGAGCGTGTTATGAACTCAAATTGTAAAGATTAGGGCTAAAGTTAAAATAAGGTCACTGTCCCATCATCTTTTTAGGATGATATAGGCGTGGCCTATCTGCTTATCGTGGCCGTTGTTTAACTTTAATCCGCTACACTTATACTTGATCTCTGCCAGAGTGCATAACGCGTTTTAGGAAATTTTGAGGCAGATATTGATTAACTGCGGCAATGACATTCAGTAGAAGGCGGGGCAGCGCTATAGGTGTCTTGCCCCAGTCTTATAATTAGTCATAACATAATTATAGAAGTGCGCATCCGAAGGTGGAAAAGGACAAATTGGATCTGAATCTATGACAATTATAGTCATGGTAAACACCAGGGTCGCGCTCAGGGAGGAGGATCATGACGCGATTAAGAGGTGGTTTTCCACGCCAAGGCAATAGGAAACGGTATGGATAGATTCAAAATGAAGACAGAATCATCTGACAGAATAGTAGCCCGCAAAGGGCAGCAGAGAGAAACAGCGACTCCCCAAGCCGATAATTTGGCAATGGTATCAAGCACAATACTGGACGAAGAACCAATCACCATTACGCGTAGGGAACTGGAGCAATTGCAGCAGGAAGCTATCCGCTATCGCACTATTGTGGAGACCACTCATGAAGGTATCTGGCAGGTGGATGCAAACTATAGGACGACTTTTGTCAATGCACGTATGGCTGAGATGTTGGGCTATACCCCCGCTGAGATGATGGGGCGCTCGCCCCACGACTTTCTATCTCCTTCTCAACGCGCGGAGCGCGAGCGCCGCTTTGCCGAACGTCGCCAAGGACAACGGGGGACATTTGATTTTCGCTGCCGGAGAAAGGATGGAACAGAACTCTGGGCTCTGTCTAACTTCAGTCCTATCATGAGTGCTCAAGGGGAATTTATCGGTGCTATTGGTATGTTCACCGATATTACTGAGCGCAAGCAAGTGGAAGCTCACCTGAACTTCCAGGCGCGGTTGCTGGATACGGTTGGCCAAGCCGTAATTGCCACCGACGCTAAGGGTTCGATCATTTATTGGAATCAGTTCGCTGAAGCGCTTTATGGCTGGGCAGCCAGTGAAGTCATGGGTCGCCCTATGTTAGAAGTTACAGCGGTGGAGATCTGTGGCGAATCCCCAACACCAACAGAGATACTGAGTCGCGTTTGCACCGGGCAGAGATGGGTGGGAGAACTTATCATGCGGCGGCGTGACGGGAGTGCTTTCCCGGCGTTGGTAACCAATGCTCCTGTTTACGACGAAACGGGGATAATAGTTGGGATGATTGGAGTTTCTTCCGATATTACCGAGCGCAAGCAAGCTGAACAGCGGTTACACAAAAGTGAAATGCTGCTGGCTGAGGCGGAGAAAATGGCGCATATTGGTAGCTGGGAATGGAATACAGTCACTGGTGACCTCATCTGGTCGAATGAGATTTATCGCATCTTCGGTCTGGCTCCACAGGAATTTCAGGCCAATCATCACGCCTTCTTGGAAAGGGTTCATCCCGACGACCGAGAATTTGTCCAGGCCACAATTGACACCAGTTGCCAGGAGTGTGAGCCACTGGCTTATGAGTTTCGTATTATTAGGGCCGATGCAGCCATACGCGTTTTGCAGTCCTGGGGTGCGGTAGTTTTCAATGAGACCGGTGAGCCGATCAAGATGCTGGGCACAGTGCAGGATATTACCGAACGTAAACAGACGGAGCAGGCATTGCGGCAGTACACCGAACGCTTGCGCATCCTCCACGAGATGGACCAGGCCATACTAGCTGCTCAATCTCCTGAGAGCATCGCAGAGGCGGTGTTGTATCGTATTGCGCCTCTTTTACCTTATGTGCGAGCTACCGTTGCCCTATTCGATTGGGAAGCCCAAAAGATAGATTTGATGGTAAGTTACAATCGTAATAATCTTGAGATCATGGAAAAAAGAGTTGCTATAGATGACTTCCTATTACAACAAATACGGGAATTGCAACTCGGCAAAGTCTGTTATTTAGATGACCTATCTTACCTGGATGCGACAATCCCGTGGATCACTAAGCTCCGCACGCAAGGCATCCGCTCCGGTATGTTGGTTCCTCTTCTTGCTCATGGCGAACTTATCGGGTCTCTAAACCTATGGGCTAAGGTTGTGGCCGCATTCGATGCTGGACATATCGAGGTGGCCCATGAGGTGGCTGATTCTTTGGCCGTGGCGATGAAGCAGGCCAGCCTGCACCAGCAGGTGGTGGAGGCCAACCAACGGCTCCAATCCATTTCTCGACGTCTCGTAGAGGTGCAGGAAGCTGAACGGCGTAACCTCGCCCGGGAACTGCACGATGAGATTGGTCAAGATTTAACGGCGCTTAAGTTAGCATCTGAGATCAGTGCCCGCGAGCCAGCACAGGCGAAACCAGCCTTGGGACAAGCCCAGTCGATAGTGAATCAATTGATGGCTCGCGTGCGGGAACTCTCACTCAATTTGCGTCCGGCTATGCTAGATGATCTGGGTCTTTTACCTGCCCTGCTGTGGCATTTCAAGCGGTATACTGCGCAAACACACATAGAAGTTGAACTTAAGCATGCCGATATTGACAAGCGCTTTGAACCCGAGATAGAAACCGCTGCTTATCGTATCGTTCAGGAGGGTCTCACTAACATTGCTCGTCATGCCGAAACCGCTAAAGCTATAGTCCGGCTTTGGTCCACGGCAGAAACGCTCTGCGTGCAGGTCCAGGACGATGGCAAAGGCTTTAGCCCCCAAGAGGTTTTAGCAGATGACACTCGATTCGGGCTGCGCGGAATGTCCGAGCGGACTCTACTTTTGCAGGGAAGCCTCGTGGTGGACTCGGTGCCCGGCGGAGGAACTTGTGTAACAGCAGAATTGCCCTTAAAGGCAACGCTTATTCCACAGGCAATATAAGTAGAACCCTGCTAAAGAGTGGAAATGCCAAAAGTGACGCTGGTATTAGCGGATGACCATCATATTGTACGGCAAGGACTGCGCGCCATTCTGGAAACCGCACCTACCTTCGATGTTATCGGTGAGGCAGCACATGGGCTTGATGTTGTGCCCCTTGTCTGTCGCCTACGACCAGACGTGCTGTTGCTGGATTTAATGATGCCGGGCCTTAATGGTCTAGATATTACCACTCAGGTGCGCGAGCAATGCCCTGATACCAAAGTGATTATCCTTTCCATGCACCGCGACGAAGCTTATGTCGTGCAGGCGTTGCGCAACGGTGCCGCTGGCTATGTGTTGAAAGAGGCCAATTACGCCGATCTAGTGCAGGCAGTCCACGAGGTAGCAGTCGGGCGTCGTTATCTTAGCCCTCCCCTTTCGGAGGAGTCGCTACGTGCTTATGAACACAGGGTGCGCCACGGTGCGTTCGATCTTTATGAGACTTTGACGGCTCGAGAGCGTGAGATCCTCCATCTCACCGCCGAGGGACTAAGTAGTACCGAAGTCGCGGCACGGTTGTTTATTAGTTCTCGCACGGTGGAAACCCACCGCACCAATCTGATGCGTAAACTAGGCCTGCACACGCAAGGTGAACTAATCCGCTACGCGCTACGACGCGGAATATTGCCTTTGTCCGACTAAATCTCTACAGTTATTCCCCTCTTTATCTTACTTTTATCTGCGTTCATTTTTCTCGCGCCCCTGAATCCTCAATTCCTGAATCCCCAATTGAGGTACTCCAGATCCCAAAAATACGTAGATATACGGATACACAAAGCCTACCGACTTCAAGACACTGTAATACAGGTTTCATGCAAGTAGCTCATGTTTCCCCTTGGCAGTGAGGCCAGAATAGTCGGGAGTAGGAATTTCTCCTTACGGATTAAGTTAACCTTTTCTGCCTATGGTCTATGGTCGTCTGCCGTCTATGGTCGTCATCAACCTGCTCTTTTGGAAAAACCGTGACTAACGGTTGCTTAGTGAGGAACTCAGGGGAACATATTGGTTAAGACCGTTATCATCTAACTCAGTTGGTTAAAGGTCTTTTCTTAGTTGCTTGATTACAGCACTTTGACGGCAGGTGTCGTTTAGTTGAAATAAACTGCGCAGTTGCTTCTTGCCTTTACCAACTAGGCGATGAAGGAGTTTATATTGTCATCAATAACCCAGCAAACGCTTATTCTTGTTGCCGAAGATAGGAATAGTGAGTATAGGCTGCTAGAACTAGCTTTCGCCGAAGGCTATCCTCAAATCACTCTCCAACGTGTGCATAATGGTGTGGAACTTATGGCTTATCTAAGCCAGTGTGGTGCTTCGACTGCTATCCAACAAGTATCTCGGCCAGACATGATCTTACTCGATGTGAATATGCCCAGTAAGAATGGTTTAGAAGCCTTGGCAGAAATCAAAGCTAATCCGCATTGGCGTGGTATCCCAGTTATTATGATGACAACCTGTTCGCGCCCCAGCACCGTTCAGGAAGCCTATGATTTGGGCGCCAGCGCCTACATTGTAAAACCCCTTTCTTTTGATGAATTGGAGCGGGCTGTAAAAACTTTTGCCGAGTACTGGTTTGGCATAGTGAGGTTGCCGTCGGGAGAGGCAACCCTGAGTGTTGAAAACTGAGCGGTGCAAACTGAGCGGTGCAACCGCTATCTGAACTGTTAGGCCATCCAACTGGCAAAGCCGGGAACTGCGGCAGATGCCAGCAATGCACCTGCAATACCTGGTTACCATGACTTTACGTATAAAGACTTTATATAGCATGGCTTTAACGTGCGGCGCCCTGATTGCTGCCTTATACCTTTCCTCCTCGCAGGCGGTTAAGATAAGTCTCCAAGAGCTGGAACAGCAAGATACTGGCGAGGATGTATTGCATGTCAGAAATGCTCTGACGCAAGTCCTCACCCAATTAGATATGGCCGCGGCGGGTTGGTCACAGTGGGATGAGGCGTATCGCTTTATCCAGGATGCCAACCATAGCGCTACGCAGAGGTTTATTGCGGTTAATACTACTGATAGTGCTCTGGCCCCACTCAAAGCCAATGTTATCGTGCTTCTACAGCCGTCTGGTCACGTTCTATTTGGTAGCGGCTACAACCTTCAAGCCGCCCGCAAAATTCCCTTGCCTTACGATCTACTATCCCACTTAAAACCTGGCAGTGTACTCTTAACTCATCGGGATACCCATAGTAGTCATGCTGGCATTTTGATGCTGGACGATGGCCCTCTGCTGACCGTATCACGCCCTATTGTGACGACATCGGGACAAGGCCCGGTCCAGGGCACGATGCTGACAGGCCGTTATTTAACGCAAGCTGAAATCGAGAATTTATCAGCTATTACGCAAATGAAAATAAGCGTGCAGCGTTTAGATCGCCCCGGTTTACCGGCTGATTTTCAGCGGGCTCGGGTCTCGCTCACCGCCGCGCAACCAGTGTTTGTTGAGCCACTCAATAATGACTTTGTAGCGGGCTACTTTAGCGTCCCCGATGTGTATGGCCGACCAGCGTTACTAGTGCGGGCTGAAGAACCACGCCGACTTTTTCAGGAAGGCGAACTGGGACTCAAGCACCTCGTGCGTTCGCTTTTAATCGTGGCAATCGTGTTCAGCGCAGTGACCCTGTTGCTACTGGAGAAGTTAGTTTTAAGCCGGTTGAGCAAATTGAGTTATGACCTGAGCGTAATCACGAACTCGGCAGATCCTACAGCGCGTGTCGAGGTCAGTGGGCAAGATGAGCTGAGTGCGGTCACGGCGAACCTGAACCGTATGTTAGAAACACTCGAACAATCGCATTTGCAAGTGCAGGAGAGTGAGCGTCATTTCCGCCAACTCTTCGAGGAGAGTCCTGTCGGCATGGCGATGGCGGATACTGAGCGCCGTATCGTCAGAGCGAATGCAAAACTCTGTCAGATGTTGGGGTACGCTGAAGCTGAATTGCAGGGCATGACTTTTCTTGACTTTACACATCCTGAGGATCGAGCTGCCGACCTGCACCATGTGCGGCAGTTATTCGCCCACGGGGTCACCTCTTATTCACTGGAGAAACGCTACATTCGGAAAGACGGCTCCCTCCTGTGGGGGCGTGTCACTGCTGCTCTGCTCCATGACCGGGATGCGGACTCTGATTACGCCATTGGCATGATCGAAGATATTAGCCAGCGTCGCCAGGCTGAAGCATCGCTGCTCCAACTGGCCGCCATTGTGGAGTCATCACATGACGCCATCATTGGTAAAACGCTTGATGGCACTATCACAAGTTGGAATACAGGTGCCCACAAAATGTATGGGTATACTGCCGCCGAGGTAATCGGTCAATCCATTGCCATCCTGATGCCCGCTGATCGCCCCGACGAGATCGCACGCATTTTGGAAAAACTCAAAAGGGGTGAGCGAGTGGAGCCCTTTGAAACCATACGCGTGCGCAAGGACGGGCAGCCCATCCATGTTTCCCTCACGGTTTCTCCCATTATAGATGCTGCTGGAACCGTTAGCGGAGCCTCCGCTATTGCGCGTGACATCACGGCGCAGAAGAAAGCCCAGGAGCAGATTTTACAACAGGCCCATCATATTCAATTGCTGCTGGACTCAACCGACGAAGGCATTTACGGTATAGATTTGCAAGGCTGTTGTAGTTTCATTAATAAGTCGGGAGCGAGGATGCTCGGCTACACCCCGGAAGAAATCATGGGGCGCAATATGCACCAACTCACGCATCACACCTACCCGGATGGCTCACCTTACCTCGAACAGGAGTGCCCAATTTACCTCGCCTTCAGTGAGGGGCGCAACTGTCGTGTGGAAGACGAGGTCTTCTGGCAGCGGGAGGGTTCTAATTTACCTGTTGCTTATTCATCCTTCCCCATCAGTGAGCAGGGTGTTATTAGCGGGGCAGTCGTGACGTTTGCCGACATCACCGAGCGCAAGCAAGCGCAGGAGATAATACAAAAAGAGCGCGACTTCATATCTGCGGTTGTTGATACCGTGGGTAGTTTGGTAGTAGTTCTCGACCATGAGGGACGCATAGTTCGCTTCAATCGGGCCTGCGAGCAAGTCACGGGTTACTCATTCGCGGAAGTGCAGGGGCGCTTTATCATGGAATTGTTGCTGGCCCCGGAAGAGTCGGCATCAGTCAAAGGAGTCTTCAGGAATCTCTGTGCTGGTCAATATCCTAACACCTATGAAAACTACTGGATCGCCAGAGATGGCAAGCGGCGGCTAATCGCGTGGTCAAATACGGCGCTTGTCAATGAGCACGGCACTGTAGAATACGTTATCGGCACTGGTATGGATATCACCGAGCGCAGGCGAATAGAAGAACGTCTGGCCGCGACCACAAACCAGTTACAGCACCTCTTCGATAATCTGGATGAAGTCTTCTTCGCCTTTGATGTGGCCGCCACCAAAATGTTACAGATTTCCCCCGCTTGTGAGAAAGTTTTCGGCTGGCCGCAACAAGCTTTCCTGGATCGTCCCATGCTCTGGCAAGAGATCGTGCATCCCGATGACGCGGCGAAAGTGGAAGCTGGTCGGTTGGACACCTTCGCAGGTAAGCCTAAAGTCAAGGAATACCGTATCATTCGTCCCGACGGCGAGATTCGCTGGGTGCAATCGAAAATAAAACCGACCATAAATAGCATCGACCAAGTCACTCTTTTAGAAGGCGTTGTATTTGATGTGACGGATCGCGTACGGGCAGAAGAGGCGCTGCAAAAATCACGCGACGAATTGGAGATGCGCGTCGCGCAGCGCACCGCTGAGCTTGCAGCACTTAACGTAAGTCTGCAAAAGGCCAAAGAGGAAGCCGATACCGCAAACCAAGCTAAATCCGAATTTCTGTCGCGCATGAGCCATGAGTTGCGCACTCCGCTCAATGCTATTTTGGGTTTTGGTCAAATTTTGGAAGCCCAAGACCTTACTGCATTACAACAAGAGAGTATCGCGCATATCCTCAAAGGCGGGCGGCACCTACTGGGCCTGATTAATGAGATCTTGGACATTGCTCGTGTCGAAGCCGGACGTGTGGATCTCTCTATTGAGCCAGTTGCCATCAACGAGGTCGTACGGGAAGCACTTGATTTGGTAAGCCCCCTGGCGGCTCAGCACAATGTGCAACTCAATGGTGCTAACGCGCTGACCTATCCTGGATATGTCCTGGCCGACCGCCAACGACTGAAACAAGCTCTCATTAACCTGCTCTCGAACGCGGTGAAATATAATCGCAAAGGGGGGCGAGTGACGGTCTTATGTGAGGCTATCCATAATGCGCCGGACCATAATGCGCCGGAGCAGACTTGGGACACGGCAGTTGGCCTTATCCGCCTTGGGGTGCAGGATACCGGACTTGGCATTGCCCCGGACGATATACAGAAATTGTTTGTGCCTTTCGAGCGACTCAAGGCAGGCACAACCGAGATTGAAGGCACCGGGTTGGGGCTGGCCCTGTCTAAGCGCTTGATCGAGGCCATGCAAGGCACGCTCACCGTGGAGAGCAGGCGCGGGCAAGGCAGTACCTTTACCATTGAACTGCCATTAGCCGATTGCCCCTTAGAAACGCTCCAGGAGATAGATGCCAGCGATGCGACGGAACCTGAGCCGAATCCACCGACTCAAACTTCTATGGTGCTCTCCATTGAGGACAATGCCTCCAATTACAGACTCATCGAGACTATCCTGGCGCGTCGGCCCTGGATACAATTGGTGGGGGCCATGCAAGGGAGTCTGGGTCTGGAACTGGCCCATCAGCATCACCCGGACCTGATCTTATTGGACTTGCATCTGCCAGACATTATGGGTTGGGAAGTCCTGTCCCGTCTGCGTGAGTCTCCTGATACCAGGGATATTCCTGTCGTAGTTATTAGTGCCGATGCCACTTCCGCTCAGATCAAGCGTTTACTCACGCCCCCGGATGGCCAGGCCAGAGCCAACGCTTACCTCACCAAGCCACTTAATATTAAAGAAGTTCTGCACGTTATAGATAACATTTTGAAGGAACAAAAGTCTTAATTATGTCGGAAATCATTCTTAAGAATGCGAAAATTCTCATCATAGATGATGAGATAGCAAATGTCCGCTACCTGGAAATCATCTTGCAATCGGCAGGTTATAGCCGTATACAAAGTACCACTGATGCCCGCCAAGCCCTGCTCCTCTTCATGGAGTTCCAACCGGACATTATACTGTTAGATCTAAATATGCCGTACCTCGACGGCTATGCGGTGATGGAGCAATTACAGGCGCGGATGAACGAAGAATGCTATTTACCCATTCTGGTCCTGACAGCCGATGTTACACCGCAGGCTAAGCGCCAGGCCCTCTCCCAGGGGGCTAAAGATTTTCTAGCGAAGCCTTTGGATACAATTGAGGTTCTCCTGCGTCTCCATAATCTCCTCCAAACCAGATTTCAACATTTAATTCTAGAAGAAAAAGTGCAAGAGCGCACGCAAAAAATAGAGGCCACCCAGCGTGAAATCTTACAGCGACTGGCCTTAGCTGCTGAATATCGAGATGACGATACTGGCCTTCACACTAAGCGCGTCGGAATCACCTCGGCCCGCATTGCCCAATGTCTGGACTTAACCACACAGCAAGTCACCTTAATTGAACAAACAGCACCACTGCACGATGTGGGGAAAATCGGAGTTCCAGACGCCATTCTGCTTAAGCCTGGTAAATTGACCGAGGCCGAATTTGCCACAATGAAAAATCACACTGTCATTGGTAGTCAAATGCTGGCTGGAAGTGATTCTCCTTGGCTGCAATTGGCAGAACAAATAGCTTTGAGCCATCACGAACGATGGGACGGGAGTGGCTATCCGCTAGGGCTACAAAGTGAGGCGGTTCCCTTGGTAGGACGGATAGTAGCGGTCGCTGATGTGTTTGATGCGCTCACTCATGATCGCCCATATAAGAAGGCTTGGCTGGTTGCCGCCGCGGTCACAGAAATTGAACGACAGAGCGGCCAGCAATTTGATCCCCAAGTTGTGAATGCTTTTATGCAGCTAGATCATGCTGCCTTGGTTTAGTTCTTGACCTATAATGCCGTAACCGAATAGCCATCATAGCACCGTTTTCGCAACCATATTAAGTATGCACTTCAGCGGGTTAGTGTTGAATAATTAAGCAACTGTGGGTAACGGCTGCTCCGTAGCTTTGCCGTGAGCACAATGTGATGAAAGCAACTTCTATCATCGAAGAGCTAAGGCGAACAACAAAATCACCACTGATGATCCTGCCAATTTGAGTCAGAGGGAACCCATTCTCATTAACCCGACGGGACTCGAACCAGCCTGACAGGTTAAGCCAGCAAAACAGCAAAAGCACCAACTTGGTTCAGTTGGTGCTTTTCAGGTTAATGTTCGGCTTTTCTTCGGTAGAATCTGCCCCAGCCATCGTAGTATAAAACCTATAGTTTTACGGCTTCCGCATCGTCTGAACGAGGTCGTAAATCGGGTTTTAGCTCGCTTCGTTTCCTTGCTCTCGGTTCCGAGTTTGGAAAGTGCGGGTTAATAGAGACCATCCCAGCTCCGTCAGCATAAGCATACTCCCCTTTTCAATAAGCACAATACTTTACAATCGTGATTTCTCTGCTTCAATGAATAAGAAAGTGGGAGGTTCACCAGCTTCGGGTAACTAACAGGTGGAAGGTAGCCGTATAATATTACTGTGTAGCGGGCGCTTTGCCGATGGCGGAGATTTAACGCGGAATATAATTGAGGAAATAAGATGAATGACGTTAGCTATACTGACGAAAAATTGTATATTGCTACCCATTGCTTAGTTGGAGATGGAGATATTAAGGACAGACTTTACAATGCCTACATTAGCTCTTTGCACGTCTTAACTAAAAATGATTTCCCTGAACACTTGCGGCAAGACTATCTTTATGTGGAGTCTATGCTCACCAAAGTTGAGGCAACAGGTGATGAGGGCAATGCAACGGCAAGTATTAATGCATTGACTGATGAAGAGGCGGTTAAGATAGCTGAAAAGATTCTCGACTTGGCTTTCGACATTGCAGAAATCAATGCTAGTGATGCACAAGATTAGCATGAGCCAGCGAGAGACTAACCAACTGCTACAACTGATCAGTAAAATTCTATCCTTTCCACTGGAAGGTCTGTGGCGACTGATTATGGGTTTGCTTGTACAAGCGTGAGCTGCTGAAAAATCTATTGGGGAGTAGTAGGAACAACACAATGGATATGAAAAGAAATCCTCTTCGTGATTATGTTGATGTCCGCTTCGATGAGAATGGAAAACCCTATCTCTGTTATTTACAATGGGAAGGGCAACTCACGCCCAGCGAGGCACGTTGGCTTTTAGCAGTAACGCAGCAGTACTTGGAAGACTGTCCATCTGAACAGGATGTGCTACACGAGCGTGGGGAAAAGTGTGGCGTCTCTGAGTGCCAGTTCTGCCGTAACAGAGAGCGTGAGCATTTAGCCTCTAGAATTTCAAGGCGCAATCATTGGCAACTCTATAAGCAAGAGCCTGGTCATGTCTTCTTGGTTGAGATTAACGGGCAGCATCGCTTCGGCACAACACGTCGTGTGCAGCAGAGAATTAAAAGTCTGGAGCGTGAACTGAACGAACCGGTGCGCTTCATTCACGCTATTGAGACATCGGATCGCTATGAGTTAGAAGCCTTTTGGATACGACACTTTATAGATTTCTATGTGGAGCGCACCGGTCTTTTTCAATTGTCACCTCCTGCTATCAACAAGTTTCGCTCTTACACGCTTTTAGAACCTGTTGACACGAGGCCCTTTCACTACTTCGGCGATCAAACGGGTAATTAAGGCTCACCAGTATTAGATCATGTATTGAACGCAAAAAGATCAGTAGTAGAAGTACTCCTCATGCATAAGAGATCCACCAAAGATGTCACCAAAAAACAGCGGGAAGCGTATTTTCTCAGCCAACTCAAGAATGTTTATGCAGAATTTCCTCAGGGGCAAATAGAAGAAGGAGAAGAGCCTGATTTTCTCGTTCATGAAGATTCAGTAACTGTAGGTATTGAGCTAGTCTATTTTATTCGGGGACAGAGTAAAGGTGGTTCAGTGACACGGCACTATGAGGTGCTTTACGATCAGATTGTTCAGGCATCTCAGGAGTTATTTGAACAAGCAAACCGCACACCTCTGATGGTGCATATTCATTGGTATAGACATCATCGTCCAAAAAAGCAAGAAGTTGAGACATTGGCCACGCAAATGACTCACATAGTTGCTTCAAATATCCCCCACGAGATTTATAGAACTTAGGACTTACGCAGAACAGACAGAGTGATAGGCTTAAACTATGAGTTTTACTAAGTTGGACTATTGCCAATATTTGCTCAGTAGCCAAGTCAATTATACCCTCACCCATCTGGCCGAACATCTGCAAAGCTTCAGTCATGATACCATTAACCGTTACCTGAGTGGTCAACAATGGCCGCCGCGCCTGCTCTGGGAAAGTGTCCAGGACAAAGTGCAACTCACGCCTCAAGGTTATCTGCTCTTTGATGATACGGTGCTGGATAAGCGATGTGGCCCGCGCATTGAACTCACCCGTCGCCAATATAGCGGCAATACGCATAGCGTGATTCGCGGCATTGGCTTGGTGTCCTGTGTTTACCTCAATGCGGCTACCGAAGCGTTCTGGGTCATTGACTATCGTATCTTTGCCCCGGAACGCGATGGCAAGACCAAGTTGGATCATGTGCAAGACATGCTGGCCGCGGTGCAACGGCGCGGCTTACCTTTTGGCACCGTGTTGATGGACTCGTGGTATGCCGCCCAGGAGATCATGCAGGCCATTGATGTCTTGGGCAAGATTTACTATTGTCCCCTCAAGAGCAACCGCTTGGTCAACTCCAGTGGCCAACCGGGAGCTAATCAACCCGTAGACCAACTGGCCTGGAGTGAGGCTGAGGCGGCCACTGGTAAACTGGTGCATCTTAAAGGCTTTGCCAAAGACAAACTGGTGCGACTGTTCCGCATCCCGGTGTCTACCCACCGGACGGACTGGATTGTTACCAACGATCTGGCTCAAGACTCGGCCCAAGTCACTCAAGAGGTGAGTGCATTGAGATGGAAGATTGAGCAGTTTCATCGAGAAGTGAAACAGCTAACGGGCATCGAACATTGTCAGTGTCGTAAAGGGCGCATTCAGCGTAACCATATTGCTTGTGCCTTGCTGGTGTGGACACGCCTCAAGCACTTAGCTTATCAAAGCGGGCAAACGGTTTATCAACTGAAACGAGGACTGCTATCAGATTATCTGATCCAACAGCTTAACAACCCCTCGCTGCGTATGGCCTTTGCGTAAGTCCTAGAACTAATACATTAGGCATCGGTGAGCTTCAGGCTGTGTCACTCGGCAATTTCGCTGCACGGATTAGTATTTGTAGATTAAAACCAGGACAAAAGAACTCGTGGACTAATGTGGAAGTTGGCCCCAGTGGAGTTGATCCCCAAGATTTACAAGATATTATCTCTGCCAAACATGCTAGGATAACTTCATATTTAAGAAAATGCTCGCAAGTTTGGCTACTGATTGTCGCTGATGCCGCGCATATTTCATCTATTGGTGACATTGATGATTCTGTGCGCGATTATGAATATACCAGTGGCTTTGATCGTATTATCTTTTATGACGCTTTTAATAAAAAGGTAGTGCTCATCAAAGAATAATACAGTCCAACAACCAAGCTGTAACCGACGCCAAACCATCCTTGGTCTCTTCACTAGTAAGGTTACTTCAAAGGCACGACTGACGTTGTCGCTACAGAGAGGTATAGATCAGCCTGAATATAACCTGCTAAGTATGGTGATCATTGCCCCCAATAAATCCAATTACCAAGTGTATGAGAAGACCCAGTCCATGCTGGACTCCTCGCAGTAGCTGTCGAACTGTGCCAAAGAGCAGTTGACGGAGAGGCTTTCCCAACTCACCAGGGATCAGCCCTAAGAAAAAGTCTATTAAGAAGAGAATTACACACCAGTAGAGGCAGTAACTCAGAACGAGCGGAATCAACTTCGTAGAGCTAATAAGGCCCCAAAGCCCCCGTACAAGCAGCACTATACAGCCCCACCCAATGATCCAGCTTACACAACCCAAAGGAACGTAGTGGGCTGGTTCTGTCAATTCTGAGGAGCCACATTCGAGGCAGTACTGAGCATCAGGAGGACTCTTATGCTTTTTCTTAGAGTTGCAGACGCGACAACCAAAGCTGCGGCCACAATGTCCACAGAAGGTCCCTGCATGAGAGAGATGGCGGCATGAAAGACAGAAGCGCATTGGAGATTATCGTCTCAGATTTGCCTCAGTATAGTACATTTGTAAGGCTGTAGAGCGGACGGATGGCGCATTTTGTCGTGGCGTAACCCCGAACAATACCCCGGTTAACCCTATCCTACAATTTATAGTAAAATCGTTCTCAAAAGTGGCAGTTTCTGTCCTGATTATATGTTAATTCGCTGGATTGAATCCCTGCTCATTTACCTCTTCAATCATACCGTACGGGGGTGGGAAGAGAAACGCCAGAAATCACCCGCCTTGCCTTCTCCTGTTCCCTCAGACCACATTGCATTAGGTGAAGTTATTGCCCCTGAAACCAGCGGAGTTGCTGATCCTCATGCGGGCAAACAACCTAGTAAGGTGGTGACGCTACCGCCGGATGCGTGGAAACGGCACCTCTACATTTTGGGCGCCACCGGCAGTGGAAAAACCAACCTCCTGCTCCACCTCATTGAAGCCGATATCAAAAGCCAGCGTGCCTTCTGCGTCTTTGATTTGCGCGGTGATTTAGTAGATCGGATTCTCCTGCGCCTGGCTGATGCAGCGCCGCCCGACGTGTGGCGGGAGCGGCTGTTGCTCCTAGATTTACGTCAGAGCGAAGCAGTGGTTGGCTTTAATCCTCTCTTAGGCGAAGGCGACGTCTACAAACGCGCCCTCCACATCTTAGGCATCTTAGAGAAACTATCAGATTCCTGGGGAGTGGCTTTGGAAGAGACCTTGCGCAATTGTCTGATTGCCCTCGCCCAGGCGGGATGGTCGCTACTGGAAATCGAGCCGCTTCTCTCTAATGCTCCCTTCCGTGCGGAAGTGTTAAGCCAGGTTACCGATACCCAGGTCAAAAACTTCTTTGCCCGCTACGAGCAGATGAGCAAAGCAAACCAACAAAACGCCACCTCAGCCGTACTTAATAAGGTGACCCCTCTAATAGCCCTGCCTCAGCTTCGCCTGCTCTTTGGTCAGCGCCAGTCCTTTTCCTTCCGCAACCTCTTCGATCAAAAGCCAGGCATGGTGATTCTGATTTCCCTGGCTATAGACCACTTAGACGAAGCGGCCTATCTGGTGGGTAGCCTCTTGGTGAGTGCCTTTCAGTCCGCTATCATGTCACGCGCCGATCAGCCGGAGAAGGACCGGGTGCCGGTTCATCTGTATCTTGATGAGTTTGAGAATATGGCGACCGACCGCTTTGAATCCATTATCGCCGAGGGTAGGCGCTTTGGTTTAGGACTCTGCCTCACCCACCAAAACATTAGCCAACTGTCCGCCAAGTTGCGCCAGGGACTGAGGAACAACGTTCATACGCAGATGTACTTTATGACCGGTGCTATTGATGCCGCAGAGCTGGCTAAAGAAATCTCCAGTAGTGAAACAAAAGAAGATATTCGCACGGCTATCATGGATCAAGAGGTGGGAGAAGCCTATCTTATGCGCCGGGGACAACCCAGCCTCCGCATCAGAACCATTCTCGGCTCAGATCCGCAGGTGGATCCAGGCTTAGTGGCCGCCATTCGCCAGGAATCTCTTGCGACCTATGCGCGGCCACAACCAGAGGTCGAGCAGGAACTGTTGAAACGTGAGGAATACTTACAGTCCCTCCTCAAGCAAGCATCCAGCAAGACCAAACCAACCTATGAGATTCGACATGGAAAAACCGCTACCTTCAAACCAAACGCCTCCAAGCTCCAACCCTCCCCTTCCAGCAGCACCGGAGTCTCAGATACCACCACAACCGACACAGAAAAGACCGACGATAGAGACGCGGCCAGCCGCTCAAGGGCAAACACCCGGCCCCGCGCTCCAGCAACCAAGTCTAAAGCGACCCACGCCAGGGCCAGCACCCAAAAACCAGGCAGCGCCAACGCAGCCGGTGCAGAGCCAGGTAGCGCAGACCCCGGTAGTGCACAGCCAACCCGTGGAGCATCGGACAGCACTGCCCCAAAACGAAGAAGCGCCAAAAAGCAGCCGGATAGTACGGAGCCGCTTTAGCCCCGCACCTGGCGCAGGGGTTCGCTTAGAGCCGCGGGATGTGCAACTCTTGGCGGATCTCTTTTTACATGGAGTTATGTCCCGGGGGCAGCTTCAGAAGCTCTATTTCTCCTCGCTTGGGCGTTGCAACACAAGGCTTCGCCAACTCTTCGATCATGGCTTTGTGTCTCGCTATTACTTGCCTGCGGCACCATTTGGGGCGCAGGCCATCTACTCGATTGGTAAAGCGGCGATTCCCGTGGTTGCCAAGCAGGTCGAGATGGATATCCGCACTGTCACCAAACACTACCGGCGCACACAAACGCCCACCTTTATTGAACACACGTTGGAAATCGTTAATGTGCGCATCGCCTTCGAGGAAGCAGTCAAACAATCTCCTGAAGTAGAAATCGAACGCTGGCTCCCAGAAATGTTCTGTCGCCATGAATATGACATTCGTGAAAGCGGCAGCGGCACTTGGATGAAAGAAGTATTTAAGCCCGATGCCTTCGTGCGGTTGAAGCAACGCGATAGCGGCACCTACTTTAACTACTTTATTGAAGTTGACCTGGGACATACTTCGTCGCGTCAGTTTTTAGGCAAACTCTTGATGCACCAGCAATACATGGAGAGTGGTCTCTTCAATGACATATTTGGTTGCGAGCAATTCAGGACTTTAGTCATTACCACTACTGACGGTAGACTTTGTAATTTGCAAAGGCTAACACAAGATAACTTTAGCGCATTATGCTGGTTTGCAACCTTCTCCTGCATTAACCAATTCGGAATACTTGGATCAATTTGGAAGAAGCCATTTTGTAGTGAAACCAAATATCTTTTCTGAATGGACGCTTGCATTATATGTTTAGGCTTACATACCCCGAACCTTTAAGCTTCGCTTACCGCTCTTGAGTCTCCTCCGATAAGTCCTCAAGGACTTCTTCAGATTTTTTTATCTCCTGTTTTTTGATTTCTTGAGGAAATGGTTCAAATCTTTCCCCGTACCTTTGATCACCTGTCTCTTTACGTTTGGTAATTTCCTCCGGTGTGTAGTCTTTAGGATATTCTCGTGGCGATTGGGGTATAGGACCCTCCCCAAATTTGAACGGCATATGATTATAATTATGTTTAGCTATACTTATAATGGCTAGGGGTCGAACATCTGTCAAGAGCAGTTTCTCAACCAACATCTGGTGCTACTTGAGAGATGCCCTCAACCAGCCGGGGGACCGGAACCAATGATACACAGCATCTGAGGAGGACAGGTACCGGTGAGTATCAAGAACCTAAAAGATAATTCATCAGAATTTCTAAGCATCTTTCGGTACGAAGCACCAATTGCTGTTCTAGGTCCTGGGTTAAGGGCAGGAATATGGGTTCAAGGGTGCCCCTTTACCTGTAAGGGTTGCATCGTTCCTGAATCATGGAACACAGCAGCAGGAGAAAGAGTTAAGATTGAGGAATTGGCTAGATGGGTGCTGACACAACCGGATATTACAGGGATCACTCTTTCTGGTGGCGAGCCGATGGCCCAAGCGGCTGCGCTTATCCAATTGATAGATACTGTTCAATCAGAAGCTGATCTAGGAGTAATGTGTTATACAGGGTACGTTTTTGAACGCCTCCAACAGCACGGAACAAATGCACAGCAGGCACTTCTCGAACGCATAGACCTCCTTGTGGATGGGCTTTATGTAGAGAATCTACACGCAGATCTTCTATGGCGTGGTTCTACTAATCAGCGCCTACTCCCTCTAAGTGAGCGACATAGAACGCTCATTGAAAACCTGGAAAAACATCAGGACTGTTCGGCAGGCATGGAGTTTTTTATGAATGAAAGCGGTGTGCCTTCCTTTGTAGGAGTCCCTCCGGTGGCTGGCTTTCGACGAAAATGGGAAGAGACTTTGCTGAAGCGTGGGATCATTTTGGGATCATCGAAGAATGAATGATAAGTGTTTATCTATATCATTCTGTTACACCTATAAAAGTTTGTCAATCACCGAATTCCAGGAGGAAATCCACTGATGAGTAGTAGTCCCAAGTACTGCGAATACCAATTGGCAGCTCAACGACAGGCCGAACTGGAACTTGCACGACGGCAGCAAGCGGCAGAAGAGGCAAAGCGACGTAAACAGGCTGAACAGCGCGAACGTAAGCGTCGCTTGGATCTCTTGCGCACGCAACTAATTGCGGAAGCACAGGAACTTAAGACAAATGTTCAACGGCAGCAGGCGATATACCCTCAGGATCTGATTCATTTAACAAGTCGTTGCGATAGTTTACTGGACGCTTTACACCGCGGGAAAAATGAAAGAGAATTGCAGAACACTGCACAGGAAAGCATCTCCATCTCCCAAAGTTTAAGCCAAGCAGTTAGCCAGAAGCGGCGAGACGACGAAGAGAAAGAGCGGCACCTTGAGATAGATATCCAGAATTTTCAGATTATAGATTTAGAACATCAGATCAACAGCATCCAAGTGGCAGATGCAACTAAATTCGATGCAGCTGGATATAACGCAGCACGACAAGCCATGGCTGAAGTTAAGTCAGCGCTTACAAGTGGGCAGCCGCATTTAGTTAGAGACCCGTTATTAAAGGCCGCAGACTTAGTGCAAAGACATACCACAGCAGTCGCTCACGGTCACGCAGAGTGGATGCAAAGAAAGGTAGAGGCTGAAGTGTCGGTCGGCGATATTCAAGCACTCCTCATGGGGCTGAGGGCTGATCCCGTAGTGATGCGCTGGCACGAAGCGTTGGTGGCAGATCTCGCAACGCAGGCACAGCAGGCTGTATCGGCGGTGGCCGCCGACCAACTTGAGTCTCCTGCTGTAATTCTAAGCAATGCCAGGCTGCTGGCAAGCCAGTTGATCGAGGAAGCTAATATTGCCCAACTTAAGGCCGACCAACGGGACTATATCTCCCGCAGCATAGCCGAAACTCTCGCAGAGATGGGGTTCATAGTGAGTGGGCCCCGGCTTGAATTCACCGACCATCCATCCTCCGCCTCAATTCTGAGGGCAAATAAAACTGCTGGGAAAGCTATTGATGTTAGCGTACCGACCGAAGGTCAGATTTGGTATAACGCCGCTGGCTATCCTAAGATGAGTGCATCTGTAGTAGGGGGAGGAACGGCACCGATCTGTGATGAGGCAGAAGCGGTACTCAATGATATGCGAACCGTATTAGAAGCTGAATTTGGTATCCACACAAGCGAGATCATGTGGGAAGGAAAGGTGGATCCTAACCGCATCCTCACCAGCAAAAAGCAATATCGCCAACTCAACCAGCAAGAGCGTGGTGCCAACTGATGAATATAACAGGGGCCAAAGGGGACACTTTACCACTTTCCTCACGCTGGATACATGAATTCGAGAAGCAACTTTTGCGGCGAAAACACATCCTGCTATATGGGAATATTTATGACCAATTTCTCTCGAACGATATCTACCAGAGTGTCCATCAATTCTTAGATGATAACCTGCGAGATCGTGGCTTCCGTCTAATAATACGCTTTGATCTTGTCGATGGATTTACTTTTGTTGAAGACAGCCAGCAATTGTGCGAACCGCAAAAAGAGCCTTTAGAGCCAATACCCACTGATAAGAGAACACTTTTTGTAGAACTAAAAAAGCGTGGTATGGCAGCCCGTACTTCCGGTTTACCTAATGATGATACTATGGAGTTATCAACCATTTCACACAGAGGAAATCTGCTCCAGGCACCTCCCCGTAGTGTCCCCGGTGCGTCGTCTGGATGGCAAGTGGGCCAGCGGGTATCTCCTGAAGATGCATTCGGTGATCTAAGAGTAATCTTGGGGCAAGAACAAATACCTGTTGCCGCAATAGTAGACTTGGCCGATATGCTTACTACTGATCCTAATCATTATCCGGTGGATGAGCGGAATGCCTTAGTCCTCTTAAAGAAATGTACGCTCGAAGCAGCCGTGATTCAGGAGGGCCCACTGGCTGGCTATCAAAATATCTTAATTATTTTAGCCAATGACCTTAAACGTGTTCCAGAGTGGTTTTATCGGGATAATCCGTTTGTCACTCTTGTGCAAGCAGAACGCCCAAACAAGGAAGAGAGGCAACAGTTTGCTATGCACTTTGTGTGTCCCTCAGGATCTTGGTTAGGTTTCTATGGAGGCCAGAACATATCTGCGCAGCGGACTGCTCCTGACCAACCATCAGAATTAGAACAGTTAGCAGAGGAGTTTGCTGATCTTACAGAAGGGCTTCAGGCAATCGACCTTGAAGCCCTCCGCATGACCTCGCATACTGCACGTATTCCAGTGCGTGTAAAAGATGTGCGCCGACTTGTAGACTTTTTTAAGTTTGGAGTTAGGGAGGATCCTTGGGAAAAGCTAAACCCAGAACGCATTCGGCACGCAAGAGAAGAACTATCCAAGGTTGTCATTGGTCAGTCTCATGCAGTTGATGCCGTAGTCACAATGTTAACCAGTGCGCGGGTAGGATTGAACCTATCAGACAGTAATAGAGGGGGTTCTCCCAAAGGGGTATTCTTCTTCGTTGGTCCCACTGGTGTTGGCAAAACTGAACTTGCTAAAGCAGTCACGAAACTAGTATTTGGAGATGAGCGTGCTTTTGCTCGTTTCGATATGAGCGAGTATAAAGAGGAACACGCAGCAGAAAAATTGGCGGGTGCCCCTCCAGGCTTCGTGGGTTATGATGCAGGAGGCCAGCTAACCAACCGCGTGATGGAGCAGCCATACAGCATATTGTTGTTTGATGAAATTGAAAAAGCGCATCCAAAAGTCCTAGATAAGTTCCTACAAATTCTTGAAGATGGTCGTCTTACTGATGGAAAGGGCCAGACAGCTTATTTCAACCAAACAGCCATCATCTTCACCAGCAATATTGGTGCTTCTGACCTCACTGACTTAGAGGGCAACGTGATCCGACAAGGAATTATGTTGCGCGTAACTAAGGAAGGTTACGATGCATTCTCTCCCGACAAGGTAGCACAACATTTCAGAGACGAGGTGAAGTGGTACTTCACCAGTAAAATCGGTCGCGCAGAATTACTCAATCGTTTAGGTGATAATATTGTGGTCTTCGACTTACTACGTCCTGATTATGTACAAGCTATAGGAGAGAAATTCACAACTATGTTCGCGTCGACTGCAATGGAGAAGTACAATGTTGCCTTACAGTTTAATCCATCATGGTTTGCATTTCTGCAATCAGAAATGTCTCGCGGAGATAATATGCTGTTAGGGGGGCGTAGGATTAAGACTCTTACCCTGACTCATTTAGTGAACGGCGTGAATGAATGGATATTCTCTAACATCCCTGCTACGCAACAACTATCAGGACGCACTCTGGAAGTCGGTGTATCGGCCCAACGTGGAGTGGAGGTTGTAGATGTTTGAATTGGAGTTAACCTGGAACCGAGCAGCTCATACCGGGAAATACGCACGCCCACATGTACTAAGGGTTCGGGCCATCCCGACCAATAAAGACGGGCAGATCGGCCTACCAATCAGAATGGGAATTGCAGTGGATACGAGCGGATCAATGGAAGGTGAGAAGTTAGAATACGCCAAAAGGGCCTGTCTGACAATAGCAGACCAAATACGACCACAGGACAGACTGTGGCTATGCTCATTTGACAGTCAAATTGCACCACTGTTCAATGGGGTTGCAGGGGGAGGAGCGACCTCATCCTCATTGGCTAAAAGCATTTCTGGACTGCAAGCTTCTGGGGTAACGCGGACCGATTATGCTCTTGATTGGTTAAGTCGCTCTGTACCCGTTGAGCCGGGCACGGTACGGGTGGGCATCTTGATCACGGATGGTCATCCCACGGATGCAAAAGGGACTCTTATAGGAAATTTGGTTCCTCTGGTCGATCAAGCTCATCAATTAGGGCTTCAGGGCCTTTCCTTATCCACCGTAGGTCTTGGCAAAGCTTCGGACTTTAATACCTCTTTCTTGATAGATTTATGCAATCGTGGCCATGGCACCTTTATTTATGCGGATATGCCAGACAAACTGGAGCCGCAATTGAGAGAATGTTTATTGGCAGCCCAGGCTATGTCGTCGAGTGACGCCTATCTTTTGGTGAAACCGCTTTATGAAGATGTGAAACCCATAGCCTTTTGTCGTGTTCGACCTGATTTTGTGCCTTTAGACAGTCCCACCAATAATTGCCCTGTGCAGCTTGGGGCTCTGAGAGGTAATACACCAACCGACATACTCATGGAAGTAGAGATCCCCCCACTCCGGTTCGGTGAGTCAACGGGACAGCGAGATGTCCTACAGGTTCGGCTGGAGTCACAGGGCTTATGGCAGGCAGATGCTATCGCCTCTATTCATTACACTACGTCCTTTACCGAGTCGCAAAAAATAAATAAGGAGGTAGACCAGGATCGGCTTATGTGGGAAATTAATATTCATACAGATGAGCTAAGTCGTACCAATGATGATGATGCTAATCGCACAGGAGAATTACTAGCAGATATCCATCATAAGGCAGCACAAGCGGGATTTTCTAGTACCGCAGATCAAGCAGCACAGGCACTGGGGGAGTTGCAAAAAAGCGGAAAATTAGATGCTCACACAACCGCAGTTTTGGTATCGAACACACGTGCGACCGGAGACCTTACATGAGTAGTAAATTTGGGACAGATCCTATTCCTGCTTTACCCCCAACTTCGGATCTCAACCACTTAACGTCTAATAATGCAAGATTGTGCATCATAAGCGGGCCACAAGCAGGAATTACCTTTAGGCTGGATCAGATCCGTCTTGTAGTAGGTCGCAATAGTCCACCTGCTGTGCAAGTCGACATAGATCTTACTCCCTGTGAATTGAGCAGTCCTCCCATGATATCACGTCGTCATGCAGAACTGCAATGGGTCGAAGGAGAATTGCAGATCACTGATCTGTCAAGCAAGAACGGCACGTGGGTAGATGGTGAACAACTAACAAGCCCGGCACCTGGACTCCCGTCTGCACCCAAAGTGCTTACGACTAACAGTAAGATAAAATTTGCAAATTTAGAAACACAGGTGGTTGTTGATGGCGACTGAAACGATGTACGCTACTGTGGCACTGCCATATCTCAAAGCTTCATATGGCAGTAATCTAGGGCATACACGCGATTCAAATGAGGACAATGTACTTGTTATAGCTTGGCCTGACCAAGCAGCTTTGCTCTGCGTGGTGGCTGATGGTATGGGGGGGCACAATGGAGGGGAAACCGCCTCCCGTATTGTTACAGAGGTCTTTCGCGAGCTAATAAGTTATCCCTTGCCTTCTACTCAAGTGGCACGGTATGAGATGCTAATGGATCAGTTTGGTAAGGCAGATGAGGCAGTCCGCGACAGAGCAGCCCTCGACACTCGGCTCAGGGGAATGGGTTCGACCGTTGTCGCTGCTATTGTGACACCCCAAGAATGTCTACATCTGTACGCTGGCGACTGCCGCCTATATCACTTTCGAGAGGGCAAACAGTTACACGTCACTGCCGATCATTCTGTCATACGATTGCTGTTAGAGATGGGACAAATCACCCCTGCGGAAGTTGATCAGCACCCAATGCGATCAATAGTTACCTCCGCAATAGGAGGCAATTCAAACAATCAACTGTTAGTTAGCCCACCGTTAAATAGCGTTACGGATATGGATACTCTTGAACATACCAGCAAGGCCACCTTGTCTGACCAACAGCCATTTCTGCAACTGGAGGCCGGAGATGTCCTGATTATGTGTAGTGATGGATTATGTGGTGAGATTGAGCAAAGCGAATTGCAGCGACTTGTTGAACAGTCCTCTACAGAACCTCATGCACTAGTCCATAGTAGCATCGTTGCAGCACTACAGGCAGGCGGGCAAGACAATATATCAGTGATAGTGGTTTGTGTGGCTGACGCGGGCAATCCTAGGTTCCCGGAGTGACTGCTACCCGGTAACCAACTGAAATTACAATTTGCATGGATGCAGTGCTCATAAGGGTCTTCTTTAAGTACGAGTGGTAATGGCACATAGTTGCCGTCTGAAGGCAGATGGTAATTCTGCATCTTCTAGGTTCCGATTTAAGAATATGCACATACATCCCGTGAGGCATCTGATAGGACAATGTATCGATGGCAAGTATTTCCTTAATGCGTTCTTGAGTAGTGGTGGGTTCGGAGGAGTGTTTCTGGCTGATCATGTGGTTCATGATCGGCTAATTCGGGAAGTGGCGATTAAGGTGATCGCACCGCACCACTCAAGTATTGATAGTCAAATTAAGGAATTAGTTGGCTCAACGATATTAGATCACCCTCACCTCTTGCGCTGCTTTGATGCCGGGCACTTTATAATTGAGGGACAGGAAATGTTGTACCTCGTGATGGAGATCGCTCTGGAGAGCTTAGAAAAGCGGCTGCGTGTTCGTACTCTCCAGGCGTCCGAAGTGCATGAATTGATTGCAAGCGTAGCTTCCGCACTATGCTACCTCCACAATCACTCAGTGCCTCTAGTTCATCGAGATATAAAGCCCGCAAACATCTTGTATGCTTCTGGTCGATGGAAATTGGCTGATCTAGGCTTAATTTATGGTCTTGAGTCAGAAATAACAATGAGCGATGCGCCGGTGTTCGCCACACGTGAATATGCGCCGCCGGAAGGTTATAGCGGAAAAATATCATCTGCCTGGGATATATGGTCTTTAGGGATTACCATAGTTCAATCTCTAACAGGCGAACTCCCATTTAAAGCTAACACGACCGAAGATTTAAGAATAGCTGTAACCAGCCGTGAGCCCATCTTTAAAGAAGAACTCATGGAACCATTCGGAGCCATCGTTCGCGGATGTCTTATAAAGGATTGTGAAGCACGTTGGGAAGCGCAACAGATTGTAGATATTCTGTCAGCCTCTAAAGATTGTAAAGAGAACAGCGCGACATTATGGTTACGACATAGCGAGTTTAAACTGCAGAATAATTGGCCTCCAGATTCAGCACTCGGCGCGGTGCCTAATAGGATTTCTCTGCCTTTAGGCAACGAGGGTATTCTGGAACAGGGCAGCTTAGCAAAAGGCAAGGTCGTATGCATAAATCCAATCAAACAGGAGGTTTGGGTGGACATCGGCACTGCCAAAGTGGGGATCATATCGAGAGATGATGTCGGGGACGAAACACTCGATGTTGGAGACGAGATTGAGGTGCTTGTCCTACGCTACACAAATAAAACACAACCCATTCTGTCAAAGCGTGACGCTGAAATAGAAAGGAAATGGCAGCAGATTGAGGATTGCCAGGCCAAACGCCGCAGATTACTTGGAACGATTGCCCGAGAAGTTGAGGGCGGAATTATCGTTAATGCTAGCTTTGAAGCATTCATTCCATATGAACATCTGTGCCAAAATACCCATAGTAAAGCTGAAACTCTTGTAGGGCAAATAGTCCCCTTCCAGGTAATCAATGTTGACCGAGAGAAAAATCAAGTTGTTGGATCCCACCGACTGGTTATAGAAGAAGACCAACGACGACAGGCAGAAGAAGAACGACAGCGACAGAAGCAAGAACGCAAACAACAAGCAAAAGAACGACGACGGCACGAAGAAGAGGTCTGGGCACGTCTCAGGGAAGACGAGATTGTTGACGGGACGGTTCAATCTGTCCATGACTCTATGGCGATTATAGACATTGATGGAATACAAGGGGTGTTAGACGTCAGCGAGATGGCATGGAACCGCGTAATTAAACATCCAAGCCAAGTCATGAGAAAAGGCGAGAAGATTCAGGTGCTCATTCTGAAGATTCAACGCCCGCGGATCATACTCGGCCTGAAACAATTGCAGAGTGATCCTTGGAAAAAAGCTGCAAAAAAATTTATGCAGGGGCAAATCGTCCTTGGCACGGTCACACGAATTGCATCTTCCTGTACCTTTATCGAGATAGATAAAGGCATTGAGGGTATAGCATTCTCTAAAATAGATGGGCTAAGTGGTAAACCTCATGAGAATCCGCTCTCAGTGGGCCAGCAAGTTGAAACCTGCATCAGGCAGATCCAGCCAGGTAAACGTCAGATCATATTAGAGATCATCAACCGGCAGGCCAATCTGCCTCCTAATGAACAAATTCAATGGAACAGAATTGTGGAGGCACAGGCATCTAACACCGCACTGCGGGCTGTAGTCCGGGAGGTGACAGAAGGAGGTTTGATAGTTGACGTGGGTCTGTCGGCATTTATGCCAGCGTATCATGTTAGCCTGTCGGGAGCAACCAACCTTAGTTCTTGGAAGCAGCGAGAGGTATTCGTGCGTGTAATTGATAGTCATCTAAGTCAGAACAGGATAGTTGTTTCACATCGTTATTATGAGGCTGAGCAAATGCTTCTCAGGAGAAATCCCGTAAGTCCGCCACCCAGGATTTTGGAGGCTGTTTCAGATAAAAGATATTACCGAATACCACATGGCCAGGAGTTTGAGCTCGACGATCTCACATTAGCAAAGGATAAAAGATATCTTTACACACTCAATGACTTGAGTGCAGCAGTCTTTTCTATTAGTGATACTACGCTCTTGTCACACGTGAGACCCCGCCTCATCAATCAGGATACAGGCTGCCTAATACGGGGACGGAACGACTTCGCTGATTGGGTGCATTACGTTTTCGGAGAGGTGGAGTTAGCGCAGGCGCTTAGAGACCGCCCACGGCGTAAGGATATGGCAGAAACAATCGAGAAATTCCTTAGTGTTAGCACTTTCTAAGCTGAAGAAGAGTCCGCACATGAGTCCTAGCAGGCTGAGTATTGAATCTCTTCTCGTGAGACTTATCTGCGCCCAGGGAAAACATCCTGTAAAATAACTGCTATGGCCTCAAACAAGCCATCTATGTTACTCCGCACATTTGATGATGTGCGGGAGATCCCAACTTAGTCTGCCAAACTCAAAGCTTAAGTAGCGCAACCATAGATGTGATCTGAAGCCTTTCTGAGGCAATCTTTCATGGCCCGCCCCCATACAGGGGCGGGTTTTCTTTTTTGCTATGCACTGGCCCGGAATCATCTTCATCAGGACTATCTGTAACGACTAAGCTTCAGCCCCAATAGACAGGCGATTGCAATGCATCCGCACAATCCCTGTTGCTTCACTCTATGCACGCATTTAGAGTGGCCCCAAGAGACTGCGTAGAACCCTCTTTGCTCATTGACACTCATCTTCTTTTGGAGGCATCATGCAAACAGAATTACTGCCGCCATTCGCGGCATCGCCAGTCCCCTCATTCCCAGACCCTAGCGCTCAAGAACATTCTTCTCCCACGCCCCAACACATCTGTCAGGCGCGCCAGCGTTTCAACAATTTCCCCATTAAGAAACCTGATCCTACCATCCACCGCGAGTTATCGCATGGGTGGATGCTACCCATCCTGCTGCGCCTGGATGATTGGCTCTGGCAGCGGTGGGATTATTGGTTTCGTTGCTGTTGTGGCAATGGCCAGTTACCGACTGAGCCGATTCCCCGTATCCAGTTTCTCGGTTCTCCCCATCCCCATACCCGCAAGATGTTAGAGGCTAGCCTTAACTGCATCCCCAATCACCGCTCCTGGCAGACCTGGGGCAACTGGCAATATGTTAACTACCTTTTTGATTGGCTGTTATTCGCCTTTGGCCACCCTGGTCATCAGGAACTACCAGCAGAACCGTCCGGCTGCACGGGAGCCAGCGACCGCTTGTACCAGGTAGTGAATATTGATGCCCTCTTGCTGTGGCCGTATGACTACTGGGGCGACATTCTGGGCGACAACTTCTATGGTCGCAAGCAAGGCTTTTATGCCACGCCGCACTCGATATGCGAGGTGATGACCCGGATGGTCTTTGACGAAGGGAAAGACCATCGCACCGAAACCATGATGGATCCCTGCATTGGCACTGGGCGCTTTCCCCTTTATGCCAGCAACTATACCCTCCGACTCTATGGGATGGACATTGACCCGGTGCTCTGCAAAGCTTCCCTCGTAAACGGCTATCTCTATGCTCCCTGGATGGTACGTCCCATCTCCTGGTTAGATGGCGACTTACATCAAATCAGTCAGATGCCAGGGACGGAACAGAGCCAAGACACTCGTTCCCCAGGTGCAGCCTCAGAGGAAGTGGGTAGCTCACCCGCAACTAACAGTGACCATACCACGCCAGTAGAAATGGATCCCCCTCAGGCAACTCTGGCGGACACGACTGAGGTGATTGAAAGTGCTGCTGTTTCCCCCATGACCGTAGCCGCTCGCATCTCTGACCATATGGTTGAGACGGCACCTCCCCAAGCCCACGGCTATCTCGCTGACACCGAGCATGATGCCCAGGCGCAGGTCACCGTGACGCCAATTCTTAAGCGCCGTCGTAAGCAGCAGGTGCCTCATGAGGGGCAGGGATCACTGTTTTAGAAGGGAACATCCTTCCCCAACACGCGACTCTGAATGCCAACTCAAAGCATTGATCCCTCCACTTCTAAGCCGTCCATGAAATTCATGGACGGCTTTTCCGATAGGCACCCACCTTCTTTCTCCGCGTTTCATCAGCGGCGGTGATGGCAGGTTCAAACTCTGGGATTCTGGTTGGTGGCGCATTGAAGCAACCCACGTTGTAAAGCGGAGGCAACGGGCTACAGTGGGCACAGAGAGCGTGTTCTTTCTGCCGCCTCGGTAGAAGGGCCACTTGCTCATTGACAACCCAAGGAGTCTTTGTATGAATCACACCCCCACTCACAGCCGCAATGGTAGCACTGGCCGTGGAGATACCGACCTGTCCAACGGC
>JAFAZH010000005.1 GCA_019239895.1 Abditibacteriaceae bacterium | reverse complement strand
GAAAGGCCAGAGCTTGAAGTAGATTAGCACACAGACAGTAGATGGTTAATATGGTATCTTGCACAATGTATTCTCCTCGTTGGTGAGGTTGGTCGCCCTCTGATGAGGAGAATACAGCTTTCTTTTAGAGGTAGCAAGTTGAGTTACATTAATACTGAAACCGGGACAAACAACTGGCATTCGGAAGAAAATGGTACGCACCTGCCTTCGCGTCAGCCCCATGCATCAGCCTTTGACCGCATCCTGCGCGCTCACATTGCTGTGGTAGATCGTACGATGCAGCACGCAAGTATCTTTGAGGATTATGGAATTTTTAAAGCACCCACCGATTGGGCCGCCCCCACTACGCTTGCTGCCTATCCTGGATTGAACGGTGAAGATAACCGTCTCAAAACTTGTCGGCGGCTGGCTTTAGCTTATGCCACACATGGCAAACCCTTAACCTACACCTATTTAAATCCCACAGAGTTACAAGATAAGAAAGTCCTCTTTCGAGGCGTGGATACTTCGACCCTTGCGCCCCTTCCGGGCAGTGGCGGAAAATCGAGCAAGCTATTGCTGAACTTTATAAACTTTGAGGAAACGCCACAAACTTTACAGGTGCGTGTTACTTTGCCCCGAAGAGGTATTTATAGCGGCGAACGCATTGGGTCGGGCGACACCTACGCCGCATCACACTCCGCCGTTCGCTTCCAGGCAAAGCCTATAGTTGAATTGTTCGTTGGGTTAGGCCCTTTAGAATCAGTGCAATATATCCTTGACCGGGAATAATATGTGGGCGAAGCTAAGTTGGGCTTATGGCGTTAGTTTCAAATATCCAAAAGCCGCAGCCCCCGGCGACGAACCCGCAAAAATATGCGGGCGATGGCCAGTCTCTTTTTCATATTGAGCTGCAATAGAAGCTACTGCTGCATCCGCACCACGATGACCTAAGACGGCCACTGTGCCGCCGCTGCCCCCACCGGTAATTTTCGCCCCATATAAGCCCTGTGTTGGGCCAGCAGCACGCACCAATTCGACAATGCGATCAGTGGCCGTTGAACCTAAGCCACAGGCCGAATAACTAGCGTGCGATTGATACATTAGTTCGCCCAAGCGCATTAATGCAGTCTCTGGTTTTTGAGTGCCCCACGAGTTCAAAGTAGAAGCGAATTCTTGGACACGGGCATTCTCATAGATAGGATGAGCAGTGGGTATGCGCACGGCATAGGTGCGTTCTGGTTGCACTTGTGTAATAGGGTCAGTGGTGCTTCCATAACGTTCTAAGAAAGCGGCCCCTGAGATATGTTCAGGCAAGTGCGGCGCATACTGTTGCTCAAATTCTGTGGGTGTGAGATTGGCGAGATAGCCGCCCCAACGCGGATCATCAATATGCACGGGCTTGCCAGGTGCGCCAGTTTCCATCTTCAAACCTGCCAACTCTGCAATCATGCGATAGCCCATGAAGGCTCCGGTGCGGACTGAGCCGTAATCAGCCCCCGTGTGGGCTTGGCCTCCGACGGAATGTCGCACACCGGAATCCAGGCCCCAAACGGTAATTTCTTCCGGTAGAGCTACCATCTCTTTGAGTTCAGCGGGTTGGCAGAGCAGGGCCAGTAAACGATTCTCCACACCACAGGCTGATGCCATCTGATCCATAATGCCACAGGGGGCACCGGCCACCAGGTTTTCCACCTTCTGGCACAAGATAGCCATCTCACGAGCTTCTAAAGTTATCTCAAAGGCTGCGGTGACGGCTTGCATAACCGCGACTTCTAACGCAGCGGATGAACTGACGCCTTTACCCTCTGGCACATGGGAAGCAATTAAAATACGCGCGCCCTGTGGAAAATTCACCCCCCTCTCCTGATGCAACACAACAAAAGCGCCGACGACATAAGCTGCCCAGTGTTGTTCTGAATTCCGTTTGAAATACTCCCGCGCTACCTGATAGCTTAGAGAGCCGGTTCCGATTGTCTTAGCCAAAGGGTAGAAGGTCGCTCGGTGTTTGCGATCGGCTCCTAAACTAATAATGTGGACTTCCAGCGCAGATTGCCGTTGCACAGCCACTAACGCCGCTTCGTGGAGAGGCAGTTGCAAGACGAGAGAACCGGAATAATCAGCAATGCCGCCCATAACATCCAAGCGACCAGGAGCGCGGGCGACAAACAATTCACCGTATGGGGTGAACAGGTCTCGTATTTCCGGTGCTGCGTCTTGGTTTAAATGATTAAGCCTCTCCAGAAAAGCTGCAATATCTGCCTGATTATGGGTTGAGCCTTGCGCAATGCGATACGCCATTGTTCTTCCCTTCCCTTTAAGCCTGGCTTGAGAGTAAGCCCCGTTTATTTAAAGCGTCTTGCAACAACGGTTCAATCTGTTCCCGCACTCCAGCATTGGCATAACCAATCCAGGATATGTCAGGCTCGACTAGTAGTGGGGCACTCACCGGCTGATTATTCTCATCAGTGACAATAACGCCCAACTCACGCGCGATTAGTTCGGTGCATAAGTCATAGGGGTGGCAGCATAGGCCAAGAGCTAAACCTCGTTGAGCCATTTGCTTTTCCATCAAAGGGCGCAAGTCGGCAATAAAACGGTCATGGCCGCACATCAGTTCATAAAGCTGGCCACCAGTGGAAGCGTATTGATCTTCAAAACAGTGCGCCTTGCCGGGCTGCACTGGCCCTAATGCGCTCCGTACCACTTCTTCATCAATGGCCGCTAATTCCTCGCGGGCACCTGGGAAAAAGCGCACCACACTGGCATAGCCATGCGCAATGGTGCGGGTAGGGGAAGGGCGCAAGGCTAAGGGCGAACGCTCGCCTGTTAAACGGTTGGTGCGCTCAACTTGCACACCCTGTCCTCGTATGCACCAGAGCGTATCGCAGAGGTGCTGTTTGACCAAAGGTATCTCTGTCTGTACAGCCAACTCAATGTCTTGTAAGTTTGTTTCTGCTCCACGATTAGGCGCGACACCGGTGAGAATCCAGCCGCTACGCTTTTGATACATCAGGCCGCGTGTGCCATCAATCGGGTCCATGATTATGCGCCACTGGGCCGCATCTTCCGCAGTGCCGTGAGGCAGCACCATTTTACCCCCTGCCAAACCTTCAGCGATCAGCAATAGGGGAGCGGTGGGGGCAATTTCATTTTCAAAGAACTCAATCAGCAACTCTTCACTAACCTTATCCACGGCATAAATCGTGTCGCCCTCGGATTCTTCGGCAATATCGGCGAGGCTATCCGATTGTTCCCGCGCTGCTTGTTCGCAGGCTGCCACTACAGCATCACGGATACGCACTTGCAAACGACGAATGGGTTCCAGCAGTGCTTCTATGTTTTGGCTCATGGCGTTTCCTTAGCTTGCTCGTTGGAGATTTGTTTGTAATGGGTCGTTGGTTGAGAGCGCAACTCGGCGGCTTTTTCTTCGGGCGCGGTATCCGAGAGAAAGCTGCCCCCGCCAATCTCTGGCCCCGCTAGATACTTGAGTAAGTTAGGCTTGCGCAGGGGAGGATGAAACTCAATGTGAAAGTGAAAGCCGCGATAATCGCCGCCATCGGTTGGGGCTTGATGCAAGGCCATTACATAAGGAAACGGCATTCGCCATAGATTATCGAATTGCACCAGGACTCGTTTTAACGCCTGGGCGAAATCTTGCAATTCCTGGTCTGGTAAATCGGCCAGGCTCTGGCGGGTGACTTTAGGGGCGACATAGACTTCATAAGCATAACGCGCAAAGTAGGGCACAAAGGCGATAGCATTATCGTTCTCATAAAGAATCCGTCGCCCATCTTCCTGCTCGGCATCCAGGATGTCTTTGAATAAAATACGACCTGTCTCGGCCAAATGCTTTTGTCCGGCGCGGGCTTCGGTTTCGATATATTTAAAAACAAAATTTGTGGCGTAAATCTGGCAATGTGGGTGGGGGTTGGAAACCCCGACGACTTCGCCCTTATTCTCAAACACTAAGACATGCGCGATTTCAGGACGGCTTCCCAAATCCCGATACTGCTCCTGCCACACGCGCAGTAAGTCTGCAATCTCATCTGCCTCCAACTCCGCTAAAGTGACATTATGTTTAGGGCTATAGCACACGACGCGTGCGATACCTTGCGCGGGCTGATTGCGCAGAATTCCCGGTGGCTTGGGTAAGTCGTGTGGTGCGTTTGGGCCAACGCTGGGATGGTCGTTGTCAAAGACAAAGGTTGAAGTATAATCAGGATTTCGTGCGCCCCCAACACGCTGGTTGCCGGGACACAGATAGCAGTCAGGCATATAATCCGGGACAGCTTCTTCATCACGCTCGACCGTTTCCCCAATCCACGGACGGTTCTGTCGGTGTGCTGCCACAATAACCCATTCTTCGCGCAGGGGATGCCAGCGTTCTTCCCAATTCATAGCTCTACTCCCTTTGTAATCATCTTCTCTTCATCCGCGGCCTAACTTGATACTGAATTAATGGCTTTACTTTCACTCAGTGACAGTCCCCAAGCAAGATAATGGAGCGTAAAACTGAACCAATTTGAACCACTTGAACCACTTTGGGTTAAGTGCTATCATAGTGCCATTACCTGGTTATGTCAACAATGAAGAACTCTATTGAGAGACTCTTTTATATACTCTTTTATCTTACGCTATCACCATTTTTCATCGAAAGTAGTGTTCATGCACAATACAAAGCACAGGAACTACGCGACCACAGTTATCCTGTTCGGGAGTGCCCTCCATATGTTAGTGACAACGGCATCGGCTCAGATTAAGGCTAGCCCTGCTGACTTGCAATGGCCCAAAGTGCAGCGTCAAATGCGGCCCTGGACTCGTTGGTGGTGGCTGGGCAGTGCAGTAGATAAAGCGAATTTGACTCATCTGTTAGAGACCTATCATGCCGCCGGTTTAGGTGGCGTGGAGATTACTCCCATCTATGGCGTGCAGGGTCAGGAGCAGCGCGATATTCCTTATCTTTCTGACGAGTGGGTAGCTATGCTCAAGCATACCATCAATGAAGCGCATCGTCTGGATATGGGCGTGGATATGCCGACTGGCACCGGATGGCCCTTTGGTGGGCCGCAGGTGAGCGATGAGGATGCCAAAGATAAACTCGTTATTCAAAGCACCCCGATCCCTAACGGACAAACCTTTAACTGGACTGTCGGCGGTGAACGACCTCAAGCCTTAGCAGCCGTTTCCGACCAGGGCCAAATGGTGCCTTTGCTGGATAAATTAAACGAGCAGGGACACTTGTCGTGGACACCACCTGCTGGGAAGTGGGCGCTGTATGCCGCCTCCCAAAAGTGGTCGGGCATGAAGGTAAAACGGGCCGCGCCGGGTAGTGCCGGGAAATGTATCAATCCCTTTGAGAAAACGTCGCTGATGCACTACTTGCAACGGTTTGATACTGCCTTAGCCACTTTGCCCCAGGGCGCGTTGCGCTGTCATTTTCATGACTCCTTTGAGTATCAGGCGAACTGGGCCGATACATTATTCCAGGAGTTCCAGGCGCGGCGCGGCTATGATTTGCGCGACCACTTACCGGCAATGGCGGGTAACGCAGATGCCGATGAGGTGGCGCGGGTTCACACTGACTACCGCGAGACCATCTCTGATATGCTGTTGGAGAACTTCACGCATCCCTGGACGGAGTGGGCGCATAGCAAAGGTAGCCTCAGTCGCAACCAGGCGCACGGTTCACCGGGCAACTTGCTCGATTTGTATGGAGCCGTAGATATTCCCGAAACGGAAGTCTTCCGTCACATTGGCGACCCGCGCATCAGCAAGTTCGCGTCTTCGGCAGCGCATGTGATGGGACGCCCGCTTACCTCATCGGAAAGCTGCACCTGGATGAGCGAGCATTTTACAGAAACTCTCGCGCAGGCTAAGGTGGTGCTGGATAGATTACTGGTATCGGGTATTAACCATATCTTCTATCATGGCACAGCTTATTCACCTGCCGATGCCGCGTGGCCCGGTTGGTTATTTTATGCCTCCACGCATTTCGAGCCAAACAACACCATTTGGCATGACTTCCCCACTTTGAACTCCTATGTCACTCGTTGTCAATCTATTCTGCAAGCCGGACAGCCGGATAATGATGTGCTGCTCTACTGGCCGTTGCATGACCTGTGGCAGAAGAATACAAAAGTGTTCGGACTGCCTATTGAAGGTAGATGGTTAGAAAGCGAGCCTGTGGGACAAACGGCGCAGCACTTGTGGGATCGTGGCTTCTCTTATGATTACGTTTCGGATCACCAAATTGGTTTAGCCAAGGTTACAGCTAAAGGCATTCAACTGCCAGGTGGACATTATCGCACGGTTGTTGTGCCGCCCTGCACTTACATGCCATTGCCAACTCTAAAGAATTTGCTCACATTAGCAGATAAAGGGGCAACGATTATTTTTCAGGATCAGTTGCCGTTCGATGTGCCAGGCTTAGGGGATTTGGCGAACCGTCGCCAAGCCTTCAAAGCGATACTGGCTCAGTTGAAATTTAACAATATCATGCAGCGAGGCGTGCAAGAAGCAAAACATGGGGCCGGACGCATTCTGATTGGACATGATGTGGATGCGATGTTGGCTCTGGCGCAGGTGCAACGTGAGTCGTTGATAGATCACAACGGCTTAATGTTCATTCGCCGTGCTAATAATAACGGGCATGACTATTTCATTACTAATCAGGGTGCGGCGGCTTTGGATGGTTGGTTGCCTGTCGCTGTGACGGTGCAATCAGCGGTTATCATGGATGCCATGACAGGGCAGGTGGGAGTGGCTAAAGTTCGCCACGTTCACAACGGGCAAGCAGAGGTTTATGTGCAACTACAACCAGGTGAATCTGCAATTCTTTGCGTGTTCTCGAAACAGCGAATTCATGGGCCAGCTTGGTCGTATTATCAAGTGCAGGGTGTTCCAGCCAACTTAGCGGGAACCTGGAAAGTCAGTTTCATCGAAGGTGGCCCGCAGTTGCACCAGCCATTTACAATGCAAAGTTTAGCGTCCTGGACAACATCCAATGACCTGGAAGAGAAGCGATTTGCTGGGACAGCACGCTACAGCTTGAAGTTTGATGCGCCTGCTACTGCGTCGAAAGAGTGGTTGCTTGATTTGGGCAAAGTTTGTGAAAGTGCGCGGGTGCGCCTGAATGGACACGACGTAGGAACTCTGATTGCGGCACCTTTTCAGGTGCGTTTGGGGGCATTGAAGAAAACAGGAAACCTTTTAGAAGTTGATGTCACCAATGTGGCGGCGAACCGCATCCGCGATATGGATCAACGTAAGGTGCCGTGGAAGATTTTTCATGAAATCAACTTTGTGAACATTGACTATAAGCCATTCGATGCTTCAAACTGGCCATTGCACGATTCCGGTTTACTGGGGCCAGTGCGTCTCATTCCCTTGGAAGAGCGAAAGAATTTCTAATGGGCCAGACGCTTGTAGCAGGACTTATGGTAAATACTAAAAGAACTAGGATTACAACTGAACAGAAGAGTTTGTCATGCTTCACGCAGCGAAGAATCTTGTATGAGTGTCCATAGAGCAATAGGGTAATTCAGAACTTTATAACCCCGCAGAGTAGATTCTTCGCTGCGTGAAGCATGACACTGACTTGGACGTAATCGTGGATGTAGATAAAGACTCTCTGTTGTTAAAGACGTTGAATCCATATTAAGGGAAGTCAATGAGAATTAAGAGTCGCAAGCGATATATGTTAAGTGTGGTGGGTTCTGCCGTGTCGTTGTTGGTTGCATTAGCAACAGCGACAAAAGCGGCGGATGCTCCGGGGCAAGCGGGCGCAAGCGGGCCATTTAAGCCGGAGTGGGCATCACTCCAACAATATCAGGTGCCGGAATGGTTTCGAGATGCGAAGTTTGGCATCTGGGCGCACTGGACGGCTCAATGCGTGCCCGAAGAAGGCGACTGGTATGCGCGTAATATGTATATCCAGGGCAGCGGTCAGAACAAATATCATGTGACGCACTATGGGCACCCGTCCCGCTTCGGCTTCAAGGACATTGACTATCTGTGGAAGGCTGAAAACTGGGAGCCGGAGCGGTTGATGCAGCTTTACAAGCGGGCGGGAGCCAAATACTTCGTGGCCCTGGCCAATCACCACGATAACTTTGATTGCTTTGATTCCAAGTATCAACCCTGGAACTCCGTCAACATCGGGCCGCACAAAGACATCGTTGGCACCTGGGCACGAGCGGCCCGCGCCAATGGCTTGCGTTTTGGTGTTACGGAACACGCGGCGCGCACCTGGGACTGGCTTGAGGTCGCGCAAGGCTCAGACAAAGAGGGGCCACTCGCTGGGGTGCCTTACGACGGCAAACTTAACAAAGCCGATGGAAAGGGGCAGTGGTGGGATGGGCTTGATCCACAAGACCTCTATGCTCAGAATCATCCAATTGGCGCGAAACCGGATCAAGCTTATATTGATAAATTCTACAACCGCACCATTGACTTGATTGACAAATATCATCCTGACTTGCTCTACTTCGATGATAGCGTGCTGCCGCTTTACCCAAGTAGTGGTGCGGGTCTGCGCATTGCGGCACACCTCTACAATTCCAGTATGCAGTTGCATGGTGGCCGCAACGAGGCCGTGCTAAATGGTAAGAACCTCAACCCGGAACAGCGCAAGGCTTTGGTGTGGGATATTGAGCGCGGCAAGAGCGACCATATCGAGCCTTTTGTATGGCAGACCGATACTTGTATTGGCGACTGGCACTATAACCGCCATGTCCCGGAACGGCATGGCTACAAGACCGCCGATATGGTGGTGCATATGCTGGCCGACATCGTGAGTAAGAATGGTAATCTGCTCTTAAATATTCCGGTGCGCGGCGATGGCACCATTGACGACCAGGAGGTGCAGTTTTTGCAAGATGTGGCTCCCTGGATGGATGTCAATGGCGAGGCGATTTTTGGCACGCGCCCCTGGAAAGTTTCTGGCGAGGGCGCTCCGGCAGCGAACCGCGCCGGTAATTTTAATGAGGGGCGGGGCGAGCACTTTACCGCGCAGGACTTCCGCTTTACCACTAAGGGTAACACGCTTTATGCCATAGCAATGGCGTGGCCCGAAGATGGCAAGCTCCTGATTAAGACGCTGGCTGCTCATGCCCCCGGCATCAAAGGCAAAGTCAGAAGTGTGCAATTGCTGGGGTCTGCTCAGAAATTACAGTGGATAGATGACCCCACTGGCCTGGCCGTCACGCTGCCCAATAAAAAGCCATGTAACTATGCTTATGCGTTGAAAATCAACGGGCTTGATCTATCCGCTTCCGAACCTACTCCTATTACTGTGGCCCCTGCCAGTGTAGTGGTACGCCCCAATAACAGTGGGGTATTGACTCTTGATGCCCAGCACGCTCAATTGCACGGTACCCTTCAGGTAGAAACACGCGGCGATAGCCCCAATATCGGCTTCTGGGATAACCCTGCGGATTGGGCTTCCTGGAACATTGAGATGCCACAACCAGGCAAATACAATGTGGTCGCTCGCTATGCTGCGGCCAATGACGCGAGTGCTTTAGTGGTGGAGATTGCAGGCCAGCAATTAGCCGGAAACGCAGCAAAAACGGCAGGCTGGGAAGACTTTCAAAATCTTAATTTGGGGCAAGTGGAAATCAAGCAAGCGGGGCAGCAAGTGGTGAAAGTGCGCCCGCGTGATGCAGCCAGTTGGCACCCGATTAACCTGGTGTCTCTCAAGCTCACCAGGGTGCAGTGAAGATCAATGAAATGAGGTAGGATGAGTTTACGGCAGCAACTACTATTTCTTTACTCCCGCACGCCAGACCTGAAAAGTCCGGTGGGAGCCTGGACGGTTTATGATGGCACGGGCCAAGAGCACCACACCACAGGCGACAGCGATACGCCGCCTTATCCGTCGGTGTTTGCCGCTATGAAAGACGGATGGCGTGTCATTCAATTTCCGCAACAGTTTCCCGCCTATCCTGGCATGGAACTGAACACATCTTTCTTGAAGTTTGAATATATTTTAGAGAAGTTGGTGGAGGCAGAAGATAATGGATAAGCAATACTTATTAACTTCGGTGCAGATGGCGAACTTTGTAGCCGATGGAATGCTGCGCTTCGACGAATTTATTCCGGCTGAAATCAATGCCGAGGCGATGCGCGAAATTGACGAAGGCCGCGTCAAAATGGGCTATGAGGAGCAAGGTCAGCCTTTAGCCAATCTGTGGCAGGATTCCAAAGGCTTTGGTGCCATGATTCGTCTGCCCCAGGTGCAGGGCCTAATTCAAAGTTTGGTTGGCCCCAACCCACTCTATGATCATCACGCATTTCATCGTGTTGGCCCGGCTCACATTGAGGGCCAAACGTGGCACGCGGATGCGATTATTGATACCCGCCAGCACTTCGATATTCAACTGTTCTATTATCCCCACGACACGCCCCGCGAAATGGGCGGCACCATGTTTTTACCAGGCAGCCATCTGCGCCGCATTCATGAATCGGATATAGGTCGCTACCACAACTTTATCAGCCAGATGCCCATCGTCTGCAAGGCGGGGACATTAGTGGTGGGGCATCATGGTATGTGGCATTGCGCCCAGCCCAATCATACCGACCAAATGCGCTATATGTTCAAGCTGCGCCTGAACCCCACGGTGCGCCAGTTGCGACTCTGGAATACCGATGACATCAATGACGCGGAGATAGACCGCATTCTCTTCCGCAACCACAAGTGGTATGGCAACGAAGATCGCTTGGAATATGCCAACCGCATCAAGTTCTGGCGATTCCTGACGGGTAATGAACGCTTCGACTCGAATTACTGGCTCACCCGCATCGAGAATATGCCAGAGCGTGTGGTGGCTGTGGCAGCCCTTTAGGAAGTTTGATAGGAGCTTAGGGTGGTGGGCCAGACACTCTTGTCTAGCCGTTGATCTATCCCATCTTCTGCCAGACACTCTTGGCTGGCCCACCAATACTGTACTTCCACTCACTCTTACAGCCACCACCAAAAGTTTCAGGTAAACCTCCGCACCATACAACTATGAGAAGTCGCATTGTCCCCTTGCAGTGGCTCTGGATGTGCCTAATGTGGCTATCCGGTGGAGTTGCTGTGGCTCAAATTAACCACCCAAAAGCGGCCATAGAAATCCATTGGGATCAGACGACTCAGGTATTGGTGCAGGAGAATGCAGGCTATGGCCGTATGATTCGCTTGCACAACGGTAATATTCTGTGTGGTTACGAATTAGTCGGTAACTCGTGGGTGCGTTTGAGCAAAGATAATGGTCGCACCTGGGAACAAGCTATTTTGGCTAACCAACTGCCTTATGCTAATTCAGCCAATACGGAACTGCTTCAGTTGAAGAACGGGCGAGTGCTGCTGTTTTTTAACCAGCGCCCCCACGATGGCACTCATCCTTTTGCCATTGGCTATTGCTTCAGTGACGACAACGGCACCACCTGGCAAAAACCGCCAAAGCTTATCTATGAGGCATCGCCTGAAAGCAAAAATGGCTGCTGGGAGCCTGCCGCTATTCAACTGGCATCCGGCGAGGTTCAATTATTCTTTGCCAATGAGTTTCCCTATCAAAAGAACGACGATCAGGAAATTACCCTCATGCGCTCTTGGGATAATGGTGCCAGTTGGGGTCAACCAGAAACGGTGAGTTATCGCGCCGGACATCGTGATGGTATGCCAGTGCCGCTAATATTGCTGGGGAATAAGGGTATTGTGCTGGCGATTGAAGATAACGGTCTGGCTCCTGGTAATCAACTGCAACCAGCGATTATTCACACCACACAGACGTTCAATTGGCACCAGCCAGTAGTGCAGGGTAATAGTCCCCAACGTTGGGGTGCCTTGGCGACACCCCTGGCAGGCAACATCTATGCCGGGGCACCTTATATCCGGCAGTTGCCTTCGGGGGAAACGCTTCTCTCCTGCCATAGCACCGAAGGCGGGCGAGCCAAACCGCAGATGACTGTCTATATCGGCAACGCCGAGGCGCGTAACTTCCAGCATAAATCTATTCCATTTAAGCTTCCTAACGATGTTGGCGGCTGGTGGAATGCCCTGTTCATTAAGGATGCCAACACGGTGACGGCCATCTCCTCCACACAAATCAATGGCGTTAGCGGTTTGTGGGCTATTGATGGGCATGTAATGCGTGGCCCGGTAACAAAGCCTGAACGGTAATTTGTGCAATCCTAACTTTACCTACTGACATCTTACCAGGAACGCTTAAGAGTTCACCGGCGCTGTTGATTGTTCAGTAAAGCTTTCATGGTGGCGACTTCTTCCTGAAGTTGCTTGACTTCGTTTTCCAAACGGGTGATATGGTCATCTGGCGTTTCAGCATGGATCGCTGGGAGTGCATCTATTGGAAGGGGCATATTCTTATCCAGTGGTTCTGGCTCTACGGTGGTTTCGCCATAAGTGCTGCTGGCCGTCGCTCCCACTGCCCAGTGCAGTTTCTTGTTGCCATCTATTAAGCCTACGGCGTCTATCTCGTTCCAGCCTGGCACTGCGGGCGAATCAATGTACAGCTTAACCCGGTTGGTTTTGAATTTAGCATCAAAAAGTAAGGTGAAGATACCGATATTTTGCACGTCGCGGCAGGGGTCGGTACCGTGCCATAATTCTATTTCCTTACCATCTAAGGTGAAGGCCGTGACTTTGGTAATCGCTCCGGGATTGTACGTCTCATAGATTTTAATCCCAGTTGGTACCATCGGTTCCGCATACTCCAGCATCAGCCATTCAGCCTGCCCATCCGGTGTGCGCGAAGCCCAGGCCGTGGGCACATCTCCTGCTTGTTCCGTATTGGGTGCGCCCACCAACTGTTCGGTGCTCCAACTTCGGGTGGTGCGTGGTGTCGCCGTCAGATCATGCCAGATATACCAGTAGGGCTGGGCATAAACCCAATAACCTTTGGGAATGTCGGTGACACCTTTCCACTCAGTGCCAGTGAACAAGCCATAATCGCGGAAAGCTCCGTATTCTTGGGCGTCCTCCGGCATTTCAAGCTGGCGCAGGAGGGTGCGGTACTTGCCGTTGACGCTGGCCTTGAGGAGCGATTCTGTTAAGGTGGCTTCGGCGGCTGGTTGTAGTTCCACTGGGAGAACATTCTGGACGTTGACAATGCGCTCGACGCGCAGAGTATCTTCCGGGCGCGGCCAGGGCTGCGCCCGCACGGTGAGCGGTGCGGACAATAACATTCCAATAACTAAAGCGATACCATAGACCTTCATTACATTACCTCCTGTAATATAATGGTTTTCCAGCAGGCAAAATGGACGGGCAGGCTGCTCCGGTCGTTATCGTGGTACTGTGTCTTTATTATGACGCTATTGCGCTATTAATGGTAAATTGCCATTTATAGCCGTATTAGACTATATCAAACACCCACTAGTTTCTTGTGCTCCCTCATGGCGGGTAGCATAAGAGCAGGCTTAGAAAATGGGCGCGAAGGGGTTGGAGGCAAGTTTGAAAATAGAAGCGTTAATGCTGGCTATACTAGCACTCTCGATGTGTTTACCCCCGGTTATCAGCAGGGCAGAGGCAGAAACCATTAAGCATTCTCTGTGGAACGGCTACGAGCGACTGGATTTTGTGGTGGATGGCCGTCAATGTCTGCTGGTTATGCCCAAAGTGGCGGCACCAAGCAAGCCCTGGATTTGGCGGATGGAATTCTTCGGACATGAGCCGCAGGCCGATATTGCTTTATTAGGCAAGGGCTTCCATGTCGCTTATATGGATGTGCAGAATATGTATGGCGCACCCATAGCGATGGGGCACATGGATGCCTTTTATAAACACCTCATTAAAGAGTATAAGCTGGCGCTGAAGGTGGTCTTAGAGGGTTTCAGCCGAGGCGGGCTGTTCGCCTTTAATTGGGCGGCTCGCAACCCTGATAACGTTGCTGCCATTTACGCGGATGCACCGGTTTGTGATTTCAAGAGCTGGCCTGGTGGCAAAGGACATGCGCCCGGTTCACCCGCCGATTGGGAGTTGTGTAAACAAGCCTATGGCCTTACCGAGCAGCAGGCGCTGGCCTACAAACTCAATCCCATAGATAACTTGGAGCCATTAGCCAAGGCGCATATTCCTTTATTGCACGTTTGTGGTGAGACCGATGATTTAGTGCCAATGGCCGAGAACACGCGTATCGTGGAACAACGCTATCGCCAGTTAGGTGGCTCAATCACAGTGATTGCCAAACCATTTAATGGCCATCATCCCCATAGCCTGCAAGACCCGACGCATATTGTAAATTTTGTTTTGCGCAACACGCCCGGTATGGCGCAGGCTGTGACCGCAGAGGCTGCCACACCTTATGGCTATGATTATTTCAATTTGCGTGGGGGCTTAAACAACTGTCGCATTAAGTTTGAGCGTGAGCATACCGGGCGGGTGGTTTTTCTGGGTGGCTCTATTACGGCTGGCAGGGGTTGGCGTGACCTCGTTTGTGAAGAGTTGAAGCGGCGGTTCCCCCAAACCCAATTCGATTTCATTAATGCGGGTATTCCTTCGCTCGGCTCAACCCCCGGAGCCTTTCGCTTCTCACGGGATGTTCTGGCGCATGGCCCGGTTGACTTGCTCTTTGAAGAAGCCGCAGTGAACGATGAGACCAACGGACAAACCCCGGTGGAGCAAGTTCGTGGTATGGAGGGCATTGTGCGCCAGGCGCGATTAGCGAATCCGGCAATGGATATTATCCTGTTGCACTTTGTTGATCCCGATAAAATGGCGGTTATCAATGCGGGTAAAACACCAGTGGTCATCGCCAATCATGAAAAGGTGGCCGATTACTACCATGTGCCATCCATTGACTTAGCTAAGGAAGTCACGGAGCGCATTCACGCGGGGGAGTTTACCTGGGAAAAAGACTTCCACGACTTACACCCATCGCCCTTTGGTCATGGCGTCTATTTTCGTTCTATCAAACGACTTTTTGATGCCGCCTGGAAACAGCCACTCGCCGCCGATGCCAGGGTGCAGCCGTATCCTCTGCCGGCTCAACCCCTTGATGATAAAAGTTATTTTCGTGGTCGTTTAGTAGATGTAAAAGCGGCCACTTTGGAAAACGGCTGGACACTTGACCCTGCTTGGCAGCCGACAGATAAAGCGGGGACGCGCCCCGGCTTTGTGAATGTGCCAGCGTTAATAGCCGAGCAGCCGGGAGCAACGCTCAAGTTGAAATTTACCGGAACCGCCGTTGGCCTCTTTGTCGCCTCTGGCCCGGATGCTGGCGCAGTGGAGTTTCGCGTTGATGGCGGCCAGACCAAGGCTCGTGACTTATTTACTCAATGGAGTTCCGGTCTACATCTGCCCTGGGCGCAAGTGCTGGCGGCTGATCTGCCCAATGCGCCACATGAGTTAGAACTGCGCGTGGCTCAAACTGCTAACCCCAAAAGTAAAGGCCATGCTGTTCGCATTATTTATTTTCTGGTGAATTAGAGTTGTGTGGGTATGTGCGGTTATGATGGCTCTCATTCTATTGGATTCAGCACCTCCAAAGGATTACAATTCACAGTAATGCTTATGTAATCTCGTTAACTGGGCATCAGGCTACGCTTATGCACCGCATAAAATTGAGGGACTGTTGGTTAGGTGCGGCTATAGTAACTCTCATATCATTCGCCCTGTACCGGAGTGCCACAGCACCATTGTCGCAAAAGGTCAGATTATCCTGGCAACCGCGCACGCTCATAGTTCAAACCGACTGGCCGAAGTGTATGTTTTCGGATGATGGTCGAACTTTGACAGTCCGGGGCAGGCTCAAAGATAATTCAAATGAATATCATGCTCCCGTAGTCCAGACGTGGGATATTGCTACTTCCCGCCTTATAAAGCAATGGGTCTCACCGCATCCACATCCTCCATGTCTTATCTGTAGTCCTGACGGTACGGCTGAAGCTCAAACTACCAGTAGTGGTGATATTGAATTGTGGAATATCACTACCGGAAAACTCCAAAACACGCTATTTACACCACAGCGGACAGACCAGGACTATCTACTAACTAACCATGATGTGTCGTGGTCACATCATGTCTTAGCAGCCGTGCATCTGTTCTATCTCCAATCACAGCAAAGCACTCTGCCGTGGTGGACGATCAATAGTCATGTAAAGCCTCTTAGGGCAATGTTAATTTTATATGAGTGGCCATCTGGTAAGGTCAAGCACCTGTTACTTCCAAAGGTCGGGACATCGAACACCGAAGAGGATTTTCCTTGGTATCTCCGCTTTTCTCCAGACGGCACTCGACTTCTTACTGTGAACTTAGTGGCGAATAAGCAAACTCTCTCTCGTTCCTTATGGGATGTTGATACTGGTGCGCTATTATGGAAGAGTGAGCAATCGGACGGGATTCCGGGCGCGTATGAGTTTTCAGAGGATGGGCGACTCCTCGCCGAATCCAATGGAAATGTAATACACCTTTGGGAACTTGCTACGGGTCATGTACGCTACGCCTGGCAGGTAGATGCAAAAGCTCTCCATTTTTTGGCATTCTCACCGGATAGTAAGAGATTGGCTTATGGTGACAACGTTGGGAGGCGAATCGGCGATGCTATCGTTCAAGTGCGGGATACACAAAGTGGTCAGCTAATCTCTACATGGCATACTCCAAGTTCTTCCGTGGACGCTCTCATGTTTTCTCCCGATAACAGCAGTTTAGCTGTAGCGGGTTACAAATCAGTTACAGTATGGGATGTCCGTGCGGGTAAGCTACAGCGAACTGTGGAAGGAACAGAGGGTCAAGTGGGAGTTGACACATTAATGTACTCTAAAGATGGTTCTATGCTGGCTACTGGCAGCTTTGATGGCACTGTGAGGTTATGGCGCATCCACTAGGGACCAAAGATTGGCTCAATAAACACTCAAACGATAATGAAAAGCCACACAATTAGTCGGTGCAACTGCCGCCTTATGGCTTAACTATGCGCCGCCTAGAGGCGCGACTGACCTTGCTTTGCAGGACATTTTATCCGTGCAAATGTTAGGAGATGAGAATGCTTAAACAGTGCTTGTTAAATGAAACTGCCAGCAACTTCATGCTGTTGATGATTAGCCTGGTGTGTCTTATTTTTCCGGTGAAAGGGCAGGAACAGAAGCTTCAAGTGCAAGCTGACCACATCAGTTATTTAGATAACGGCACCATCCGCATTGGCGTCAATTTAGACTTAGGTGGCGCGATTACCTATCTATCCACCTCGAACAGCCAGGTCAATCTGATTAACAGCTTCGATTGGGGGCGGCAAATTCAGATGTCGCACTATTCCGGGCCAGTGCCCTTTGCGCCCAATGGCAAGCAACCGACGCCAACCTGGGCCGGATTAGGTTGGAATCCAATTCAGTCGGGCGATTGCTATGGCAATAGGTCAAAAGTGTTGGAGCATCGCAACGATGGCAAAGAGCTATACACTCAGTGTGTGCCGATGCAATGGCCTCTTAACAATGAGCCGGGAGAATGCACCTTTGAGTGCTGGATTCAACTTAAGGGTAATACGGCCTTAGTGCGTTCGCGACTGAATAACAACCGCTCTGATAAGACACAATACCCGGCCAGAGATCAAGAACTGCCAGCGATTTATACCAATGCTCCCTGGTATCGGCTGATGACCTATACGGGCGATAAGCCTTTTACGGGGGACGCCTTAACCACTATGCCCCCAGCATTCCCGTGGGTTGGCTGGCAGGGCACCGAAAATTGGGCGGCATTAGTGAATGAGCAAAACCAGGGTATTGGTATCTGGGAGCCAGATACCTTTTCCTTCATCGGGGGCTTTACCGGAAAGCCCGGCACTGGCGGCCCTAAAGACGCGCCCACTGGCTACATTGCTCCCATCCGACAAGAGATTCTAGACTATAATATCCCCTACGAATACGACTATGTGCTCATAGTGGGTAGCCTGGATGAAATCCGCCACACCGTCTATCAAATAGCCCCCAAGAATGGACTGCCCGATTACCACTTTATCCAGGATCGTCAGCACTGGCATTATGTCAATGCTACTGATACCGGATGGCCGATTCAAGGCGAACTGAAAGTTTTACTACCCAAGGATGATCCGCAGCTTATTGGCCCCACAAATTTCTGGCAGGCTGTGGCTGCGCCCATACTTTATATTGAAGCAGCTTTTCAGACAGGCCAGACCACAGCGCAAATCTTCTGGTGCGGGCACGGTGACGCCAGTTTCACGGAAGCTAAGAGCGTGTCATTTGAAATCAAACCTGATGGACAGTATCATCGCTATGAGGTCAATCTGGCAGCCTCACCCCAATATCAAGGCAGCATTATCCAACTCCGGTTTGATCCAGTGTTTAGTGGCAAAGCAGGTGACTTTGTCCGCATCAAGTCCATCTCGTTTATAAAACCAAAAGATGTGCAGTAAAGCTTAGTGTGCAGTGTTAGCCAAGTCTGGCATGGCGAAGAGGCCAACCTCTGAGATGGCTGGACAGACGGGCGAACCAGTAATGCGCAGCCGCACCTTCGTGGTCGTTATCTTGTGAGTTTGCACCAGGCGTTGATTGCCAACGCTGGTTCCACTGGCGAACTCTTCCCAATTTCCATTGTTCCAGGCATCCAGGGCGAAGCTTTCTATACGCTGCCCCAAAGGGAGAAACTCGCGCAAACGCACCACGTTGAAAGTGACGGGGTGCTTTAAATCAAGAGTAAGCTCTGGTGTGGTCACGGCATCATCCGAGGCCCAGTAAGTATCGCGCTTACCATCTATGACATGCGAGGGCGCGAAGTGCTTATCATTGCTCCGTGTGTTGGTGGCTGCCACCTTAGCACCGCGCGCTAAATCATGGGCGAAGGTAGCTTCCAAGATGCGGTGCCATTCTCGTAAAGCGGCTACATCGTTATCGTGAATCTGGCCGCGCCGATCCGGGGGCAGGTTGAGGATGAGATTTGCGCCGCGCCCCACCGACTCAAAATAAATCTTGAGCAGGTGCGGCACGGTTTTAACGGCGGCATCTTCCTGGGGGTGATAGAACCAGCCGGGACGAATCGAGACATCTACCTCGGCGGGCAACCAATCGGTGCCGTTGCGCTGGCCAACGTTGAGAAGCTTTGGATCAGCCACTCCGGGCAAGAGGCCAGCCCGATTGATGGTAGCCCAACAGGTTTCTCCGGCAAAGCCCGATTCATTGCCGACCCAACGCACGTCCGGCCCGCCATCGCTGAACATGCACGCTTCCGGCTGCAACTCGCGCACGATTTTCCAGGTATTGTCCCAGTCATAATAAGTGTGGTTATCAATGGTACGTTTCTCGCGGGCACCGCCATAGTAGCCGTCGCCGCCATTAGCTCCATCAAACCAGACTTCAAAAATAGGGCCATAATGCGTCAGCAACTCACGCAGTTGGTTGCGGTAGTAAGTGATGTATTCTGGGTGGGCGTAATCGGCGCGGTTGCGATCCCACGGCGACAGGTAGACACCAAATTTGAGACCATAACGATGGCAAGCATCAGAAATCTCTTTCACCACATCGCCTTTGCCACCACGCCACGGGCTATTCTTGACGGAGTGCTGGGTGTATTGACTGGGCCAGAGACAGAATCCATCATGATGCTTGCAAGTCAGCATCAAGCCTTTTAGTCCTGCTTCTTTGGCCGTGCGTGCGATTTGATTGGCGTCGAAGTCGGTGGGGTTAAAGAGCGTCTCGGCTTCATCTCCGTAACCCCACTCTTTATCGGTGAAGGTATTGAGGCCGAAGTGAATGAACCCATACATTTCCAACTCATGCCAGCGCAGTTGGCGTTCGCTGGGCACCGCTCCATAGGGTTTGGGCGGAGGTGTTGCCGCTAAAGCAATACTTGTGGTCAGTAGAAGTAAGAGACTGGATATGACAATCGTGTTCATTAAGGAAGCAGTCCTTTTATTTTTATGGTAGTATTGTCCTATTCTCATAAAGCATAACAATCAATTTGAAAAAGGGCATCCTGCGTCGGTTATGCTGCCACTCGGTACCACATATTTACATTCATGAGTGCTGCTGGTGTAGGATTAGTTTGAAAACAGTATTGATATGAAAAGCAATAGATGAAATTGCAACCCACTGGCGGTTCGTGTGTCTCAAATTAAAGCAATAGTTATAGCTCATTGGCGACCAAGCTATGGAAGGCATAAACTCACTATCGAAGATGAGAAAGCGTAATTTTACCCATCGCCCTACTGTTAAGCCTACTTATCTAACAGTGGGCTTATCGTTCGCGGTAAGCCTTGCGGTCTGGGCGCAACAGAAAGGGCCAAGTTCGGCTCAAGCTGCGCCGCCAAGCCGTCCCTCTCAAGTGACAACATCAACAGCGGTGCCACAACCAGCCCCCGCGTTTATATTACCGGATGTGGATGGAAAAACTCATTCACTAACTGATTATCGTGGACAACCTGTTACGCTGTATTTTTATTGTGGCTGCGTCTGGTGTCACCGTTGTGCCCAGGCGTGGAGCGGGGTTCAACGCAGCGGTGCCTTGGCGCAAATGGCTGCCAAACAATTATCTGCCTCCCCTCATAAAACGTCGGTGGGTGCAGGACACACGCCATTGACGCTGGTGGTTTTTACGGGCGATGCTGAAGAAGCGCGCAGCTTTGCTAAAGAAACGCAGTTAGACCCCAAGCAAACGCTATTCCTGTTAGACCAGGACGAGAAGGTATCGCCACTTTACCAGGCCACGCCCTGTCCACGCGTCTTTATCCTCGACCCGCAAGGCAAAATCCGTTACACCAATAATGAGCAGGGCAAAGACTCTTATAAGATACCGGCTCCGTTGATAGTGGCACGAGCGGTAGATGCCTTGCGTGCCGTCTCAGCGGGAACAGTGTCACCCAGTGCAACGCCTAAAGTCACATCAACTCATGCAACACTGGAGCAGAAACCTGTTGGTAAGTCATTGACTAAGCCGACGGCAGCCAGGAAATAAGGAAACACAATAAATAACGGTTGGTATATCCCAGACAAGCGGAGAAATTATCCAAATATTATGAATAATCACGTTTTAAAATTGCGGACACCTAAAGGTTTAAAAGTATTCGGGTGCGTCTTATTAATGAAGGCAGTGCCGGGACTGATTGCTCCTGCTAATGCTGACGCGCCTGTTAACGTAGTCGGAAACCAAATAGCGCAAGTTCAAGCCGCCGTCGCCAAGTTGACCGTTGTCGCCACGGATGGCGTAAAGGCTGAAGAGCCTTCGGTTGGCGTGTTGGACAAAGGCATCGTAGATTTGCTGGATGCAAAAAGCATTGAGCATGATTTTATCCTCCGCAATGACACCAAGGCTCCCATCACCATTGATCGCCTGCAACCGACCTGTGGCTGCACCAGTGTGCTTTTAGGTGAAGGCAATGATCTGCCCAAGACGCTGGCTCCTGGTGAGCAGGCGAAAGTGCATGTATCGGTGGATATTACCCGCTTTCATGGCCCTATCCACAAGGCCGTGCAAGTTTATGGAGCGGATGGTGGGCCAACCATTGCCACTTTGCAAATCAACGCGGACATCACTGACCCGGTGGCTTTTTCCGTGACTCAAATTGACTTTGGTCACATTCAATCCGGCACATCGCGTACTGTCCCGTTAGCCATTATTCTTAGCCCCCATCTGGTGGCCAAGGGGATAACGCCGAAACTTGTCTCATCCAATCCTGATGTGCAAGTGACGCCAATAGCCATTAATAAGACACTGGGCAGTGGGAATAGTACAACCGCAGCGTCAGGGACAATGGCCCAGCGCCAGCAGTTTTATAATGTAACTGTCTCCGCGAAAGCTCCGCTTGGCCCGTTGACTGGCACCATCGCTTTAGCGCCGTTGCCCAATACTCCCGCACCTGCGGCCCCTCTCACTGGCCCCAGTGACGCAGGATCGGGCTGGCAGATAGCCAGTGTGCCTTTGGTGGGTGAAGTGGATGGCAAGCTAACCGCCACGCCGCACATGGTCTTTTTTGGCACCGCTAAAGATGCCAAACAACAGGTCGTTTTGTCCAGTGCAACCCCACAAATCCTCAAGAACCTGAAAATCACTCCTTCAAGTCCCTGGGTTATAGCTCATCTGGTGACAGCGGCCACCGCTAAATCTACTAAAGCAGCGACCACAAGTGACATTTCAACCAATGGTGCCAAAACATCGCCTGCAACCGCGATACTGGAATTATCACTCAGCCCACGCACGCCCTTAGGCAGCCTAAATACCCAGGTCATTATCACCACCTCTGAGGGTGAACGCTTGAACCTACCCGTTGCCGCCTATATTACATCTACTCCGCCTGCGCCACCTCAATAAGGATTGTTCGCAAAACTCTATTTCCCCTATCCTATGCAGCACGACTGAATCAGCTTCGGCATAAAACAAGTAATTTTGTAAACCGGTTTTAATAACAGAAGAAGTTATGAGAAATCTAACTAACACTATTAAGCTGCTGCGTACGCTTTTGCTAACCTGCTTGCTCGTTATCTCCGTGCGAGCCGTCGCTCTGGGGCAAGGGTTAGCGGGAGCAGGCCAGCCAGTACCGACAGTGCCTTACACCTGGCGCAATGTGGAAATTATCGGGGGTGGATTTGTGCCAGGGATTATCTTTAATACGAAGCAGCCAAATCTTGTTTATGCGCGCACCGATATTGGCGGAGCTTACCGGTGGGATAGCATTACTAAACGTTGGGTTTCCTTAACCGATTGGGTTGATATGGATAACTCGAACCTGCTCGGTATCGAAAGCATAGCAACTGATCCAGTAGAGCCTAATCGAGTTTACTTAGCGGCGGGCACTTACACCCAGACCTGGGCGGGCAATGGAGCGATTTTGCGTTCTGCTGACCAGGGCAAGACCTGGCAACGCACAGATATGCCCTTTAAAATGGGTGGCAATGAGGATGGCCGCTCAATTGGTGAACGTTTAGCCATTGATCCCAATAAAAATAGCATTCTCTACTTTGGTTCGCGGCATAATGGATTGTGGAAGAGTAGCGATTATGGAGCTACCTGGGGCAAAGTATCCAGCTTTCCCGTTACGGGCCGTACTAATGGAATCGGTATTGGATTTGTGTTGTTCGATCCATACAAGAGTACCCTCAATCATCCAGCATCAACAGTTTATGTAGGGGTAGCGGCTGCTGGCACGAACCTCTATCGTAGTAATGACGAAGGCGCAACCTGGCAGGCAGTGCAGGGTCAGCCCCTCGGCTTTATCCCTCATCATGGATTATTAGATGCAGGTGGCACGCTCTACCTAACCTATGGTAACAATCCCGGCCCCAATGGAGTGAGCAATGGTGCGGTATGGAAGTATGATACCGATAAGGCACTTTGGATTAACATTACGCCTCTGCCACCTGGCGCGCAGAAGGTGGGCAACTTTGGCTATGCCGGGCTTACTGTAGACGCAGCCCATCCCGGCACTCTCATGGTCTCAACGATGGATTGGTGGAGTCATGGTGATGAGATTTTTCGCAGCACGGATGGGGGAACGCATTGGACACCAATTAGTTCTCATGCGCAGCGGGATAGCAGCATTTCACCATTCTTAAACTGGGGACGCCCGACCGTGGCTTTAGGACACTGGATCGGCGATGTAGAAATTGATCCCTTCAACTCCGACCATGTGCTCTATGTCACGGGAGCCACCATCTGGGGCAGTGATGATGCAACTGCGGGTGATGAGAATCAAACAACGCACTGGACGGTGCGCGCAGAGGGGCTGGAAGAAACGGCTGTGTTAGATTTAATCAGTCCTCCCGATGGCGCACATTTGATAAGCGGATTAGGTGATATTGGTGGTTTTCGCCATGATGATTTAACTGTCTCGCCACGTTCTGGCATGTTCACTAATCCCATGTTCAACAATACCACCAGCCTCGACTTTGCGGAGAATAATCCAATGTTTATGGCCCGTGTGGGCAGTGCGGGAAATGGTATCCGGCGTGGTGCATATTCTATGGATGGTGGAACTACCTGGACACCATTTGAGAACGAGCCTACTGGCTCAAGAGGCTCAGGTTCAATTGCCGTTTCGGCTGATGCCAAGACACTCCTGTGGTCGCCACAAGGCAGTGCTCCTTTTTATTCACGAGACAATGGTAAGACCTGGAGCGTTTGCAATGGGCTACAGAATGGCTCTCATCCAATCTCCGACCGTGTTAATCCCAATACCTTTTATGTACTTGATGGCAATGCTCGCAAGCTCTACGTTAGCACCGATGGCGGGGCGAATTTTACCATGAAGGCAGCGGAATTACCGACGGGTAGCAATAAACTGCGGGCAATGCCAGGGCGCGAGGGCGACTTATGGCTTACAGCGGGCAAGAGTGGCCTTCATCATACACTAGATGGTGGGGCGAACTTTGTTAAAATAGCGAATGTGCAGGAAGCTTATGCCCTAGGTTTTGGTAAAGCTGCGCCCGGACAGCCCCAGGCTGCTCTCTACTTAACGGGCAAGCTGCACAATGTTTCGGGTGTCTTTCGCTCGGATGATGTTGGGGTAACATGGGTGCGTATTAATGACGATCAACATCAGTATGGCTGGATTGGCCAGGTTGTCACTGGCGATCCGCGTGTTTATGGACGGGTTTATCTTGCCACCAATGGTCGCGGCATTCTGTATGCCGACCCGCTACCAGGGAATCAATCGGGTTAGAATTTTAAACAGGTTGTACACTGCTACTAATTAAACGGCGACGTACCAAGTGCGCGTAATAATTTATTTCCTTTGGTCAAGCATTAATTAAATGGCAAAGCCACCTACTATCCATGATGTCGCCGGGGCATTGGGGATGCACAAGTCCACTGTCTCACTAGCGTTGTCCGGTAAGGGCAATTTGTCGGTTGCCACGCGTGAGCGGGTGCTTCTGATGGCGCGTGAACTTGGCTATGAACCTAATCCTCTCGCCCAACGCCTGGCCAATGGCATCAATAATAATCTCATTTGCCTGATTAGTGGTGTCCTGGATGTTGGTCTGGGGACTGAAAAAATTCTCCTTATTCAAGAGCAACTGAGTGAACGCGCCTACGAAGTTCCTATCTACACTTGCGCGGAGCGGGCTGGCGATGGTGGCGAGTCACAAGCGGCGGAAATCAAGCAACTCTGCCGCCAACGACCACGCGCTATTATCTGTGCTGCGCAGATGCTGAACCCAATCGTCTTTCAAGAATTAGAAGCTTATCAAAGCGAAGGTGGTATCGTTATCAGCTACGATATTGCGGTGCCACTGGAATGCGATCAGGTGATTTTTGACCGCGAAGATAATGCCTACCAGGGCGCGCGTTATTTAATCGAGCAAGGGCACCGACGCATTGGCATCGGCATGTCCAATTCTCCGCGCCAGACACTCACCACGATGACGGCCCCACAGAATTTCCGCCTTCAGGGATTTCAACGTGCGCTGGATGAATTCAAGGTGCCGATGCGCCGTGAATGGTTCTTCCAAAATCCTACTTATGAAAGAGGCGGCGCGGCGATGGCCCAGCAATTCTTGCAGCTCAAGAAGCGCCCCACCGGGCTGTGTATTGTTAATGATTACGTTGCCTTAGCCTTTATGGTCGAGATGATGCGAGCAGGCGTTAAGGTGCCGCAGGAAGTCAGCATTATTGGTCATGATAACCAGCCGATAGCTTCCTACTGTCCGGTGCCGCTAACATCCATTTCACAACCTGTAGAGAAAATCGCCAGCGCAGTAGTCGAGTTATTGCTGCAACGCCTTGACAACAGTGCCGCTCCGCCTCGCACGATCATAATAAAAGGCGAACTAGTGCAAAGGCAGAGCGTGGCTAACTGTGCTGTATAATGAAGGCCAACGTTCAGGTTTCGTGGGGTTAGACACTTTCTCCTAATTCGCTTTTAAGATTGCGCAGGCGAACACGCCACCCGCCATTTTGTGCTCGTGGGCACTGAAGCGGATAGTGACCTTATGCTTACCCTTAAGCAACTCGGCGGGAATGGGATAGTCCACAGTGAAAAATTCGTTAGGTTTGTTATTGTCTAACGTTTGGCTGGCGAGCTTGGTGCCATCTACCAAAACATCGAACTCCCGCCCACCAACATCTGAACCCCAGTAAGTACATTGCAGAACTTGGGGGGCGTCTGGTAACACTTTGAGTTCGTAGCTAAACCAGCCACCATTGCTGGCATCGCGCCACTTACGATTGTTGAATTCTCCCGATTGTGTCGAGCCGCCTTTGAAGTGGTGATCGGTTTCTGGCTGTTGCTCGCCAGGCCGCACCTCGTCCACCATACGTGCTTCCAATACCTTGCGTTGGGCAGTAACTTCGGCTAATGCTGTCTTTTGCTTTTGCCATTCTGCATCCGATAGAACTTGCCAGTAGACGCTGTAGCGTTGATGATGCATCTGGTAAAAAGGAATCAGTGTCACATCACGCGGTTGCCCTAAACCTTTAGTTTCAAACACCAACGTCTTGCCAGCTATAGGTCGCACCCTATTCGTTACATCTTTTGAATCATTGATGAATACTGGCGCTTGCGGGTCTGGCGTTCTATTTAAATCTGTCTGACCTTTTGCATAGGGGCTGGGCATATTCTCTGTGCCCAGTTCGCCCGCGAGGACAATTGGCCCGTAGAGTAGGGCAACAGTGTTGGGAGTGTCGGGCAGGGCTTCTTGATGCAGTGTCATTGGCAGGCGGATGTCTACTCTATCGCCAGTTCTCCATTTGCGTTGCAGAGTGAGATAAGAGCCAGGTCTGCCTTCAATCTTTTGAGCTTTCCCGTTGACTTTGACGCTCATGCCCGCTTGTGCCCACGCTGGATAGCGAATTTTAAGTGCCAAATTTAACGGCTTTGCGCATTGCAGCGTTAAGCGGGTGGTATCTTGCTCTGGAAACCGCGTCTCTTGCCGCACCACTAACCCTTTTTCTGGCCATTGCAATTGGGAAGCGATAAACAGATTTAGATAGAGCGAATCGTTGTCGTGGAAATAAATAGTGTCACCATATTTGCTGTGGTTCTCCATACCTGTGCCCACACAGCACCAGAAGGAATCTTCGGGTGTCGAATACGTCTTGAAGTGGCCCGGCTTGAGCGACATCAGGTAAACAAACATGCCCTGCTCCGGGTCTTGCGAGGCGAGGATGTGATTGTAAAGCCCACGTTCATAAAAATCCATTTCTTGTGCTGAGGGCTGCCATTCAAACAGGTGACGGGTCAGCTTGAGCATATTATAGGTGTTGCAGGTTTCAGCGGTGTCAGTGCTGAGATGATTCGAGAATTGGTTGATTGGAAAGAAATGCTCGTGGTCGCTGTGGCCGCCAATGACATAGGAACGATGCAAGGCCACACGATCCCAAAAAAAGCTGGCGATGTTCCGGTAGCGTGGTTCTCCGGTTAATTCATATTCACGGGCCGCACCGATGATTTTAGGAATTTGCGTATTGGCGTGTAGGCCATCTAAATGGTCTTCGCCACGCGCTAAAGGATCAAGCACTGCTTCATGATTGAAGGCTTGCGCTAGTTTAAGATGGTCGGGATTCTTGGTAATCGCATAGAGATTGGCTAAAACCTCATTCATGCCGCCATGCTCGTTCTGCAACGCTTTCTGCATCTGTTCATGGCTCAAGCGGTCAACACGAAACTTTAGCCAATCGGCCATTTTGTTTAAGACATCTAAAGCTTGCTCGTTGCCACAATAGATATGCACATCTAGAATTCCAGCCATGATCTTATGCAGCGTGTAATAGGGTGCCCACACAGGTTGCGCCTTGTCTACACGATCAAAGAACGATTCGGGATAGGCCGATAGGAAACCCTTGTTATAACCCTTTTGAGGCATTGCGGCCTGGCATTTAGCTAACTCGGCTACGATGTAGTCCGCTTTGATTTTGAGTCGTGCATCACCCGTGCTGGCATACATCAAGGCGCAGGCGGAAAGATAATGGCCCACGCTATGGCCGCGTAGTTCCCCGTGAGGGTCTTCCCAACCGCCCAGAGATTTGGCAGTCGAAGGCAAGCCTGCGGTGACGCGGAAGTTGTGTAGCAGCCGATCCGCATCTAACGAGAGCAGATATTTATGGTCTCGCTCCATTGCATCTTTGAAAGGGCCATTCAGCAACCTCACCTGGGTGAGATCAAACGGTACTGTTTGTAGGGTTACTGGCTTTATATCTGACGATGCGGCTCCACCCGCCGTTGGTGTAAGCAAGGCAGGCAATAGTCCTGTTATTAATAAGGTAAATGAGCAAGCCCATCTGAACATTTATTTCTCCTGAAACTGGAATCAAACTTACGTCTGTAAAAATACTGCTTGCACTGTCGGTATGAGGTTGCTATAGTTTAGCTATCTTTCACCAGCTTTGACAAAGCTTAACATGCTTTGCCTAAGCTGGTGTTAATGCACATCACATCATGCCTCGTGCGATTATGCCTTCAACGACAAAGCCAGCTTTAGGCAAGAGAAGCAAGAACTCTGATATTAAGCAAGTCGCGCAGGACTTAGATCGCTTCTGCGCCACGTTACATCCTGGCGACCGGCTGCCAACCCACACCGAGTTAATGCATCAGTTTCGGGCATCAGAGCGAACCATGCTACGGGCGCTGGATGAATTACAGCGTGCTGGCAAAATTGTGCGGCGCAATGGCGTGGGCACTTTCATTTCTGACTGGCAGGATAATAGTTTAACTGGTGCGCCCCTGTTAGCCGATAACCGCACGATTATCGCTCTGACTAAACCTGACCACTCCTTTTTTGACCGTTGCATGGACTTGTTGTTCCGTCACGTCGAAACGGCTGATTTAGCTCTGCTGTGCCGCTTAATTAATCCTGATAATACTCCCTCCTTAGCCCTACCGCCATCAATTCAACAACCACTAGGTTTTATTCTTTTTCGCTACGATTTAGCACCATTGGCGCGACAACTTCAGGATGCGGGCTGTCGCGTGGTGATGGTTGGCGCCCCGCCTGTTGATGTGACACCCGAAGTGCCCTGTATCTACAGCGACCATGAGCGGGGTGGCTATCTGGCCACACGGCACCTGCTCACTCTGGGACATCAAAGGATCGCTTTCCTGGGGTTTGCTAATGTGCAACAGACACTCCGCTGGCGTGGTCACCAGAAAGCCATTAAAGAGGCTCAACGCCAGACCCCGAACATTGAGACGACGATTTTGCCGCAGGAGAAAATGTCGTCCTGGGCTAAATCTCCTGAGCGCGCGGCAGCTTACTTTAGCAAGCCGGGCGCACCTACGGGAGTTGTGGCCTGGAACGACCACGAAGCCGCAACCTTACTCTCAGTGTTGGTCCGGGCTGGAGTTAAGGTTCCTGAAGCAATATCTCTGGTGGGCTATGATGCTTTGCCGGAAGGCACTCTTGTCTATCCTACCCTGACTACGGTAGATCATGCTATTGACGAGCAACTTCAAGCGGCATTAAGTCTGCTAACCCGACCTACACCTCCCCCCGCATCGCATACCGTTGTGGTTGTGCCATCGCTGGTGTCGCGTGAATCATGCGGCCCGCCAAAGCAATAGAGGGTCATAGAAAAACGATAAATGCTTTTGAACCGAGTTATGCCAAAAAGGAGCAACGATATGAGATGGGCTGATAAATTCTCCGACTGTTTAGCCGTCGGGCTACTGCGACAGTACAACGCTGTACAGCAAGTTTGGAAAGTCGGATTATTGGGTGTTCTCATGACGGCATCCACAAGTATGCAACGTACTGTTAGCCCCGTCTGGGCCGCCACCATGCCAGTGTTGGATAGTGTGACCTTTGGCAATGCGCTATCGGAGCAGAGTCACAAGGTTGATGCGACCAACTCTGTTGTTATCACGGGCGGTTTAGGTGAAACGGCGCGGCGGTTATTGCCGCCGCCAACAACAGGGTGGGAAGGTGGGCGAGTGGCATTTACGATGCAAGTAGACCCCATCAAACTCAACTACTTTACCGCCCGGTTCTGGGGTTCCGAGGGCAGCAATAACCGGCTGCTTTTATTCTGCGAGGGCAAGCAGGTCGGCTACCGGCACATTGGTGATTTGGAAATCCTCGACTTCGGTAACGATAATAATGCGCCTCCGGTCAATGGTCGTTTTTTCTATAAGACTTCACCATTGCCCTTAGCGATGACTCAGGGCAAGACGGAACTGCACCTGGAGATTCGCAGCACCGGACGCATCTGGGGTTACGGCATGACCTTCGCCCAGTATCAACAGCCGATGACACAGCCAGCACGCGCCATCTATCGTGTTTACACCCATACTGATGGTTTCTTTATGACACCCGCTGATGAGAAGCAGGGCGTTGCGCCAGTCAATGCGCCAGTGCGCGGGGAGCCAGGGCCGGAAGTGCTTGATCAACTGAAAGCAAGAGTCACCCATGAAGTGGACAATTTATTAAAGTCCAGCAGGCCGCTGAACCAGATGCAGGTGTTGTTTCTATCCCAAGCCTATAGTGTGAAATGGACGCCAGCTTACCAGAATCCGCAGACCATCCAAAAGGTGCTATCGAGTTTGGATGCAATTTTTGCGGCGTATCGCGCTAATCCTAAGTTAGCTCAATCTGACCCCGCAACGCCCAACGCTGACTGGTTTGGCTTGGGGCCATCCGGCTATACGCTTAGCCTATTAGCCCCTGGGCTGCGCGACCATTTAGATGAAGCGATTCCCGATGGTGCAGGCGGGCAGATAACGCGGCGTGCGGCATTTGCGGAAATGCTCCTGGATAGCCGCGATTGGCACCGGGAGAATCGTCGCCAGTACACCAACCAGTCTATGATTAACGACCTATATGGTATCTACTTATCGAACCGTGGTTTGGCTGTGGTGGATGCGGCCAGAGCAATGCCTGAAAAAGAAGCATTGCACTATCTTTATGAATCGGTCGGGCTGCAACCGTGGCTGGGCAGCGAAAAGAATGGAGTGCCGCTCAAGCCCTTAGGTGATAACTACTGGCAATTAACGACTAAGGGACTGACCAAAGAGTTAGGGTTTGTGGGTTATTACGGCGAAGTGCTGGATTGGGTAACAACGATTTACGAAGCGACTCGCCCCGCGCCCGGACAGCCGGGGGATGAGAAGATAAGAGAGCAACTCATCAAAATCGCCCACGCCCGCACTCCCTTTCGTTATCCAGCACTTGATGTGGAAGGCAACCGCGCCATGCGTGCCGAGACGATTGTTGGCTGGCGGGACGATCATTATCCTGGTGACGTGACCTATGCCGAGCGTCCATCGTGGGATGCCTCCAGCCTTTATGTCGCCGCCACCACGCTTGATCCTGCTTTAGTTGGCGCGGCACAGCAAATGTTTGCGGATAACCAATTCTTTGCTTCTCTACGCGACCAGATGAAAGAAACTGGTTTCCGTAGCACAGCGGGTTTGTTGAATACACCCGATCAGTATGAGTTGCTCAAGGCGCAGCCCCCCTCACCAGTGCGTTTACCCATGTCACCGGGGCGACCAGATTTTGTGTTTGCGGATGAAGAAGATGGTGTGATTGCGCTCAAGCATGGCAATGAGGTTCTTTATGCGTCGCTCTACTGGCGGGCACGTAATGCCATTAACTTTCTGGCGCGTGTGCATTATATACAGCCTGCTTTTGAACGTATTGCTATCGTTGGACAAGAGGAGCAGTTTGAACCGAGTGGCTTGACTTATAAGCGACCTGATGAGGTAAACGCGCCGTATCTGCCCTGGCTGCCACGTTATCCGGCTGGCCTGCACTCGGCCAACGCGGGAGAAGAATTACCCATTGCCAAAATCCCCGCCGCTCTTAAATTCAAGCCGGGTGATGAAAGCGTCTATGCTGGCAAGGCCGAATTCTACTATTTGCGTTACGGCCCTTACCTCATTGGCATGAACACCACTCACAATAAGACTTTTCCTCTGCCAGTGCCAACTGATGTCAGATCAGCAAAAGAATTGGTGTCGGGTAAGATGATGAGACTCAGTAAGCCAGTGCAGGTGGGGCCGATGTCTACAGTTGTGTTTTATCTTGGCCCCTAAAACAGCACTTATCAGACTGCGTGGTTAAACTCTGGATAATAAAACAACGGCAGTTAAATCCAGACGGGGAGACCAAGATGAGAAGTGGCTGTCGAGTAGTGACAACGGCATTGCTGGCCCTAAGTTCAATTTCTCTAACCAAGCCTCTGCTGGCCCAACAATCCATTAAGTCCCTGCCACCTGCCCCCGTTGGTTACAGGTGGCAAGCTATTCCTGAGTTGTCAGATGAATTTAATGGCACCGATTTAGATAAGACAAAGTGGCTGCCTTATCAGCCTTATTGGAAAGGGCGTGAACCCAGCCACTTTGATCCACAGAATGTCTTTGTGCATAACGGCCAACTGGAACTGCGCTCGACTACGACTATTGAAGACTTAGCCGTCATCAAGAACCCTGATAAAGATGTGTGGGTTAGCGCCGCCTGTGTTGCTTCTAAAAGCCCCATTGCAACTTATGGCTATTATGAAACAAGAATGAAGGCTTCCAAACTGTCTGTGACTTCTTCTTTCTGGTTTCAGGGCAAATATAGTGAGATTGATGTGGTGGAGCAGGTTGGCGCTTCCCTCAAGCAGCCGACGCAAGGCCAGTATATGCTGATGAACACCCATTCCTTTAAAGGTGGTTGGAAGAACGACCAGACGACTCCTAACCGTTGGAAAATGCCCACCGGGGCCGCAGATGATTATCATGTTTATGGAGTCTGGTGGAAAGATAAGGATAGCGTCTGGTTCTATCATAATGGTGAGAAAGTCGCGGCAGTGAAGCTACCCTATGAATATCTTGAGCCAATGTATTTGTTCTTCGATACCGAGGTGTTCTCCTGGGAAGGACTGCCCACTGTTGAAGCCTTAAAAGACCCAGAGAGAAATACTATGCATGTTGACTGGGTGCATGGCTGGAAACTGGTGCCGATTCAGCAGAAATAGACTTTGATGTGATGAACATCACTCTCTCAAAAGTCTTGAATTGATGCGCGTAGCACTTAATGAATATATTCCCTACTTCGATGTTAATAGCCTCTGTAGTAGCTGTTACTCTGAGTTGCAGCCAAATCATGCCTGGGGCAGCAGAGGCAAAGACTGTCAAACCTACTCTTGTGCCAGCTTACAACTTTACCCCCGTTACCGCTCAGATTCAGGCTTGGATAGACAAGGGTTACTACCCCGGCGCCGCCCTCTTGGTAGTTAAGGATAATCAGGTTGTTTGTGAACGTTATTTCGGCAGCTACAACCCGGATACAATTGTCTACATTGCATCGGCTGGAAAATGGTTAGGAGCCGCAACGATTGCGACCCTGGTAGATGAGCATAAATTATCGTGGGATGACCCTGTTGTAAAATGGCTACCTCAGTTTACTGATGTGAAAGGTAAAGCCACGTTGCGGCAGTTGTTATCTCATACTTCTGGCTATCGCAATTACCAGCCCGATGGTGTGCATCCCGACAACTACCAGACGACAACAGAATCGGTGGCGCATATTCAACCTCTGCCACCTGTCAGCGCACCGGGAACACACTTCGATTATGGTGGATTGGCGATGCAAGTCGCCGGGCGTATGGCCGAACTCGCTGCGAGTAAAGATTGGGAATCATTGTTTCAGGAGCGCATAGCCCGCCCGTTGCGCATGGTGAATACACACTTTACTCCCGTTGATCCCGGCCACATTCCCATGATTGCCGGTGGGGCACGCAGCACATTACGGGACTATGGGAATTTTCTCGCCATGATTATTAATAACGGCATGTTTGAGGGCCATCGCATCTTATCAGAGCAAGCCATCCGCGCGATGCAGGCCGATCAGGTGCGGGGTGCGTTAGTGCAGCCAGGGCAAGAATTTGTGGAAAGAGCACGCGGCGGGAAGCACAACGGCATTTATGGTTTAGGAGAATGGCGAGAAATCTTGGATGCGCAGGGGCAGGCGACACTGATTAGCAGCCCCAGTTGGGCAGGGGCTTACCCCTGGATTGATAAGACGCATAATCTCTATGGTTTCTTCCTCGCTCACGTCGCTGGCCCGGCGGCATCCAGGGATAAATTCAATGCGTTTTATTCCAGTCCTGTTATCCCTATGTTGGTAGGTCAAGCCATTGATGCGGAAATAACATCTGCGCATAATTTAAGGAGCACGCAATGAGATGGTATAGATGGAGTATCTATTTAATAGCTTTGGTTTTCTGGGGAAGCATGAACTTGAACAAGAGTTGGGCTGGCGGGTTCACGCTCAATGAAAAATCGCCAGTCTATGAAGCAGGGCCAGACAAGGCATTAGATTTAACTGATGAGGTGACACTGGAAGCCTGGGTGCAAGCCGACCGCATGGCACAAGAAGGCGGGCGCATCCTCGACAAGTCACTGCCGGGCACCTCAGAGGGCTACATGCTCGATACTTATCCAGGTAACTCGCTACGCTTCCTGAATCTCAACGGCCAGTGTCACTACGACGCGAGGTTGCCTGCCGACAAATGGACTTATGTAGCTGGAGTTTATAGTGCATCGAAGAAAATTATGAAACTTTACGTCAATGGCAAAGAGGTTTCCAGTGTTACAAATGGTGACTTCCCCCGAATGAGTGTGACTCGCGTTCCGTTGCGTGTAGGTGCGGATGTGCAGGGCGGCAATCGCTTCCAGGGTCGCATCCAACGCGCCGCAGTTTATCGTCGTGCCCTGACAGCGGATGAAATTGCACAACGGGCCACCCTGTTGAACGGGCAAGCAGCAAGGCTTGATGGTGTCATTGGCGATTGGCAGTTTGATGCAGATTCTGGACGTAAGATCACGCCAGTTGCAGGCACTTTGCCCCTCGTGCGCGTTGGTGAACGAGTTGCCTTTACCGGCTCTAACACTCCGCCTGCCGAGCCACTGAGTCTATGGTATCGGCAACCAGCCAGAGAATGGACAGAAGCCTTACCGATTGGCAATGGTCGCTTGGGAGCCATGATATTCGGCGGCATTGACAACGAGCGATTGCAATTTAATGAACATACTGTGTGGACAGGACAGCCGCATGAATATCAGCACGAAGGTGCGGCTAAGTTTCTGCCGCAGATTCGGCAGCTACTTTGGGACGGCAAGCAGCGAGAAGCGGAAGATTTAGCCGGAAAAGAGTTCATGAGCATTCCATTAGGGCAGAAAGCTTATCAACCCTTTGGAGACCTCACCCTGCATTTTGCTGGCTTGGAAGAAGTAACAGATTATCGCCGTGACTTAAATCTGGATACAGGAATCGCCCAAGTCAGTTATCGCGTGGGCGATGTGACGTATCAGCGAACGGCATTTGCCAGTCAACCCGATCAGGTCATTGTGGTGCATCTAGCTGCCAGTAAACCGGGGGCGGTGAGCTTTGTCGCCAAATTAGACAGTCCCCACAGAGGAGTGCAAACCAGAGTTGTTGACAACGACCAACTATCACTCAGCGGGCAAGTGCAAGCGGGCGGCATCAAGTTTGAGGCACGTTTGCGGGCAACGGCACAAGGTGGGCAGGTAACTGTTGCCGATGATGGCATCACAGTGCAAAATGCCAATGCTGTAACTTTGGTGCTAACGGGAGCCACGAACTTCAAGAACTTCCAGGACATCAGTGCTAACCCGACACAGCGTTGCGATGGCTTCATGCAAGCTGTGGCGCACAAGCCCTATGAATCGTTGCTGCGTGCAGCGGTGGCCGACCATCAGAATCTTATGCGGCGTGTAACTTTAGACCTCGGTCACACGCCCGCCGCTAATCTCCCAACGGATGAACGCCTGAAACAATCGGCCACCACAGAAGACCCCCAATTATCAGTTTTGTACTTCCAATATGGACGCTACTTGCTCGTTGGCAGCAGTCGCCCCGGTGGGCAGCCTGCCAACTTGCAGGGCCTCTGGAATGATAGCCTTAATCCACCGTGGGACAGCAAATACACCTGCAACATTAATACGGAAATGAACTACTGGCCTGCCGAGGCGACCAATCTCTCGGAGTGCCATGAGCCATTGTTTGATGCTATTCAAGAATTGGTTATCTCAGGCCACAAAACAGCGCAGGCACAGTATGGTGCGCGAGGTTGGGTGCTGCATCATAACTTCGATATATGGCGTGGCACTGCACCGATCAACGCTTCCAATCATGGTATCTGGGTGTCGGGAGGCGCGTGGCTGTGTCACCACCTGTGGGATCATTATCTTTATACCAACGATAAAAAGTTCCTGGCGCAACGCGCTTATCCAGCCATGAAGGAAGCGTCTCTGTTCTTTGTAGATTTCCTTGTAAAAGACCCTAAGACGGGGTGGTTAGTCAGTGGCCCTTCCAACTCTCCTGAGCAGGGTGGGTTGGTGATGGGGCCAACGATGGATCACCAGATTATCCGTGACCTATTTGCCAATACCATTGCGGCGGCTAATGTTCTTGGCGTAGACAAAGATTTAGTCGCTCAACTGGCTGCGCTGCGCCCGCAGATTGCACCGGATCAAGTTGGCAAATATGGACAGTTGCAAGAGTGGTTGGAAGATAAAGACGATCCTAAAAACGATCATCGTCACACTTCTCATCTGTGGGGCCTGTATCCTGGTTGGGAAATCACCCCAGCTACGCCTAAACTTTTCGCGGCGGCGAAGCAGTCGTTAATTTTTCGGGGCGATGGCGGCACAGGTTGGAGCAAAGCCTGGAAGATTAATTTTTGGGCGAGATTCTTAGATGGCGACCATTCACACAAGATGTTGATTGAAGCCTTGTCTGGTAACACATATCCCAATATGTTCGATGCCCATCCGCCGTTTCAGATAGACGGGAATTTCGGCGGCACTTCGGGCATCGCGGAAATGCTGCTGCAAAGTCACATGGGCTACATTCAATTATTACCTGCATTACCTTCTGCCTGGGCCAATGGCAGCGTTAAGGGTTTACGTGCTCGTGGTGGCTTTGAAGTGGATATGAACTGGAACAAGGGAGCTTTGGCCACAGCAACTATCCATTCTTTAAGTGGTGAGCCTTGCCGGGTTCAAGCCGCGCAATCTCTCAAGGTGCGCAGCAATGGTAGAACCATTAAGGTGCGCAATGTACAGCCGGGTGTGTTTGAGTTCAACACCACCAAAGGCCGCAGTTATACTCTGGCATCTTAGATGGAACAAGAACGAATTGTGATATGAATATTTCACTGTATAAGGCACTGACGACAGGATTGGCCTTAATGGTTATCGCCAATACCGCTTTAGCCGCGAAACGGGAGAAACCATTGCAGGCACGCGATAGAGACTTACCCGTAACCTCCACTTCCCCATCCAATCTTATGCTCTGGTATGACGAGCCTGCTCAAGACTGGATGACACAGGCACTACCGATTGGTAACGGTCACTTCGGCGGCATGGTCTTCGGTGGCGTGCCGACTGAACATATTCAATTTAATGAGAATAGCCTATGGACGGGCGACGAAAAAGACACTGGCAATTATCAGAATTTAGGTGATCTCTATATTGATCTGAACCCTGGCACGGTGACTAATTACCGCCGTCAACTCGACATTAACCAGGCCATTCAACGAGTAAGTTATAACAGTGCAGGGGTGAATTATCAGCGCGAATACTTTTGTAGCAAACCCGACCAGGTGATGGTGCTGCATCTGACGGCGGATAAGCCTGGAAGTTACACGGGCGCTATTCGTTTGGTAGATGCCCATAACGCTAGAGTGGTAGCAGGGGGTAATCGTTTAATCGCTGCGGGAACGTTGGATAACGGCCTGCAATATGAATCTCAATTATTAGTCTCGGCTGATGGGGGACACGTAGAAACTGTTGGAGATCAATTAAAGTTCTCGAACGCTAATAGCCTGACCATTTTCTTAACTGGTGGCACGAATTACTTAAATCGTTACGGCAAAGGTTGGCGCGGTGATAATCCTCATCAACGATTAACGCGGGACTTAGATGTTGCCTCTCACAAGTCTTATGCCAGTTTGCGCACAGCTCATGTGCGAGATTACCAGAGCCTCTTCAATCGTGTGTCTTTGCATGTCGGAGTCACTGACCCTAAGAATGCGGCGTTGCCCACTAATCAGCGGTTGAGGGCTTATAGCGATGGCGCACTTGATCCTGATCTGGAGGAGATGTTCTTCCAGTATGGTCGGTATTTGCTGATTAGTAGCTCGCGTCCCGGCACGCTTCCGGCTAATCTCCAGGGCTTGTGGAACAATAGTAACACTCCGCCTTGGCGCAGCGATTATCACTCTAACATTAACGTGCAGATGAACTATTGGCCTGCTGAGCCAACTAATTTGGCCGAATGCGCCGTGCCGTTTTTAGACTACATCAACAGTTTGCGTGAAGTGCGGACGAAGGCCACGCAGGAGCATTATAAAAATCATCATGGTTGGACGGTGCAAACTGAAAATGGTATCTATGGCGGCTCCAGTTGGCGCTGGAATCCGCCAGCCAGTGCCTGGTATTGCCAGCACCTCTGGGAGCATTATGCGTTCGGTGGTGACAAGCAGTACCTAAGAAATTTTGCATATCCAATCCTCAAAGAAGTGTGCCAGTTCTGGGAAGATCATTTAACCGCTTTGCCGGATGGAACTTTGGTCACTCCCGATGGCTGGTCGCCAGAGCATGGGCCAGAAGAACCTGGTGTGACTTATGACCAGGAGATCGCTTGGGACTTGTTTACCAATTACCTTGAAGCTGCTCAAGCCTTGGGGATTGATGCGGATTATCGGCAGAAGATTGCTTCTATGCGCGATAGGTTGTTAAAGCCCCAGATTGGGAAATGGGGCCAGCTGAAAGAATGGATGGAAGACATTGATGATCCCAAAGATACGCATCGCCATGTTTCGCATCTCTTTGCGCTACACCCTGGTCGGCAAATTTCTCCGTTTACCACGCCCCAGTTAGCCACCGCCGCTAAAGTCTCATTGGAAGCACGCGGTGATGAAAGCACAGGTTGGAGCAAAGCCTGGAAGATCAATTTTTGGTCGCGGCTATTGGATGGCGACCATGCCTACAGGCTCTTGCGTTTGCAACTACGCTTGGTTGGCGAACAAGGCACGAATTACAACGCGGGAGGCGGCACCTATGCCAACTTTTTCGATGCCCATCCCCCGTTTCAGATAGATGGAAACTTTGGCGCAACCGCAGGCATCGCGGAGATGTTGTTGCAAAGCCAAACGGGGGTTATTCATCTCTTGCCAGCATTACCTTCTGCCTGGGCTAACGGCAGTGTCCGAGGCTTACGCGCACGAGGTGGCTTTGAAGTAGACATAAACTGGCAAAATAGGGCAATCGCTACAGCCACCATTCATTCCCGCAACGGTGGCCCATGCAGCATTCGCACTAATAAGTCCGTCAAAATTAGCAGCAATGGCAAGACAATCAAAAGCCGACAATTGCAACCAAACGTCCAAGAGTTTGACACAATTAAAGGGCGCAGTTATCTGCTGATGCCGTAAGCATCCTAACCAATCCGAGCCAAACAAATTTAAAATCACAGAAGCGCGTGTCATGCTGAGCAACACGAAGCATCTACTCTGCGGAGCTATAGAGTTGGTGCCGTGAATCAATTCACGGGCTGCAAAACAAAGTCGCCCTGCGGCGACTAGAGGAGTCCGCGCAGGCGGACTTCGTTTTGCAGCCCGTGGTTGAAACCACGGGCCTTTTAAGTTCAGAAAGGTGTTGAATGTTAAAGAGCGTAGAGGATAACGAGACTGTGCCAAAAAGCGCGGCGTGTTCGTTCCCTGGTTGTTGTACTCCATTAGCAGAAGGGCAACTGGGACGGCGTGAATTTTTGAAGCTCGTCGGTTTTAGCACGGCTCTGGTGATGAGCGCGCGGCTCCCTGTCATGGCCGGGCCTTTTGAAACCTCAGATTTTAACAAGTTGGTTCCTGCGGATAAGAAGTTGCATCCCGAATGGGTGAAGTCTTTGTTTGAGCGAGGCTCGCGCACTCTCTATCACGGTGATGACCTGAAGTATATTGGTATGCCCGTTGGTGGCATTGGCACCGGGCAGTTGTATTTGGGTGGCGATGGCAAACTGTGGCACTGGGACATCTTTAATCAATACGTGGGCACCGGAGCAGAGCATTATGCCAAACCCGTCGAACCCAGTTCACCGTTAGAGCAGGGCTTTGCCATCCAGATCACATCAGGCAATACGCCACAGACCCACGCACTGGATAAGAGCGGGTTTTTCGATATAAGCTTCTCCGGCCAATACCCCATCGGCACCATTGAATACAAAGATGCTGCTGTGCCCTTGGCTGTAACACTCGAAGCGTTTTCGCCGTTCATCCCATTAGCTACGGATGATTCCAGCTTGCCCGTTACAGTGCTGCATTTTACTGTCAAGAATACTTCAAACCAATCAGTGGAAGCGACACTCGCGGGTTGGTTGCAAAATGCGGTGCTGCTCCATAATCCCTGGCAGGATGGCATTCGGCACAACCGAATTCTCCACGAGGATAGCATAACATATCTTCACTGTGGTGTGGACAAGCCTGCGGCTCCGACCCTGCCAGCACAACCTGACATTGTGTTTGAAGACTGGAACAAAGACAGCTACGCCGGTTGGACAGTCGAAGGCACAGCTTTTGGGAAGCGGCCCCTGAAGAAATCAGAGATTCCCGATTACCAAGGTGATGTTGGTGGTGAGGGTGATCGCCTCGTGAACTCCCATGCCTCGGCCCCTGGTGCCACGATAGAAGCTAAGGATGCACAAACGGGCAAGCTTATCAGCAAATACTTTGTGATTGAGCGGAACTTTATTAACTTCTGGATCGGCGGTGGCTCACATGCAGGTAAGACTTGTCTTAACCTGATTGTTGATGGCAAAGCGGTATGCACGGCCACTGGTGCTAATGATAATCGCATGGCTTTGCAAACCCTTAATGTGCGCGGCCTCAAAGGTAAAGATGCCTTTCTGGAAATCGTAGATGCCGAGACAGTGGCGTGGGGTAATATTGGCGTGGGCCAGATTACATTCAGCGACCATCCTGCCAGGGCGGGTGCTTTAGAAGAATTATCCGATTACGGTACGATGGGTTTAGCGTTGATAGGCAATCCGGCAGAACACGCGCTGGCTGCCGCAGAAAAAGGCGGCTTTAGCGGACGTGAGGGCAATGACGCCTCGACCCCTCTGAGCGAAACTCTCATTGGTGCTGTAGGGCGCAGGCTGCATCTCAACCCCGGCCAAACAACGACAGTAGATTTCTTGCTGACGTGGCACTTCCCGAATTTTGAACTGCAAGGATTGGGCAAGGTCGGGCGTTATTACGCGACCAGGTTTGATTCGGCCCACGCTGTGGCTCGCTATGTGCTTAATAACTTTCAAAGGCTCACGACACAAACCCGGCTCTGGCGCGATACCTGGTATGATTCCACTTTACCTTACTGGTTCTTAGATCGCACTTTCCTCAATACTTCTATCTTGGCGACTTCCACTTGTTATCGTTTCGCCAATGGTCGTTTCTATGCCTGGGAGGGCGTCGGGTGCTGTCCTGGCACCTGCACCCATGTCTGGCATTATGCCCATGCGATGGCGCGTATCTTCCCCGACCTCGAACGCGACCTGCGCGAGCGGGTAGACTTCGGCCTTGCCCTCAACCCGGAGAGCGGCGTCAGTGGCTTCCGCGCTGAGTTTGATCGCAGCTTGGCAGTAGATGGTCAATCTGGCACCCTCTTGCGCGCTTATCGTGAGCATCAAATGTCGCGGGATAGCAGCTTTCTCCGGCGGAACTGGGCACATATCAAGAAAGCTTATGAGCCGCTCTTGAAGCTGGATAAGAACGATGATGGGGTGTTAGAGGGGCCACAAATGAACACCCTTGATACGGCCTGGTATGGCAAAGTGGCCTGGCTTAGCTCGTTGTATATCGCGGCCCTCCATGCTGGCGCGGAAATGGCGCAGGAGATGGGAGAAAGTGACTTTGCCGCCCGCTGCCGGACGATTGCAGAGCGCGGCGCGAAGAATATCACCGAGCAGCTTTTCAATGGTGAGTATTTCCTCAATAAGCCCGTGCCACAGCATCTGGATGCTATCAATTCCGGCAGTGGTTGTGAGATAGATCAAGTCTTTGGGCAAAGCTGGGCTTTTCAAGTGCATTTAGGGCGAGTGCTGCCCGTGCCGCAGACGCGCACGGCTTTGCAGTCCTTGTGGAAATATAATTTCTCGCCCGATGTGGGGCCGTATCGGGAAGTTCATAAACCCGGACGCTGGTATGCAATGGCGGGCGAAGCCGGACTTTTAATGTGTACCTTTCCCCGTGCCGACTGGGACTACGAGAAAGCTAAAGGTAAGGGGCCAGAATGGGCAGCGGGATATTTCAACGAGTGCATGAGTGGCTTCGAGTATCAAGCGGCGGGCCACATGATCTGGGAAGGCTTAGTGCTGGAAGGGTTAGCTGTTACGCGGGCTGTTCACGACCGTTATCATGGCTCGCGCCGTAACCCATGGAATGAAGTCGAGTGCGGCGATCACTATGCCCGTTCAATGGCCAGTTATGGGGTATTTCTGGCGGCCTGTGGCTATGAGTATCATGGCCCGCAGGGGTATCTGTCTTTTGCACCGCGTTTGCAGGCAGAGAATTTCAAAGCGGCCTTTACCACTGCCGAGGGATGGGGGAGTTTTGCCCAGCAGGTGCAAGATAATAGAACACAAGCAGAAATTGCTCTCAAGTGGGGACAGCTACAGCTAAAGACTCTGGTCTTAACTCTGCCGCCCCAAACACAACACAGCCGAGTGCGGGTGACACTCAATGGGCGTGCTATCAAGATTACTCAAGCGGTTAATGATAATCGTTTGCGGCTCACACTGGCTACACCTTTAGAGATTCATGCCGGGCAAACCATGCAAGTGACTTTTAACCATGCCAAGGCATGAGATGGTGCTGCATTGTCTTGATTTAAGAGGTAGCAGGTGTATCTAAAAATTTGTTGCTTGCTCGTTACGAAGAGAGACCCTATGCCACGAAGTCAACATCTTAAATGCCATTGGTTCATAGTTGCTTTATTCCTGGTGTATGGGTGTGCCTGTAGTGCTGCCCCCGCCGAAAATGCCAACCGTTTTGTGCATGACCCGTGCATTATTGAAGCAGACGGCTATTACTATATTTTTTGCACGGGGGCTGGCATTCCCATTCGACGCTCTAAAGACCTGGTGCAATGGGAACAGGTTGGGCGTGTCTTCTCGGAAGATGTGCCTGCCTGGGCCGCACAAGCTATCCCCGGCAGCAAGGGTATCTGGGCACCCGATGTGGCATTTTTTAAGAATCGCTTCCACATTTACTATGCTGTTTCAACGATAGGGAAGAACCGTTCCGTGATTGGTGTGGTGACGAATCAGACCCTTGACCCCAAGAGCAAAGATTACCACTGGGTAGATGAGGGTAAGGTGATAGAATCGTTTCCTAATAATGACTTTAATGCCATTGACCCTAATCTCGTCTTTGTGGCACCAGGCAAACTGGCACTAGTCTTGGGGTCATTCTGGACGGGGATAAAATTAGTGGCGTTGGATAGCATCACGGGTAAACCATCACCGGATGCTCCTTTAGTATCCGTGGCCCAACGCCCCTCCACAGCGATTGAAGCGCCCTTTATCATCCACCGAGGGACCTACTATTATTTATTTGTTTCTTTTGACGCCTGCTGCCAGGGCATACGCAGCACCTACAACATTCGCGTCGGTCGTGCCAAGGACGTAATTGGCCCTTATTTAGATCATGATGGCAAATCCATGATGCAGGGTGGGGGCAGCCTGGTGCTGGGGACACAAGGGAATATGATTGGCCCCGGCCATTGCGCCGTACTGCAAAGTGCCAAGGGTGATTTCCTCGTCTACCACTTCTATGATGGCACCGCCAATGGCGTCCCGACGATAGGAGTGCGACCACTCTCCTGGACTCCCGATGGATGGCCAGTCGCTTTAGCCCCACTCGGCTTCTAAGAGATTTTAACTTAACTGGATAACGAGCAAGCAGCAGAGTTTGTCATGCTGAGCGCAGCGAAGCATCTACCCTGCGAGTTATAGGTAATAGGTTTAACTATTGCTCTATGAACACTCATACCAGATGCTTCGCTGCGCTCAGCATGACAAACTCTGCTGCTTAGTAAATTTTCTTCTATGACTCTAAGACCACATTAACTGCGAGGTTCCAGTCCCAGAAGGTGCCGCACCAGAAAATCTTCCAGCCGCCGCTTGCCGTAAGGACTCCCCGCGACACCGTGACCTGCGCCTGGCACGACCAGTAAGTCAAAGTCTTTGTCTGCTTTGATGAGGGCATTCACGACCTGCATGGTAGAGGCCGGGTCTACGTTTTTATCCAACTCTCCCACCAGCAACAGCAGGTTGCCCTGCAAGTTATGGGCTTGAGTGACATTCGATTGCTCTTCATAATGCGGGCCAAGGGGCCAGCCCATCCAGAGTTCGTTCCACCAGATTTTGTCCATGCGGTTATCGTGGCAGCCGCAGTCGGCCACTGCCACTTGGTAGAAATCATGGAAGGCTAATAATGCCCGCAGTGCGCTTTGGCCTCCCGCCGAGGTGCCATAAATGCCGACACGCGATGTGTCCAGGTAAGGGTATTTGGCGGCAGCGGCTTTAATCCACAGAATGCGGTCTGGGAAGCCTGCATCACCTAAGTTTTTCCAGCACACATCATGAAACTTCTTGGAGCGATTAGAGGTGCCCATGCCATCTATCTGCACTACAATAAAGCCCAACTCGGCTATCTCCTGCGAGCCATGAAAAGCTGCAAACGCTTTGGGCACAAAAGAATCCTGTGGGCCAGCATAAATATTTTCAACAACTGGATATTTACGCTGTGGATCAAAATTGGTCGGACGGAAAATGACTCCATAAATATCAGTTGTGCCATCTCGCCCCTTCGCCACGAACGGTTCGGGAGCCTGCCAACCTGTCTTCAATAATTCACTATTGTCTGCCCTTTCCAGAGCACAAACTAAACTTCCATCGGCACTGCGCCGCAATTCCGTTACGGGCGGCATATCTATACGCGACCAAGTATCTATATAAAATTGCTGGTCAGGTGCGAAAGAAATTGTATGGGTGCCATTAGCCGGGGTGAGGTCTACCAAGCCCGTGCCATCAAAGTTCACGCGGCAATAGTGAATGTAATAAGGGTCTTGCTCGGCACGAATGCCCCCGGCCCGGAACCATATTTGGCGATGGGCTTCGTCCACCCGATCTACCCCGCGCACCACCCATTCACCTTTCGTGACCTGATTTTTTACACGTCCTGTAGCTGCATCATAAAGATAAAGATGATTCCAGCCGTCTCGCTCGGACATCCAGATAATCTCGTGAGTCTTATCAAGGTAATGCGTAAATTGCTTGCCCGCATAGTCAATGAAAGTTCTGCTTTGTTCATCCACGATGGCTCGCGTCTCGCCGCTTTGGGCATCAACGGCTATGATACGCAAGACTTGATGGCCACGTTGATTATAGAGAAAAGTAAAGCGACTGGAGTCGGGTGTCCAATGCAACTCTGAAATACTCCACGGATTCGGAAATAACTTGTCGCTGATAGCGATTTGCTTATGCGTCTGTACATCAAATAGCTGTGGCTTTGTAATGGGGATGCGGTCGCCTGGTTTGAGATAATCGTAAGATTGGAGCTTCGGTTGGAGTTGATCTTTGGGTGAAGATTCAATCAGATACACTTTGCGGTCGTCCCCTGGCTGGGTGCGCAGAGCGACTAACTTTTTAGAATCGGGCGACCAGAAGAATTGCCCTTCGTAAGCGTCGGTGGCTTTTCCATCATGGCTCAGCGCGGACTCTTGACCTGTTTGCAGGTCTCGTAAAGATGCATTGTTATCTTTGATAAAAGCCAGCCAATGCCCATCAGGAGATTCATCCCTATTGGGCCTCTTGGCAGAGGTAGGTTTCTCTTGAGGAACTTTGGGTTGAGCTTCATCTATGACCGCATCGTCGCCATCTTCGGTCGCCTCAAAGACGGCCAGGGTTTTGCTTGCATGGTCTGTGACCAGCCAGACATGACCAGCGAAAGTGTGCTGCTCATAATGGTCGCCGGGATGCACTGTGGCATAATGTTGATGCTGACCATCGGGATTAATCCAGTAGATGTCAATATCGGCTTTGGTGCTGTTGATGAAGTTAAGAGATGTTTCCGGCCCGGTGCGCGTGCTGGGATGGGGTGAAACTGAAGCGGGCAGGGAAGACAGAAGTTCATGATGCTCTGGCGCTGCGCGCACAGCATAGCTTTTCAGATTGCACTGCCACCATTTGCCATTGCTACTAAAGAACAAAACTGAACTATCATCACTCAAGCTAATTTTATTAATGGGTAGCTGGTTAGCAGTGATGGGTTGATTGATAAGTTTAGCTAGGGCTGTTGCCAGACGCGCATGATCGAAGGCTGGTTGACGACTGCCTTTAATGGCATCTACTAAGATAAATTCGCGTGTGCCATTGGGTAGGTCATTGCGATACCAGAAGCGGGTATTGCCGGGGAGCCAGTGCGCCTCAACTCTGGCCTTGAATACTTTATTTTGAGTTGTTTTACGAAGGTTGCTGGCGCGTTCATAATCGGCCCGCGTACCTTGAGCCAGGAGTGGTATAGTTCCTAAGAGAAGCGTGGACAGCGCGATCATTAGAGAAAATAGGTTTGAAGTTGGCATAATCATTAAGTTTTGCAGGCATCAAAATGAGCAGCAGAGCGAATAAAGAAGTTCAGCGCAGTTCATAGGAGAGCGTTACATGAATGTCGTTAGTATTACAGGTGAGCGACAATGTGAGTTAGTGCAGCGACCAACCCCCACAGCATCTGGCGACGTGGTCGTGGTTAAGATCGAGGCCGCGCCAATGTGTACTGAGTACAAAATCTACGTCGCAGGACAGCCCACGGACAACTTAGGGCATGAAGCCGCTGGCGTGGTGGAAGAAGTCGCTCAGCGAGGCAGGGTGCAGGTGGGTGACCGCGTGGTAGTTATGCCGCAGTATTCCTGTGGCCGGTGTCCGCTATGCTTACAGGGTGAATACATCCATTGCCAGCATACCTTTAATCCTCTGGAAGTCACTGGCAATATCGCAGGGACGGCGACCTATGCACAATATCTACTCAAGCCTGATTGGATGTTAGTGCCGATTCCCGACGACATTACTACGGAACATGGCGCAATGGCCTGCTGTGGCCTCGGCCCCACCTTTGGCGCTATGCAAAGAATGCAAGTCAGTGCCTTTGATACGATGCTGATTACGGGCTTAGGGCCAGTGGGACTGGGCGGTATTATTAATGGTGTGTATCGCGGTGCTCGTGTTATTGCAGTTGAAGCTCATCCCTACCGTATTGAATTAGCAAAGTCTCTGGGCGCAACGGCTGTTATCCATCCTGCCGATGACGCGCTTCGACAGATATTGGAATTAACCAATGGCGTTGGGGTGGATAAAGCGATTGATTGCTCTGGCAATGTCCAGGCTCAGCGATTATTAATAGATGCCACGCGGCGCAAAGGACAGGTGGCCTTTGTGGGCGAAGCGGGTGAACTCGCTTTGCATATCAGCAACGACATGATTCGCAAAGGCTTGACGCTGCACGGCCAATGGCACTACAACTTAGCTGATACACCACGTATCATGCAGGTCATCCGCACATCACGCGATTTACTGGATAAGCTGATGACGCACACTTTCCCCCTGAGTCGCGTGCAGGAAGCTTTTGAGCTTCAACTGACGGGGCAATGTGGTAAGGTGATGCTACAACCGTGGGCGTAGACAATCAGGATTTACTGTTGGGAGATATAAAGGTGCGAAAAATTTTATGGCTGGGAGCATTGCTATTTCCTGTTATGGTGAAACCAGTTAACGCGCAAACAGGGCGTGAATATGTGCGTAATTATCCAGACAGCACGTTACACGTTACCTTAGTCGCGCCGGAAACCGTTCGCGTCTTGGTGGTGCCCAGGGGTGCTAATGCTAACTTTCCTCGTGTGCCCCTGGTTCTACCGCAACCAACCACCAGAGATGCTTTTAAGCTGCGTGTAAGTAAGTCCAACATTGATTTGCAAACTTCTCGACTGCGGCTGCATATTCACAATGATGCGCCTGCGGTGGATTTCTATGATGCGGCAGGCAAACCTCTCAGCCTGGATAGTGGCGGCGCGGCGACCGTAGAGGGGCAACAGCGTGATACGCGTAGCATTGCGCCCGATGAGGAATTCTTCGGATTTGGACTTCAGTTTCACAGCCTGGCGCAACGCGGCAAGACGAAGACGCTCAAGGTTAATGCCGATCCCAAGGACGATAAGGGCAATTCGCACGCGGTTGTCCCCTTCTTCTTGAGCACGGCTGGGTATGGCATTTATCTGGATAGCCATGCCTATACCTACTTCGATATGGGGCAGACGGCTGCCGACAGCCTCTACTTCCAAACCCCAGACCCCGTATTAGATTATTATTTTTGCTATGGCCCTACTTTTCATGATTTGCTTGCTCGTTACACACAATTAACAGGCCGTATGAGGATGCCGCCGAAGTGGGGGCTTGGTTTCTGGTATCGCATGAAATCCGATTGGAAGCAAGACAAGGTGGAAGCCACGGCCAGGGAGTTCCGCACACGCAATATCCCCTGTGATGTGGTGGGACTCGAACCCAAGTGGCAGACGCACGCTTACTCCTGCTCTTATATCTGGAACAAGGATCAGTATCCTGATCCAGCAGGCTTTGTAGGCCGGATGCGAGGGCAGCATTATCATGTGAATCTCTGGGAACATGCTTATGTCCATCCCAGTTCACCCATTTACGATGAGCTGGAAAAAGCGAACGCGGTGGCAGATAAAAAGGTGTGGGGTGGCCTGGTGCCCGATTGGACAAAGCCCGAAGCGGCGGCTATCTTTGCCAGATTGCATGAGCAGGAACACTTAAAGCTGGGCGTGGATGGCTATAAACTGGACGAGTGCGACGGCTCCGATTACACAGGTGGATGGTTCTTTCCTGACGATACTCATTTTCCTTCTGGTCTGAGTGGAGCGCAGATGCACAATGTGTTCGGCTACCTCTATCAAAAGCGGTTCCACGAGATGTTTGAGCGCCGTAATCAGCGAAGCTATTTGTTGTGTCGAGGCATGTTTGCGGGAGCGCAAGCTTATCCCACAGTCATCTATAGCGACTGGTATGGCTTTGAGCAGTATGTGCGAGCGGCGGCCAACTCTGGTTTTAGTGGTGTGCTATGGTGCCCAGAGGTGCGCCAGACAGCTAATGAACAAGAGTTTATTCGCCGCTTTGAAACCGTCTTCTTTAGCCCCTTGGCGATGATTAATGCCTGGGCAGATGGTGTTACACCGTGGGAAAAAGGGCCAGAGGTGGAACGTATCTTTCGCCTTTATGCCGGGCTGCGAATGCAGCTTATGCCATATCTTTATAGCGCATTCTGGCAGATGCACGAAACGGGCTTACCTGTCGTGCGCGCTTTAGTGATGGATTGGCCTCATGATCGTAACACTTACGCTGTAGATGATGAATTTATGTTCGGCCCCTCCATCTTGGTAGCTCCGATTATTTCCGGCACCACCCGCAGCATCTATTTACCCACCGGACAATGGACAAACTGGTGGACAGGTGAAACGATTACAGGCGGGCGGCGCATTAACTATGAGGCGACACCGGATCGTCTTCCCCTCTTTGTGCGGGTTGGTAGTATCATTCCTATGCAGCCCGTCATGAGCTATGTTGGTGAGAAACCAGTAGATACTTTGACACTGCGTGTTTTTCCGTCCCAAGAGCCGTTTTCTTCTGTCGTTTATGATGACGATGGAACGACCCTGAATTACGTTCAGGGTCAGAATGTGCGTATTCATTCTGCTGGTGCTCCTACCTCCAAAGGTATATCTCTCTCAATGAGCGCACCGCAGGGCAACTATAGACCTGAGTGGAACCATGTGCAATGGGAAGTGCAAGGCATGGGAATAATCCCACGCCGTGTATTATTGGGCCGCAGCGTGTTAAAGCCGTTGGCTTCAGACGCAGAGAATGCTGTCAGAGGCTATACCTATGATGCCACAACTCATCTGCTGCGTATTGTGGTGCCCTTTGGTAAAGCACAAACGATACACATAATATCCTAAATAAAGTGAGTAAATTATGGAAAAGAGACAATTAGGAAGAACGGGTTTTGAAGTTTCGATATTAGGAGTTGGTGGTCATACCTATCCGGTGGGAGAAGGCAAGAATGACTTCTGCAACCACGATGAGCGAGCGCAACTGATCCGGCATCTAGTTGATGCTGGTGTGAACTATTTTGATACGACTTGGACAAATGAAGCCGAATTGTTAGCTGACTCCTTGCGCCGCGCTGATATTCGAGAACCGGTGTATGTGTCCTTACAATATGTGGATGGCATTTCTGATCCGAATTGGCGTAAGCGATTGCGCGGCGAATTAGAAACCCGCCTGAAAATTATGGGTTATGACCGCGCTCCCCTGTTTATTATGGGCGTCGGTAATAATCGGCCACCATTCTCGGAAATTATGGCGGCTTGCGAAGCTCTTCATGCGCTTAAAGCTGAGAGTATGATTCAAAACATTGGGGTGAGTTGCCATGAGCTAACAGCATTCGATAGCATTGCGACGATTATCGAGCAAGCAGACTTAATTGACTATATGATGATCCGTTACAACTGGAAATATCAACGGGCGAACGAAAGACTGTTCCCGGTGGCGCATGAGCACAATGTTGGTATTGTGAACATGAAAGTCTTCTGCTGGGATTGTGGCCCAGATAACTGGGGGCGACGCATTAGCATGTTCGAGCCAACCGAGGCCGAGCAAACCTCTAACCACTCCGGCTCGCTCAATGCGGCCCAACGCTCGTTGCTCTGGTGCCTGCAAACTGCTGCCTGTGCTACGACGGTGCCTGCTATTAATGCAATGTGGGAAGCTGACCAGTTAATCCAGGCGGTAGAGACCGCAGAACCCAGTGTTGTCACAGATGATTTCGACCGCTATCTCAACCGGCTCTACGACCATGCAGAATTAAAGAACTTAGCCACTCACGCTCGAAGCTTACCGATCCGAGAGCGTGCCGCAGCATTGATGTCATAGCGGCACTTATCTTTTTCTATTCTGCACGCCCTTAATATCATATGGTTCGGCCCTTTATACCCGCGTTCCTCAAATCTATTCATGAATCAGGTGATGTGAAGGTGACCAACTGTTACAGGCTGCCACGCTGCGTCCAGCGTCGTAAAGAGCACATGAAAACACGAATCATCTTGCTTATTCTGCTATCACTATTGGCTGTTGTAGGAGCACCATCTTATGCATCTCCGGTAGTTCTGCAACAGAACTTTAATGGTGTGGGTGGCGCACCTTATCACCTCATTACCGGCGGAAAACAGACGCCGCGTATTTTGAATGGGGCTTTGCGCTTGTTAGATGGCGCACCGGATCAGGCTCATGTTGTGGTGTTTGATCGGAAGGCGCGTGGGTTATACAGTCACATTACTGCAACCTGGAAAATGCGTCTGCTGCCGGGGGCCGATGGTGCCTCCTTCATGCTGCTGAATACTCGGCAGTATGGCACCAAGGGCACGCCAGATTTTTATGGCTTTCAGAGTTGGGAAGAGCCTACTTTGCCCCAAGCGTTTGCTGTGGGTTTTGATATTTACAATCCACCTTCGGAGAATCCCTTTAATGCCGATGGCAATATCTACAACCGACCCCAACGTGAAATCTCACTGCACTGGAACGGGGCGGAAATCGTTAAGCGTTTATCCCCTGTCGAGTTTCGGGGCGAGGCACTGCAAGAAATTGGTGTCACCTTAGAATTTGTCACGGGCGGGGCCGAAGTCTCGGTGCGGGTGGGGCAGAAGGACGTTTATCAGAATTATTTCGTGCCAGGTCTGCTGCCCTTTGAAAATCGTGTGGCGCTGGGAGCGCGTAGCGGCAGCGTCACCACAACCTGTGACCTCAAGGATTTGCGTGTCGCCTATGAGCAGCCAATTCATGCTACTCTGCCTCCACTAGCGCTAACAGCGATTGACCATCAGGTGGTAGATGCCAAGCATTACCGCCAGTCACGTTTAGTGAACTTTCCCACTAATACTGATGCCATAGGGCGTATTGTGCTGACTCTGACGCTCAGTGAACCGCCGGGTGGCTATGATCCGTGGGATCGCAAGGGGGCTGTCTATGTTTATGATGAGCGAGGTGAACGTTTTGAGATTGTGCGCTTTATCACGCCCTATCATCAAGGCTTTACCTGGCAAGTGGATGTAACGGATTATCGTCCTTTACTATTGCGACAGAAGAAAGTGGAAGTCTGGTGCGAAACCTACGCCACCGGGTGGCTGGCGACGGTACATTTTGACTTCTATCCTGGCTCCATCGTGCATGGTGGCTATAAAGCTTACAAAGTGCAGAATTTATGGGTGGGAGAGCCAGAGATAGGTAATCTCGATAAACCTGTGACCAACTTCTTTGTGCCGAAGACTATCAGCCGAGACCCTGACGCGGCTGTCATGAAGCTACGCTTTACCGTCACCGGACACGGCATGGAGCCAAACAGCCGTAATGCTGCCGAGTTCATGCCCTCGCGCCGCACCGTTACGCTTGGTAATCACTCCTGGGACAACCTCTTGTGGAAAACGGATAATTACCTCAACCCCTGTCGCCCCCAGGGGGGCACCTGGAAATTTGACCGTGCGGGGTGGGGGCCAGGCACTATCGTGGCACCGTGGGATATTGATATTACATCAGCCTTAGCGCCAGGCCAGACGAGCAAGTTGAGTTACACCCTTGAGCCATATGTCAATGAAAATCGTGGCAAGACCTATGCACCAACCCATTGGGTTGAATCCCAGGTCATTTACTACCGGCGCGTGAAGTAGAATGAAGTTTTCCTTGTTGGAATTGCTATTGCTGATGTGCCAGTGCTACGGCGTCTTCAAACTCGCTGGAATCCAGGATTTCTCCTAACTTCGCCATTAATCGAGATGGCGTGTGCGTGCGTGTGGTGCCGATGGGAATGCCAGTGCGCGGGTTGACGTGGGCTGGCCAACTGCCGTCGGAGCTTTGGGCAATTTTTAACAAATGCGCCCAGTGCAGAACGGGGCCAAGATAGGCTTCGTCGCTGTGATACTGGGCGCGTTTAATTAACTTTTCCGCGATGGCAACGACCCAATCTAATGCAAGCTCTTCTACATTCTCTGATGGCAGTGGGAAGAGATGATAAGCCCAATCCGTGGGAGCTTCGACAAACTCTATATCATGCTGCATCGTGGGCTACAGAGATACGCTATTAGGCGAGCTTAAAGCCATCGGCAGCCGCAGCCTTGGAAGCGGCGGCACCCACATTTTCTTCAAACATCTCAAAGTTGCCTAAGCGGGCAACACAGGCGTCGAAAATCCGATGACCATCCGCGCCTTGTTGGGTCAGCACATGCCGGAATAGCGCGCGGCCCACTTTGCCACTGGCTTTAAGTTCTTCCTGCCGTGCCGTATCGCCATTCATTTTGCCGTAGTTTCTGGCACAAACTTTCATGGCCGTCATGCCAATGCCCGCTTTATGGGCTTTCTCATAGATTTCGTTGAGTTGGGGGTCAGCTTTGTAACTATAGAAGAGTTGGATGCTATCAATGAGTCCCTCATCAATAATAGCGCCAATGATTTCGGGGTAGGGCACAAAGTCGTGTTGGCTGACACCGAAATACTTAACCTTGCCTTCTTTCTTGAGGCGGTCAAAGGCGCGATGGGTGCCCCGCTTCTGCTTCATCGCCTCCACCGACTTCCAGCCAAAGTGTGCTCGGAAAATATCGTAGTAACCCAGACCATTGTTTTTTAAGGATTCGGTAACCTGGTTGTAGGCTTTCTCCTCATCATCCGGGTTGTTCGGTGTCGAATCTACGGTAATGTCGGTGTAATACGATTCACGCGGCAGTTTCTTAAATTCCTCCGGCATACTGCGCCAGTAGCCCGCTTTATGCACAAAGTTGATCCCTAAATCGAGGGCAGGCCCATACAAGTCGCGGCTCCAATCCTGGGAAATGACAATGGGGGTAATTTCCATCTTGCCCATGCGCGTGCCGAGTTGACGACGCGGTAGTTTGCCCAGTTGATCGTTAATCGCCTCGGCTGCTTCGACTTTTTGTGCTGGCGTTAGGTGAAAACCCTTGAACGCAGCCGCGATCAATCCACCCCTCACAGTTGCCGCGCCCAAAACTTGGACAAACTCACGACGATTGAGCGTGCGAATCGCGCGGCGCTCCTCCTGCGGTTGTTGCATTTCCATAAGACCCTCCTTGGGATACCGAATTTATAATGTCAGCACGACGAGCCGTATTTAAGGTTACGATTGCCCGGATGGGAGTTCCTGGGGGCCAGCCAGATCAACACGCTTCTTGAACTCTGCTTTGGTTTGAGCATACTCAGCGTCTTTGCCCTGCTCTTTGCGCTCCTGCCAGTTTAAGCGCAGAAATCCATCTAAGGGCTGTTCCTTGGGTTGGTTGTAATTGCGGTCTTCCTGGAAGGTGTAGACCACAATCGAATGATCCGGCAAAACCGGGCAGTGATATTCACAAATACCACAACCTGTGCAGAGCTTTTCATCAACTGTTGGCACCCGCTTAATACGACCCTTATTGCCAGGATCAGTAATTGGTCGGCTGGGGTCTTTGGGCAGAGTATCATCATAGGTATCGCGGAAAACAACGGCGGAATAGGGGCAAACCTCAGCGCAGACTACACAATCCCGTCCACCGTTCCAGGCGATACAAGTACTATGATTGACGTTAGCCAACCCCATCTTAATCTTGTAACGCTTATCCTGCCAGGAGAAAGGCCGAATCGCGCCGGTAGGACAGACATCGCCGCAGGAGGTGCATTTTTCAGCACAGGGGCCAATGCTGGGCACCAGTATCGGTGTCCAGATACCTTCTGGCCCGGTTTCCATCATGGCGGGTTGGAGGGCATTGGTTGGACACACGCGCATACACTCCGCGCAACGGGTGCAGGCAGAGAGGAACTCACTTTCCAGTAATGCCCCCGGTGGCCGCATCGCTTTGTTGTTACGCGGGTAGCGGCGCATATTACCCAAGTAGTTGCTAGCGTGCGATTTAGCGGTGATGCCCCACAGGATGCCCGCTCCCAACGCGGCGACAACCCGCCGCCGCCCTAAGTCAATAGAGGTCTGTGGCTCTGGCCGGGGCGCAGTGCCGGGTTTGTTTAGGCGCAACGCTTCGCGCACAGAGGCCGGAGTTTTCGCTTGAATCTGAATCACATCAGGCGGACAGATAGCCTCGCAACGGAAGCACTGAATACATTCGCTAATGGAATGCTCAATCGGCTCCGTCGCTTTGCGATCCAGATTTTCATAGCATCCCATGCGACTTTTAATTTCGCACTTTTTGCAGTGGATGCAGCCATCGGCTTTCACATAATGGCGCAGCCATGACACCCGCGAAATAACAGCCAGCAAACCACCATAAGGGCAAAGATTGCGGCACCAGAAGCGTTCCTGATAGGACGACAGGGCAATGATGCCAATGAAGATGAGCAGGACGGGAAAGGAGTTATAATAGACCAGATGGGGCAGGTGCCAGTTATTAATCTCCCAGCCAAAGGCCCGATAAGCACCCCGGCTAAGTCCAGCGTGATCCGCCGCATTAAGCAACCCGTTCCACACATAAGCGAAGGGGCCATAGAAGCAGAAAGTGAAGGTGCGTGTTACAAGGGAGAGGGGATCGCCAAAAGCCAGAATATCTACCCCGAAAACGATGGCCCCTAAGCCAACGATGAGATAGATATATTTCCAGTTGCGAAATTGCCGGGTTTCCTCGCGTTGCTGTTTGCTGGCGAAAATGCGCCCTGGACGATAAAGCAGGCGGTCGGAAATGTCAATAATAGTGCCAAGGGGACAAATCCAGCCACAGAAGATACGTCCTCCCCAGAGTGTCAAAAGCAGAATGAATATTCCCGGCCCGATGGCGTAAACCGCCACATGGTGCGAGGCGATGCCATTCTTAAGCGTGTTCAGGAAGTCCAACGACATGAAGAGGTTCTTCGGCACGCCCAGCCACGACTGGGAATTGACGGTGGTCAAGAAGAAGAACAGCACGAACAAGCTCAGCGTGAAGAGTTGTGTAAAGCGGCGAAAGAAGATGATGCGATACGCCCCAACATTGCCAGGCGACTCAGCCATTTTACGTTTCTCTTCGGCGGTAAAAACGCGCTTCGTCGAGACAATTTCTTCGGGGGTAATGAGTCTAATATCTTCAACGGCCATGCTGCTTCCTTTTTAACCTAACCCCAGTCCCCCTTCCCGATGCGGGAAGGGGATGTCCGGGGCACACTGCTGGGTGAGACTCAAAATTTCAGTTTAGTAGCAGACGTATTGAATTTCACTTCTGAACTAATCCCATTAAAACGAAGAGAACAGCCGTCCTCTGACACCCCTTCCCCGCGTCGGGAAGGGGGACGGGAGTTAGGTCATGCCTTCGGGCCAGCTAAATGCTTGATTTTGAGTTTGTCCCAATCCATTTCGCCACGCCCTAAATCCGCTGCAATGCGCAGGTGCGGTACCATGTCAGGTGTGATGCCCTTGACCGTCAGATATTGGGTGCAATAGGAATCTACAGCCACCGGGTCAACACCAGCGACCACCTGATGCGGAGTGGTGACTTCACCTGGCCCTTTGGGGCCGCGTGTCTGCAAGACGCGCGTCGCATCGGCCAGAATGAGGGTCGGGCGCAGGGCCATGTTTAGTTCGGCAATGCAATCGTGCAGGCCATAGCGATGATAATCTTTGCGATTCCAGATATTCCCCATCAGCTTTTTCATCGAGATAGTGATGGTGGCCGCTTCATGATCTTTCACAATCGGGATGCAGATAAAGCTGTCGGCGTCCAGGATTTCTCGTGGCAATTTCTGCATGATGCGGTTGGTGTGGTGAATGGCGGTATAAGGTGTGCCATCGCCTGTCTTGGCTGGCACGAAGGCGGGAATATCCACATCCTTATACATCTCCATATCGGTGGGCGAGAGCAGGGTGGCTTTCGTGCCCTGCACGGCTTTGTTCGCGCCGCAGGTTTCAAAGGCCATGCTCCAGTCGTCGAGGGTGTAGTCAATGCAGGTAATTTTGGCAGCCCCCGCGCGTTCGCAGAGCTGCACCACAGCTCGCAGCACGTCGGGATGAGTAGCGGCGGCTTGCTCCGGGGTTCGCATCCAGCCCATGTTCGGGCTGAGCACCACACGGTCGCCCTTTTTGACGAACTTTTCGATGCCGCCCAGTTCATTAATGGCGCGTTCGGTGATGGCCGCATAATCTTTGGGGCCACCTTCCACCACAGCGAGGTCTACGTGCTCGGCTTTAGGAGCCGGGCGCAGGCGTGGTTGAGCGATGCTATCCTGGTCTACGAAAGTGAGACCATAGAGGCCCCCCAGCAGGGCGGCCCCACCTGCGACTTCCAGGAATTTGCGTCGTGTCACTTGCGCCGGGGTTTCGGCTGGTTTCTTGGAACTCGACTTCTTCGGTCTTGGCTTTTGCTGGCCCCGCGCGGCTGGCTTATCTGATTCCATGCAGGTGCCTCCTCTGGAACGGCTATAAACACCCGGTTCAGGAGCAGCGAACCGAGGTATGACTGAGGGCAGACGGCTCTACTGACTTCTATTTTACCTTGGACACGGTCTGCTTTACAAAGTTTTGTGCCTGGGCTGCGTCGCGGGCGCGAATGACTCCCACCAAATTCTTGCCCTTCATGGCGACAACCACATTCTTCGCGTATTTATCGCGGACACTGAAAGCGGCATTGCCGATGCCTGCGACGGCTTTCATGCCCGTGCCGCTCTTTTCAAAACCACGGTACGCTTCCAGTGCGCCTTTGGCGGCTGCCGGGCTGGGATATTGCGCAATAAAGACTTCCGCGCCCATCCCCAGGCTGGGGTAGCGAGCCGTGATAACATTGCTCAGGAAGCTATGCCCGGCATAATTCTGACGGACATACTTTTCGCTGTGCGCTTGCCGACCGGGAGGCAACGCCTGCACGACGGCTGGAATAGCGGAAGAGCCGCTAATGCGGGCTGCTGTCGCTTTGGCAAAAGCCATCATTGCCGCTTTGTTGGCGGGCGTGGGCTGAAAAATCGTGGTGCGTACCACATAACGGCCCTTCCAGAAGTTCAACCCCGTCTGCTGAATCATTACGCCTTCCGCGCCAAGCTTCATCGGTTTGCCACTAATTCGGTCACTGCCAAACAGTCCATAAGCATTGAGCGGATTGCTCATATCGAAAATGGTCACGGTCAGCGCGGGGCGCGATTGATTCGAGGGAGCAAAAGAGGCATTGGCGCAACCAACAAAAGCAAACTCTTTTACCGCTTCGGCTTCGCCATCAATGAGGTCAAACAAGTTGTTGCCATTATACAGGGCCGTTTTGCCAAGTTGTTTCCAGCCTTTGACCGCCGTGGCAGGCGGCACGACACTCTGCACACTGGCAGCTTTGACGCTGTGATCCACACCGGAAGCGGCCCAAAAACTTGCAACTAACGCTAATATCCGAAGACCGAAATTTAAACGTTTGTCCACTTGTGTTATTGTTCCACGCATCAATTGGCTCCTGAGATAAAATGGGGACGACAGTGTAGGAGAGACTTCAGTAAAAGCCCCTGAGAGTTGGTAATTATATTAACAGAAATGCTCTCTAATTGAATCTAGAGTATGTGCCATATACTGAGCCACTATTTCAATATGACAGGTTCGTTGTTATATTGAATAATCACGTCTATGGTTTATACCCCTGATAGCAGTCTGGCCCGCTGGAAACTCTTAGCTCGCGCTGATGTGCTGGTGGGCAGCGCCGTATCGCTTGTCCTCATCATCGGCTCATGGTGTCACTGGCTGCCCCTCGGACTGACGGAAGTTTTTGGTTTTGTGACAGGTGGCATCTGCGTTTGGCTCACCGTTAAAGAAAACGTATGGAACTGGCCCCTTGGTATCGCCAATGATATTTTCTTTGTCTTTCTGTTTCTCTCCAGCCGCTTGTATGCGGATATGACGTTGCAGGTTGTCTACATCATTCTGGGTTTGCTGGGCTGGTATTGGTGGCTTTATGGCGGCGAACAACATAAAGAATTGCGAGTCGGCACTGCTGACACCGTGACACTGGCGATAGTAGCGGTATTGGTGGTTATCTCAACCGTAGGTATGACCGTGTTTTTAACGCATGTCAAAGACTCGGCTCCGTTTTGGGATGCACTGACAACAACTCTCAGCTTGGCGGCGCAGTATCTATTGACTCGCAAATTGATTGAGAACTGGTACCTGTGGATTATGGCTGATTTGATTTATGTACCATTATACGCTTCAAAGCATCTGTTTCTTACAGCTATCTTATATGCCCTATTTCTTTGCATGTGCCTGGCAGGACTATCGCAATGGCGGAGAACATGGCTGGCTCAAAGAGATGTAGCATTAGCCATCAGTTGAAGAGATCGTATCTATTAACTAGGGAGTGTTGTGGCGACCACCGGGGTTATTGTTGGCAAGTTTTATCCACCACATCGCGGGCATAAGCATCTGATTGATACGGCGGCATCTCAGGTGGAGGAATTAACGGTTATCGTCTGCGACCATCCTTCGCAAACCATTCCCGGCGAGTTGAGAAGGCAATGGCTGCGCGAGATTCATCCCAACGCCCGTGTTTTGGTGATTGATGACAGATATGATGAGAACGACAGTGCAGTGTGGGCGAAAAATACCATTGGCTGGTTAGGTTATGTGCCAGATGTAGTCTTTACTTCCGAAGACTATGGCACACCCTTCGCGGCGTGCATGGGATGTCGCCATGTCCAGGTGGATAAAGCCCGCGTCACCGTGCCTTGCTCCGGGACGATGATTCGCCAACGGCCTTTAGCCAACTGGCAGTTCCTGGAGCCGCCCGTGCGCGCTTACTTTGCTAAACGGGTGTGCGTGGTGGGAGCCGAATCTACGGGCACGACCACAATGGCCCAAGCGTTAGCCAAACACTACGATACCATCTGGGTGCCGGAATATGGGCGTGAGTATTGGGAAGAGAAAATCCGCCACTACGACATGAATAAGGTGCCTTGGCAGAGCGAAGAGTTCACTTACATTGCGGAAGAGCAGTGCCGCCGTGAGGACGAGGCCGCGCGACAGGCTAACCGGGTCTTAATCTGTGATACCAATGCCTGGGCGACCCGCCTATGGCATGAGCGGTATCTCCATTATCGCTCGCCTGAGGTAGAAGCCGTGGCAGCCCAGCAGCACTATGATCTCTATCTTCTAACAGATGTAGACATTCCCTTTGTGCAAGATGGCACCCGCGATGGGGAGCATATCAGGCTGGCGATGCATCACCAATTTGAAAAGGAGTTGCAGGAGCAATCAACACCTTATGCTTTACTGTCTGGCCCACACGAGCAACGCCTGCAAGTTGCTATCAAGTTGATAGATGCACTGCTGGAAGAAGCTTAAGATAACGAACTGGATAATAACCCGGCGAATGGATTCACGGCTCCGGGCGTGCCGCCGACCGTCCCGCTCCGGGGACGGAGAGTCTAAATGGAATGTGCCGTCCGCGCAGGCCGGGTGCCCTCTGGGCGGATCGGCCACAGGCCATGAGCCGCGGTTTCAACCGCCGGGTTGTGGTGAATGAACCCATTGGATGTTCTAAATACTCTATACCGTTAGCGTTACTCATGCAAAATCTTCCACAATCCGGCCACTAAAAATATCGTCAGCAACGCCGTGAACACAGCAATAATTGACCCCAGGAACAGCCCGCAGATGGCGGCTAAATTGAAAAGCTTTTCTAAAGCGATGACGGCACTTTCATAAACGGTAGCGCCTATTTCCTTCAGGCGAACCTGAGTGTTTACTTCGTGGAGGGGTGAGTCTTGCCTCCAACCTATCATAGTCCAGTCTCCCCTTAACCTTTGAGTGGCGAGTTCAAACTGTGGTGTATGGGTGCTATGATGTGGTGTTGCGATTGGGGACTGTGATGCAGTGGTGTAGTGGAGGCGTGATTGTGCAGAATAGATGCCCGTCAAATTTTCGGCGAAGATTAGCCTTAATTGGCACTAATAAGGGACATTCTGCGGCGTTGCAAGAACATATTACGTTCGCCTAGCTTATCCATTTCCTGAGTAATCATTGCCTGACGAACTTGCAGGGGCAAGCGTCTATCTTGGATGGGGTCACGCCGGTCGGATCTGCGGCGACCTGAATCACTGAGCGTAGCCCGCGCGTTGTCTTGATGAGGATTAGGATCGCTACGCTGCTCCCGCTGACTCCATTGTCGGCGATCAGCGCAGAGGCGACGGTCATAACCACTGCGCCGCTCCGCTTGCCGCCGATTAGCCTCCGAGCTATGCCATTGGAGCAGTACCGTCATCTCTTCGAGGAGAACGCGACTCCGCTGTCGCACTGTTTGTAATTCACTATTGATCGTGTCTAGTTCAGTATTCATGGTCTGTGATTCACCATATATGTGCATATTTTATCCTGGTACGGACATTGTAAAAACTTACTAAACTAGGCTCCGCAAATTTACCAGCTCGTCAATTGCACTTACTGGTAAGATACAGATGCAAAGTGCGCGCCATAGGAGAAGTTAAGGCAGATTACCTCCAAGCCAAATCTTCCTGCAAAGTCTTTACCAACTGCTGAGCCATGATCTCATGGGTTTTGCGGCTGGGATGCCAGTCTGCACCGATGCCGTTTTTCAAGTCCTGCGTGCCAAAGTCAATGAGATGCACCTTAGTGTCACCCGCCGCTTTGCTGTCGGCCACTACCTTACCCAAGTAGTCTCGTACTGTGGTGAGCGGCTTATTTGGCCCCCAGTCGCCCATCATCGTGCCAATGGCGCAGTAGATTTCCGCTTTGGGATAAAGCTGGCGTAACCGGCCAATGAACCCCTTATACGCACCCGTCCAGCCTGCTTCGTCCGGGTTCTCTTTGCCAAAATCGTTGGTTGCCAGATTGATGAGCACTACATCAGGAGTCCACTGCGTAAAATCCCACTTGCTGCCGGGGTCGAGTGGTAGAGCGCGGCCATAGAGTTCCGGCATCGTATTGTCGGGCCACATTTTCTTGCCCGACCAGGCAATGCAAGTGTAATCGGCACCCAAAGCGCGAGCGGCAATCGCTCCGTAGGTGTAATAGGCATTCTCTGTTTTGAGAGAAAAGTGTTCCTGCTGATTGGGGGCTTCATTGCCATAGCCGCAACTAATGGAATCGCCTATAATTTCAAGCCGTCGCTGGGGTGCCTGTTGTGGTAACAACTGACCGCCTTGATTAAGCTGAAAGCCCAATATCTGCGTCGTGCCCACAAAGGATTCGGTGCATTTAACCAGGCGTGCCGTATGCTCTCCTGCTGGTAATCCGGTAGCGACGGCATAGGTGGGTTGCCCCTCTTGAGGCTCAAGAACGGTTGTCGGTTGCCCATCCACTTCAACTTGCCAGCGGTCGTGGCCTTGCTCATTCAATCTCACATTTAAATCTGTGCCCCGAAATTTTAAGGCTACAGTACTGGCAGGCCATTGACAGCGCGGGCCGGTTTGGGCACGCTGATCGAAGCGGCCAATATAGCGGATATTAGGGTCATTCGCGGCAATGGCTGTGGGTAAAGCGTTAGTATCTGCTCCTAGCGCACGCGGAACCTGCGTTGCAAAAGTGACAGCCCCAATGATGGAAACAGCAGTGAGGGTAAAGAGACGATGGAATTTATTGGACATAAACGTGTTCTGAGACCGTACTATGATATAAGGAAAATCAGCAATAGCAATAAACAGTATATTGATTTCCCACCTCCCTTGCAGTAAGAACAATGGTCATGAAGATTACTCGCATTCGCTGCTATGCGCCGCCCAAAAGCAATCCCACCTTTAACCAGAGCAACTTCCTGGCTACGGTGGAAACCGATGCTGGTATTACAGGTATTGGCGAGGGCGGCACCAGAGATACCCTGGAACAGTGTGCCGGGGTGCTGATTGGGCAAGACCCGACTCGTATTGAATATTTGTGGCAGTTCTTATATCGCGGCTACTTCTATCCCGCAGGCCGGGAGAAACTTCATGCCCTCGGCGCACTCGACATGGCCCTGTGGGACATAAAAGGTAAAGCGTTAGGCGTGCCAGTCTATCAACTGTTGGGCGGCCTGACACGTAGTTATATCGAATGCTACTCCACAGGCTTTCCCCCGCACGGTAGCCTGGGCGAAACTGCACACACTTGCCTGGCTGCCGGATTTCGAGCTTTTCGCACGGCGGTCGCTGACTCCGGCAACGGCATCTTTGATGCCCGTCGGATGGTAGATCAAACCCTGGTGAACTGCCAGGAAATCCGTGAGGGTATCGGCCCGACAGGAGATTGGGCGATAGATTTCCACACGCGCCTCGACTTGGCTGACGCTATACACTGTGCAGATTTGATAAGGGAGCTTAACCCGCTTTTTGTGGAAGACCCTCTGCGCAGCGAAAACCCTGCGGCCCTGGCCGCATTTCGTGCCCAGGCGCGGGTGCCCGTGGCTGTCGGCGAACAGTTTGGCGACCGCTGGGATATTAATGAGTTAATCGAGCGGCATCTGCTGGATTATGCGCGGGTCACTTTGCCCAACGTTGGGGGCATCACCGAAATGGTGAAAATTGCCGCTCTGTGTGAGACGCATTACATTGGCCTCGTGCCTCATTTCACTGGGCCAGTCTCGCTGGCCGCGTTAGTGCATGTCTTAGCCACATTCTCTGGGCCAGCCATCCAGGAAGTTGTCGGCACCGGCCCGACGCCATCACCCACTATCTTTACCGGGTGCGACTTCCACGACGGCAAACTCTGGCCCAACGCGCGCCCCGGTCTGGGTGTCGAGTTCGATACCGAGCAGGCACAACTGGTAGCTGAGATTACAGAACCCTATGCCCCGATACCTGTGTTCCACCGACCTGATGGTTCTTTGACGAACTGGTAATGGCGGATGCCCTTCTTCTGGTTACCCTTGAGCGAACCAATTGTTCCAGAGTGACATCAAACACACTGGGCAATGGTGTATGGCCCAGCATCTCACCAAATCCATCAAGGATAAAGCCATGAATGTGTCACGAGAGAGTCGCCAACTTAAACAGTTGCGAGAAGAGGATATTCTTAAATATCAGCGTGCCCTACAACTGGATGCCAATAATGCCAGCTTTCATGCTTTGTTAGCCGATAAGTATCTCGAAGCGGGGCGGCGTGATGAGGCCATTCAGGAATTTCGCACGGCCATAGGACTCAGCCCGGAGGGACCGCAGACGCAGCAATGGAAATTGAAGTTGCGTCATGCTATAGATGCCCCAGCGCGGCAAGAGAATTTTAACTTTACTGTCTGTAGCAACTGCCAGGCAGATCAGCCAGCGGGCACGAAAGTATGTAGTCGTTGTGGCGCGACGATGCACATGAGTTTTGGAGAGTGGCTGATGCGGCCAGAAAACTTCAAGCCCGTGGTGCGTCAAACGATAGTGGCAGGCAGCATAGCCCTGCTGCTGCTGACAATCTTCTCCTCATTATCCATCGAATGGAAAGCCTGTGTCGCGTGTGGCACTGTCATCGTCGGTGGGTTCTCTTTCCTCCGTTACTTAGGACAGTGACCTCACACTGATTTAACTGCCTTCTCTTCTGGGCGTCTAACAAGGTTCATTTTGGGTAAGCTATCATTAAATCATTGCCAGAAAGCCACCCAATAATATGATAACCTCCGCATTGGACGTGCTAAGCCCATCTGCTGTTTGCATACTTGACTATAGCTTAAAGACTACTGGCACTTCTAAGTTACCTAAATGCAGGCGATGCAAGATGCGAATCGTCTGGATGATCTTTAGTGCCATGCTACTGCCCCTCCATCTGTGGACGGCTTGTACCTGGGCGCAGGCAGACAGGCTACCCCACACGACTTTGGCTGATACCCCTAATAATACAAGGCAGAGGACGCAGTCCGCGCTGGCTCCCCCGGTGCAAATGACGGCGGAGCAAGATCATCAAAGGATGATGCGCCTGTTGGGTATCACGGCGCTGCGACCGGGGCCAAGTGGTGACCCGAAGGCACCCAATGCGGCCAATGCCGATGAAGCCAAAGCGAACCCGTATCCGAAACTGCCTGACCCCTTGGTGTTACAGGATGGGCGACAGGTCACCTCGGCAGAGTTATGGTGGAATGTGCGTCGTCCCCAAATCGTCGAAGACTTCAATCGGGAAATCTATGGCCGCCTGCCCGAAAACCTGCCTCCGGTGAACTGGGAAGTCACCAACACCACTAAGGAAATGAATGGCGCGGTGCCCATCATCACCAAACAACTGGTGGGGCATGTGGATAACGCGGCCTATCCGCTCATCAAGGTAGACATCCGGCTGACCTTGACCACTCCGGCCAATGCCACTGGCCCGGTGCCCGTCATCATGGAGTTCGGTTTTGCCGGATTTGGCGGCGCAGGTATTCGGTTTGACAATGGCGCAGTTGGCAATGCTGGCCCCACCTGGCAACAACAGGTTCTCGCCAAAGGATGGGGCTATGCTATCCTTGTTCCGACCAGCTATCAGGCCGATAATGGCGCTGGCTTAACGCAGGGCATTATTGGCTTAGCTAATCAGGGCCAGCCCCGTAAGGTGGATGACTGGGGTGCCTTGCGTGCCTGGGCGTGGGGAGCCAGCCGCGCCCTCGATTATTTTGAGACGGACAAAGCGGTGGATGCTAAACAAGTCGGGATCGAGGGACTCTCACGCTATGGCAAAGCGGCTTTAGTGGCGATGGCGTATGACCCGCGTTTCGCTATTGGCTTTATCGGCTCATCTGGCGAGGGTGGCGCTAAATTGCACCGCCGCAACTTTGGAGAAATGGTCGAAAGCGTGGCTTCGTCTGGCGAATATCACTGGATGGCAGGCAACTTCCTCAAATATGCCGGGCCGCTGACGGCGAAAGACTTACCGGTGGACTCTCATGAACTGATTGCCCTGTGTGCGCCGCGCCCGGTATTCATTAGTGCTGGCTCGCCACTGGTGGAAGGGAACTGGGTAGATAGCAGAGGGCAGTTTATGGCCGCTGTCGCCGCTGGCCCGGTGTACCGACTGCTGGGCAAAAAAGACCTGGGCACCTCAGAAATGCCACCCATTGAAACAGCACTCATAGATGGCGACTTGGCCTTTCGCCAGCATAGCGGTGGACACACCACTGGCCCGAATTGGCCGACTTTTCTGGCCTTTGCCAGCCGCTACCTCAATGGCTCAACTGTTGCTGCGGGGCATGGTTAAAGGTCTTAATAAGAACCCGTCAGCGGATGGGTTGCCTGCCACTCTTTACGGTACTGCGGGATCAACAAGTGATCGGCAGCCGGGCAGTTAGTGGCCCGTAGTTGCTGGGCATCCCACTCTAACTTCTGTCCAACTCGATAGGCCACATTGCCTAATAATGCAGTTTCCGTGAGCATTCCGCCGTAGGCGAAGTTACAGGTGGTCTGGCCGTTATTTCTGATTGCCTCGAACCATTCATTATAATGCCCGATGGATTCAGGAATCGTGGGCGCGGGTGCCTTGAAGTCTTTGAAGTCGGCTTCGGGTAGTAGCACGCGACGGTCATAGTCGGCCAGCAGCATTCCCTTATCCCCGATAAACAACGTGCCATCGCCCCACTTTGGCAGTTTGCCCTGGTCGAAGAGAGCCGGGCGTTTGCCGCCTTGATACCAGGTGAGTTTCACGGGCGGCTGTGCTCCACGCGCCGGAAACGTGTAGTGTACAATCAGCCAGGCCGGTGTAATTTCGGGACTGACGGGCGGGCCTTCGGCTTCCACCGTCAGGGGATGCTGTAAGCCCAGTGCCCAAAAGGATAAGTCCATGTGGTGGCAAGCCATATCACCTAATGTCCCACCGCCGAACTCCCACCAACCGCGCCAGTTCGCAGGGAGATAGGCCGGATTATAGGGGCGATAGGGTGCAGGCCCCAGCCACAAATCCCAATGCAGGTTCGGCGGCACGGGCGGCGTGCCCGTGAGATTCTCTGTGCCGACCCAGGCGCGGTCTGACCACACATGAGATTCGCGCACAGCTCCGATGGCCCCACTGCGGATCAACTCCACCACGCGGCGGTAATTGCTGGTGGAGTGAATTTGAATGCCCATCTGCGTCACCCGCTTATGCTGGCGCGCGGTTTCAGCCACCCGTCGGGCTTCGGCGACGGTGTGGGTGAGCGGCTTTTCGCAATAGACATGCTTACCCATCTGCAAAGCCGTTAGGGTAATAGGCGCGTGCAGATGGTCGGGGGTGCTGACGACAACGGCGTCAATGTTCTTTTGATCCAGAAGGCTGCGGAAGTCATTATAGATTTTGGCCTGTGGGAACCGCTTATTGGCGGCAGCGAGGTAGTTATCATCTATGTCGCATAGTGCCACAATATTCTGCGATGAGACGCCATCGAGATTCGCGCCGCCACGATTCGCTACCCCAATAACACCAATGTTCAGTTTGTCGGTGGAATTATTTTTTGGTGCAGTGGATACCGGCCCTGTTATCTCCTGGGCAAAAGCTTCGCTTCGTGTGAGCCAATAGGCCGAAGTTGCCAGAGCAGAATTTTGTAAGAAACGACGACGGCTAAAACGTGCAGGCATAATGCTCCTCCTCTTCCATTAAGCCCAGCAAAGATGGCCTATGGAGGTCTCTTAATCGCGCGGGCGGGGTTCATTGAGCTAAGAGTGACGTGGATTCAGGCGCGAGTATAAAACGCCATAGCCACAGTGTCAATCTCATAGCACTAACCAGAGAGAAGAAACGACTGCCGTGGCATTAGTCTATTAACGATGCTTTCCTGAGCTTTTCCCAGGTCTTAACATCTACGCGACGCACCGCGCCGTTATAGAGTAGGACTGCCCGTAAATCGTCGGGTGCTGGTTGCGCCTCGTAAAAGACAACCATGCTGGCGCTTTTGCGCAAGTGTTCCCGCTTACGATTAGAAAAGAGTGGATTGGCCTTGTAGGGTTGATTCGTGCCCGGTTGGGTAAAAATGGCCGCGTTCTCAGCGAAGGGTAACAGCGCCTTGCGTGCGGCAAAGGCACTTTCCATCGGCGGCATCACGTTCAGATACGCCGCGCTATAGGATGTTAATGCTTCAAAGATTTTGCGCAAGTAAATCAGCGACAGGTTTTGGTTAAAGGTAACAGAGAAATTGGCGGGATCAAGGGTAGGGCGGCGTACTGTGGCATCAAAAGAATGCACCCCGGTATTGCCCCTGGTCACGAGAGGGATCAACTCGCGGGTAGACAGCAGGGTTAACTCAAAGCGGTCATCACGGGTGAACTTGGGAGTGTTGCCAGTGACGGTTGAAATATATTCTGTGTTATCCAGCAAGGGGCTGGTGCGCGGGGCAAACTTGTAAACCACCAGGTATTCCTCATCGGTCAGCCAAACCGTGTCACCCTTAGTGAAATAAAAGGCTCCCCCATAATTTAACTCACGCCAACCCTGGCCAAAATCTTTATATTGCACCGTAAGGGGAAACTTCGCCCGCACAATATCGGCTAACCCCGTCGGTTCCAGTGGCGGTTTGGTGGGGCCGGGGTGAGCGTTACCACCGGCACTGCAAACGTAGCAGGCATTGCCGCTGTCGCAGCACTTGTTATGGCGGCGCTCACCACAGGTGTATTGGCGGTTACATCAGGCGTGTTCTGAGCCTGAGCACTGGTGGTCAATGTCGAAAGCACACTCAGTGACAGAATTACAGTCGTTTGTTGAATGTGCGTGTTGAGATACGAACGTATAGATTGAAGCATAAGAAACTCCCTGGATAATTAGTATGGTTATATTATGAATTTGTTATGGAGCCATGACAAGGGGTAATCATAAATTATTTTTGCTGTTCAATCATCACGCGAGAGGATAGGCTTATATTGGAAAATCCTCACAAACAGGTTTTAAAAGCACTTGGCCCAAGAATGGAGATTTAATGGATGTTATACGTTGGAAGGCTTTATTGATAGTGAGCATGATTTTGCTGATGGGTAAAGAGCGTGCCCTTTATGCTGCTCCAACCCAAGGTTTTGACCTGGCAGCGGTTACTGCGCGGTCGTTAGTTAGTGTTGGAGATACGGCGCGGCTGCAACGTGTTTTGGCTAAGGCACGGCACGGCGAGAACGTGACAGTAACCGTGATTGGTGGGTCTATTACCCAGGGAGCCAAAGCCACCAAGGAAGAGAACCGCTATGGCAATCGGGTGGCTCAATGGTGGCGTGAGACGTTTCCGCAGACGAAAGTAGAGTTTGTGAATGCTGGCATTGGTGCCACCGGATCGAATTATGGGGCGCTACGAGCGCAGCGTGATCTGCTATCGCATCGCCCCGACTTAGTTATCACCGAATACGCCGTCAATGACCCGAACGACCAAAGCGCGGCGGAGACGTTAGAGGGACTGACTCGACAGATTTTGGCGCAACCTAACCATCCCGCGTTGCTGCTGTTGTTTATGATGAATCAGAGCGGCGGCAATGCCCAGGAATGGCTCAGTAAGGTCGGAACTCATTACGAATTGCCGATGATTAGCTATCGAGATGCGTTATGGCCAGAAATACAGGCTAAGCGACTGAAATGGGAAGATATAAGCGCCGATGAAGTCCACCCTAATAATATGGGGCATGAGTATGCCGCAAAATTTGTCACTGACTTCTTAGCCACTGTCCTGAAAGCTTTACCCCCCGATGAGGGTCTACCCGCCACTAAAGTGATGCCGCCGCCGCTCTTTACAGACCTCTTTCAGCATGTGGCATTGTTCGAGGGTGAAGCCCTCAAGCCGACGCATAATAGCGGCTGGACACTGGATATGCCCAGTCATTCCTGGACAGCGGACGAGCCAGGTAGCAGGTTGGAATTCGATGTGGAAGGACAGGCCATTCTGTTAATGGATTGGCATTTTCGTGGCCCGTTGGGTAAAGCCAGGATGCAGATAGATGACAGGCCAGCCATCGTGCGCGATGGCTGGTTCGACCAAACCTGGGGTGGCTATCGTGCGACAACCGAACTGGCGCGTGGTTTAGCACCGGGTAAGCATCATGTGAGCATCGAAGTCTTAGAAGATAAGAATCCCCAGAGCACTGGTCACGAATTTCGCGTCTTCGGGCTGGGTGTAGCGGGTGTGGATGCGGCAAGTGCCGCAGCACAAGCCGTAACTGGACAGCCAACACAAGCAGCTCTCTCTGATGTAGACCGCTTCAATTATGTTTTAGGCACGCAGACTATTGGCGCAGCTTATCAATTTACCAATGAGCCGCGCTTAGTGGAAACCGCTCAGGCGATGCTGGCGATGGGGTCGAACGTTATCAAGTTTAAGATGGGCAAAGACTATTATGGTAAAGCGCACGAGAACGTCCCTGAACCTAATCCGGCGATTCATACCCTGACCGATTTAGCCCGTGATGAACCCGCGCATAAACAAGTCTTAGATATGCCTTTTGCTAATTACATCATCTGGGCCTATCCCTTCACGGGAGGGTGGTGGAGCAAAGGTTTTTCCAAAGAGGATCAGGCCAAAGAGTATAAAGAAATCTACGACTTTGCCTCTTATTTGCTAAAGACCTACAACGGTTCGGGCAAGACTTTCTATCTCGGCCATTGGGAGGGCGACTGGCATTTGCGCTCTGGCTACGATACCAAGACCGATGATAGCATTACTCCCACAGCAATTCAGGGTATGGCCGATTGGCTGAACGTGCGTCAAAAAGCAGTGGATGATGCCAAACGCGATACACCGCACCAGAATGTGCAGGTCTATAATTATTGCGAAGTCAATCTGGTGCAACTTGCCATGCAGAGACGGCGCACTGTTACGAACGATGTCTTGCCCAAGACGAATGTAGATTACGTCTCTTATTCCAGCTACGACAGTGGCACTAACCTGCGCCCGGCGCTTGATTATATTGAGTCCAAACTTCCACCTAAACCCGGCATTACTGGTAAGCGTGTCTTTATTGGTGAGTATGGATTCCCCGTTGAAAATCGCACGCCAGAAAAACAGGATGAATTATCACGTCAGGTAATGCGCGAGGGTTTGTCTTGGGGCTGCCCCTTTGTGTTGTATTGGGAGATGTTCAACAATGAAGTCACCAAAGACGGTAAGCAACGTGGTTTTTGGCTCATTGATGATAAAGGCAACAAGCAGCCGATTTACTTCACGCATCAACGTTACTACCAGTGGGCACGCCAGTATGTCGCTGACTTCAAGCAACAACACAGCCATTTGCCAACAGCCGCAGAGTTTAGCAAGGCCGCAGTTGCGTATTTTGAGAAGTGACCTAAGCCCCATTTTCCTTGGTGTCAGCTAACTGCTTGAGTTAATATCCATTGCACCCCATTCGCAAAGGATAAGCAGGCGATGAGCGCGCAAACTGCCACCTCAACATCTGTAGTTAAGTCCACTCACCTGATTGTGCCCGCAACAAGTGCTACAGCCGTGGCTGTTGATGGTGGCGTCACGCCACGCGTGGTTTTCTTCTCTTTGCTGCTGGCTTTCTTCTTTGGCTACATTGATCCCATTATTGACGCCAAGCTTGCCAACACTTTTTTGGGGGCGCAACATCTGCCGCCGGGCGCAGTGGGGGTGCTGATTGTCGTCCTGCTCTTTATAAATCCAGCCACGCGCCTGGCAGCACGACACATGTACTTTCCCTACTTATTGGTCGGCATGGGGCTGCTCTGCGCAGCATTTGCAGGGTGGCGTTATACCAACGGCGTAGATGGCCCTGGTGTGTGGACACCAGCGGCGATTGCGGCCCTCCTACTGGTCTGTGCTGCGATGGGCCGCCGACCTCTCTCCCGCAATGAAACTTTAGTGGTTTATGTCACCTGTCTGGTTTCGGTCTTGGTGCCAGGACATGGGGCAGAGAACTTCTTTATCCCAAACATGATGGGGCCATTTTACTTTGCGACGCGAGAAAATAAGTGGCTCGACTTTCTCCAGGCGCATACCCCGCAGTGGTTGACACCGGCTCTCTGGGTTGAGCATGGGCATCCCTATGGATTATTGGGACGCAAGTTAGTCGAGGGCTGGTATTCGGGTCATGCTGGCGTGCCTTGGGCGGCGTGGATTGTGCCGCTCCTGGTGTGGTGCGCTTTGATTCTCGCCCTCTATGTGATGCTGGCCTGCCTGGGCGTGATGCTGCGGGCGCAGTGGGCCGAGCATGAAGCCCTGGCTTTCCCACTCTTGCGCTTGCCAATGGAACTGACCGAAGATATGGATCGTGGCGATAAATACGGCACCTGGAGTCGCTTTTTGCACAATCCATTAACCTGGAGTGGTTTCAGCATTGCGGTCTTTATCCAAACGCTTAACGGTTTAAATTTTTACTTTCCTGACGTGCCCAAATTTCCACTCTCCATTGATACTGGCCCACTGCTCACGGAGCCGCCGTGGAATCAGATCGGCTGGACGCCGATTCAAATCTATCCCATTGCCATTGGCATTACTTATTTGCTGACAAGTGAAACATCCTTTTCCCTCTGGTTTTTCTTCTGGATAGTGCGCTTTCAATTGATCGCGGCCTACTTCTTCGGGTTTGTGCCTAACGCATTGCCCAATTCTGTCGGGGCAGGTGGTAAGCTTTTTATTGGCTATCAGCAAGTTGGGGTTTATCTGGCCTACGCCGCCATTGTGCTGTGGACGGGGCGAATGCATTATGGGCATATTGTACGTCGCGCCTTTGGCCGCGCCCGTATGGGCGATGGGGAGCGACGCGAAATGATGTCCTATCCCGTCGCCTTCTGGGGCTTCGTGTTGTCCTTGCTGTTCCTCTTAGTGTGGAGTGTCCTCATCGGCATTAGTCCCTTAGTAGCGGTGCTGATGTGGACTTGTTATTTGGTGTTGGCGATTGGGTTAACCCGTGTCGTGGTCGAAGGTGGATTACTCTTCGTGCAGCAGGGCTGGACGGCATTAGGCACGATGGCGCAGTTAGTCCCTGTTGGGCCGGGCACCTGGATGCCAGCCAATGTTATTGTGCCTGCTTCGTTCCTCCAGGGCGCGATTATGTGGGATTTTCGCGGCTTCTTATTACCCAGTTATGTGCAGGGCTTTAAGCTCGCTCATGATCGCCAACTCAGTGCGCGTCCTCTCTTGGCGTTACTGGTAGCAGTCATTCTAATCACCCTGCCAATGGGTGTTCTGATGCGTGTCAAACTTGGCTACGATGCGGGTGCCCTGGGCTTCCATTCCTGGTTTGCCAAGAGCGGCGCGCAATTGCCAGCCACAACATCTAATACATTGCTGAAAGGGGTGCAGGACGTTTCGTGGATGAACTGGATATGGCTCCTCGTCGGTGCTGTCTTGACCTATCTGCTGATGCTGGCGCGCAGTCGCTTTTTATGGTTCCCACTGCATCCCATCGGCTATTTGGTGGCTCTGGGCTATGCTATGCATACCCTATGGTTTTCTATCTTCATCGGTTGGTTGGTCAAAGTGGCCGTCACCCGCTTTGGCGGCGTGGACACTTATCGTAAGACCACTCCAATTTTCTTGGGGTTGGCGTTGGGCGATGTGACCATGATGCTGGTCTGGTTGCTGGTAGATGGCTGGCAGGGTCGCACTTACCATTACCTTGTGCCAACCTAACGGCTATATTCGTGCAGCATACATTATGGGTCTTGAGCGAGACACAATGTAGGCTCAGGGCTTTGCTTGGCAGTTCAAATATTCTACGGTTCATAAATTAATCAGGAGGTAGTATGCTAACTAGGAGTGAAGTTATGTATACGGAAGAGATTCGAGAGATTTTGGCGAAACATGCCCGGCTTGCGGTGGATGTGAAGGAATTAGCCGATAACAGCAATCTATATCAGGCAGGATTGACTTCGCTGACCACGGTAAACTTAATGCTGGCCATTGAAGATCATTTTGACATTGAATTCCCGGATAGCCTGTTGGGACGCAATACCTTTGGCAGCATTGAAGCCATCTCGGAAGCTGTCGAGGAAGTGCTAAACTCCTGAAGCGACACGATTAATTGCGTCTCTACGTTGCGTAACCGGTAATTTTTTATCTTGATGGGGAGCTTCATGCACGGTTTTCCAGTCCCACAACCTTCTCCAAATCTGGCGGCGATACTGGAGCGTGTCCATGCTATAGGACGCGACACCATCGCGCCTCATGCTGACGCGGTAGACCGCGATGCCCGCTTCCCGACCGAAGCGATAGAGGCGCTGAAGTCAGAAAAGCTACTCAGCGCCTATGTCCCCCCAGAACACGGCGGCATGGGGCTGAATATCTCTGACCTGTCCAAAATCTGTGAAGCCCTCGCTTTCTATTGCGCTTCAACCGCGATGATTTTTGCCATGCATCAGATTCAGGTTGCCTGTATCGTGCATCATGCTCTGGGGTCAGAGTATTTTCAACGCTACGTGGAAGAGTTAGTGGAGCGCCAATATCTGATCGCTTCGGCCACCACTGAACTGGGCATCGGCGGCGATGTGCGTTCCAGCATTTGCGCCGTGAATGTGGCTGGTGATACCTTTACGCTCGAAAAGCAGGCTCCCGTTATTTCCTATGGCGAATCAGCAGATGCTATCCTCGTGACGGCCCGCAAATCGGAGGAAGCCTCCCGTAACGACCAAGTGCATGTCTTGGTTAAGAAGAGTGACTATACCCTGAAGCGGATGTCGGAATGGGATACGCTTGGCTTTCGTGGCACTTGCAGCAATGGTTTTGTTCTCACTTCACAGGGTTGCGCGGAGCAGATTCTCCCCGTGCCCTATGCCGACATCCATAGCAAAACCATGCACCCCTTTTCGCATTCGGTATGGGGTTCGCTCTGGCTGGGCATTGCGACCGATGCGGTAGGACGGGCGCGTTCTGCCGTGCGTGCCGAAGCACGCAAAAATCCCAGTGTGCCCCCGGTGTCGGCCCTGCGTTTAGCCGAAGTGGATACCGTGCTCTTCACCATGCGGAGTGCCTTGCAGCAAACCGTCCATGAATACCATCAATTGCTGTTAAACGATGACCCGGAAGCCTTCACCAACTTTGGCTTTGCGCTGCGCGTTAATAATCTCAAGGTCACTTGTTCACAACTGGTGGTGGATATTGTCAGCCAGGCCATGATAATTTGCGGCATCAATGGCTACCGCAATGATTCAAAGCTGAGTTTGGGTCGCCACCTGCGTGATGCTTATGGCGCGGCGTTGATGGTTAATAATGATCGCATTTTAGGCCAGAACTCGACCATGCAGATTATGCATCGGGAAGGCTAAGACAGGGAAGGATAATTAACGTATGTGCATTTCGGGTGACATCCATGACGCCTATGTGGAATACCAGGAAGAATTAGTTGAAGCCGGGCTGTTGATTCCTCTGGGAGTTAAGGGCGTCTATGGTCGCAGTGGCACATTTGAACACATCATAGACCAATTTGAAAACTATATTACACGTAATGGCGCACAGTTTCAGGCCGAAGTGATGCGGTTTCCGCCCATCTTCAACCGTGCCCACTATGAGCGTATTGACCATATCAATAACTTTCCCGATTTGCTAGGTTCCGTGCATAGCTTCACCGGGCGCGACCGTGAGCACATGGAGATGCTGCGCAAGTTTGAGGCGAAAGAAGACTGGAGCCGCGACTTAAACGCGACTGAAGTGATGCTGGTGCCTGCCGCCTGCTATCCTCTTTATCCGACTGCGACGGGCACGTTGCCAGCAGATGGGCGTCTGGTTGACCTGGAGACTTTTGTGTTTCGCCATGAGCCATCGGATGACCCGGCGCGAATGCAAATATTTCGTCAGCGCGAATACGTGCGGCTGGGAACTCCTGAAGCCGCATTACAGCACCGTGACTATTGGCTGGGAAAAAGTCGTGACATGCTGGCTTCGGTTGGGCTGGATGTTACGCCAGTTATCGCCAACGACCCGTTCTTTGGGCGCGGTGGGCGCGTTATGAAAGCGACGCAGTTAGAACAAAACTTGAAATATGAACTGGTGGTGCCCATCTGCTCGACGGAGAAACCAACCGCTGTGGCCTCCTGCAATATGCATCTCGACCATTTTGGTGTCGCCTTCGATATTAAAACCAGTGATGGCCAAGTAGCGCACACCGCTTGTGTTGGTTTTGGCCTGGAACGCATCGCCCTTGCGCTCTTCAAGACGCATGGGTTTAAGGTGGAATCTTGGCCCGCTGCGGTGCGTGAGATTTTGGAATTATCCTAACTGTAAAATACGCGCAGAGAAATCCAAAAGAAAATTAAACCGCAGAGACGCTGAGGGCGCAGAGGTTTATTTGCTCTTACTCCGCGTTCTCGGCGTCTCTGCGGTTTATAGCTCTATTGCTGTTGTAGAACTCGTATCAAATGAAACAGATTAAACCGCTTGATCCCGCCACTTATCAACGCCATCTTATTCACGGTGAGAATCGTGTCTGGACTGAAACCAACTGTTATGTGGATGTGTGGGTGGAATTGCTGCATGGTTTTGGCTATGAGCCAATTGCGGCCTTGCCCTTTACGCTGGGCATTGACTTTGAAGGCGACCAGTGGACATTCTTTAAGTTTCCTCAAGATGATTTGCTGAAACTTTATGGGCTTGATATTCAAGAGTTGGCCGTGTGGCGTCCCCTCGTGCAGCATATTGAGGAACAAGTCGGAGCGGGTCGCCCGATATTGGTAGAGTTAGATTCCTATTTTCTGCCCGACACCTCCGGCACTGCCTACAAACTGGCGCATGTAAAAAGCACTGTTGCTGTCAATGAGATTGATGTAGAAAACCAACACTTGGGATATTTTCATAACCAGAGTTATCACCGTCTTGCAGGGCAGGACTTTAGCGACATCTTCCAAACAGAAGGCTTAGTTCACGAGCGAATGCTACCGCCTTATATTGAATACGTCAAGACCCGCACCGCTTACCCGAAGTTAGAAGGTAGTGCTTTGCTGGATGCTTCCTTGGCTCTCCTGCACAAGCACCTCAAGTTAGCGCCAGAAAAGAATCCATTCCTCCCCTTCAAAGCACAACTGAGCCGCGATTTAGAATGGCTGATGCAGGCCGATTTAGAAGCCTTTCATACCTATTCTTTCGCCACCCTGCGCCAGTATGGAGCCTGCTTTGAACTCTCCGAGACTTACCTGCGCTGGTTAGAGCAGCACGGGGTTGATGGCCTCGCTACTCCGATTGAAGCCTTTAGTCAAATCTCGCAGACCGCTAAAACATTCCAGTTTCAACTCGCCCGTGCCATGACCCGCCGCCGTCCCCTCGACTTAGCCGCTCTTGATACGATGGCGGAGCATTGGGATAATGCCATGTCTCAGTTGAAAAGTCACTTCAGCTAAATCGTCAGCAAGATCACCATTGGCGGTTGGGCGTGCGGTACAATTAGGAATGGTGTGGCACAATATCAGGTGTGGTGGCAGAGATAACATGATGCGTTGCTGGCGGTCGTCTCTTCTTCTCGTTTTTCTGCTTGCTTTTATGGGCGCTGAAAGGGTATCTCGCTGCCTGGCTCAAAACGAGCAAGCAGATGTGGTAGATGCCACCACGCTCAAGGGCAGAATTATGTGTGGCTATCAGGGGTGGTTTCGCTGTCCAGGAGATGCGGCCAAAATCGGCTGGATTCACTGGAGCCGTGATTCCAAACGCATTGTCCCCGATACTCTCAGTTTTGAGCTATGGCCGGATGTGGCGGAGTACACTCCTGTCGAGCGTTACCCCGCGCCGGGGTTCACTTATCCCAATGGCCGTCAGGCTTACCTGTTTAGTTCGGATAACGCGAGGACAGTGCTACGGCATTTCCAGTGGATGCGAGACTATGGGATTGATGGAGCTTGGTTGCAACATTTCCTGGTTGATCTTCCGGGTGGGCCGCAACCAGAACGCTATCCCTCACGCTTGCAAGTATTAAATCATGTGCGCACTGCCGCGCAGCAAACGGGACGAGTCTGGGCGCTTTCCTATGACATCGCGGCCTTACCCACAGAACACATCTTCGAGGTGCTGACGAATGACTGGAAGAAGATGGTGGACAGCAAAGTGACGCAAGACCCGCGCTACTTGCATCAGGGTGGGCGGCCCGTGGTGCAGATTTGGGGCTTTTACTACCAAAATAAATCCAATCTGATGACGGCTGAACTCGCCAATCAGCTAATTGATTTCTTTAAGGCCCCCGGCCCTTACTCCGCTTTTCTGGTGGGAGGGGGCGACTGGAACTGGCGGAGTAATCCCGATCCGCAGTGGCAAGCCTTCTATCGCCGCTTTGAGGCTTATATCCCGTGGAATATCGGCAACTATTCGCTGGATAATGCCGGTGTTAAACGTGCCAGCACACAACCTTGGGACGAGGACAAGCGCGTATGCGAAGCCCAGGGCACCCTATGGATTCCCACCGTCTATCCGGGATTTAGTTGGGATAACTTAATCCAGAAGCCGCCTGGTACCAGCACTATCCCCCGACGCGGTGGGCAGTTCTTATGGGAGCAATTCCGTGATCTATCGAAGTTAGGTGTCACTTCCGTTTATGTCGCCATGTTCGATGAAGTTGACGAAGGAACGGCGATTTTTAAGGTGACCAGTGCTCCTCCGACACAGGGCCATTTTGTGGGTTACGAGAGACTACCCAGTGATTGGTACTTGCGATTGGTGGGCGAAGGGGCTAAGATGTTGCGCGGACAACGACCCGTGAGTAATGAAATTCCCATCAAACCATGACTCTGCCTTTATCCAGCACCCGCATCAGCAGCCACCAGACGCAGTTCATTCATGATAATTGGTTGCTAACCTCCGCTGAAGCCGGTGCTTTTGAAGACCCTGGACAGTTAAAAGCAGCGCCATCCTTAGCGTGGCGACCCGCGATAGTCCCTGGAACTGTCGCGCAAAGCGATGGAATAGAACTCAATCATCCTCCTGCCACGTCGCACAACTACGATGCCCAAGACCACTGGTATCGTTGCGCCTTTGTTGTGCCTGACTTGAGATCAGAGACCTCATATCGCTTGCGCTTTCATGGTCTGGCAACTATGGCTCAGGTTTGGTTAAATGGCAATCTTATTCTCTCGGCCAGTAATATGTTTGTGCCGTATGTGGTAGATGTCACAGATGAATTAAAAGATGAGAATGAGTTAGCAATATGCTTTCGATCTCTCACCGCAGAGTTGGCAGCCAGGCGACCTCGACCACGCTGGAAAACAGCCTTAATTAACAATCAACAACTGCGCTGGGTCAGGACAACTTTGCTGGGCCTCATTCCCGGTTGGACGCCACCCGTTGCACCGGTGGGGCCGTGGCGAGAGATTGCATTAGAACAAGTCGAGATTTTGAATGTAGTAGCCCTTGACCTCCAATCTTATGCCAGAGCAGGAACGGGAATTGTTAAGCTTCAGGCGACTTTACAGACTGCCCAAACTACTCAAGAAATCACCGGTGCCAGGTTGCACGTCGGCTCAGCATCGTATCCTGTGACAGTTACTAACAACGCCTCCGATATTATGCTCACTGCTGAGGTCGAGATAGCCGATGTGACATTGTGGTGGCCGCATACGCACGGCGAACCGAAGCTCTTGCCTTGTCATATTGAGGTGCAGGTTGGGGACAACAACGTCACGATTGATTGTGGATTGATTGGCTTTAAGGAAGTTGTTCTCAATCGAGATAATGGCGCAGTGCAGTTGGAAGTGAATGGAGTGCCAATTTTCTGCCGTGGCGCATGTTGGACGATTAACGATTTTGTCTCCTTAACAGGGAACTGTGAACAACTCCGTGAGGCATTGGAACTGGCCCGTGACGCTGGACTGAATATGTTGCGCGTCGGCGGCACCATGATTTATGAAGCCGATGAGTTCTACAACATCTGTGATGAGTTAGGCATCATGGTGTGGCAGGATTTCATGTTTGCCAACATGGACTATCCCGTAGCAGATGAGGGTTTCAAGGAGAACATCACCCACGAAGTTCAAGTGCAGCTAAACCGTTTGCAAAATCATCCCTGCATCACAGTCTACTGTGGCAGTAGCGAAGTGCAGCAGCAGGCCGCTATGCTGGGCCTGCCACAAGGTGAGTGGTCAAATGAATTTTTTGATCAAGAATTGCCGCAACAATGCTCACAAACTCATGCTGGCATTCCCTACTTCCCTTCCTCACCTTGCGAGGGTGCTTTGCCCTTTCATGTAGCGACGGGGATTTCTCACTATTATGGTGTTGGTGCCTACCGGCGGCCTCTGAGCGATTTGAAACACGCGGGTGTCAAATTCACTCCCGAATGTCTGGGCTTTTCCAATGTGCCGGATTCTGAGACGGTTGATCTCATTTTGGATGGTGCGACACTCCCGCCGCATCATCCTGCCTGGAAAGCGCGCGTGCCTCGTGACAGTGGAGCGGGTTGGGACTTTGAAGATATTCGGGATCATTATCTTAAACTGTTATTCAAGGTTGATCCAATCACCTTGCGCAGCCAGGACATAGAGCGATATTATGCCCTGTCACGGGCTGTCACGGGCGAGGTTATGCACCGCGCTTTTACGGAGTGGCGCAAGCCGGGCAGCGGTTGTGGGGGCGCATTGGTCTGGTTTTATAAAGACCTGTGGCCCGGTGCCGGGTGGGGCATCCTGGATAGCGAGAATCGGCCTAAAGCCGCTTATTATTATCTCAAGCGTGCCTGGGCCAAACAGGTAGTGCTCATTACTGACGAAGGATTAGACGGGCTGCAATTGCATGTCATAAACGAGAGCAACCGCCCTTTGAACGCAGTGGTTGAGGTTGAGTTATTTCAATCGGGCGCTATATCCTTAGCCACTGGTTCACAAAGCGTACAAGTTTCAGGCTACGGCGCAACCACCCTGAGTGCCGATAGGTTGCTGGGGCATTTTACCGACATAACTTACGCTTATCGCTTTGGCCCGCCTAAGCATGATTTAGTGGTAGCACGGCTGAAATGCGAGGAGACTGGCACCCTTATAGGTGAAGATTTTTACTTTCCTCAAGGGTTAAATCTACCGTTCCAGAACCCGGCAAACATCAATGCTGTAGCGACTACTGGCAGGGATGGTAGCGTCCTCGTGACTTTACAATCCGACTGTTTCTTGCAAACGGTCTCCGTGGCCGCTAAAGGTTATAGAGCCAATGACAACTACTTCCATTTGGCACCCAATACAGAGAAACAGCTTCGCTTTGTGCCACAGGGGGCAGGTGCAAAGAAGTTCAAAGGCCAGATTAATGCGATAAACTTGAGAGATGGCATTACAATTCGCGCCAGTGAGCCGATGTAGTGACATCAATCTCGAAATAACGTTAAGCTGGATATGAGGACGTGTCAAACAAGCAGGGTAGAGCAAGACTCCGGTGTTCTTCCTACAACCAGTGCCGACATCAGCCGCCAGTCGCTTTATTTGCGCGATGGAAATACGTCCCTGTTCGGTTGGTATCACACTTCACACACCGCTCCGGCCCAGGATTGCGCGGTGGTGCTATGCAATCCACTGGGTTATGAATATATCCATAGCCATCGTTCCCTTCGCCATTTAGCGGATGAATTAGCGACTAACGGTTTTCCCACCTTCCGCTTCGATTACCACGGAACAGGTGATTCTCCCGGCGACGATTTAGACCCAGATCGCTTGAATTGCTGGGTGCAAAATATCAAGGCCGCCATCACTGAAGCCAAAACGCTAAGCGGCTGCTCACAAGTCTGTTTAATTGGTTTACGCATGGGTGCAACCCTGGCCGCGTTGGCGGCCAGTGAGGTGGAAGTGCCGTATCTCGTGCTGTGGCATCCCTGTGTCAATGGCCGTCACTATGTGAGAGAAATGCAGGCTCTTGCTCTGCTATCCGACAGTGGTGGCGAACAACCTAAACCGGCAGCGGATGGCGTAATTGAGAGCGCCGGATTTGTGATGTCAACAGAAACCGCAGAGCAATTGAAAAAGGTGAACCTGCTTAAGCTCAAACTCCAGGTACAGCAAGCTCTGATTATTGAGCGCGATGATTTAGCGGAAGATGCAGCGTTTGCCACCAAGCTGCAAGAAGATAATATTGCCACCACTTATCTGACTGTGCCAGGTTATGCCGAAATGATGGCCGAGCCTCAATTTACAAGTGTCCCTGACATTGCGATTGATAAGATTACAGGTTGGCTAAAGAGTAAGCTAAACGAAGAGACGCGGTTTACCGCTCCTGCGTTGAATGGCAGCCGCCAGCCACAAGAAATTGAGAAAACATCTTGCCTCCGCTTTTCTTATAAACCAGAAGGCGTTGAAGGTCATGGTACGGTAGAGCTAACGGAGCAACCCTGTGACTTTGGCAGTGGCGGCAAGTTGTTCGGGATATTAACTTACCTGCATCAACCAACTACTGACAAACCTTCCATTGTAATGCTTAACGCTGGGTCAGTACATCATGTTGGCCCCAATCGCTTGTATGTCGCTTTAGCCAGGACATTAGCGGCTAATGGCTATCCTTGTTTCCGTATGGACATAGCAGGGGTTGGAGATAGCATTATTGCGGATAGCGCCAACGAAAACCATCCCTATCCGGCCACTGCCGTTAGGGATGCGGATGAAGCTTTACGCTATCTGACAGAGCATTTTAGTTGTCAGCAATTTGTAGTGATGGGGCTGTGTTCTGGCGCTCATACAGCCTTTCATGCCGGGATTGAACTGGCAGATCACAACATTGTGGAATCCATTCTCATCAATCCGTTGACCTTTCAGTGGGAAGAGGGCATGTCTTTGGAGACGACCCCCTCTACGCAGCACTTCCAGGATGTTGCTTATTACAAGCAGTCGGCCCGCAGCATCAAGAGTTGGAAGAAGTTGCTCAAGGGACAAGTGAACGTGGTTTATCTCACCGGAGTCGGGTTGGCGCAGGTTAAGGTCATGATAAAGTCGCGCCGTGATGCATTCATCGAGCGTATTCGTAAACAAAGCAGCACCAAGTTATCCTCTGATCTCAAGCGATACTTTCAGCTACAGCGTCCCCTCAGCTTGTTTATTGCCTCCACTGATCCTGGTTATGATATTCTGCTGGCAGGGGCCAGGGGTGTAGCGCAACGGGGCATCAAAGAAAAAAAGATCAAGGTGCAATTTATAACAGATGCCGATCACACTTTCACGCAACACCAAAAAAGACGAGACCTGATCTCGCGCCTCTGCACTCATCTGAATGGCAAAGGTTCTTGATAAATTAACAGCCGCAGGGTAAACGCCCTGCGGCTGTTGCACTCTCGGTGTCGCTTCTTTATTCGGTTAAGGGTCAATACCCCGCAGCTTGCTGCGCCACGGGGAGCACGCAGTGCTCTTGAGCTACCCTTGAGCTGCGCCCTTGACAAAGGCGTTACACTCTCATTGAAATACCCCGTCCGCTCGCGACGGGGATTCTTTATTTAGCAGGGCTGGGCGTAGCCACAAGGTCGGCGCACATGGCGTTGAAGTTCTTCACGCACTCGGCGATTTCGGGAACGGAATTGTCCCAGTTCCATTCATATTCCACTAAAAAAGCACCGTGGAAATTCTGCCGTTTCATCTCGGCTAATACCCCTTTGACATCCCCCTGGCCAGTGCCCCACGGCACATCATGACCCTTGGGGCTGCGCTCGGTTAAATCTTTGAAGTGGAAGCAGATGATACGGCCCTCTAATTTCTTGACGCATTCCACAGGGTCGAGTCCTGAACGCTGCCAGTGACCCGTATCAGCGCACGCACCCATCAGCGGCGTGCGGCCTTTGACGGCCTCTAAGACGGTGTCGGGGTTCCAGTAGTGCGAGGGTTTCGGATGGTCATGGATAGCGACCTTGATGTTATATTCCTTGCACAACTTTTCCACCGTATCCAGTGCCGCTGGCTCTGGCTCGGAGACTAAGGTATCTACCCCCAACTTCTTAGCGAACTCAAAAACTTTGCGACTCTTGGCTTCGTCCGGGGACAATTGCACTACTCCTATGTTGAGAAGTTTGATGCCAGCCGCATCCAACTTTTTGTGAATTGCTGCTAAATCCTGATCCGAAAGATTCATGGTTGGCATCGAGGTTTTACCGTCTAAGCTAATAGAGCCAGAAAGACTCATATACTTAAGTCCCAGCCCCGCCGTCTTATCAATGGCGTCAAAGATAGAGAACTTGCGAAATGTATAGGCGTGGACGCCCAATTGCCAGCCCAGCTTTTCGGCAGGCGTTTGCTCTTGCGCCTGGCCCTGCGTTGTCAGCCCCGGCGCTAATAAAATGACGGCGATTAACCACAACAATCGTTTCATTGAGCCTCCTAATAATACCGTGACTTCAATTACTCACGCCAAGCTGCATTAGAGCCGGGGCGATAAAAGCCCCGGCAGGAAGGCTAAAGCCGACCGTCCTTTGGACGGCACACGCATTCAAACTTTTATCCTCTGGCGTCCAGAGGACGCTTGGCCGCAGGCCCTCCTGCCGGGGCTTTTATAGCCCCGGCTCTAATGCAGTTTGTCTTACTTCGCTAAATCCGCCATTGTGCTGTCGAAGAATGCGATGCACTTGGGCAGGTTGTTATCTAAATCTTGCACACTGCCCGTTTCGTATTCAATCGAAAGATAACCTTTGTAGCCCTGGCGCTTTAGCTCTTCTAACATGGCGCGTGGGTTGCCTGCGCCGGTGCCCCACGGCACGTCGTGACCGTCGCCAAACTGGTTCAAATCCTTAAAGTGCGAGTGCTCCACGCGGCCTTCTAACTTCTTGAATTGCTCGACGGGAACTAAGTTACGGCGCATCCAGTGGCCGGTGTCAGAGCAAGAGCCAATAAGTTTGTTATGACCCTGCACCGCCTTTAACACATCATCGGGTGGCCAGCTTTGAGGATGGTTGTGCAACGCCATGCGAATGTTATATTCCTGGGTGAGCTTATCGAGAACATCATTGGGCGTGGTCTCAGTCACCAGCACCTCAATACCCATCTTCTTGGCCCAGTCAAAGTCCTTGCGTGCCCCTGCCTCATCGGTGGGAATGCTATCCACCCCATAAGCGATTAACCTTAAGCCGCCCGCATCCTTTAACTTCTGCTTGATTTCGTCGCACTCGGCATCGCTCATGTTGCGGGTGACAGTCTCATCGGCGCCGGGCTTGAGTTTCTGTCCGGGGTAGCTTTCGAGGTATTTGATGCCCATCTTTGCGGCTTTATCTACGGTCTCGAAAAAGGTGAGAGCACGGTAGGTGTAGCATTGGAGCGAGAGCTTCATACCTAATTTTTCGGAGGCTGAGTCGTCGCGTTTGACGACTGGCTCGTCAGCTAAAGTCGGCAGGGCCAGCGTTGCCAGCGTTAATCCGGTCAATAGGAGTGAACGTAATTTCATGCTTGATTTTCCTTTGGAGGGTTTCGGTTTGGATTAAGTATAATTTATTGTCACTCTGCTTTGTCTTGTTAAGAATTACGTTGACAGCAATGCTCTGCTTCATCACTTAAACTATGGCTATAAAATTCCTAAGCCCTATATTAGCAGGAGGACAATCACCTACAATGATTCGCAAAGCATTTGTGATGACCTTGAATGAGGGACAAGAAGTCGAATACGAGCGGCGGCACAACCCTATTTGGCCCGACCTCGAAGCCACCCTGAAAGAACACGGCGTGCAGAGCTATTCAATTTTCCTGGATCGTGCCACGCATCAGTTATTCGCCTACGCCGAAATTGAGGATGAGGAGCGGTGGAATCAAGTGGCCCAGACCGAAGTATGCCAGCGGTGGTGGGCCTACATGAAGGACATCATGGCGACCAATCCCGATAACAGTCCTCAGTCGGTGGAACTGCAAAATGTTTTTCATATTGAAAAATGACTTGGAAACAGTTTTATGAGTGTGCCGTCCGCGCAGGCGGACGGTCGGCGGTACGCCTGGAGCCGTGAATTTATTCGCCGGGCTTATTTTAACGGAGAAAATAACAGTGGAACGCGAAGCACTTTTTACCTTACTGGACGAATTCCAAATTGAGACACCTTCCTGGGGCTATGCCGATACGGGCACACGCTTCGGTAAATTTTTTCAGGCTGCCGCCGCTTCAACAATTGAAGAAAAGTTGGCCGATGCGGGGATTGTAAACCGTTACACTGGCTGTTGCCCGCTCGTGGCGACGCATGTGTTGTGGGATTTCAAAGCCGATACTAACCCGGACGAAGTGGTGCGCCTGGCCGAAGAGCATAGTGTCCGTATCGGCAGCATTAACCCGAACTTATTTCAGGATCAGGCTTATAAATTTGGCTCCGCTTGCAGCCCGAATCCTGAGGCACGGCGCGAGGCGGACGCTCATGTGGAAGATTGCATTGAGATTGCACGCGCTGTGAACTCTCAGGTTTTGTCCTTCTGGTTCGCCGATGGTACCAACTACCCCGGCCAGGATGACATTGTAACACGCAAGCGGCGCATGGAAGAGGCTTTGAAGAAATGGCACGATGCCCTGCCCCCCGGCATGACCATGTTGGTGGAATATAAGCCCTTTGAGCCAGCTTTTTATGAGACAGACATTGCCGACTGGGGCATGGCTTATCTCTATGCAAAAAAGGCTGGCCCCAATGCCAAAGTGCTGGTGGATACGGGCCATCACCTGCAAGGCTGCAATATTGAGCAAATTGTGGCCTGGTTATTAGACGAGGATATGCTGGGTGGCTTCCACTTTAATGACCGCAAGTATGCCGATGACGACCTGACGATGGGCAGCATTGATCCATATGCCGTGTTCCGCATCTTTCACGAGATTCGTAACGCCGCCGAGTTGCATGGGCGCGATGTATCACAAATTGCGTATATGGTGGATCAATCGCACAACCTGAAACCAAAAATCGAGGCGATGATTCAAACCGCCCTCACCGCTCAGGAACTTTACGCCAAAGCGTGCCTGGTAGATCGCAAGAAACTACAAGACGCCCAGACGCGCATGGATATTGTAGATGCCGAAGAATGCCTGCGCGAAGCGTTTTATACCGATGTTAAGCCCCTTCTACGCGAGTGGCGCGAGCGTCATGGTCTGGATGCTGACCCCATGCAAGCCTATCGCGCCAGTGGCTACGAAGCGCGTGTCGCCCAGGAGCGCGAAGCCGCCCGCCAGGAGCGCGGCGAGGTTGCGGCCAGTTCTTACGCTTGATGTCGGTATAATAAGGATAACCACGAAATGAAGCGACTGCTGTTATTATCTGCTTTGCTCACCAGTGGGGTGATGCCCCTATGGGCGGCTCCCGTGCTGGTGCAGGATTTTGAAAAGGCCGACTCGCTGCCCAAGGTGTGGGTAGTGAATATCCCCAACGAAAATGCGTCTACCAGTCTGGTAACGACACAGTCGTTCGAGGGGAAACAGTCTCTCAAGCTGCACTATCACTTCACGGGTGAGGGCGCATTTCAATATTTGGGAGTTCCCAACAAGGTTCAAATCGAAGCCCCTATCCACAAATTGCGCTTTATGCTGAATGGCGATAACTCGCAGTGTGGCTATGGGGTGCAGGTTTATGATGCCAGCGGCGAAACCCATCAATATAAAGCCGGGACGATTGATTTCAAGGGCTGGAAAGAAATGGTCATTGACCTTGACCCGGCTCATGAGACGTGGGGCGGCGATAAAAACGGCAAAATGGATTATCCCATTACCGGCATCGCTTTTATGGTAAGTCAGCCTGCCGATAAAGCGAAACTGCCTGTGGAGAGCGACCTCTACTTCGATGCTCTGCGTGTAGATTCGGAAAAGAGCGCCGACGAGACCATCGGGGGCCGTCAGGTGGCCGTCGTGTCGCCTGCTTATGGCTCAGACGTGAAGGGCGATACTCGCATTACGGTCGCGGCTCCTGGCTTCAAAAATCTGATGGCGCGATGCTGGAAACAAGGGGCAGGCTTTGGTACCGATTCGACTGTGGCCACGGTAGCTCTGGATGCTCAGGGCAATGGCTCGTTCGTCTTTCCCGCCAATGCCTACCCGCATGGCCCGCTCACTGTCACCATTAGCGGGCAGAATGGTGCCAGCAAGGATAACTGCTACCTGCAATTTTATAATAAGGGTGGCGTATCCTGGCAGGAAGGAATGCCCAAAACACCACCTCCAGCAGCCCAGGGCATGACCCTCGCTTTTGCGGATGACTTCAACGGGCCGCTTTCGATTTCCAGCACCGACCGCAAGGCGACTTACTACGATCACAAGCCACCCAACGGTTCCCAGGACTTCAGCTCACTGTCATTCTCCGGCTATGACTCGCCCAAAAATCCGTTCTTACAGGTTGATTCCTACCTACGTATCCGCGCTGATGCCAACAAGAATAGTTCTGGCTTGATTTCTTCCTTAAAGAATGATGCCAGTGGACTGAAGGCGTCATTGCCCTGCTATTTTGAGTGTCGCTTTATTGGCCCCAACGCCATCGGCACCTGGCCCGCCTTCTGGTTGTTGACGGATTACATGACGGATCGCAAAAACGGCAAAAACGACAACGCCATACCAGTTGATGAGTTGGACATCATAGAAGCCTACGGCGGCGAAGGCCCGCATGAGCCAAATGCTTATGACAAGTACATGGTGACGCCACACGCCTGGAATCAGGGCGAAGCTGGCAAGGCCGCCGAAACCACCGCGTTCAAAGCCATGCACAATCCGATTGAGATGAAGAAGTTTGGTATTCCTTCGACCTGGTATGAGAGGCCCCATACTTACGGCTGCAAGATTACCGCTACGGATACCATTTACTACTGCGATAACATCGAGGTGGGGCGGCACAAAACCTTGGACACCTCCAAGAAATACCCATTCTTTTTCCTCATCAACCTGGCGACGGGCGGAGGTTGGCCCGTAGACCTATCACGCTATAATGGCATAGCTGACATGTATGTGGATTACGTGCGGGTGTATCAGGGGAAATAGTAGGCAGACTTTAACAGACCCCATCCCCAGCCCTTCCCCTTGGTAAGGGGAAGGGAGCGTTGGTCTACCATTGGGACAGCATCTACTTTACGGGACAGCATTCAATAGTTTAATTTGGGCCTTCACCCGACAGTGATAGTCTCGCTCCCTTCCCCTTACCAAGGGGAAGGGCTGGGGATGGGGTCTGTTACTAAACCTATCCCATCTCATTATCGCGCCAGCTTTGAGGGCGGCAAATGAGGATTTCAATGGAAGTGGCCGCGAAGATTTTGGTGACGGCATTGCGGGCTTGTTCCACCGCATCGCGCAGGCCAGAGTCAGAGGGGAAGTTGTGCGCTGAGTCATCCAGCCAGTCGGGGAGGGGCAGCAGTTCTCCCTGCACGGCGGCCATCACTTGGGCCAGGCTGATTTCATCGGGACGACGGCTCAGGCGATAACCGCCGTGTTGCCCCTTTTTACTTTCGACCAAACCGGCGCTCTTTAAGTCCAGTAACACTTGCTCCAGATACTTACGGGGTATGTTACATGAAGCGGCAATATCTTTGATTTGGCCCCATTCATCGCGGGCATGACAGCGGATTAGAAAGGCTAAAGCTTCCAGAGCGTATTTTGTGGTATGACCCAGGCGCATGGTAAAAGTTTACTAAGTTCTCTTGCCAAGCGTTGAATAGCCCTAAAAACAGGGTGGACAGTGCAGTGGATACCTTTGGTATAATGATGAAAACGGCTTTGGCGGCAGAGGCTCCAATTTGACGGATGCGGCAAATTGTGCTATCCTGTTGCCGATTGCCCTACAAGTTCGTCTCAAGCTGTTAATCCGAATTTAATCAAGTAGTATCGTGGTTTCGCCATAAAACAGTTGCAAGTTCGTAGCAGCAAGCCTGTAATTATGTTGTAATAGGAGCACCACGACATCACTGCAAGGTACCGGTTTCAAGACAATGACTATAATTGTCTGGGCTGGGGTGCCTTAACACTACTGTGTGAAGGAAGCTTATATGCGGTCATCCTTAGGATCTCGTTCTGGTCGTGCCTCACAAAATGGCACCTCCGAAAATGGCACAACGACTTTCGAGGTTTCACCCGCGTGTCGTAGTGCGCTGGCCCGTCGTCTAACCCATCGGAATTGGCCTGGAGTTTATGTGGCACCTCTCGTGAGTGCTGCCTTACTATCCGGTGGCTTATGGAACGCTCCCTCCGCCCAGGCCGACGCTCCGGCTAATGCCACACTGGCGGCTCCCAATGATGATACTGGCCCAGTGGTCACCATCATGAAACCGGGCTATTCGGAGCAGGTGAAGGGTTCAACGCAGATTCTTATCGCCGTGCAAAGCCGCCGCTTTACCCCGCAGACCATTGAATTTTTTGTGGATGACCGCTCGGTCAATGGTGGCCCAATCAAGCTAAGCTCGCTGCCTTCTGCCGCTTTTAACTGGCCTACGGATCAATACGCTGATGGCCCGCACAAACTGACGGCGCGTGTGACTGATACCCAGGGCTTTATTGGCCAGGCTGAAGTTGTCGTCTACATTAATAATCTTAAAGTGCGCGATGCGACGCCGCCTGCGCTTTCCTGGTTGCAACCCAAGTCTGGTGATGTACTGCGTGGTACGGTGAATATTGAACTAAAAGCCGTAGATAACTTTGGCGTCAAATACATCATCGCTATGCTGAACCCGGCAGATAAGCCAGATCAAAAGCCATCGGTTGCAGCCTGGTATTTAAACGTCCCACCCTATATTCTCAAACTGGATACCACCCGTTTCCCCGATGGTATTTATGTCCTGAAAGGTTTGGCCTGGGATGCGCTGGAAAATGAAGGGGCTGCCCCCACCATTTCCATTGGTATCTCCAATAACAGCATCAATCCCACCTGGGCACATGACCTGACGCGGAAGATCCAAACCGATAGTCATGCCACCCAGCCTGCGGCTGTAACGAATCCTGACTTACCGCGTGGCCCATATACAACGGAAACTGCTCCCGCTAACCCAACAACTGCCAAGGCATCGAATACCACGCCACAAAATCCAGGCCCTTCTAACAACGCTTCAAACACTTCTGGAAATCTGGCCCAGAATTCCAATGGTAACACCGGGCAACTTGAAGCCATGTTGCCGCCCAATTCAACTCGACCTCATCACGATGTGGGGACACCTTACACTTCCCTTTCCGTTAGCCATGCCCCCTCTAATGGCACCCGTGAGGGAGCTGTCCCCGCCAGTCCATCGAATGTCAGTGTGCAGCGCAGCGTTCAAGGCGCGCAAATTGGCTTGTGCGCTTCGATTCCACCGCTGAACCCACGCTCATTGCCGAACGGTAAGTCGTCTGCTCAGACTTCGGCTCACGCGGCCAATTTGCCCAATATTCCGTCACCAGTCATCAATTTGGGTGGCAACGGTACGCATCCTGCCTTTGCGTCGGGTGCTCCAACGGTATTGCGCCCGGATAACGGTTCTCCCACCGCAGCGCGTAGTGTTGACCCACGCATCGCCCGCAATCTGCCTGGCCATCCCGCTATTGGTGATTTAGCGCCACGCGCAGGCGGTTCGACAATTGTCAGTCATAGTGACAAGCCAAAGTGGACAGTTGCCAGTGGCGTCGGTGAGGGGACTCCGGTTGGCCCCAATCAGCCATCACACAATGGAACAGATAAAGTGCGTGTAGCAGTTCGTCCTGTAGAGCCTAATGGCACTAGCCGCACTACGTCCGCTTCGCCATCCCATAATGTGCCGACTGTAATGGGCGATGGACTCACCAAGTTGCCCTCCGGCAATGAGTCGAGAGCCGTGAACGCGGGCACACCAGGCTCACCGGATAGCACTAATGACTCGCACTCGTTGCGGCCTTCGCTGCCCCGTGTGTCTGCATTGCCCCCGCTCTCTGGCGCGATGCAAAACCATTCCAAAGCGGCAATTACCGTGGCTCCCATGTCCCAGTGGGTTGGCCGTGCCACTTTCCCGGTTAGCTATGTAGCGCAGCGGGATGAAACACTTCAGGCGATTGCTGCCCACTATAATCTGCCTGTGAGCGTCCTGGCGGCAACCAATAATATGGCGGCTACGGCCCGTCTTGCCGCAGGCACCAAGGTGCGGATGCCACAACCTTTGCAGATCAATTATAAGGGCAAGCCTGTAACGGGGGATGTGGCCTCCATGATGGTCGGCTCAACCAGTGTCACGCCCTTCCGGTTCTTATTCCAGCAGCAGGGCGGCACTGTGACGTGGGATGCCCAACATCATCGCGTTATAGCGCACAATGCCACCCATGAAGTCACGCTCGCTATTGGCAGTTCTACTGCGACCGTGAACCACAAAGAAGTCATGATGGATTTGGCCGCGTTCCTGTGTAGTGGCCGCACAATGGTGCCAGTGCGCTTCTTTGAAAAGGCGCTGCACGCCCAAGTCGAGTGGGAGCCAAGCACGGGCCGTCTCTACGTGGCGATGGCGAATTAAATTATCCGTCGTAACAAATACAGCGTAAAAATCAGAGGCGCAGAGGATGCCGGGAGATGGAGCCGCACAGAAACATCTTTCCCCATCCTCTGCGCCTTTGTGGTAAATTCAGCAGTCTGTTTGAAATGACATTTGCCTGTTAGTGCGTTAATAGTTTTAGAGTATGACCCGCCGCTAAAGCAGCGGGGATATAAAGTGTGATTGAAAGTGAGTTTAGTCTTTATTTATGCCCTCACAACAACCAGCATATCATTCCTTGTCCGATGCCATCGTCTGTAAGTTTGGTGGTACGTCCCTGGCGGATGCCACGCAAATTCGTAAAGTCGCCGCCATTGTCAAAGCCGATGCCAGGCGTCGGTATGTTGTAGTATCGGCTCCTGGGAAGCGGCATTCCAGCGACCAAAAAATCACTGATCTCTTGCTCACCTGCTGGCACTTGGCCGCGCAGAAGCTTGATTATCGGGAGCCATTGCGCTTGATTCGTGACCGTTACGATCAGATAGCCCGCGACCTGCATGTCTCTCCCGTGGCTGCGCCACTGGCCGAAATGGAGCGCGAGCTTTCTCGTTTAGCGGCTTACGACCCGAATACTTTAGCCACCCGCGACTGGATGGCGGCACGGGGCGAGTATTTCCACGCTTGCCTGATTGCCGATTTCCTGGACGCGACCTTTGTGCCGTCGGGCGAGTGCATCCGTTTCGATGCTGAAGGCCATTTAGACGTAGTTTCTTACGCCAACTTAGCAGAGCGCATGACGGGGGATGGCCTCTATGTGATTCCCGGCTTTTATGGGCGTGACCAACAGGGCCGCATCAAGACTTTTCCGCGTGGTGGTTCTGACATCACGGGTGCGGTGGTGGCGCGCGCGGTGGGCGCAGCCGTGTATGAAAACTGGACGGATGTCTCCGGCCTCTTAATGGCTGACCCTCGTGTGGTCAAGAACCCGCGCCCGATAGGTGAAGTGACTTACCGCGAGTTACGTGAGTTGGCTTATATGGGGGCCAGTGTCTTGCACGAGGAAACCATTTTTCCGGCCTCCGAAGCAGGTATTCCCATTCAGATTAAAAACACGAACGCACCCAATGATCCCGGCACCCGCATCGTTGCCACGCGTGATGCCACCGATGGCGATATTGTGGGCATCGCCGGGCGCACGGGCTTTACCACGATTTATATCGAAAAAGCCCTTATGAACCAGGAGCGTGGCTTTGGCCGCAAAGTTTTGGAAGTGCTTGAATCGCATGGAGTTTCTTATGAGCATGTGCCCTCCGGCATAGATTCCATGTCGGTTATCGTAGCCGATGAACAATTCCAGGGCCGCGAGACGGGTGTCTTGCGCGACTTAAAACGGGTTTTAGAACCCGACCGTATCGAGACTTACGCGCCCTTAGCCCTCATTGCCACGGTGGGCGAAGGCATGGCTTACCGCGTCGGGGTCGCAGGTCGCCTCTTCGCGGCTCTGCGCGAAGCGGGAGTTAATGTGCGTATGATTAGCCAGGGCGCTTCCGAAATCAACATTATCGTCGGTGTTGCCACTGATGAATACGAATGCGCCGTCGAAGCTATTTATGAGGCGTTTATGGGGGAGTAGGTGCTCTGCGCTGGAAGAGTAAGTTTTCCTAAGTGAGTAGAAGGTCAGCTTGAAAATCAGAACATCGAGTTGCCATGAGCGGATTCCGCTGGAACTCTTTGAAGAACGTCCCAGTGCTCCACAATCTTTCCATTGTCATCTAAGCGGAAGATGTCCATGCCAGCCCAGTCCGCATCTCCGGGCCATTCTTGGCGCGTGTGCAGAATCACATAGTTGCCTTCGGCGAAGACTCGCACAAAATGAACGCGTTTCCCTGGGTATTCCTGTGCCATGCGTTCAAAGTACGCGATGAACCCGTGTTTATCGTCTGCCACGGCGGGGTTGTGCTGAATGTATGTGTCGCCCACATAGCGTTCGATGGCTTCAGCCGGGCGGCACTCATTGAACATTAAATCGTAAAAAGCCACAGCCGTTCTTTTATTATCTTCGAGGCTCATGCTACTGCTCCTAATAGTTTAGGTTTGCTCATCGGCAAACGATGAGTGGTTAAGTATTAACCTTTGCCCAGCTTGTTCTGAATCATGCTCCCTAATCTGCCGCCTTTGAAGTAGTTCCAGTAGAGTTTCCCCACTGCCCCCAGAGCGCGCAGACCAACGCCTAACAAAACTATGGGAGCCAGCAGGATGCGCCAGCCACGAGCGTAGTGCTTGAAGAAGAAGCGCAGCATAGAGGCATGGAAGCGGCGGATCATCTTGCCCTGCGCCCAATCGCTGGCGGCTCCAATGCGGTGCGTGATGGTGGCGTGTGGCACGTAGAAACGTGCCCAACTCGCTTCTTTGAGTCGGTAGCACAAGTCCACATCCTCGCAGTACATGAAGAAATCTTCATCCCACGGGCCGACCTGCGCCAGTGCCTCACGACGGATAAGCAAGGCCGAGCCGGAAAGCCAATCTACCCCCGCTTCACGGTCGTGCGAGAAATCCTGCATCAGATAAGAGCGTGTCCAGGGATTGTTCGGAAACAAGCGGCCCAATGGTGTGTTGCGAAAGAAGCCCGCGCCAATGGACGGAAAGGAGCGACACGAGGCTTGGAGGCTGCCGTCAGGGTTGAGCAACTTTGGCCCGCAGGCTCCGACTTGGGGATGTGCGTCCATCCAGTCCACCAGAATATCCAGCGCACTCTTATGCACGATGGTATCAGGATTCAAAAACAGGAGGTAACGCCCCCGCGCCAACCGCAGTCCGATGTTGTTCCCTGCCGAAAAGCCAACGTTGGTCGGATTGGCGATGAGATGTACCTGCGGGAAATCACGCTGCACAACTTCCACAGAATTATCCAGTTGTGAAGCGTTGTCCACTACAATAACTTCAATATTATGCTGCCACTCTTGCTCCGTAATGGAACACAGGGCCTCTACCAGATAGTCGCGGGTATTCCAGTTAAGAATAACGACCGAAAGGTCAACTGCGGAGCCTGGTGGTTGTGTTGCGTCGTTCTGTCCCCCTGGTGCAGGGTTCGGAGCAGCATGGGTTTTTGGCGCAGGGGCAAGCAGCGGCATGGGCAGAGGGTAAAACGACTATTTTTCCGACTGCGTCCCTGTCCAGTTGGCGGGTTTTTCAGCTTCATCTATCATCATTACGGGGATGCCATCTTGCACCGGGTAAGCCAGGCCACAGCCCGTGCAGCGCAGTTTGGATTGCGCTTCGTCCTCTTCTAATTCGCTCTTGCAATTGGGACAGATTAATATCTCTTTGAGTTGCTGGTCAATTAAAGGCATAATGTTCTCCTGAGAAGTTGCTCAATCACTGCGGTCTACTGGCAATGACGCCGCTATTTTACCAACGCTCCGACCAGTCGGTCAATGAAGCTTTGGAATGAAACTGTGAGTGCACCGGCAGCTTTGGCTTGTGGCTATACTCAATTGAGAGTTATGAGCGTCCTACAGGTAAATTCGCAGGCCAAAATTCAACCCCCGGCCAATCAAAGTGAGCCACTGCTAAAGAAAGCACGGCAGATTGCACTTGCCGCCCAGGAAGTTGGCGGGCGTGCTTTTCTGGTGGGGGGCTATGTGCGTGATGCCCTGCTGGGTCTCTCGCCCAAAGATGCTGACCTAGAAGTGTATGGCATCGAAGCCGAGGCGCTGCTGGAATTGCTGCGACGCTTTGGGCGGGTAGATTGCGTTGGGGAAAGCTTTCGCGTCTATAAACTGGTCTGGCAACGTCGAGATAAACACAGTGGTGATTTGCAGCGTTACGAGTTGGATGTTTCCCTGCCGCGCCGTGATAAGAAGGTTGGAGCCGGGCATCGTGGCTTTCTGGTGGAAGGCGATCCCCAGGCGACTGTGGAAGAGGCCGCACGGCGGCGCGATTTTACGATCAATGCCATTCTGTGCGACCCATTGACAGGCGACATTGTTGATCCTTTCCACGGGCAGGATGATTTAAAGCGGAAAGTTTTGCGGGCGGTGGATGACAAGCATTTTGCCGAAGACTCCCTGCGCGTGCTGCGGGCAATGCAGTTCGCTGCCCGTTTTGAAATGGAGATTGAGCCTAGCACAGTAGAGCTATGTCGCACTATAGACCTCAGTGATCTACCCAAAGAGCGCATCTGGGGTGAGTGGGAAAAGATGCTGACTAAACCTCAGCACCCGGCTCTAGGGCTCCGCGCCGGACACCGTTTGGGCGTCTTGGGGAAGTTGTTTCCCCCGCTCGAAGCAGCCATGAGCCGCGAGGGTGATAAGTTGTGCCGAGCGTTAGATAATGCCTCTGAAGAGAAAGTAGCTTTGACCTATGAGCGACAAATTACGCTGCTGTTAGCTGCAATAGGGGTATTCCTGGGAGGTGAGGGAACAAAGCAGTTATTAGATGCATTAGGTGTCAAGACTCTGGCTAACTATCCAGTGCGAGAACAAGTGCTGGCGTTAATAGATAATGCCGCAGTGCCATTCGAGTTCTATGCCCATCAGGAGGAAGTTAGTGAAGGCGAGTTGCGGCGTATCGCCACTCGCTGCGAACCGCGTTTGCTCTATGCCTTAGCACGGGCGCTAGGCGCGGTTGAAGCCGCTGAGTGGTTCATTAATAAAATGCGCGCCTTGGGTGTCGAGGAGGGGCCGCCGGTGCCATTACTGATGGGCCGCCACTTGTTGGAGATGGGCCTAAAACCAGGCCGACAGATCGGTGAAATCACTCGCGCCATCTACGAAATGCAGATTGATGGCACTGTGCGTACCTTAGAGCAAGCCCAAGACGCAGCACGATGCCTATTTGAAAGTGAATAATTTATTAGCCACAGAAGGACACAGAAAGAAGGGGGAAGAGGAGAGTGGGAGAAGGGATAAGTAGCGAACCCGGAGCGTAAGCGACGGGCTTCTGTAGGAGTTACTGGAGATTATTAGACAAGCCCGTCGCTTACGCTCCGGGTTCGTTAGCCTCCTCTCGGACTTCTCCCCTCTTCGTCTTTCCGTGTCCTTCTGTGTGGTTCCGTGGCTAAAATCAAAAATAAACAATGACAAATGAATTAACAGTTATCGGTGGGGGCCTGGCGGGTTGTGAGGCGGCGTGGCAGGCGGCGCAGCGGGGTGTTCCGGTACGACTTTATGAAATGCGGCCTAAAGTGCCAACAGCGGTGCATCGCACGGGTGATTTGGCCGAACTGGTTTGTTCCAATTCGCTCAAAAGCAACAACCTGGATAAAGCCAGTGGCTTGTTGAAGGCGGAGATGCGTCGCCTTGACTCACTCATTATTCAATGCGCGGATGCTTCGGCGGTGGCAGCAGGTTCGGCCCTGGCGGTAGACCGAGTGCGCTTTGCGTCTTTAATTACAGAGCGATTGGGGCAGCATCCTAACATTACTATCTGCCGGGACGAAGTGACGACGATTCCAGAGACGCCCTGTATTGTGGCGACGGGGCCATTAACTTCGGCGTCCTTGTCGGGGGTGATTCAGGAGGTCTTGGGTGAGGGATTTCTCAACTTCTTCGACGCGGTGGCTCCCATTGTGGATGCGGATAGCCTGGATTATGATCAACTCTTCCTGGCCTCGCGCTATGAAAAGGGTGGGGCGGCTTATTGGAATGCTCCCTTAACCGAAGCGCAATATGACACGTTGCGCGAAGCTATCCTGACCGCTGAAAGTGCCACTGCGCACAATGAAGAGGATGTGCCCTATTTTGAAAGCTGTCTGCCTGTCGAAGAGTTGGCCCGCCGGGGACGTTTGACAATGCGTTACGGAGCTTTGCGCGGCGCGGGCTTAACGGACCCTAAAACGGGTCGCTGGCCCTTTGCCTGTGTGCAACTGCGGGCCGAAAATGCCGAAGGTACCATGTATAACCTCGTCGGTTTCCAAACGCGCATGAAATGGCCGGAGCAAACGCGGGTGCTGCGCCTGATTCCTGGGCTGCAAAATGTGGAGATTGTGCGTTATGGAGTTATTCACAAAAATATCTTCATCAATTCCCCCTCGATATTGCGTCCCACTTTCCAGACGAGGTTCCGTGACGACCTCTTCTTCGCCGGGCAATTGACGGGTGTGGAAGGTTATGTCGAATCCGCCGCTGCGGGATTGATGGCAGGGATTAATGCCGCATTGTTATTGAATAAAGATGCTCTGGGCGCACCAACGGCCTTTCCGCGTGAAACTGTGCTGGGTTCGCTGGCGCATTACATCACGAGTGCCGAAGCGAAGCACTTTCAGCCAATGAACTCGAATTGGGCGCTGTTGCCGCCACCGGAGGAGAAAGTGCCCAAAGCGGACAAGCCAGCATTCTTTGCGCAACGGGCGTTGGGCGCATTAGAAATTTTTATAGATAAAAACCGGTTGAGTATGGCACAATAAAGGGTAGCATCACAGCCTTCATCACAGCACACTTATTATGCATGGCCATATTGATCACTTTGCCTCCCATCTCCAGGATGCGCGCAATGCCTCGCCGCATACCCTCCGCAGTTACACGCGAGATTTAATCCAATTCGTTGAATGGCTCGAAAGTGAGCTATTGGTGCGGCCTAATAGCCGGACAACAGGCCAGGGTTGGGAAAAAGTCACGTATTTAATGATTCGCCGCTACCTGGGCTATCTGGCGACGCATGATTATGATCGTCGCTCCGTGGTGCGCAAGTTGTCATCGCTCAAGGCGTTCTTTAAATGGATGGAGCGCGAGAACGTCATTGAACTCAATCCTGCCGCGCAGGTGCTCTCGCCCAAGGCAGCCAAGCCATTGCCCGATGTACTTGATATTGGCGAAGTCGAGAAGTTACTCATTTTGCCCAACATTGAGACTCCTTTCGGGCAGCGCGACAAGGCATTATTAGAGTTTCTGTACGCCACAGGGATGCGGGTGGCAGAAGCGGCGGCGCTTTCGTTGCCGGATGTGGACTGGCGGGCCGGGGAAGCGCGGGTAGTGAGCGGTAAGGGCAGTAAAGAGCGCGTGGTCTTGCTGGGGCGTTATGCCTTGCGTGCCCTGCAAGATTATGTCGAACAGGCACGGCCTGTGTTAATGGCGCGGCGCAAGAACGAGTTGGCCAATACCACCGATGCTGTCTGGATCAATGGACGCGGCACGCGCTTATCGGCACATGCCATCTATATGCTGGTGCTGGATTACGCTGGGCGTGCCCAATTGCAGAAGAAAGTCACCCCCCACACCCTGCGTCACTCCTTTGCCACGCACTTATTAGAGGGCGGGGCCGATTTGCGTGTTGTGCAGGAATTACTGGGCCATCGTTCACTTAGCTCCACCCAAATTTATACACGGATAGGAGCCTCGCATTTGAAGAATGTCTATGAGGCAGCGCATCCCCGTGCCCGCTCTGCGGGAATAACTTGAGATAATTTGGGCGGTCTGGCAGCACGTGTGGAGGAAGTTAGTTATGGTCGCAGTTGTAGCGCAATTTTAATTGCACCAGTTGTAGAACGTAGTGCCATGATAATCGTCTGTAAAAGCGGCGCAAGTGTACTGGGCGTGCTATAATGAGCCGTTGGGTCAGCACTGACTTGATGGGACTCAATAAGAACTCCATGAGGCGTGGACTGAGCGGTTTAAGTGAGGCAATGCTGAAGCTACTCGCCGTCTTCAAGTTGCGCTCGAAATCCGCTTTCAGCCAGCCGTTCTAATGATATGGGTCAGGCTTCTTACATAGTATTAGCTTTTAGCGTCCTCAACTTAATGTTGGCGGCGTGCGGGCTATTGCTGGTCTACTTCGACTGGAGCGCGGCCCGTCGTCGTGAATTCCTCTACCTCTCGTTTTCGGAAGATAAACCCGGCGTCAATTACTTTGCTGCGGCCCGCCGCCGTCGTGCCCAATACACGCGCTTGATAGGCGCTTTTATCGTCTTATTGGTGCGCGAGTTTTTGTCGGTGCTGCTTTATGCCCAGGTCACCAAGTCGAACGACTGGAGTTTATGGGTGCAGTGGTGGGCGGGTCATGCCGGAACCAGCGACTTATCCTCTATCGCGGTGGCCATCAATCTTTATAATTGGGTCACCTGCCTGGGTATTCTGAGTGTTATCTTGCTGGGCTACGGAATACTTTATGAGCCGCAAGAAAAGAAAGGTGCCGCGGCGGGTGCTTTGACCGGAGTTTTCGTGGCCTTCTGGGTTGCCTTCACCATTGTGGCGGTCACGGGTGTCCTCGGCACGCATTCGCAGGCGATTGTGGCTGATGTGACCTTCGTTGTGCGTATCGGGCTGATTTGTGGCATCATTTATGGTCTGCGGCAGCGTGGTCTGCGTCACGATGAGCAAGGTTTGCTGCTGTATAATCCAACAACTTTGATGGGAGCCTTTGCGGTCTGGATGGTGGGTGCCATTATTAGCCTGCTGTTCGCTAATCCTGCGCCGGGGCCATTAAGTCAAACGATAACCTATGGCCTCCTCGTCGGCATCATAGCTCGTGGCGTATTGTTTGAGTATGAGACAGTAGAAAGCTCCCGACACCGACTAGGCCGTGAGCGGCAAGTGATCTTCTCGTTCTTGCAACGTATTGGCACCGCCTTCACCAAAGAACTTCAGTTTGAGCAGGTGCTACGCATTGTCCTGGATACAGCTCTGGAAACGACTGAAGCATCTGCCGGGGCCATTTATCTTTATCATTCTGAGACCGATTTATTAGACCCGCGTGTAGTGCGCGGGTTTTTTCCGCCTTTGCACGTTGATACGGCGGCGGCCAACTCGCCCCATCGCACGGAGGAGTTGCAAGCCGAAATGGAGCACCAGACGTTTCGCTTGGGTGAAGGCGTCATTGGAGAAGTGGCCCAGAGCGGAGAAGCCCGCATTATTGATGATGTAAAAGCTCAGGGCGTCATGATGGGTACTACCACCGACTTTATGCGCAACAAGTCCATGCTGATTGTGCCCCTGCGCATCCGCGATGAGCCTTTGGGCGTGATGGCTGTCTTGAACAAGCAACGCGGTTCGTTTGGCCCCGACGATCAATCTCTTATGCAAGCTCTGGGCGACCAGGGGGCACTTTCAATCAACCATGCTATTCTGACCCTAGAAATTGGGCGGCAGGAACGCTTGCGCCGTGATTTGCAGATTGCCCATGACATCCAACAGCGCATGTTGCCTAAAGAGTGCCCCACGGTGCCAGGTTTCAAGATTGCCGCAGTGGGCACGCCTGCTACCGAAGTCGGCGGCGATTACTACGATTTCTTCTGGGTAGATAAAGACCATTTAGGCATTGTAGTCGCTGACGTTTCGGGCAAAGGCGTGCCCGCCGCCATTACGGTGGCAACGATTCGCAGTGCGTTTCGCACCCTCGCGCGGGGCAACCCGGACGTGCGCGAAGTGCTGTCGCGTGTTAATGAATTCATGAGCCAGGACTTGCGCCGTGATATGTTCATCACCTGTGTCTATGGTATTCTGGAGATTCCCACCCGACGTTTTTCCTGGGGCCGCGCTGGTCACGAGCCTCTGATTGTGGCGCACCCGGACGCTCCCATAGATGTGCTGAGTCCGGGTGGCTTTGCGCTGGGCGTAGTAGATTCACCTGAATTTGGTGATTTTCTGGAAGTCAACACCGTGGAATTGCATTCTGGCGACCGCCTGCTAATGTTCACCGATGGTTTGACTGAAGCCATGAACTCGCGCGGTGAAGAGTTCGGGATGCAGCGCATCCTGAACGTTATGGATCATCTGGATGATGATGGCGTTCCCGTCGTGGCAGGTAATGATCGTATGTCTACAGCCGCCCTGGGCCGCAGCCCGCAAAATGGCCGCGCCAAGAATGCTTTCAATGGCGAGAACACTGGCGTGGATAAGGGTCTGAACGGAAATGCCACCTGTGGCGCTAACGATGCCTCTGACGAACCAGAAGATTTGAGAACCATTGAACTCGCCGTGCAAACGCACGTTGCTGGTGCCCCCCCCAGCGATGACCTCACCATTGTCTACCTTTCGGCTAATTAGGGTACAGGGTTCGGGGTTTAGCACTACATAACAAATCCTCTCTTATTAAAGCCTACAGTTTATACCCAACCCTATACCTCAAACCTTATACCTAGCTTGCTGCGCTTTAGGGGCTGTATTGTGATATTATGAGTAGGGTGGTAAGCTAGGCTTATAGAACAAGGCAGCAAACGCTATAGAAAGAACTCTCAATACGATTATGGCTTCTTCTAAATTAACTCCGATGCGCCATCAAACAAAGACACAGGCGCTTAGTGATTATCTCATCGAGAACGTACATGAACTGGCACCGAAAGGTAAATTTTTACCGATGCAACAGCTTAGTGAAAGACTCAATGTGAGCGTGATGACGTTGCATCGGGCGATGAGTGAATTAGAAGCGCAAAATTTAATTTACCGCCGTCAAGGGTCAGGCACCTATGTTTCCCCCCGCTTGAATCAGCGCACCGTTGGCTTAGTCTATGACCGTGACATTTTTCAGCCGGGGGCCTCGCCCTTCTGCGGTTTGCTCGTTGAAGAATCCCGACGGCGGGCCGCTTCCAGCGAAGAGAAATTTAGTTTTTACTTAGCGATTCCCTCCCACGATGGCTTGCCAGTGCATGATGATCTGGTAGATGCCATTCACACCCGCCGCTTGCAGGGCATTTTATTCGTCGGTGAACAGAACCCGGAAGCAATATCGTGGCTGCTGCAACAGAAAATCCCGACTGTGGCCCTCGCTTATACCCCCATTGCTCCCTGGCGTGTGAAAATTGACCACCCGGCAGTGGTGCGTATGGGCGTAGAGAATCTGGTGAGCCAGGGCTGCCGTCGCATTGGCCTGTGGATTCCGGCTGGCGTGGGCATCGGCCCGGCCAGTGGCCAAAAGTCCTTTCCTGAATTAGACGCCTTTCGCCAGGCCCTCAAAAAACATGGCTTAACTTATAAGCCGGAATATGTGTGGAATGTGGAGAGCCTGACCGATACGGTGGAAACTCAGCCGCGTGAGACCAACCAGGAACAAGGTTTCCGTGCTGCATTTGAGGTGTTTGGCAACGCCGCCGGTGCGACCAAAGCCAAACGCGAAGAGATGCCCGATGGCTTGGTCATCTTAGATGACATGATGACGCGCGGTGCCGTCGTAGCCCTGGGTAAAGTCGGCCAACACGTCGGCAAAGACCTGCGCATCGCTACCCACACTAATCATGGTTCCACTGCCCTCTCCGGCTATGAAGCCGACCTCACCATTATCGAAGTTGACCCCGCCGAAATCGTCCAGGCCATGTTTGATATGTTGGAAACCCTGATGGAAGGCAAAACCCCGGCCTCGGCCACCGTCAGCATTGAACCCAAGCTCAAGTCTGTTAATGGTCAATGAAGGCTCGTTATATTAACTTCTCTGCTAAGTAAGCATGGCCCCTAAAAATCTGCACAGGTCAGCGGTTGTCTCGCGTCGTGACTTCATTCAACACTGCGCTCTCAGCACATTGGCGATGGGAGTGCCCATGCTGCGTGGCTACGGCCTTGATCCGCACCAACCCAAGGGCCAACAGGGGCCAGCGAGTGGCACCATCAACCTGGATCAAGATTGGCTTTTCGGCGGCAAGTTTGATGGAGTGGCGGCCACCTCGAAATCTCATGATTCCCATTTTGAGCGGATCACCTTGCCGCATTGTGTGGCAAAGCTATCGTGGCAAAATTGGGATGCAGCGCAGTGGCAGGATGTGTGGATTTACCGTCGCCATTTTACCCTCCCCAGGGAAGTGGGTAGGCTGCGGGTGTTCCTCCATTTCGATGGTGTCATGGTCGGCGCTACGCCGACTATCAATGACCATCCTTTGCCGCAACACTTAGGCGGCTACCTGCCCTTTGCTTATGAGATTACCGACTGGCTCAGACCTGCCGACAATGTGCTGACTGTGTTGGTGGACTCACGGTGGAGTAATGTGCCACCCGAAGGTGCGCCCAGCGGCGCACGGCGCATAGATTATCTAACCCCTGGCGGCATCTATCGCTCGGTTCGGTTAGAGGTGATGCCACCAATTTTTATCAGTGATGTCTTTGCCAAACCGACGCACGTTCTCGACCCCGACCGGCGCATTGAAGTAACCTGTTCTCTTAACGCCAGCACGCCCCTAGAGAAGCCGCTCCATATTGAAGTTGAATGCAGGGATGGTGATCGTGTACTCACTCGCGTGCAAGAGACGCTGCGGATTGATAAGGCTGGTTTAACGGAGTTTCGATTAGTGCTGGACAAGCTCGGCAATGTCACCTTCTGGGACGTAGATGCGCCACACCTGTACGATGTGGTGACAACTATTTCGTTGAATGGTCAGCCGTTGCACAACCACCACACCCGCATCGGGCTACGCGAGGCACGTTTTGAATTGGATGGCTTCTTTTTAAATGGGCGGCGACGGCAGCTCTTTGGCTTAAATCGGCACGAGTTATTCCCTTATGTTGGTGGTGCCATGCCCCCGCGTGTCCAGCGCCATGATGCCGCAATGCTGCGTCACGAATTGAACTGCAATATCGTGCGCTGCTCCCATTATCCTCAAGCGGCAGCCTTCCTCGACGCCTGCGACGAATTGGGTCTTATGGTGTGGGAGGAAGTCCCCGGTTGGGGCTATCTCGGCGATGAGAAGTGGCAAGCGTTGCTGGTGCGCGACGCGCAAGATATGATTATCCGTGATCGTAATCACCCCTCCATTGTTATCTGGGGCACGCGCGCCAACGAATCAGCCAACAACGAGGCACTTTATCAAAAGACCAGGGAGATGGCCAAGACGCTCGATGGCTCGCGGCCTACATCTGGCTCAATGACGGCTGGTTCGAGGCGGAACTGGCTCCATGATTGGCATGAGGAGGTCTTCGCCTATGACGATTACCATGCGGCTCCCGATGGCAGCGTCGGCATTGCAGAACCAACGCCGGGCGTCCCTTATATGCTGGCGGAGGCCGTGGGTCAATTCAATTACAGCCAGCGCAGAGGCTTCAATAGCCAATATCGCCCTGCGGGAGATGTCGCATTACAACAACAGCAGGCTTTGCGTCATGCTCAAGCCCACAGTAAAGCGGCGGCGAACCCACGCATCTGCGGGGTGATCGCCTGGTGCGCGTTTGACTACCAGAGCCTGATCAATTCGTATCATAGTGTGAAGTATGCAGGCATCGCCGACGTTTTTCGCATTCCTAAACTGGGAGCGTCGTTTTACCAAGCGCAAATTGATCCCCAGGTGCGCGTGGTCATCCAACCCAATTTTTACTGGGACTTTGGGCCGCAAACATCCCGTGGGCCAGGGCACCGGGCTGCTATCTTCTCCAATTGCCAGCGCCTGGAATTGTTTATTAATGGCCAGCCACACGCCACTCTGCACCCGGATGTAACGAGTTACCCCTATCTTCAATATCCGCCCTTTTTGGCCGATCTTGATCTGGAAGGCGCGGGCCATCCTGAATTGCGCATTGACGGTTATATTAATGATCGGCTGGCCCTGTCAAAATCGTATTCTTCCGACATGAAGCAGGATCAGTTATTGCTTAAAGCTGATGACACCACGTTGATAGGAGATGGCTCCGATGCGACCCGGCTGCTCTTCAAAGTTGCGGATAAGTTTGGTGCGCAACGGGCCTTGGCAGGCGGCATTATCACTTTTGAACTTGTGGGGCCGGGAGTTCTAGTGGGAGATAATCCGTTTGCGCTGGCAGACAGCGGCGGAGTTGGCGCCCTCTGGGTGAAAACGATGCCACAAAGGTCTGGACTCATCAAGGTTAAAGGGACTCATTCATCGTTGGGCACTAAGTCAGTTGAGATTGAAGTCTTGCCGCATAAGATATTGTAAATAGGACTTATGCAACCCGTCCCTTTAGAGGCGGGTGGTCTGATTCTTTGCATATGTCCTGAGAAAACTAAGATGGCATCTCGGCGGCTTGCGTCTTCTCATTTATCCAGCCCCGGCCACGATGTAGGTAACACATGTGGGGCATGACCCCGACTCACTTTTATGGACGAAAGAGGCGATTATGCGCTTGGGAAGTGAGTCGCCCTACCGCCTCAAATTCATGACGCCATTCGTGGCCAGGGCTTGGGTAGTAGAAAGCCCAACCCGGTTAGGTTTCCCCGTTAGGTTTCCCACTGGAATACCTCTGCCAGTGGCACATCGAAGACATGGGCAATACGGAACGCAGCCTCTAAGGACGGCGAGTATTTCCCCGCTTCGATGGCGGCAATCGTTTGCCGCGTCACGCCGACGCGCTGGCCAAGCTCAGCCTGCGACATTTCGCCGTTCAGAAAACGCAGCGTGCGAATTCGATTGGAAAGTATTCCTTTCATCCCTGTCATCCCTGCTGCCTGCGATAGCTCAACACGACGATGCCATGTTGAACGATTTGCGCAATCGCAATCATGGCTATCGCCGCATTGACGAGGCTCCAGCCACGGGCAGTAAACGGCATAATGCCGCCGACCAGGATCATGCCAGCGATCATAACGTAATAAGCGGAGCTGATCGCGTGGCGCGTGATGGCAAGGTCGCGTTCGTCCGGTGGCGTGTGAGCTTCCTGCGGCGATACGCGACGCAGATAAAGATGGCCCACGCCCAAGATGAGCATCTGCACACCCGCCGTCACTGCATACAAGCTCAACTGCCTAAGATTAGGCAGCGCCTCTCTGGGCGGATTCGCCGCCACAATCATGAAATACGGGCCAAACGTAGCGGCCATTGCGATCAGATACAACCAAGCGGTTTTCTCTCTGTAGGGCATTTTAGCCTCCTCAACCCATCATGGGTTTTATGTAAGTAATAGCATACACGAAGTTAAATATAATTGTCAAGGTGTTAAATAAAATTAACAATTTAAAGGGGACAAAAAGTGAGCAGCAGCGGTACCCCACATGTCTTACCTATATCGTGGCCGGGGCTGATTTATCTGCTATCCCAACTTTCTTACGAGTTTCATAAAGCGACTGAGCGAATACCCGAAAACTCTCCCCAATTAATTTACAAAATTTTATTTAAAAATTTTAGGCTCACCCCTTGCACACTTACAACATATTATATTAACATAATATCAATTGTTGTTTAGGGCAAGGTTGAGCATGTTGAACACCAAGCGTCTTTTCAAAAATAATGAGTCCCTTGCATCCTCTAATCCCCCTCTTCGCTGGAAGACAAGTGCCGCCTGGTGCTGGCTCCTGGCCAGTGTGTCCATCTTTACCGGATTAGCTTACAGAGGATTCTTGGCTCATGCTTCACCAATAGTAGACTTCCAGCAAGATTTGCTGGCGAAGGTGGAGCGGGCGAGACAAGACAAAGCTCCGCCGCAGCCAGTCTCCGTTTCCAACATCAGCGACATCGTTTACATGATAAAATTGCCGCGCCAGCAAAAAGAGTATCCGTGGCAGCAAGTTACCATTCAGCAAAGGCAGACTCCTGATAGTCAGCTATGGCAGCCAACGCGCAATGCTGATATTCTGGTTCTGGGCGATAGTTTCAGCAACATCTATTCTTATGGGGGTGCCTGGGGCCAAGCGGCAGTTTTCGCCGAGCAACTGGCTTATTATCCTCAGCGCCCGGTAGATCGGATCGCCATTGATGGCGGGGCCGCCAACGAAACACGTCTGGAACTGCGCCGTTCTATCTTGCAAGGTCGAGATCGCTTGTTAGGCAACCGACTGGTGATTTATGAATTTTCTGTGCGCTATTTGCTGCACGATGATTGGAAGCCAATTGATTTACCATTGACCAAAATGGCTTAAAAGCGGTAAAGCCGCCACCAAATCGAAGCGGTGCAGAACGCTTTGAATTTAAGCTGGCTATTAATAACGCAACTTTGACATGTATTCCATCGAATCCCATTCCCGAAAATCTATCCGTAGCGTCCGGCAGCGTTGCCGCACGAACATTCTGACCACGGCTCCAGCGCAAGGCGGCGGAAGTTTACGGTGGGGGCCGCGCGAGTTATTGTGGCTCATCTTGCTGCTCAGCCTGGCGATACCCCTGCGCGCCTTCATGCTCTTCGCTGATATGACCCCAACTGGCGATGCAGCGGCGCGTTATTACCCGCTCGCCTATAACCTGCTGATGGGACATGGCTTTTCGACTAATCTTCAGCCGCCGTATCAACCCAATGATTTCGACCTGCCGGGCTACCCTGGCTTTGTGGCTGGGATTCTGTGGCTATTTGGTCGGCTACAAAGTGTAGTCTTCATTCAACTTATGCTGGAATTATTGACGCTCTTTGTAGTGGGGCGTATTGTGCGCCGCCTGAATTTGCCGGGGCGAGTGCAAACAGTGACCCTGGTCATTGGCCTATTGTGTCCTTTCCTGCCCCTCTGGGCAGCGCGCATGATGACGGAAGTCGTGACCACCTGCCTCGCTCTGATTATGTGTTATATGCTGGTGCGTGTCTGTGATGAGCACACCAGATACAAATTCTGCTGGTGGACGCTGGCCGGGTTAGTGGGCGGCGCTGTCCTACTGATGCGCCCGGATATGATTATTGCTGTCCCCCTCATGCTCTTAGCGACCGCTCTGGTGACCTGGCGTGGTGGATGGCGGCAGTGGCTGCGCACGTCCAGTGGACTAAGCCTGGGCGTGCTGGCGGTGGGTCTGATGTTACTGCCGTGGACGTTGCGGTCGTATGCGCTTTTTGGTGTCTTTCAACCGATAGGTCGCGTCGGTGATCAGGGCTTGAATGGCTACGTTAAATGGCTGGGCACCTGGGTAGATGGCACCAATTATCAGAAGCCGTACTGGTGGGATATTCTCAAACCAATTGGGCCAGATCACTTTCCCCGCTGGAAGTTCAGCACTGCCGAGCAGCAAAAAGCCGAGCGTATTCTGGTCTTAGCCAAGAGGCTTAAAACCTTTGATGGCGAGCCGTCGCGCCAATTTATGGAACTGGCGAACGAAGCGCAGCGTGTGCGCCCCTTACAAGCGCGTTTGATAGCTCCGCTGGGCCGGGTGATGAATACCTGGAGCCACATGCCAGAATATATCCCCCTGCGTGCCTTGCCGGGCTTTATACCCACCACGCCCGGTTTGCCTACCCCGGCCCAAGACCGTGCCATCGCTGTCTTTTATGTTTTCTGGAAATGCCTATCCTGGCTCTTTATTATTGGCGGCCTCTATGCGCTAACGCTGCGACGCAAAGGCATAGCTGTCATTTTTGCCCTGGTTATAGGGCGTTCTCTGCTGCCTTTTGCCAGTGGTTTGGCGGTAGAGCCACGCTATCTCATGGAAGCCCTCCCCGTTTGTTTTGTCTTCGCCGCCCTGGGTGTCGAAGCTCTTTTCTTGTTAGCTATCACTATGCCCAAACGCTTGCCAGCCATTGGGGACAAGTTAAAGCCACTCCATCACTTGCCGCTGGGCAGCAGACCGCACTGGCAAGGAGCACCGGCATGGATGAACCTTATGGCACGACGCGCACGGCAAGTTTCGGCTAGAGCAAAGCAAGTTAATGGCGCTAACGCGAATTCATTCGTCCCGGAGCAGCGCCTTGCATGGAGAGTGAGCTATCCGTCGCACCATCGCTTATTATCGCGTAAGGCACTGGCTCCCCGGCGAACTATAAGGCGTGGGCGTGTCAATCCGCTCTCGGAGCGGAGCGTTGAGCCTACTTTAGCTATTGGCAACCGTTCTCGCTCCATCATGCCAACTCGTCCTTACTTCTCGCGTGTCCGCCGCTCTCGCACACGGTCTCTAACAACTCGCCGCAGCGCAACCTCATTAGTAACAACGCGCACCACTACGACGGCCACTAAAAGTGCTGGTAGCCGTGCTTCCCCTGTGCCGGTTAAGAGTAGTTGAGGCGCATTACCCGCCCCAACCGTTTTCGCGCACTAACAATTAATCTCTAAATCGCTCACTCCTTGAGCACCGATGGCAGACCAATTAAGCCAGACCCGTCTGCTAACGGCCTGACAACTCCTACTAACCGCCGCTAAATCAAATTTATTAAGAGGTGATACCATGTTTAAGACGATTATAAAGTCAATTGGATTGGCAGCATTGTCTGCAACTATGCTGGGAATCTGGTTGCCGCGACCGGCACAAGCCACTATTCTTTTAAAGCCGAGTGGCCAGAACTCGTTGCCCCTGCGTACCAAAGTGATGGATGCCGATGTCACGATTAACCATGACTTTGCATCCACGCGCTTGATAATGACCTTTCAAAACGAATACAAGAACTGGAAGCCGGAAGTTGAATTTTTATATACGGCTCCTCCTAACAGCGTGGTGACTTATTTTGCCTATTGGTACCAGGGCGAGAAAGTGGTGGCTCACATTGTCGAAAAAGAACGGGCGGCCTACATCTATTCGACTCTTACTCAATGGGGTGTAGACCCGGCTCTCATTGAAATGGTGGGGCATAATACTTTTCGCGCCCGCATTTTCCCCATTGATGTCGGACAAGACCTAAAAATTGAAATGCACTTAGTGCAGGCTCTACCTGTGGATGCGCAAGGCACCCTCTTCGAGTTCCCCTTACGCCAGCAGCAAGATGAAGTCGCACCATCCAGTGATTACAATTCCTGGATTGGCACCCCCAAAACACGCGGCACCTATGAGAAATTAAGGCTGCATCTCAACATCAAGCCTGACGCGGGTGTGAGACAACTCATCAATAACTACAACGTGCCCCCGATGCGGGAGCACGGAAGCACGCATTTAACTTTATCTCAACTCAAATTCCGTCCAACAATGGACTTTCGGATGCACTTAATGCGCCCCGTCGCTCCATTGCATGTTGGTCTCAATGCGGCGCACCCGAATAAGGGTGACGGTTACTTTGCTCTTTCTTTAACACCCCAAAGCGACCTTAAGAACCCCGTGCTGAACATTCGCGGGGTGTCAACTTATGACTTAATGCCAGTTCGCTTGCCTGCACTTAAAGCGCACCAGAACTTCACAGTCTGCGGGCGTTATCGTGGCAGTGGTCAGGCGCGAGTGCTACTACGCGGCGATTCTCCTACCGGGCCACAAGCGTATGCTTCCGATGCGAATTTCGCCCCAGAGCTAGCCAGCGACAGCCCGGCGACTAAGCTGTGGGCGGCCCGTAAGCTAGATTCACTTGGCGTCACAGAAAAGAATCGCGCACGGGTGATTGCTCTCTCGCAAAGCTTCAACTTACCTTCTAAATTCACATCCTGGTTAGCCATTCCTCAAGCGGAAATGGAGAACTATCGTCGCGTTGAAAAGCAGGCGAAAATGTACGGCCTGGTGCGGAGCCTGGCGAGTGAGATTCTTCAAGGGCGCGAACAAAGTCGCACGTTCCGCCGTCTCCGTCAACGCATAATGGTGCTAAGGCGTAACACTCCCAACGATTATGGCCAAGACCTAAATACAGAGATTGCAGAAGCTCTGTCAGGTATTGCTGCTAATTTAGCGCAGGAATGGGCTGGGGAAGAATTGAGTGTGCAGCCCAATCGAACACGCATGAAGGCTCTGCGTGGTCAGATGGAACACGCCGCCCAAGTCACTAACCGGTGGAACAAACAACAGCATCGCCCACGGGGTTACTACTCGCTTCTCAAATCCAGTGAGTTAATAACCGCAGAACGCAGCGAGTTAGCCCGAAACAAGCTGAGGGAATTAGCCTCAACGCTGGTGCAAGAGCGACATCGGACACAACCGGACACCACTCGTATGAACAGGCTCCAGGTTGAGTTGGCGCGTATATCGCGGGTGAGTGGTGAAAAGTTCCATGAGTATATTCAAGAGAATGAATATGAATGGACACGGAATGAAATGCATCAACTGGCGTACCATATCGTCCGTGACAAGAATGCCTTACAGCCAGACACGGCTCAAATAGATATTTTACGGGCAAAGCTCGACCATCTGGCCCAAGTTGCAGGTCGCAGAAGTGAAGACTTTATTTACTGGCAGTCATATCCAGGTGAGCGCGATGCACTGAAGCAATTGTTAAGCCAAATGGTAGAGGAATTGCGCAAGGATAAACCGGATACAGAAAAAGTGCAGCACTTAGAAGACCGTTTTACTGCGCTGCAACCGAAGGTGCCAACTTATGGCTACTATTACAATGATAAAGGGCCTAACCCGCTTGAAGCAGCGGAGGTGAAGGCGGCCCGCACTGAATTAAAGCAACTTCCCGATCAACTCGAAGAACTGGAAAAGCAAGGCCAGTCTTCCGCAGTAGAACAGTTGAAACAACGGCGAACTCAGCTACTGGCCAGCCTGGAAAAAGTTGAGACGCAGTATTCTCGCCAGGGCGATCCGCTTATCTCCATTGGGGCACCGGCTGATGCCCAACAAGTCATTGCGTTAATGCCAGGCGGTGAAATTAAGCGACTGCTCTTCAACGCCGAAAGTGGCAAGTGGGAAGCCCGTTTTGATATTCCCACCTATGCTGCTGAAGGCCAATATCTGATAACTATTATGGTGGTGCTCAAAGATGGCAAGCGCCAGCAGGTGCAATTGCATTACAAAGTGGATTTGACATCTCCCACCGGCACTGGACAGGCTAGCATCGTACCATCGAATAAATCCATGCTGCGCCTTGAGCTTGAAGGGAGCGATGATACAACACGCGTTTTCGCATTACTGCCAGCGGGAGAAAAAGTTGATCTTGAACCTTCTGCCACGAACGCGCATCATTTCTCCGCTTTGGTTCCGCTACCAGTATCAGCACCAGGTAGCGCCGATAAGGTGACATTCGTGTTGACCGACAAGGCACATAACCGCACAACCATGACTGTAGATATGACACAGTAGCATCTTAAGGTGTGGAGCAGAGTAGCTCTTGCGTAAACGATTGTTATTCTGCTCCACCTGTAAGGTGTTCTTTCAGGAGCGGACACTATGAAGCGTATGCGTATGTTAGCCATCATAGCGGGAATGCTGGTGCTCCGGTTCGCCTGTAATCTGGCGGCTCCCGCTGTGCATCCGACTATAGCTATCAATTTTAAACCGGCCCCTACGCCATCCGGCAATGTTGCATTAACCAGCACCCGTCAGGTGACAAGTCTCGCACTGGCTCCTGATGGTGTCTTGTGGGTGGGCACCAGTGGTGGTGTCTTGCGCCGTGACCAGGATGGCACGTGGCACAAGTTCACCCGTCTCGCTGGTCTGCCCGCGCATGAGGTGCGCGGTTTTCGATTTAGTGCTGATGGTTCTGTCGAAGCGGTTTGTCCGCGTAATGTTGCGGTGTGGCAAGCCGGGCAGTGGCAGGTGCAAGCTTTATCTGATGGGACACAGCCGGAAGCAGTGCAAGCTATCAGTACGGCAGATGGCCAAGGCTTGGTGCAAAAAGCGGCAATGACGCGGGGTGCTGTGGAAGAATCGAAGCCACCCCTGTTGCCAACGGTTACATGGCGAGGCGCGCTATTAACGGCAGACCTGACTGGTTTACATATCCAAGAGCATGGAACAGTGCAGCATGTTGCATTACCACCGTCGCAAGGGACTCATATCAGTGCGCTTTTACCTCAAGGTAATGCGTTATGGGCGGCACTGTTCGGGGATGGGCTGTGGTCATTTGATGGGCACCAGTGGCAGCCTTTGAAACTTGAGCTGCCACCGCAAGCACGCGAGATTACGGCTTTGGCGGGCGATGCTAAATCGCTCTGGCTGGGCACGCGGCGTGATGGAGTATGGCAGTATCAGAAAAAGCAGTGGACGCAGTATTTGCAACCGGACGAGCCGTATGACCATAACTGTCAGAACCTGGCGACCTTTCATGGCGCACTTTTAGTGAGCACACTGGAGGATGGATTAGCGATGCAAACTGGCACGGGTTGGCAACATATAGGAAGTGAAACACTCTCTTCCAATGCACCGCGCCAGATAGTGGAGTTTAACGGCTCATTATGGGTGCGGCAGGGGACAGGAAAGGTAGATCGTTTTGATGGGGAGCACTGGATACGCAACGCTTTACCGTGGCTACCGCGCCAGAAAGCCATGACGCTGGCGGCTGACCATCAACGGCTCTATGTGGCGCAGTGGGGCGGGTGGAGTGAATTCGATGGCACTGCCTGGAAACACCATTTTGATGTTCCTGAATTGCAAGGCTTACCCCTGACGGTGCTATATCCTGAAGGTGATACCCTCTGGATCGGCACGCAAAGCCGGGGCATTGGGAAGTTTAATCGCACAACGGGCAAGCTGCTCTGGCATGATGAGCGTATGGGCCTGCCAGATGATTGGATTACCTGTATGGCACGAGTCGGTAACGCCCTGTATGCAGGCACCTTTGTTGGTGGGTTGGCACGCTGTGAGGGAGAACACTGGCAAACTTATCCTGAACTGCAAGGTGAAAATGTCACGGCTTTAGAACCAGATGGCGCGGCAGGAGTTTTTATTGCGACGCGCACCGGACTGTGGCATGAGACGGTGGGCAAGCTGCTCAAAGTCAATCAGCAGGTGCCATTCCTGGATACGGAAGTGCAATCACTGAAAAGACAACAGAATGGATTGTGGGTCGGAACACGGACTGGCTTGTATTATCTCACGGAGGCAACCTTGCATCATGCTGATAATGCGCCGCAACCAAAAGCCGAGTAGGAGAGAACAAATGAAATAGTGAGGATGGTGGCTCAATAGCAGGGATGGAAGTCTCAATAGTGGGCCAGACACTCTTGTCTGGCAGAATGGGAGATTCAGCAGTCAGCCAAGAGTGTCTGGCCTACTATTCTAAGCCACCCAGGACTGACTTAGACCCGCCCGTAAACGAGCGGGCTGAACTGGACGGGAAGCCCCCTGAACGGGGCTAAGGGGTGTCTCCAGCCCGGTTCACCGGGCTTTTGGCACTCAGCCCGCTGCTTTAGCGGCGGGTGTGCGTGAGTCCTGCCACTAACAGAATGGGGAGCTATCATGCGATAGCTCCCCATTCACTTGTTACAAATTTACGCTTAGGCCATACGCGCTACTAAAAGGGTGCGGGCTTTGTCGGGGTTGCCGACGCGCACAATGATAAACGTGCCGCGCTGTTGGACTTCCACTGGCTGTCCGGCGACCGGGCCTTCCAGTTTGAGTTCGCCACTCTTGCCTTGGGTTGCCGTCCCGCGCAGCAGGTTGCCCTTTAACGTGCCGCCACTGGCGCGCAGGGTCAAGGTGATGGAGCGGTTACGGGCAGCGGCGGCGGACTGAACATTATCGAACATCAATTTGAGCTGCTGGTCAGCCGTGAGTGCTGGCAGCTTAAAGCGCACGCTGCCATCGCCCCAGAAGGTGCCCTTATGCCACAGCGTTTTGTTAGTAGCAGTGGCACTATCGGAAGTGGCAATGGTCGAGACTGGAGCCGCGTTAATCCAGAAACCTTCCGGGGTGCTCCAACCACCCATTGTTTCCGCCTGGCGCTCTAATTCGTAGAGTTCCGGTACCTTAGCCCAGGTCGCGTGAGGGCGCGGGAAATCAACGGTGAAAGCGGTCAGTTGCGGTATACCCTTGGCTCCCCGTTGGGCGAACATACCAGCTCGGCCCGTGGCAAGCGATTCATCAAAGGCGTCTACAATGCGCGTGTCGTTAGCGGTGCCCTTGAGATAACCACGCTGGGCGGAGAAATCCCAATTGACCTTTTTGCCATCGAAGCGGTTGCCGATGGCGGTTTCGCCTAACACTGTTGTCTGGCCACTAGCGACTTTAACGATTTGCGCCTTGCCCGCATACGGTAACTTGGCTTTGGAACCCGCCACCCGCAACAAGTAAGCGCCCTTGTCGGCTGATTGATCTAAGATTAAACCTGCCGCTGCATCCGCCGGTAAGGTAATGCTGGCTGAAGTGATGTAATCCTTCCAGCCGCCTTCGCCTAACACCGCTGAGGCGGCACGCTCATCCACAGGTTGGGCAGCATTCGCCATGCGCCATGACCCAGCGGTGGTTTGCCAGCGCCCTGGCACATTCAGGTCGAAGTCGTCGCGCACATCTTTGACCGAACGGATACTGACATCATCGAAAACGGCGGATTCCTCTTTGGTCGGATTCTCGGCATAAACTCCAGCGGGGCCGCGTCCAAATAGGCCAGTGTGGGCACGTAGCACTTCGGCGTCATCCACATAAGCGCGCAACACGCCATCGGCATCTGAAAAGCGCACCCGATACCATTGCTTCTGCTCATAGCCGCCTGCGGCTTGATCGAGAATGCGTGGTTTGCCATTGACCATCGCCCGCAACTGCATCGGCCCCTTGGCCTGCCAATCGAACAGTAAGTAGTTCTTGTCATCTTGCACATAGAGCGCAAGCCCCACCGCTGTCGCGCCTTCCGGCTTGATGGAGGCTTCCATCTGGTAGTTATCCCAGAAAGGACGGCCTGTGGTGGCTAAACTGGTGCCCGCTTCACTGGTCTTAAACACGAAAGGATTGGCACTCTGCGCGACTTGAGCTTGCTCGTTCTCACTCAGCCCGGTCGTGCTCCATTTGCCTGCCAGGGGTTTCCAGAGGGTTTCATCAATCTTGACATCGGCGATCCGCATTCCCTGGTGCGGGTCGTCCTTGGCGCTATTAAGGGCGACATCCGCTGCCACGCGCATAAAATCATCATCAAAGAAAATGTCTTCGACTGGCTGTACGCGGTTATCTTTCAAGCTGCCGCGATAGCCGATTTTGCCTTCGTGCCAGCGGTCGTCATCAGCTTCAATCAGCACCCGCTTGCCGGTGATAATGCGCCAGTGCGCGCCCCGGCGCTGGGCGACCAGGGAGCCGGGATCAATATGACCCTGCGCGGTCGCCAGGACATGCGATACGCCATGCGCTTGCGTGGCTAACTGCGCGCCATTGGCGGTCATTTTGAGCCGGTAACCATCACCATTGGCTTGCTCGGCCAGGGAGAGTTCCACTGGTAACTTTTCCATTGTGGTAATGACATCATAGCCCCCCGCCTCGGCCTGATCGTCCAGATAAGTAAACCCGGCTTCAGCACGGGCCACTGCTGCCCCCGCCAAAAGCACGGCAGATAACGAAAGAGTAGAAAAGACTTTATCCATATTAAGGGCTTAGACGCGACCAATCCCATATGGTTGCGCTCTACGACGATTTTGCAAGAGAAGTTAGGTCAAAAGCGAGGAAGGTAGAGGAAGGTATCCGATGAACTTGGAGTGTTGCTGTGGGCTGAGAGCGACAGGCTTTCGCCTTAGTGAGTGGAACACTGGCTCTAACCCGTCGCTCACGCTCTGGGTTCGTCAGGCTTCTCTAATTTATACACCGTCACGTAGGCAGGTCTTGGATTGGGCGCATGAGGCACATCCTCAGTGGCGGGGTCTGCATCCTCTTCAACTTCAGGTGGTGCCTCAGTCGCTTGCTGTTTAGGGCGCAGGACTTGATAGAGCGAATTGGCGGTGGGAATAAGTGGGGGGACTGTTTCAATGGGTTGCTGCTCTTCTATCGTGTCCGGTGAGACGGGGATAGTGAGTGTGGCGGGTGGGGCAGGCGTTGGCACATTGCTTTCTAAGGCATGATTAATTTTCGGCTGCGAAGGATTCGGGGCAATCTGAGTGAAATACCAGTAATAGTAGTGAATGGTATGGCGCAGAGCATTGCGAAAGGTGACCGATGGCTCAAAATCCGCTTCGGTTTCGAGGCGTGTGCCGTCGGTGCGGGGTTTATGGGCAATGGCCGGGCGCGGATCGCTTTTGACGATCCGCACCGTGCGATTCCAGCGTAAGTTGGCAAAGGGTGAGTTGGGATTATTCTCTTTGTCTTCACTTTGCAACAGAATAATTAAATCTATCAGATCGCGTAAAACATCGGGGGTCGCAGCGTAGCGAGCACCAGGCAAGTTGTAAATGTGGCCCCGGCAGGCTTCCCGTTGCGCTAAGTGCATAAAGGCGCGCACGCCATCTTCGACATAAAGATAATCGCGGTAATGCTCGGTAGCATTAATGTAGAGATCGGGAGCTTCCCCATCCCGAAATATGTTGCGCAATGCTTTGGGGATGAGATGTCCATTGTCATTGAAATCATAGGAGCCGAAGAGGTTGCACAGACGCAGCACAATCGTGGGCACTCCCAGAGTTCGGTGATAGGTCGTGGCGAAAAGTTCGGCGGCGCGTTGCGTACTCTGATCAATGCCTAAGTCGGCCCACGGCCAATCGGCTTCACGCCGTGGTACGGGGAGGCGTTCTACATCAATTCCGCCGTCAACTTTATCGCTGGAAGCCAGTAGAATTACTGGACGGCTATCAAGCGGCAATTGACGGACAGCTTCGGCGACGTGGATGAAACTCAGCGTATAAGCTCGAATAACATCATAAGGTTGCCTCAAGTCTTGATTTGGAGTCTCTACCGCAAAGTGAAAGATGAAGTCATAGTTGCCGCTGGATATGACCTCTTGCGCCACCGTGCGCTGGGTTACATCAGCCTCGATCACTTGTAGCTCATCCCGCAGCCCCGTCAGGTTGAGCAATGCCCCGCGCTCTGGTGAAGTATCTTTATCCAGAGCCGTGACTTGCGCCCCGGTTGCATGAAGGGCGCGCACGAGATACCCGCCGACAAAGCCGCACGCGCCAGTCACCAAAACTTGTTTGCCGTTAAAGAATGGTTGGCTGGCCGCAATGGTGGCTTGGAGTCCGGGAGTGGGCCAGGCATCAGGGATAGAGTTCATAAAGGTGGAATATTAATGATCTCAGCGCCAAGAATGAGGCAGTTGGGGCAGCCGTGAGATATGGGCAAAGACCCTGCTGCAATTTCCCACCGCTGAAGTAGTGGGCTGAGTTGGGAAGCCCCCTGAACGGGGCTGCGTATCAGAGGGCGACCTCAGCCCCGTTCAGGGGGCTTTGAAATGGTTCAGCCCGCTCCTTTAGGGGCGGGTATGCAGTAGGGCATTTGCTCTGCTTTGAGATATTTTGGTTTAGCAAGGTCGCTGCTCTCTATGCTACACTGGCAATGAATTTTCCATTAGTGAAGAGAAATTTCAGGCTCAGTAAAGAGTCTATACCATAAACTGCTAAGACAGCATTAACGAGACAAAGAAAGAAGGAAGAACACTGTGTTTTTGCTTGGAACTCAACGCATCAATGAAGCCGGTCACTTAGAGATCGGTGGTTGCGATACCGTTGAACTGGCGGAGCAGTATGGCACGCCACTCTATGTCATGGATGAGGCGCATATCCGCCACACCATGCGCACCATAAAAAAGGCATTCCAGGATTTGCACTCGGCGAGTGACATCATTTATGCCAGCAAAGCGTTTACCTGTCTGGCTATTGCACGCATTGTGGCGCAGGAAGGCTTGATGTTAGACGTGGCCTCGGCGGGCGAGCTATTTACGGCTTTACGGGCCGACTTTCCCGTAGAGCGCATCGTTTTTCATGGCAATAACAAATCGCGCGAAGAACTGGAAATGGCAGTGCAGTGCGGCATTGGTCGTGTGGTGGTGGATAACGAGAATGAGTTGTCGTTGTTAGATGAAGTGGCAGCGGCCAATGGCGTGAAACAGGCTATCAGCCTGCGCCTCACCCCGGCAGTTGACCCGCATACCCATCGCTATATTCAAACTGGACGGGTAGATACCAAGTTCGGGATGAATATCGAGGGTGGTGGAGCGCGGCGTGGCGTGGAAAAGGCGCTGCAAATGCAGCACTTAGAGTTGCGCGGTTTAAGTTGCCATATCGGGAGTCAAATCTTAGAGGCTGATTTCTTTAAGCTCGGCGCGACTTTGATGTGCGAATTCCTGGCGGAAGTGAAGCGCGACCTGGGCTTTACCGTTCAAGACTTGGATGTTGGTGGTGGGTTGGGCATTCGTTATTTGCCGGAGCATCAGCCACCTTCTATGCAAGAGTATGCAGCCACGGTCGTAGGGGCCATCAAAGAGCAGTGTGTGCGGCTTGGTCTGGCGGTGCCCCATCTGGAAGTAGAGCCGGGACGTGCTCTCGTGGGCGAAGCGGGGGTTACGCTCTATCGGGTGGGTGGCATTAAGCGCATCCCGAACATTCGCAACTATGTAGCGGTGGATGGTGGCATGAGCGACAATCCGCGTCCGGCACTTTATGAGGCGCGTTATTCGGCCTTGAATGCCAGTCATGCCCAGGAAACAGAGCGTGAAACTGTTACTATCTCCGGTAAGCATTGCGAGACGGACACCCTGATTGAAGACATCAGCTTAGCCCCATTGCACACTGGCGATATTGTGGCCGTGCAATCTACGGGCGCTTACAACCATTCGATGAGCAGCAACTATAATCGCTTTCGCCGCCCTGCTGTCGTTCTGGTCAATGAGGGCGCGAGTGAAATCATTGTCGAACGCGAAACGTTGCAAGACCTGCTGGCGCATGATGTGGTGCCGGAACGGTTGTTAGTTTGAAAATTGGTTTTAGGTCTTGGGTCTTTGGCCTTGGGTCTTAGCGTAACTTGACAACTATATTTAAGGGTTAAAAGAAGCCGCACTGCAAAGACCTAAAACCAAAGGCCCAGTACGATGAATTCTGGTCGGTTACTTGATCTTCTCTTTTCGATTCCGGCGTTTGTGGCAGCGTTCACCATCCATGAATTTGCGCACGCCTGGACAGCGAATCGGCTCGGTGACGACACCCCGCGTCGCATGGGGCGACTAACGCTTGATCCCCTTGTGCATCTTGATCCTTTTGGCTGCCTGATGTTAGTTATGGCAGCGTTATCCGGGGTGCCTTTGTTGGGCTGGGCCAAGCCCGTGCCATTTCAGCCGCGCAACCTGCAGAATCCGCGTATTGGCTCAATCCTGGTGGCTATCGCTGGCCCAATTTCCAATGTCTTGCAGACAATCGTGTGGGTGGCGGCACTCTGGATTTTTCGCCTGGTGGCCGATCATAACGGGCTGGATTGGAAGGCAGAGATGTCGCTGCCGTGGGCCATTGTAATGATTATGATCATCGGTATCACCTTGAACATCAACCTCGCGGCGTTCAACATGATACCAATCCCGCCGCTCGATGGACATTATGTCTTAGAAGGCTTGGGGCCACCATTTATCACGGATATATATAATAGCATCCGGCCCTATTCCTTCCTGCTGCTGTTCTTGTTGATTCAGACACCATTTTTTAATCAAATTCTGGCACCATTTGATATGCTGGCGATGCGCATTATCTATCTGGCTTTAGGTGCGCCATCTTATTAAGGATAGCCTATCTTGGTTCCAGTCCCGTTCTAAACTTGTGATGGATCAAACAACAGACTCACCCGCATCTATCCCGGTGGAGGCAAGCGCAGAGAGCAGTAGCGATACGGCCTCGCCTCAACTTCTTACACCAGCATCGTTTGCGGAGGATAGCAGTGCTGCGGCCCAGAACGGGAGTGATGTGAATGCAGAGAGTGCTGAGTCTACTGATTCACTACGGGAACAGCCCACCGTGCGCGACCCTGACCGATTCACGGGGCATAAGGTGCGTCTGCATATCTTCGAGGGGCCGTTGGATTTGTTGCTGTATCTCATCCGGGCGCATCGTTATGATGTCTGTGACATTCCCATTCAAGCCGTGACGAACCAATTCCTGGAATTTCTGCGCTTGATGGAGGAAGTAGACCTGGAATATGCTGGTGATTTTATGGTGACGGCGGCGACCCTGATGCAGATTAAATCCCGCATGTTGCTGCCACCCCAGGAATCGGCCAATGAAGAAGAGATGGAAGAAACGGGCATTGACCCGCGCCAGGAATTGGTCGAACGCTTGTTGGAATATCAGAAGTTCCAGGAAGCCGCTGAAACCCTCAAAGGAATGCGCGACGAGCGGGCGCAGATGTTCACGCGCCTGGTGCCGCTGGACGATTCCCTGGCTGACACTGATGGCGCCGATGATAACGGTGTTTTGTTACTGCAAGACATCTCGACCTTCGACTTGCTGCGCGCTCTGCAAAAAGTCCTGGAACGTGTCGCCGAGCGACCTGTCGCTACCATCCGCCGCGAACCCTTTACGATAGGGGAACGCATTCGTCAATTACTGGGGCGCATCACCGCCACCCGCGAGGGTTCAACCTTCGATGCGCTGTGCGAAGATTGCGAAACGCGCCTGGAAGTGGTTATCACCTTCCTCGCGCTCTTAGAATTGATTCGGCGTGGCCGCGCCATAGTTTCACAGCCAGAACCCTTTGCGGAGATTGTAGTGCGTCGCTATGAAGCTGAATCATCAACGTGAGTCATGGGAGTTGGTATAAGGGAGGTAGAATCATGTGGAATTATTTTGAAACAAAGAGAGTTGTACCGGTTACTGTCGTGCTGTCAAGTGCTCTGCTATTGAGTGCAACGCAGGGAACATCTGCACAAGTGGGAGTAAAATCCCCCTCTGGGCCAGGGCCATCTGGCCTTGTTGCCCAACAATCTATACAAATATCACCGCCACTCCCTATAGATCCAGAAGCTAAGGATACAAAGTCATATCAATACATTAAGCTCCGCAACATGTCTCCACGGATGATGGCCTGGTGGATTGATCCCAAACATAATCCGGTGCCCCTTGGGTTCAATGAGAAAACTGATGATGTAGATGAGAACGCTAAAGAGCTAGGTGCCAATAATGGTCAAATGGCACTGCCAAATAAGGCAGCACCATTGTTCGACCTTCCAGAAGGCATAGAAAGTATCGTTGCCGTAGACCCTCAGGACGTGCTTTTAGCTTATGGCACAACAGCAGGACTTAACCATCTACGATTTGTTATAGATTACTTGGATAAACCACTGCGCCAGATCGAGGTTGAAGCACAGTATGTTGCTATGACTGTGCAAGATGCCCAGGAACTTGGCATCGAGAGGTTGAACACGCAGCGGATAGATAATGCTTACATGAGTGAGCTTGGTCTTTTGCGTCGAGACTATCGCCGTATTTTAGACCATCTGATTCAACAGAATCGAGCGAAAGTCATTAGCAGCCCACGCGTGACAGCCATTAATAATGCCTCTGCTCGTATCGTAACCTCTCTGAAAACCCCAGTTTATATTAGTATCAATCCTCAAGGCGGTGAGCCACCAGTTTCCTCTACTGCATCTTCTTTAAAAAGGGAAAACCAGTTTTATGTGGCTTCGCAATCCGGTTTACGCGTGACGCCCACGATTAATAACGATGAGACAATAACCCTGCGCATGAATCCTTACATCAAGCTTGCTTTGACAAAAGAAGGAGTTTCTACTTCAATTCCCTTATCTACTCCTTCGTCAATTAATGCGACTGCTATTGTAAGAGATGGTGATACCATTTGGCTCAGCGGTTTAAATGTCAACTCTATAAAGATGGGAAACCAGCAACTTCCCAGCCCGTGGAGTAACTTGAGTTCTCCCTCTGCCAATGGCAGATACACTGCTACGACACCGGCAGCTAATGATAAAGGTGATAAGCGAGAGCTTTTTCTGTTGGTGACACCGCGTATCGTCCGTCGTGCCGATGACTTTACAGACAATAGAAGCGAAGAGCAGCGCAAAGACCCATTATTTCTCCCTTATCCCATGCATATGCACCGGAAGACAAATACCCAGAGTCCTGTTCAACCATGACGCAGATAAGTAAAGCTGATATTATCGAAGCCGTGCTGTTTGCCGCAGACAAGCCGGTGCCACTCAAGAAACTGGCGCAGATTGCCGAGTTAGAGTTGCGCCAAGTGACTGAAGAACTCGAAGTGCTGCGTGAGGAGAAGCGGCGCATTGGTGCCCTGCAAATTGTGGAGGTGGCAGGCGGGTGGCAAATGGTGAGCAAGCCGGACTTTGCCCCTTACATCAAGCAGTTACGCGATGTGCCGCGCCAGCGACTCTCCCGCGCCGCTTTTGAAGTGCTGGCGATTGTAGCTTATCGCCAGCCCGTTACGCGTGCTGAGATTGAAAACCTGCGCGGCGTGGATTGCGCCGGGCCGATACAGTTTCTCCTCGACAAGAAACTTATTACTCTCGAAGGACGCAAGGAAGCACCGGGGCGTCCCTGGCTTTATGCCAGCACGCCGCAGTTTTTGGATCACTTCGGGCTGCGCAGCATTAACGATTTGCCGTCGCTGGCCGAATTTGCCCAGTTGAACGATGCGGCGACCGATCCCGCCTCGCTTAACCTATTCAATCGTCCCGCGATGCAAGTGCAGGAAGTGACCGTGCCAAACCCGGCCAATGCAGATCATAATGGTAATGGGACGGATAATGAACCCGCCGCAAGAGTAGCCGTTGATGAAGCAGCGAACGAAGCAGCAGACATTGCAGCAGAATAACAACAGAGGAGTCGTGGGGTTGAGTTTTAAACTATCAAAGCTGGCAGGCTTTGCCTGTTTATTAGGCACATTTCATATTTCTTCGGTGCAGGCGCGTTTACACCATCATGCAGTGAAAGTGGGCACGAAAGCAATCACTGGCAGTCTGGTGCCTGGCAGCCCAGTGCCTGGCGCTCCCCCCGTGGAAGTGCCAGAAACGGTTTCCGATGCACTCAAAGCCAAGACGTTGGCTCCCGGCCCGGTGTTAGCTCCCTCTTATGTGTTGATGGATGTAGATAGTGGGCGTGTGCTGGAAGAGTACAATGACCACCAGCGCATGTATCCGGCTTCCACTACCAAGACCATGACGGCCCTGGTAGCTATTTCACAGGGTAAGTTGGATAAGGTGGTGACGGTGGGGCCGAATGCGGCGCGCACCGGTGAGTCCAGTGTTAACCTGATGGAAGGTGAAAAGTTCGCGCTGGCCGACTTAGTGCGGGCGGCGTTGATTAAATCCGCCAATGATTCGTGTGTAGCAATTGCCGAAGGCGTGGCGGGTTCGGTGCCTGCGTTTGTGCGTCTGATGAATCAGAAGGCGAAAGAAGTGGGGGCGCGGGATACGCATTTTGCCAATCCGCATGGCTTGCATGACCCTAACCATTACACTACCGCTTATGACCTGGCGCTTATTGCACGCGAGGCGATGAAGTATTCGTTTTTTAATGAAACCATCAAGACACACCAGACATCCATTCATGGTAACTACAAAATTGGGCCGCAACGTCTTTTAGTGAATCGCAATCGCTTGCTGTTTCGCTGGGATGAATGCGATGGCGTCAAGACGGGCTATACGCGCCAGGCGGGACGTTGTCTAATTGCTTCGGCGACGCGCACCGACCCGACGACGGGGCAGCCGTGGCGCTTATTAGCCGTCGCCATGCACTCACCCGATTCGTGGCACGATTGCGCGAATTTGCTGTTGCATGAAGGCTTTGAAAAGTTCCACCCTGTGCTGGTGACGCGGGCCAATGAAGTGATCCAGGCGGTGAATGTAGGCGGTGGCGCGTATGGCGCGCAGGCGATTACCCCCCGCAATACTCTCTTGCCATTGCGCGACGATGAGCAAGCGGGCTTGAGCCATAGCGTTCACCTCTTCAAGCTCACGGCCCCGATTGCCCAGGGGCGGCCTGTTGGTTACATGGAATTTGACACGAATGGGCGCAAATTAGTCGAAGTGCCTCTCGTAGCGGAGTCGGCTGTCCCAGCATCACTGGTGACGCGGGTGATGCCTGCTGCGGGACATATTCTGCCGGCTGATCCGAATCTACGATTAGGTCTCTATGGCGTCAGTTTATTAATTGTGGCCTTATTTATGGCCTGGCTGAAAGTGCGTGCCATTAACCGCACCCGTCGCCGCTCACGGACTCCTAATCGCCCTAAAGTGGCGGGGCAGACGACGGGTAAACGGGTGGTGCCAGAGCGATAGCCGAGTAAGATGTGTGACTCCAGTTTATGGGTAAAAGAACAAGCTGTGGGCCAGACACTCTTGTCTGGCGAGTGACTCAACTGCCAGACAAGAGTGTCTGGCCCACACTATAAAACAAGTTGGTATTATGAGACAGCAGAGTGTGCCGCAAGACGCCAGGGATCAAGAGCCATCGCCCACTGATGGGGAGCGTTTACAAAAGCTCATTGCACGGGCCGGAGTCGCCTCGCGGCGTGCGGCGGAAGAGCTTATTACCCAGGGCCGAGTAACGGTCAATGGCCATGTCATTAAGGAACTGGGGGCAAAAGCTGATCCTCTGAGCGACCGCATTATCGTGGATGGCAAACCCCTGCATTTTCCCACTGGCCCGGCTACAGTTATTCTGTTGCACAAACCTAAAGGCGTCGTCACTACTAAAAAAGACCCTGAAGGCCGCCCTACTGTTCTGCAATACCTGCCGGAAAAATATCAGCATCTCCATCCGGTGGGGCGATTAGATTACGATACTTCGGGGGTGTTACTGCTCACCGATGATGGCGAGTTAACGCAGCTATTAACGCATCCTTCACATGGTGTCGAGAAAGTCTACTGGGCGCGGGTGCGGGGTCACTTATCCTCCGAAACCCTAAAGCGATTGGCGACAGGCATCTATCTGGAAGATGGCAAGACAGCACCCTGCAAAGTACGGGTGCGCGCCCAAACCGAGAACAACTCCCTCGTCGAAATGACCCTGCACGAAGGACGCACGCGCCAGGTGCGGCGCATGTTGGAAGCGGTGGGACATCCGGTGCGTGCGCTACGGCGGATTAGTTTTGGTGGTGTCGTGCTCGAAGGAATGCTGACGGGCGATTATCGGGTGTTGTTGCCAGGCGAAGTGCATCAGTTGCGCAAAGCTGCCGAGAAAAAGAAGCCGTCCGTGCAGAAAAAGCGACCACAGCGGCCCAAGCCAACCCGGACTAATATCCAGGAAGAAAACAGCAAACCCAAAGCTAACAAGTCCAAAGAGGCTAAGCTGTCTCGTTCATCCCAGGCCCCCAGACCATCTGCCACCAAACCTCTCGGCAAGCCAACTGCTTTTAAATCTTCCGCGACTAAGCCATACGTTAAGCCACAAAAGCCGCAGCCAGGGGAGCGTCCTAAAGCGGGGAGTAAATCCACTACCGGGCCATCGCGTCCACCACAGCAAAATGCCACAGCGGGACATTCCGCAGCGCCACGCGCACCACAACAACGCGCACCACAACAACGCGCACCACAGCAACGTGCCGCACAGCCACGCGCTTCTCAACCGAGGACATCGCAGCAGCGTGCGGGACAATCTCGCCCTGCGGCACAGCATCCGTCGCGGCAGAGTTCGCAGGGTCGCTCCCAGAACCCATTGGCACGCCGCATCGAACGGCAATGGGACAGCGATGGTTCCTGAGCCTGGCGGGTCAGCATGGTAAATGAACCTCAACGCCCGGTTCCTCCGCAGCGATTTTTTGGCTTTCCCCTTATAGCAACTATCCTGTTCGTTGCTGCTACTGCGGTCTGGCTTTTTCACGGGCGCTGGACAATAGGCCGCAAAGACGAATGGTCAATCACCGTCTATCCCGCGCCCTGGCCACTTGCCGCCTGGTGGCTGCCCCTGGGAGTCTGTGGTTTATTCCTGGCATTAGCCATCTATTTTGGCTATGATCGCTTCTACCGCGCCAAGACACGACGGGCACAGAACGTTTCGACGGGCCTGACCCTTTTTTGCCTGGCCGGACTCACCCTAATCGGGCCGTGGAGCTTGCTCGAACCCGGTGGCACCTTTAACCTCATCAATGTGGCCTGGAGCGAAGTCTCCAATGAATATTTTGCTACGGCCTATCAAATCCAGGACGTGCGCGAGTTCACCCGTGACTATGCAACGGAGCGCCAGCGCCTGACCGCACGCACGAAGGCTCATGTTGCGACCCATCCACCCGGCGCGACATTGTTCTATTATGCCGCACGTCATATCTTTGAAAATTCACCCGCTTTACAGAGTGTCTTTACGGCTATTACAGAAAGATTGACTGGCCGCCCCGTTGCTACAGTCGCCACCGCAGTGATAGGCGTGTTAGAGTACGGGGATGCCCGACCACCTGTGCCTTTGCCTAACTCCGCCGTGCCCTGCGCCTTATGGTGCGTTTTTCTTTTGGCCTGCGCGATGGCGGCTACGGTGCCAGCGGTTTACTGTCTAGCGGCGCTGGGGTGCGATTCCGCCGAAGCGGAATCTCTGAATGAAGCGAATAACTGTCAAGCGGCCCATGAAATGCGGGGGCTGGTTGCGGCGGCTCTTTTTGCATTGACTCCTAGTATTCAATTCTTTGCCTTTACTCTCGATGCGCTCATCGCCTGTCTGGTGGCCTGGACTTTGGTCTTCCTGTCGCGCCGTTTAGCAGGCGGGGGAGCAGGTTGGTTGCTGGCGGCAGGGATTACTCTGGGTCTTACCTGCTTTGTTTCGTTTGGCACGTTAGCGGTGCTGGCGTTGGTGCTCTTTTGCATATTGCTAAACGCTTTGGCTGCTCTTTCATTTGGCTCGGTTGCCATGCGCGCGGTAGCCAAAGATTTCGCCTTCGTTCTAGCTGGGTTCTTCTTGGTCTGGGGGCTGTTGATGTTATGCTTGCCCATGCAACCTGTGGCTATCTTCCATAATGCAATGGCGGCGCATTACTTTGCGACCCTTGAATATCGCAATCGCTGGGCGTGGTTATGGCTCAACCTCCTCACCTTCGCTTTGTTCGCGGGTTGGGCATTTACCGTTGCGATAATTTTCTATTTATTTCAGATGCTCCAAGAGTGGCGCGCACAGGGCAACCGCTTTTTATATGCTATAAGAGGGTGGACTCCCGGCCAGATGATTGGTTGCGCGACTGTGTTGACGATGCTGTTGCTGACGCTTTCGGGCAGCGTGCGCGGCGAAGTCGAACGCTTATGGTTGTTCTTACTGCCATCTCTGTGCGTGCTGGCGGCTTTTGCCTTCGTGCTGCCGGTGCCGGGTAGAGGAGCCAGCACGCGAGAGATCAGAGGCTGGGCCGTGTTTCTATTGCTCCAAGCCTTGCAAACGCTGCTAATGGCGGTTGCCTTACAGCCATTATCGCGGCCTTTTTGATACTCCGATTGAAATCGGAGGCTGCAAAACGAAACCCACCTGCGTGGGTTTCCCAATCCGCGACGGCGGATTTTGTCTTGCAGCGAGGTATTTTAATGCCTCTTAAATGTCATACTGAATCACGATGAACCTACAAATCTACAACCTTGCTCATGAGGCTGCCGTGTGGCGGGACATGTCGCATTTCGGGAGGTTCCGCTGCACTGGCAAGGATGCGGCGACGCTCTTGCACCACCTGACGACTAATGACATCAAAGGCTTAATGCCCGGTGCAGGATGTGACGCTGCTCTTATTACATCGAAAGCGCGGCTGCTGGATTGGCTGACGATTTATCGTGTGGACGATGCATTCTTGGTGATTACCTCGCCCAATCGCCGTGCGACGTTTAAACCTCATGTGCAGAAATTCATTCTTTTTCGTCAGGAAATCAAGATTGAGGATGTCACCGATAGCACAGGGATGTTTGGCCTTTTTGGGCCGCAACTCAAGGAAGTCGCCACCCGTTTTGGTGCGGAAGAGGTGCTGGATGTGCCATTAAATAGGCCATTGACGATTGAGACGAATGGACTGACCCTGTCGGCTGCCCGCACCACGCGGCTACCGGGTTCGGGTGTGATTTTCTGGTCGCAGGATGCTTCAGGCTTGCGTCATCTGATACAGGATAGTGGCCAGCCACTGGCGGATGATGAAACCTATAATGTGCTGCGCGTCGAAGCTGGTGTGCCCGTCGCCGGGTTGGAATTGACCGAAGAGATTAACCCGTGGGAAGCCCGCTTTGACGAGGCTATTTCCATGAACAAAGGCTGCTATAACGGTCAGGAAGTGGTGGCGCGTTTGCACACTTATAAGAAAGTGAAACAGGGTCTTTTCGGCCTTAAATTAGAGCAATCGTTGCCGATGGGCCAGCGTGCCAACTTGCGCTGTGAGGAACGCGCCGCAGGCTTTATCACCAGCAGCGTCGCATCACCACGTTTTGGCCCCATTGCTCTCGCCTATATACGTGGTGATTATCAGCAGCCAGGGCAGCCATTAGAGGTGATAGCAGAAAGCGCAACACAAAAAGCCACAGTCGTTGAATTGCCATTTCAAAATTCATAAAAGCAGGACACTCGCCATGACAGATTCCACCACAGCCAACGCCGAACCAAAAACAGTAGTTAAACCAGCGTCGTCCGGGAGCAGTTGGGAAGATATTGCCAATGAAGTCGTGCCCGCCGACATGACCATGACTGGCCTGGCAACGGGCGCACGTCGAGGCCCATCGCGGCCTTATCCGGGAGCGCCGCGAGACGCCAGTAAAGCCTGGTTGCCTGTTCCGGTCCAGCCCCGCGCCATTGAATGCCCACTGTATGCGCCCGATGCTGATTTTAGTGCGGTACTGCGCGGCGTGGAAAAGACAGATAAGAAACAGGGCACGCACTATTTTATCTCGCATCCGGCCACGGCTTATGACCCTGACTTTGCATCATTTTCGGTGGATTTGCAACGTGCTTTAAAACAGGCGACACATCCCGCTTTGAGTGGGGCGCGCGTCGAAGATTTATTATTTGTGGATATTGAAACGACGGGTCTTTCCTCCGATGGCCCCCTGTTTCTGATTGGCGCATTGCGTCTGGATGGTGAGCCTCGTCTGGATTTATTTCTGGCCCGCAACTACCGCGAAGAAGCCGCTGTACTGGCGGCGTTTCAGAATTTAGCGGCGGGCAAAGTCATTATCACCTTTAATGGTAAATCTTTCGACTGGCCCTACATCAAAAACCGCAGTCAGGTGCATAAAGTCAAGCACGCCACGCCTTCTGCCCACTTCGACCTGTTGCACCATGCACGCCGCACCTGGAAGCATCAAGTGCCCAACTGTAAGCTACAAACCCTGGAACTTTATCTCTGTGGCCGCACCCGCCGCGACGATGTGCCTTCCTCCCAAATACCGGCCCGTTACGAGGAGTTTGTCGAACTTTATTCCACATCGGGCCGGGGCGCGCACTTACTGGCTCCCGTCATTCACCATAACGCCCTGGATATTCTGACAATGGCCCAACTGTTAGGCTTGTCGGGAGAGAAGGATAAATAAGTGTTGTGGTGTAGACTGTAGTCAGTATTATGAATCGGTTTGCGCAAACTCTGCGAGATCACAGTCTTTCCTTGCTTCATACCCAAACCCGCGTCTTACAAATCAATGTTGGCAAACGCTGCAACCAGACCTGCGTGCATTGCCATGTGAACGCCGGGCCTGCGCGCACGGAAATGATGACTCGTGCGACAATGGATCATATCCTAGATTGGTTAAGCCAGACCGCTATAGAAGCTGTGGACATCACGGGTGGCGCACCTGAATTAAACCCGCATTTTCGTTATCTGGTGGAGCAAGTTAAGTCCCTTCATCCGCCACGTCATGTGATGGATCGCTGTAATCTAACGATTCTTTTTGAACCGGGGCAGGATGGGTTAGGGGAGTTCTTGGCGCAACACGAAGTGGAGATTGTGGCTTCGCTGCCGTGTTACGGGCCAGAGAATGTGGAGCAGCAGCGGGGGATTGGCGTTTTCGACAAAAGCATTCGTGCCTTGCAACATCTGAATACGCTCGGCTATGGCATTAATCCCCGCTTGCAGATGCACCTGGTTTACAATCCTGCGGGAGCCTTTCTGCCGGGGCCGCAAGCCTCTCTGGAGCAAACCTATAAAGATGAGCTAAAACAACATTTTGGCGTGGTCTTTAATCGGCTCTACACTATTACCAATATGCCGGTGCAGCGATTTGCTACTTTCCTGCGCCATCAGGGGCAATGGGAAGAATATCAAGAACTACTGGTGAACGCCTTCAACCCCGGTGCTGTAGATGGTTTGATGTGTCATAATACGCTCAACGTTGGCTGGCGGGGCGAAGTCTATGATTGCGACTTTAATCAAATGTTGAACATGCAGTGGCAGGATGAATCGGAGCGGAATGGTAAGTCGCTCTACCTATGGGATATAGACCCGGCACAAGTCGCGGGACGCCCAGTGCTCACCGGTGACCATTGCTTCGGCTGCACTGCCGGAGCCGGATCGAGTTGTGGTGGCGCACTTATTTAGTCCTTGTTTGAAATGGGACGCAAAGCTGCGCTACGCTAACTTCGTGCGCTATTTGAACGCTATCAGATAAATAGCGGTTCTTGCGCTGCGCAGCATCGCGTAACTCTATTTTGCGTCCCATCATCACTTTAAATATGCAAACTCTCCATCATGTGGTCTATGCGGATGCGCGCAAGATGCCCGGCGTTGGCGACGAGTCAGTAGAACTGATCGTCACTTCTCCCCCTTACCCCATGATTGAGATGTGGGATGCGGCATTCACCGCTATGAATCCTGCCATTGCCGCTATGCTCAAGGCCAAAGCTGGCTCCCAAGCTTTTGAATTGATGCACCAGGAGTTAGATAAAGTCTGGTGCGAGTGCGTGCGGGTGTTGAAACCAGGAGGCATCATTTGTATCAATATCGGTGATGCCGTGCGCACCCTGTCTGACGATTTTCAGATGTATTCCAATCATGCGCGCATCATCCATGCCTTTTATCAACTGGGGCTAACGCAGTTACCTGATATTCTCTGGCGTAAGCCAACTAATGCGCCCAATAAGTTCATGGGTTCGGGGATGCTGCCCGTTGGGGCGTATGTCACTTACGAGCATGAATATATTCTCCTCTTCCGCAAAGGCAGTCGGCGCACTTTCAAGTCCGCAGAGGAGAAGCAAAAACGGCGCGCCAGCGCCTTTTTCTGGGAAGAACGCAACTGCTGGTTTTCGGATCTGTGGACAGACGTAAAAGGTACTGCTCAGGAGTTGGTTGACCCTTTAACGCGCCAACGTAGCGCCGCCTATCCCTTTGAACTCGCCTATCGCCTCATCTGTATGCACTCGATTTACGAGGATACGGTGCTTGATCCCTTCTTAGGCACTGGCACCACAATGGCAGCCGCTATTGCGGGGGGGCGGAACAGTGTTGGAATTGAATCCGATGTTCAACTGCAAACTGCTATCAGTCGAAGTGCGGAGAATGCCATCACCCTGGGTGCTAAACAGATTGCGATGCGGCTCTGCAATCATCAAGAGTTTATATTGTTACGTGCAGAGGCAAGCTTAAAATGCAAATACAGAAATAGTCATTATGGCTTTCCGGTTATGACCTCTTATGAGACAGATATTGAGCTTCCGATGCCGCAACGACTCACCAGTTTGAATGGCAGGTATAAAGTGAAGTATGAAGTCGTAGCTAAACGCGCCATCTCTAAAACACGATAATATATAGAGGGTTAAGTGCTACCCTAACGGAATGCCCTACAGTGAAGATTTGCGGTGGCACGTCTTAGCGGCCATAGACGATTTTGCCGAGCGTCAAAGACTTAAAACAGGCAGCCCATCCCTAACAGGGATGGGCTGCCTGGAGGCATTACAAATACTTAAACCGGAATTTTTTCTTTGCTGCCTTTGAGCTTCTTCTTGGTCAGCCCGTCGCTAATGGTAGCCGGGTCTTTCACGCGCCGCGCATCTTTGATGGGTGGGGTAAAAGCGGCGACCGGGGTGTGAGCCACTTCGCCCTTGGCACGGCGTAGTCCTTCTTCGCCAATCTTCTTTTGGAGTTGCAGAATGCCCCAGATCAATTGTTCTGGCCGAGGCGGGCAGCCGGGCACGTAGATGTCTACGGGCACGATGCGGTCTACGCCCTGCACAATCGCATAGTTGTTGAACACGCCGCCGCAACTGGCACATGCCCCCATCGAAATCACCCATTTTGGCTCAGCCATCTGGTCATAGATTTGACGCAGCACAGGAGCCATCTTTTGCGACACGCGACCAGCCACAATCATTACATCTGCCTGGCGTGGGCTGGCGCGGAAGACTTCTGCACCAAAGCGGGAAATATCGTATTTTGCACCAACAGTTGCCATCATTTCAATAGCGCAGCACGCCAGGCCAAAGGTGAGCGGCCACAGGGAACCTTTGCGCGCCCAGTCCACCAAGTCTTCCAGGACACCCAGAGCGACATGGTCATCCAACTTCTCTGATGCCGGATTCGCGCCTGTGAAGGGGCCTTTGGGCTGTAACTCAATAATATTGGGAGTTTGAACGTTACCCTGCTGCGCTTTGGGCGTGATCGCCTGTACCGCAGCGTCTTTGCGATCTATTTGTATAATATCGGATTTTAATCCCATTCTAAAGCACCTCGTCTCCAGAGGTAGATATAGCCGAGCACCAGAAAGCCGAGGAAGACCAGCATTTCGGCTAAACCAAACAAGCGCAGTTGCTGAAACAGCACTGCCCACGGATAAAGGAAAATCGCCTCAATATCGAACAAAATAAACAGCATGGCGATGATGTAGAACTTAACCGAAAAGCGCAAGCGCGCATCACCGACTGGATCAATACCGCATTCGTAAGATTGGTTCTTCACCGTGCTGGGACGGCGTGGCCCCAATAGCTTGGACAGGATAATGACGACAACGCCAAAACCTCCGCCAAGCACCAGTAGTATTAAAATGGGGAGCAGGCCCGACTGCGTGCTGATGTTCATATCTTGTCTTTAACCTTCGTTGCTCTTGCTAATCTCCCTAAGTATAGGAGCTTGTGAAAACAGACACAAGCTTAAATTCTAAAATAAGATGGGACGCAAAACTACATTACGCAATGCTGCGCAGCGCGGTCTGAACGCTATTTTGAAGCATAAAGAAAATAGCGTCAAAATAGCGCATGAAATTCGCGTCACCGCAGGTGTTGCGTGCTATTTTATTACTGCTTAGCTATCCAGTGTACGAGGCGCGCCAGATTTTGCCGCCATCGTCATCGCTGAAAAGAAGCGACCCATCGGGAGCGATTTGAACATCTACAGGACGCCCCCAGACTCGCCCACGCTCCAAGAATCCGGTGACAAAATCGGTCACAGATACAGGTCTGCCACTCTGAAAATGGACGCGCACGATTTTATAACCCGTCTTTTTCGAGCGGTTCCACGAGCCATGATAAGCTAAAAAGGCATCACCCTGATAAGCGTCGGGAAAGAGGCGAATGGGCGGGCGCATCAAGCGGTTCTTGGTGTAGTTGGGATAAAACGCTAATCCCAGTGCTGCCGAATGCGCCTGCACGGGAATGGTGGGAGCCGTCGTGTGCTGAACCTGCCATTGGTGGTCAGGGCCAAAGTCAGGGTCGGGGTTGACCCGGCCAGCAATATCGGTGTAGGCATAGGGCCAGCCATAAAAAGCGCCATCACGCACGGAAGTCAGATAATCCGGCGGCACATCATTGCCCAAATAATCGCGTTCATTAACCACTGTCCACAACTCATTAGTATCGGGTCGCCAGGCCATTCCAACCGGATTGCGCAGGCCAGTGGCAAAGAGGCGACGCCCACTGCCATCCGGGTTCATAACGGAAATCGCGGCCCGTTGCGGATCACTTTCTTCACAGGTATTACAGGAGGAGCCGACGGTGACATAAAGCTTGCTGTGGTCGCGTGAAAAAAGCAGGTTGCGCGTCCAATGCTGGTTATAGCCACCCTTGGTCAATGGAGAGACGAGTTGTGGTCTACCTAATGCGCTGGTAGCTCCGGCACGATAAGGAAAACGGATGATAGTGCTGGTGTTCCCCACATAGAGCCAGCCAGCAGGGTGAAAGGCTATACCATAAGGCTCTTGAAGACCTTGGGCGAAAACAAATTTCGCATCGGCATGACCATCGCCATTTTGTTCGCGCAGCACGCGGATGCGGTTCGCCTTGGATTCACTGACGAAAACATCGTAACGCTGTGGGGTGCTACCTGGCGCGATGTAAATGCGGCGTGGATTGGTTAAACCCTCAGCGAAGAGATTGACTCTAAAGCCGCGGGGTACTGTTAGACCACTGGCATCGGTGAAGCCGTTGGGTACTCCTTCACTGCGAAAGATGGTGGAGGTGGTAGTGCGACCAGTTTCCAAGAAGTGTGTGCGACGTTTTGCGGGACGACGAATGCTGCGCACGGGTTTCGCCTGGGCGATAGCCGTTCCAGATGATGCTGTGGTCAGATTTTGATGCTGGGCACAGCCCATCAGAATACCGGAGGAGAAAAGGGCGGCGAGTAAGGCGCGGTGTGTGGTCATGAGATGTGCCGGGGCTATAAAAGCCCCCGGCAGGAAGGCCGTTGGCCAAGCGTCCTCTGGACGCACAAGGATGAAGTCTTAATGCCTGTACCGTCCAGAGGACGGCTGGCTTTAGCCTCCCTGCCGGGGGCTTTTATAGCCCCGGCACCCCTATCGCCGCACATATTTGCGCTTATTGCGCTTAAAGCCTTGATCTAACTTACCCGCATCATAACGCCACAAAATTTGCTTGGGGCCACGTTGCTTGAAGTAGAAGCAGTGATAACCCGACAGCACAGAGCAGATAAGCCGCTTAGTGGTGCGCCGGATGACATTGATTTCCGCCCACAACGTCGGCAATTCGGCCCCCTGTTGGTGCTCTGCCATGATAGATTGCAGCAACTCGAAGAGCGATAAATAAGCGGCAGGTTCACGCAATGCTTCTAACTCCTCAGCGCGGCGGGCATCAATAAGGGTGAGTTTGTCGGGGCTACCCAATTGAAGGCGCAAGGGGCTGCCCGGTGCCGTGCTATCACGCGAGAACTGCAAGACACCGCCCGATTGCGGGGTGCGTGGCGCATACCACTCGCCCAGCCCATAAATTAAGCCACTTTCACGACTGGCCCAGGCCCCTATTACTTCGGTGGATGAACCATCTTCCGCCTGCACTGAAATCCGCGTTAAGGGGCCTTCCAAGTCGAAAATGTCTTCATCTAGACGGCGTAGCTTGATCGTGCCTGCTCGATGATGGTGGTTCAGGATCACATAACGCGCTGAAGTGACCACTTCAGTTCCCGTGCGGCGGGGCAACTTAACCTCGAACTCTTCGTTAATATCTTCCCACTGCGGATCGTGGATAAAAGCCGTGGCGTCGCCCTCCAAGCCTTCATCGCTCATTTCAAAGTCGAGCGACTCGTCGGTTTCCGGGTTGCGGATGGAGAGTTGCACTGGACGCAGTTCTTCTGGCACTTCCCCAACATAGGGGGGCACCGCCTCACGCAAGAGAAAACGACCAATCCCGATGGGCAGGAATTCAGGGCTACGCCGCAAGGCATCATTGAGACCCAACAGAGTGGGAGCGAAGTTAGGACTATCTGGCTCGATTTCGAGGACATCCACCATGACATTGGCCAGGGACAAGGGATGCCCATTTGATTGACGGGCTACATTCTTTAGCTCGTTGATATCTTCGGGACGCGGCTCAATGGCGGCGGCTCCACGCTGGCGTAAGATGGCAGTGACATCAATGTTGTCGGTTGAAGCGCCACTTAATCCTTGCATCCATTGTTGCACCACGGTGCGCCACTGCGGCATCTGCGCTTGAAGCGTGATGTAGCCACCGACCATCGGGTAAAACACCTTGCGGTCGCCGAGCGCGCGGGCAAGGGCACGGGAATCAAAAGTTTTAGGGTCTTGCTGCCATAGGAAGAATCCCAGAGTCTTCTGCGCTAAGGGGCGCTGCACCCCTTGCAACATCGCAATAGCCCGCTCCGTGAGAGTGCCTGCGCCGGGGGGAAGTTCGCGCGCCCTCAAGTCTTGAAAATTGGGGTCGGTTTCCAGATTATTTTCTCGAATAATCAGGGCTTCCGTGGGTGCTCCGGTATCGAGAATGAAACTTTCGTGGAGGTATGAGCCTTCGCTCACTTCGACGATGGGACGCGCTGTTTGCAGGATGTTGCGGATCGAATCGCGCACGTTTTCGGGATAAACGCCCCGAATACTGGCGAGTTCGCGCACCACAACGGGCAGAGGCAAGGGCTTGCCAATTTCGCGCAGCAATTCTTCAATGGCGGCTTGCAGGGGACGCCGTGAGCGTTCTTCGCGGCTCAGTGATTTTTGCGCCGAGCGGAGCTTTAAATCCCAGTCACGGTCGGTCAGCACCACACGCTGACTGTGCGCTAATCCCTCACGTAAACCAATCCGTGAAGCGGTAAACCCTTCGGCAGCGGCGGCCAGTTCGTTGCCTTTCAGAGCACGGCCCTGCCGCAAGAGAGAGGTAACAACAAAATCTTCAAGGAAACGGCGGGCTAACCGAGTCTGGCTATCTTCAGGGGTCGCAGTGGTTGGTTCGTCCTCTGGTGTGGGTGATGGCGAGGTTTCAACCGTGGTTGATGGCGCGGGAACTGCATTATGAGCTGGCTGCGCCGGTGCATTAATGCGCGTGGCGGGTGCAGCCGAAGTCTTATTGGGCATTAATCGGTCAATCCTTCAATATGAGATTATTGTTCTGTTGAGTGTTTTCTAGACAAGAGTTTAATAGGCTGGCCTACTGTTCTCAAGAAGGGTGCCCGATTTTACTTGGCAAGGGCAATTAAAATAGTGCCCCCAGCCACTAAAAACGCGCCCAGGGCTTTGTCCCACGTCAGCTTTTCGCCGAGGAATAAAATCGCAAAGATAACAGTGATGAGCACACTGGATTTATCTATGGGAGCCACTCTGGAGGCTTCACCCAGTTGCAAGGCGCGGAACATGCAAACCCAGGAAGCGGCACCGGCGGCTCCTGACAGCGCAATAAAGAGCCAAGTCTGCGACTTTATCTTGTCCAGACCAGCAGTTTCGTGGCGGGCGAGGATAAAAATCATCAACCCCACGGCCATAATGACCGCTCGCACAGTGGTCGCTAAATTGGAGTTCACATCTTTTACTCCAACCTTGCCAAAGATACCTGTAAGCCCGGCGAACAACGAGCCTAATAAAGCATAAACGGCCCAACTTTCCATAACTTCTCCTTTTACTTCAAATTAGCGTTCAAATTGCGCTGTGCAACATAGCGTAACGTAGTTTTGCGTCACATCTGAATAGTGTCTCACGAAAATAAAAGACCTGGTGAACTTAATCACCAAGTCTTTCACAGTTGAGCTAAGAGTGTAACTTTTAGCGACGGGCGCAGACGAAGATGTTCCAATGGGAAGCGTCGAAAAGGTTGGAGACAATCACGCGGCGACCACGTCCACTGGCTTCTACGAAAAGTCCGTTGCCCATGTACAGGCCCGTGTGGTCAATGCGGGTGCCGCTGGCAGAGAAATAAAGGCGATCCCCGGCGCGTAACTGAGCCGGATCAACCGCGCGTCCGATTCGCGCTTGCTCGGCAGCCGTGCGCGGCAGATGATAGCCACAGGCGGCAAAAGCATGTTGCACGAGAGAAGAGCAGTCAATGCCACGCCGACCCTCGCCGCCATAGACATAGGGGGTGCCAAGCCAGGCCAGGGCTTGCGTTACCATCGGGTTGTTACTGTAATAGTGGCCATTGTAATTCGTGACTGTGTCATTGGAAGGACGCCCAGCCCAGGCATCGGAACCCGTAACCACCTGGGAAGAAATATCCACGCTGGCCCCGGTGAATTTTACATAGCGGGTCGGAATCCAGCCGGTGCTGCGGTCACTCATCAGAATGGCCGACCATCCCCCATTCTGCTTGATGATGGCCAACTCCGTTCCCACCGGGCATTTATAGAGCGCGTAAGAATCGGATTCGGGCAGGCGGCGAATCTTGGCTCCCGCCAGCGATACTTGGGCGACCTGGGCCAAGGCTCCAACGGTGGTGCTGGAGGGAGCTTGCAGCACGCGCGGCTGTGATGTCGGCGGGGGAGCGGTGTTCATCGCGTCTTCATTTTGCTTTAAAACGCGCACCCCATCCCGGCCACCGACGGGCATGTTGCCGCGTGCGCCGAGGGCATAACCACGAGGCGCAGCCGTCCTGGGTGGTTTGGTAATGCTCTGGTACACCGGCTGCTTATCGGCTACGACTTGCGCCATCGAAACGGGCACTTCTCCCGAAATAGTGAGTTCATTATCAGGGCGCGATTGGGCTTTACGGCTGGCCGATTGTTGCGCTGAAGCGCGATAGGTGATGCTCTGGAGCGGAATGATGATGGCGCTGCCGATGGCGGGTTGAATGTTCGGCTCTGGCGTCAGATGATTCTTCTCCGCGATAGCTTCCACGGTCACCGGATAACCGGATTGGGCGTACCGATGCGCAATGGAGTCTAGGGTGTCGCCTGCCTGAACGGTATAGCGAACCGTCTTGGAGATCGTGCCAGTGGAGGTAATTTCGGGCATGGCCTCTGCCGCCGATTTTACGGGAGTAATTTCTTGCCCCGCTTCTACATCTGACTTTTTGCCATCGGGAACCCGCAATAGCATGGCGGGCAGGGGAGCATTGTCCCTGGTGTCATCCAATTTATTGGCAGCCCGTAAAGCGGATGGGCGCAACCCGTAGCGATTAGCCACCGAACGCAGGGTTTCCCCCGGTTCTACCGCGTGATAGACATCAGCGCGTGCCACATGGATTAAAACGGGGCACTTGGCGGTTGGCATGGTCGCCGCTAAGAGTGCGCTACCCATTAACCAATGCTTCAATTTGCGTTGCTGCAATTTGGAATGCTTCTGGTTGGAATGCTTTTTGCAAGTGTGGAATTTTGGTTGGGTGTTTTTCATCTGTCGAAACTTCATTGCATCACCTCGGTTACGGTTGCGGACAACAGGCGCAAGTCGGGCCATCAAACCTGCGTCTGTAGTTAGATTGTGACTTGGTGTTAGAGTTGCTCAGGTCGTTTAATTGATGCGTTAGTCTGTGTCTTAAAAGTTTAACAAAACTTCAGCAAAAATTCTCATTGATTGCACACAATTTTAGGTCAAGCGAACTGGAAGCCGCTTAAATCCTTCAAAGACCGGCCTTAAATGCTGATTTGCGTGTGCAGCATAGCCTCGATTATAAATGACATGACTGATTCGAGTCAAGTCATCAGCACAGTTAATCCAGCGATTTTTAGGGCTGCCAGCAGCCTTTTTGCACAACCCGCTTTATCTTTCCCCTTTTGAGCGGTTGTTAAACGCGCCAGACGGTTTACATCCTCGTAATTTGTGACATAATTAACGCAGCACATTCCAAGGAGTCAGCGTAATATGCCACGACCAGTTACCTTGTTTACCGGCCAATGGGCCGACTTGCCGCTTGCCGAATTAGCTCCCAAAGCCAAGCAGATGGGCTTCGATGGACTCGAACTCGCCTGTTGGGGCGATCACTTCGATGTCCAGAAAGGGGCATCGGACAGAGCCTACTGTGAAGCCCAGAAGAAAATCCTCACCGACAACGGGCTGCAACTCTTTGCCATCTCCAATCACTTAGCCGGTCAAGCCGTTTGCGACAAGATTGACGAACGCCACAAAGCCATTTTGCCCCCGCACGTCTGGGGCGACGGCAATCCCGAAGGCGTCAACCAGCGCGCGGCGGAAGAGATGAAAACCACCGCTCGCGCTGCTGCCAACCTCGGCCTGAAAATCGTCAACGGTTTTACTGGTTCATCAATTTGGCCATATCTCTATTCTTTTCCGCCCGTGCCCCCCGCCTGGATTGACAAAGGCTTTGAAGATTTCGCCGCCAAGTGGAACCCAATTCTGGATGTTTTCGATGAAAACGGGATCAAATTCGGCCTGGAAGTCCACCCGACCGAAATCGCTTTTGACATTGTAACGGCAGAACGCGCTATCGAAGCTCTGGGCGGACGTGATACCTTTGGTTTCAACTACGACCCATCCCATTTTGGCTACCAGCATGTGGCTTATGTAGATTTCATCCGCAATTTCAAGGATCGCATCTACCACGTCCATATGAAGGATGTCTACTGGTCGAGTTCAGGCCAGCAATCTGGCGTTTTCGGCGGCCACCTCAACTTTGGTGACTACCGCCGCTACTGGGATTTCCGCAGTCTTGGTCACGGCAAAATTAACTTTGAAGAAATTATCCGCGCCCTGAATTCGATTGATTACCAAGGCCCGCTCTCCATTGAGTGGGAAGATAGCGGCATGGATCGCTTCCACGGTGCCGAAGAAGCCTGCGCCTTCACCAAGAAAGTGGACTTCAAACCGTCCGAACGAGCCTTCGATGCGGCTTTTGAAGAGGCTAAATAGTTTGTTTGAGCCACAGAGACACAGAGGCACAGAGATTTTGAGAGGGGGTGAGGAATAGAAGGTCAAAGATGGAGACTATAGGATGCGCTGCCAGAGGTCTTTCGATCCTCCATGCTCTATCCTCTCTCTTCCCTCTCAAAATCTCTGTGCCTCTGTGTCTCTGTGGTTCACCAATAAGAAATTAAGGAGATAAAAGTGTCCAGTTTTAAGCAATCAGTTAGCTATTGGCCGTTAAATAATATCAGTGCGGATTCGCTCAAGCAGATTTATGACATTGGGATTACCGGGGTGGAGATGCCGCCGCGTGACAAGTTTGATAGCTTGCGTGAAATGGGCTTCACCATTGTCACCGTTGGTGGTCACAAGTCGCTGGGGGATGGTCTCAACAAAAAAGAGAACCATAATCGCATTGCGGATGAGTTGAGAGCCAACTTTGAGGTCGCCAACCAATATGGCATCCCGCACCTGATCGTTTTTAGTGGCAACCGCGAGGGCAAGAGCGAGCAGGAAGGCGCGGAGAACACCATTGAGGGTCTTAACCTCATCGCTAAGGATGCCGAAGCAGCAGGCATTAATTTGATTCTGGAATTGCTCAACTCGAAAGTTGACCACCCCGATTATCAATGCGACCACACAACCTGGGGTGTGCAGGTGGTTAAAGCGGTTAATTCTCCCAATGTGAAGTTACTCTATGACATCTATCACATGCAGATCATGGAAGGCGATTTAATGCGCAATATCCGCGACAATATCGAGTACATCGCGCACTTCCACACGGCTGGCAATCCGGGCCGCAAGGATTTGGACGATCAGCAGGAGATTTACTATCCGGCAGTGGCCCGCACCATTCACGAGACTGGCTACTCTGGCTGGGTCGGCCACGAATACAGCCCCAAGGGTGATCCTGTTGCTTCGCTCAAGCAGGCGTTTGAGGCTTGTAATGTGTCGTAAGTGAGTGAAAAAGCGGCAAGAGAGCAAGAGAGCAGGGGAGTGTGATAACTAACTCTGCTCTCTTCCATTTGTGGAGGTGTGATAATGAAGCAACGCGGAGTTACAGGAGTAGAAGCTGTGGTTGTGCTAGGATTCGCGGCATTAGCAGCAACTTTTGTCGTGCCATTGCTCACTCCTGACTTTTCCAAGGCACGCGCTCATGCACAACGAAGTTCTTGCCAGCAGAATTTAAAGCAAGTCTCTCTGGGACTCTTAGAATACACGCAGGATTACGATGAACAATTTCCCTTAGTGAAAGTGAATAAGGTGACACATAATGTGCCACCTTATACATATCCTTATGGTTGGGCGGATGCGATACAGCCCTATCTGAGAAATCTCCAAGTTCTTCAATGCCCCAGTGAAACTCATCCGCCCAATAGAGCAAAGGACGCGGTACAGGCGAATTTTACCGATTACTGGTATAACAGCCATCTACCGGGATTAGGTCTGGTGGATATTAGTCACCCTGCTACGACTGTCTTCGCGGGTGATGGCAATGATGGCAGCGATCTTACTAATGCACGCTATAGTAAATCCAGTTTCCCTAGTGCCTGGTTGAATGGTGCCAAATCTCCACTGCGGCGTCACTTAGATGGCGCAAATTATGCCTGGTTGGATGGGCACATTAAATGGTATCAGCCCGGTCAGGTTAAGCTAACTCAACTAAAAAAATGAAATAGAGATGAGCATTTGCCTGCTCATCTCTATCTGCTAATGCTGCGTTTGCGCTAAGCCCCGATTGACACAATCTCAAAGCGCACAATACCGCGTGGCCCCTGCACTTCGGCAATGTCCCCGACTTTTTTGCCTAAGAGTGCCTGGCCGATGGGCGATTCTTCTGAAGCGGCGTCTTCGACGTGTTCCAACTCTTCCGTAGCCACAATGGTATAGACGCGCTCGTCGCCTGCGCCATCACCTACTGGACGGACAGTAACGGGCACACCTAACACGACACTATCGAGGGTGGCCCCTTTTTCCAGAATCACGGCGTCTTCTAAGCGTGACTCCAGGCTGTTAATACGCGCCTCAATAATGCCCTGAGTCTCGCGCGCGGCGTGATAGGCGAAGTTTTCGCGCAGGTCGCCCTGTTCGCGGGCTTCTTTAATTTCCTGGCGTATTTCGATGCGTTGGGTCTTTAAATCTTCTAATTCCTGCTTTAAACGCTCGTAACCTTCGCGTGTAAAATGTGCTTCTGTTTTTGCCATTGTTAATTTACCGTCTCCTTCAACAATTCATGCGCCGCACGTCGGCCACGTTAAAAATTGTAGGATAGTAGGGCTAAACCGACAATAGTTGGTGTTTTTTAACAGATTCAACACAAAGGACACCAAGATGGCACGAAGGGCACAAAAGAAAGGTAGGGACAGAGAATGGAGGATAGTAGTAGCAACGTATTACGGGCTATCTTTATTCTCCATCTTCAAATCCCTCTGTGCCCTTCGTGCCATCTTTGTGTCCTTTGTGTTGAAAATCTTCATTTGGAATAGAACTTGCTACTCTGGCCGCAGAACGTTTCAACGGTCTTGCGGAATTGTGTGAGAAGCGTTAATCTCTAACTGCAACTGTTGAAATATGATGTTGATGGTGCCGTAGTCGTGTGTTCAAGCAAAAAGACGTTCACCGATTTTTTCGCAAGAAGGAGGTGACATTAATATGCGTAAGCTCATGGTTATGTTGGTCTTGGCGCTGATGGCTTTAGTAAGCGCCTTTGTAGCACCACAGGCACAGGCCCAAACCTATCCTGACGTTTCCAAGTTGACGCCTTTCACACCGGAGTGCAACTACATGTCGGTCCCTGGCTACCTGCGCTGGCAGTATCTCTTGTCTTCGGGTCGCTGGATTTCCCGTGAACAAGCGGTCGAGCAGGTTCGTCAGCAGGGTGGCAACGCCGGTCCCGCTCCGACAGGCGCTCACTAGTTAAAGCCGTAGTGACAAATCATGTAATCGCGTATTGGTCGAGTTGTCCTGCCGTGCTGGAAAGCGAAAATCAGGCGTTGGGCGAGGAAAAGCACAGGCAAACTCGCAGCCATTCATTGTAGCCCACTTGCCAAGCCATCAGACTTTCAACGGTGTTGCACTTTGAAAGGAGCTTGAGTCTCTCCTGTATGCTTTTCATTCAATCAGTCGTTTCGCGTCAGAAATTTTCGCGCTTGAGCGCGACCAGGGTCAACGCTGCACCCGTACCGATTTCCCCCGTAGCAACCGAACCGGAAACTCTTCCAAAGAGTTCTCGTCCCTCGGTTGCTACGGTTTTTTTGTGTGCTCCAGCCCTCGTTTTAACGGGCGCTATACTCTTGGGCAGCGCGTCGCCAGCCCACGCTAAAAAAAGCCCGCGCAGCACCGTCAGTTCCCGTTCAAACAGCAAATCATCCGATGCAGTTAAAGCGTCGGATGCGGCTAAAGCCTCTGATACTAGCAAAACGGCCAATTCTTCCGAATTGAACCAGTTATCCTCCCCGCCAGGGACAGCCACCGCAAGCCCAACAACCGCAACGGCTTCCCCCATTTCGGCTTCGACGAAGCCACTCAACATTAACATCAACGGTAAGAATATTGATGTGCAGCCAGCGCCCGTGATGACTACCGGGGCGATCCTGGTGCCTTTGCGCGGTGTGTTAGAGAACCTGGGTGCTACAGTGGCTTACAACCAAAAAGAAGGGCGTATTGAAGTCACGCAGAAGAATCAACTGGTTGTGCTGCGCATTGGCCAAAACAACGCTGTGGTTGGCACGAAGCTGACTAAGCTGACCGCCGCGCCTCAGTTGATTGGCGGCTCTACTTTCGTCCCCCTGCGCTCGCTGGCTGAGCTATTCGGCTATTCTGTGCAGTGGACTCCCAGCACCCGCCTGGTGGAGATTTCCAATACCGGGCCGCGCAGTTATGCTGACCATCGCGCTGCGTTACGAGCTGGTGGGCCGTTCGGCGTAACGATTGACTTTACTGATGCCACCGATGCCGAAGTAGACCAACTGTTAGATGCCGCCAAAAAAGCGGGCGCAGGCATGATTAAGACCCGCTTCGACTGGGCTACCCTGGAACCCACCAAGGGCGCTGCTTTCCAGTGGCCACTTTATGACCGGGTGGTCAAAGGTGCCCGTGACCGGAATTTGGTTGTGGTTGGTATCTTAGGTGTTTCCGCGAAGTGGGCCACCGTCTTTGCCACTGGATCGGATAACGATCAAGGCGACCTACTTTATGGCGCACCCCGCGAAAGCAACTATCCGGCCTGGCAGAATTATGTCAAGCGGGTGGTAGGGCGTTACAAAGGCGATGTTCATGCCTGGCAGGTTTGGGAAAATCCGGCTTCCGAGAAATTCCGGTCGGTGCCGCGTGTCTATCGAGAAATCGTGCGCCTGGCGATAGAGTCGGCGCAGCAGGCGGATTCTACGGCCATCATTGATGCGGCAGAGCCGGGTGGGGTGAACCTCAGCTTCATTGATGAGATGAAAGCCAATGGCCTGCTGACCCAACTTGATGGTGTGGAACTTTATCCCACTTCACAACAGCAGCCGGGTGTGACCGCCGCTCCCGAAGATTTCTTGCTGCCCTTTGCCACCCTGCGCGAGAAACTGGCCAGCAACACCGACCTTCACGCTACCTGGATTGGTGGCCTGACCTGGCCAGTCTTGACCACGCTGCCCAATGGCACGGTGCCAGAGGCCCAATTTGCCACCCAAGACGCGGCCATGCGCGAGCGACTGCTGCGCACCTTTACGGCGCAGGGGCAGGCCGATTACCTGATGCGGGCCGCAACTCTGGCTCTTGGTTCTGGCGTCGGTAAGATTTTCTGGGGCGCGTTGCGCGATGCAACCACCTACGACCGGGTCGAGCCGATTAACCCGGAATATGATGCGGGATTGCTGACCCGCGATTTTATGCCTCGTCCATCCTATGCCGCTTTCCAGACCCTCACGCGCTTAGTTTCTGACAAGCCCTTTGTCGGGCCATTAGCTCTGGGGCCGGATGTGGTAGCTCTGGCTTTCGATAATCGTGAGCAAACCAATATCGCAGCCTGGGCCGTGGCGGGTCATGCCAAGTTAGTGCTCAATAGCTCTGGTGCTGATCCGAAGGTGCCGGGCACAACTTATGTCATGACCCTGCCGACATCGCAGGTGCTGGATTCTACGGGCAAAGTTATCGGTGGCTCAGATGGCGCTTTTGATCTCACCAATCGGCCTGTATGGATCACTAATATCGCGTTGCAGACTAGCAACGTAGCGCGGGGTAAAGGTGGCGGCAAGCCGTTGCGTATGGCACCGCGTCAGGTGGATTACAGCACGGCTGCCGAGGTCAAGGTCAACTTTGCCGAAAAAGGTGGCGAGAATGGCATCTTCTGGCGCAAGTATGCCAATTTCCGGGGGGCGGCTCAGAAAATGATAGAGATTGACGGACACAGTGCTTTAGTGACGGAAATCTCGCGTGACATCTTTAATCCTGGCGCGGGTAAGCCGTTTATCTTCCTGGATGTCTCCGATAGCTACTTGTATTTCGCGCGTGGCTTGCCTGTCACCGTCACCGTGCAAGTTCATCGGGGCGCGGCAGAAGGCGGTATCTTAGGGACGCGTACGGGAGGCTTTAATCTTCAGTATGATTCGCCAGCGGGTCTCAAGTTCACTAATTGGCAGGAAGTCGAGACTGGCCAGGGTTGGACAACTTATACCTTCAAAATCCCGGATGCCTCCTTTGCTAATCGAGATGGCTATGATTTCAAGATCAACACCCTCGGTTCCAAGCAGGATATAGCCTTTGGGTCTATCACTGTGCGCCGTGATGATACCCGCCAGGCTGAAGCGGCTCAACCAGCCACAGCGGTGCAGTAGATTCAAGACTCGCTAACAGTTGGTTAAAGATGAAAGGGGGGCAGCTTTGATAGCTGCCCCCCTTCTTGTTGGCCCGCTCCCCGCTCCGGGCGACGGAGCACTCGCTAAAACTGCTGGCGTTAGTTGATGAACCGCAGAGACGCGGAGGGCACAGATAAGGCAAACGGCTTGTGCTTTACCTTTACTCGGCGTTCTCCGCGTCTCTGCGGTTCATTTCTTCTATCCTTGACCAAGCAAGATGAGTTCGCATTCTCCTCGCCTACGCCATGAGCCAGGGAGCGTGAGAGCAAGGTGAGGGTGTGGCATGATTCCTGCACTATGCGAAGCCCGAATCATTGGCGCGAATCGTCGTTTTGTTTTCCTCTGTCAGTCCGCTAACTGTGCCAATGATAAAGCTGTCTTCTGTCGTTGTCGGACTGTGCTAAACAAGCCGTAAACCGTTGCTGTTGCATAGCTTATTGTCTCTGTGAAAAAGCCTTGCCAAAGGCCACGAACAGGGTTATAATAGGGCGGGGCCAATCGTAAAATCTCATGTTGTACAGGCGTTGAGTCGTAAGCAGGCTGCTATTTTGAGCCGTTTAGGAGGTAGATGCCGCGCACGAAGCGCACCGAACGACGCCATGAGGTTGGAGGTTGATTCTCGGAGAGAAAAGTTTTTCAAGGGATAGAGGTCAAGACAACTTAAGAAAGGGCATGGTGAGTTGCAGAGGCAACATGGATACTCTGTGCATGAGCCAAACTTCTTTTGCGAGTTATCTTGAACGAAAATTCTGCGAGACACCTATTATCTCCGGTGTGTAAAGTTGTAGTCGTGTCTTTTGCATCGCCAGAAGGCGAAATTTAAGGAGATTTTCAAGATGAATCGTAAAACCACTTTTCGAGTAATGCTGGCAATCGCCGCAGTTGCTCCCTCCGTGGTTCTTCCCAAGCTGGCTCACGCCCAGCAAGGTACCCTGAACGCTCCAGGGAACCCGCCCGCCGGGACGGATCGCGCTGAGTACCCGGACGTGCCGCGTGGTCACTGGGCTTATCAGGCCATTGACCGCTTGAGCCGTGCCGGTATTATCGAAGGTTTGCCCAACGGCACCTACGCTGGCCAGAAGCCGATGACCCGCTATGAATTCGCGGTCGCCATCGCTCGTATTCTGGATAAGATTCCAACTGGCCCTGGCGGACCAGGTCAACAGGGTGAGCCTGGTCGCCAAGGTGAACCTGGCCCGGCGGGACCTCCAGGCCCTGCTGGTAAGGATGCCGAAGTGGCAGATTTCGTGAAGCGCGCGGAGTTGAATGACCTCATCGCCGCGTTGCGTCGGGAATTCGCCGATGAGTTGGCTCGTCTGGGTTCGCGGGTGGACGCTCTTGAAGCGCGCACCACGAACTTAGAGAATCGTGTGACGGTACCGCCCCGCGTGACCATCACCCCATCGCTGTTGCATCGCACGGGCGTCGCTTCCTACATCTCGCAGGTTGCCACTCCGGGCACGGCGAACTTCAGTCCAGACGTGCCGGGTCGCACCATCTTCGGTGGCGCTAACGTCTTCGGAACGCCTGGTGTTTCTCCCGGTTTGCCCGCTCCGCCAGCGATCTTCCAGCCCAACAAGAAGACGGCTTACGTTAATGCCAAGTACAGCTACACCGACTTCGAGTTGCGCATGACGGATCGCGTGACGGATCGTCTGAGCGCCAACGCCGCCCTGCGTTCGATTGGCTCCACTCAGGAAGATCCGTGGGGGCCTGCCACCAGCGGTCTATGGGCGCGTGAAGCCTACGCCGTCGCTGACTTGAGCGACCGCAGCTTTATTGGCCTGAAGGGTCTCAGTGCAACCCTCGGACGCCAGCGCACCAAGATTGCCCAGGGTCTGTTGTATGACAACGATCTGTCGCCAACCGATCAGGTCAATGTTGCCTTCAACCTTGGCCCGGTCGCCCTCAGTGGCTTTGTGGGCACCACCAACAACGAGACCTTCGGTTCGGGTGCGGCTGGTTCTAACCCGTATGCAACGACTGGTTCCGTCGCGTGGTATGGCACCACCCCGACAGCCGCTCAGGCTGTTAACTTTGGTGGCCCGGCTGGTCTATTCTTCCGCAGCCCCGGTCTGCCCGGTAACGCGGCCCGCTCCGGCGCGATTGTCGGCTTCCCCGGTGCTGGTGGCGGTATCATGCCAGATGACAACGAAGCTTTGTTGCATGGCGCGATCAACCTGTTCCGCATTTCTGGCCAGCCTGTTTCTCTGGGCCTGACCCGTCAGTTCGACGGTGTGCAGAACCAGCAAGCAGACAGTGCTGACCTGACGGTTCCACTGTTTAACCGCACCATCGGCATTGAGTATGTGCGCGAGCGTCGTTACTACAATGGCGCTAGCGCAACTGGTAATCCCAAGGCGTATAACGTGACGGTGCCGCTGTTACGTGCCAATGCGTTGGATTTGAACTTTGCTTATGGCAAGGCTGATGATGCCTTTGAGTACCTCGTGTCCTCTTCGGCTAACCCCTTTGCCCGCACCTACGCAGAAGCGCTGTTTGATCGTCCGATGGCGCTCGGCGCTCCGATGATCAATGGTCGCTTCTTCGGGGTTGGCGGGGCTGGCGTGCCTGCTGGCTTAGCTGGTCTGCCCGCTTATGCCGCCGCCAAAGAAGCCTTTGACTTCAATGGCACCGCGCGCATCCCCTTGGGCTTCCTGCGTCGCCTGCCGCTCGACTTCCGTTACTACCGCGCCTATGGCACCCGCTTAAATGGCGGTGGCCGCAAGAACGCATTGGATTTGGGCGAAGTCTACACCATTGGTACGACCTTCAACGTCACTCCCGGTCTCGACCTGGAATTGAAGTATGGTCACTACAATGTGCCCGGTCCGTTCCCCAGCATCTACTACGTCCGCGTCGGTGCCAACGTTGGCTTCTAAACCAGCCTAATGTGCATTTGATGCCGTCCGTAGCAGTGCATCAGGACCAAGAGTCCCCGTCAGGAAACTGGCGGGGACTCTTTTCATTTTTTAATCACCACAGAGGCACAGAGAACATTTTGAGGATAGAGGATCGAGAATCGCAGTAACACCGTTAATCGCGGCTATCCTCCATCTTCTATCCTCGATCCTCTATCTTCAATCCTCAAAATGTTCTCTGTGCCTCTGTGGTCATATATTGTCTCCTTCCATAATTATTCGTATCCTAAATTTGTTAAAGCATTAGTTGAGGAACCTCTATGAAACGCTCTGCCTCGTGGCCGTGGATACTTTTATCTGCCCTGATCCTGCTAATTGTTGGTGGCATGGGCCTGATGTTTGTGGCTGTAGTGGTGAGTGGTAGTGGTGTCACCGGGCCTCATGTGGGGCTAATTGACCTGTCAGGAGAAATCACTGATCAAGGCGTGCGCAGCGTTATTAGCGGTAGCTCACGGGGTGCTCGTGATTTTATCGAGAGCGTCGAGGCCGCGGGCAAGGATGATAGCATTAAGGCGGTAGTGATTCGCATCAACTCGCCAGGTGGTTCGGCAGCGGCTTCACAGGAGATGTATCAGGCCGTGAAGCGCCTCAAGGACAAAAAACCAGTGGTTTGCTCGATGGGCGATGTAGCGGCTTCCGGTGGTTACTATGTAGCCTCTGGCTGTAACAAAATCTATGCGAATGGCTCAACGCTGACAGGCTCCATTGGCGTTATTTCCGAGTATATGAACTTCCAGGGCTTGTTCAAGCATTATGGGGTTGACCAGCAGGTGATTAAGAGTGGTAAGTTCAAGGATGCTGGCAACTTTGCCCGCCCGTTAACGCCCGAAGAACGCCAACTTTCTCAGGCGATGATTATGAATGTCTATAATCAGTTTGTGGATGATGTGGTGGCCGGGCGCAGCAAAGCTCCTAACGGCAAGTTGACCAAAGCGCAGGTTTTAAAGCTGGCTGATGGGCGTGTCTATACCGGTCTCCAGGCCAAAGCTAACAAGCTTGTGGATGACATCGGAGGTTTGCACGATGCGGTGCAGGAGGCGGGCAAAATGGGCGGTATCTCTGGTGAGCCTAAAGTGCGCGAAGTCGGCGGGGGCGGATTATTGAGCGGCATGATCGGTGCGACGGCACAAAGCACACTGGCCCGCAGCATCGTGCCCGTGGCGGAACAGGCTGGCTCCGCTTTTGCCGATGGGTATATGCAGCGGATGAAGGCCGCAACGAAACAGCCTATTCAGTTACAGGCACGCTGACCGAAGTTATAATCGGCTCTAAAAAACCGGCTATTTTGATGGCCGGTTTTTACTTTGTTGTGGCATTCCACATGGCACTTGAAACCGCGTTGTGCGTCTGAAATAATGGGCTGTGCTAAGCTAACATTATCTCTGATGGCCCTTAATTCTCATTATGAAACTATTGCTTGTTGACGGCTATTCTCTTTTATATCGCGCCTTTTTTTCCTCGCCACCACTGACCACCCAGGATGGACAACCAACTGGCGCATTGTTTGGCTTTATCAAGATGGTGTTTCGCCTGTTAGATGAAGCGCGGCCCGAATATGCTCTGGTGGCTTTGGATGCCAGCGGCCCGACTTTTCGCCACGATTCTTTTGCGGCTTATAAAGCCAATCGCACGGCGGCCCCCGATGATTTTAAGTCACAGACTAAATTAGCGCGTCGCCTGCTGGATGGGCTGTTCATCCCCCACTATGAGCACGAAGGCTTTGAAGCTGATGATATTTTAGGCACGTTAGCCAGAATCGGCGCGGAGTCAGACATTGATGTCACTATCGTCACGGGCGATGGCGATGCGCTCCAACTCGTCAACGGTAAAGTCAGTGTGATGCTGACGCGCCGTGGCGTCACCGATTTAGAGTGCTACACTCCCGACGCAGTTAAGGCACGCTTTGGCTTCCCGCCACTTTTATTGCCCGATTATAAAGGTTTGCGGGGGGATTCATCTGATAACATTCCCGGAGTGCCAGGTATTGGTGAGAAAACCGGGATGAGTTTGATTGGCAAATTCGGCACTCTGGAAAAGTTGTACGAGAAGTTGGATGAAGTCACCCCGCCCCGCATCCGTGATTTATTAACCGAACACCGTGAAGCGGCTTTTCATTCGCGTGACTTAGCGCGCATTGTAGTTGATTTGCCCCTCAATATTGATTTTGAGGCGTGTCGTTATGCTGTAGAACTCGACCCTGAAAAGCGCGCGGCTGCATTGGCTACCGTGCGGGCTTTTGAATTTAAAAGCCTGCTGTCACGGTACCAGGAGCGAAATGCTGGCTCGATCAGTGATGGTGTCGAGGCAGCGGAAGCCGTAACAGAGCGGAGTGAATTTAGCTGCGCCACCCACAAGACGAATTCCGGCACGGAGGCTTTAGCTTGGTTGAAGCAGCACAGTAAGGGCCGCGACAGTGCTATCGCGTTGCTGCTGGATGATGAGCCAGGGGCCGTCTTTGCTGTGGCGAATGAAGCTCTTTATTTTCAGGGTGACTTGAGCGGAGTCCGAGAGTGGCTGGAAGACACTTCAATGCACAAAGTCGTGCATGATGCCAAGGCCATACAACTGGCCCTGGATCGGCGTGGCCTTAAACTCAGTGGCATCGTGGCGGATGCTCTTTTAATGAGCTATCTGCTGGAACCGCAGCGCCAGCATCATCCAATTTCGCTCCTGGTCGAAAAGTATTTGAATCAACAACTGCCGACTCCCCAGGTTGCAGCCCCGGCTAAAAGCGCGAAAAAGAAAAAAACCAAGGCCGGAGAGCCTGCTGATGGTGCAGCCTCATTATTTAATGAAGAGACTGGTGACGCAACTACTTCCTCTGCTACGGATGGGAAGGATTGGACAGAAGCACAGCGCGTGCTGACCGTTTCAGGCGCGGCACTGGCGGCAGTGCAGCCAGTGTTGAGGACTAAGCTTGAGGAGATTGGCGAATGGACGTTATTTAACGAGCTTGAGCTACCGCTCGTCAAGATTCTGGTCATGATGGAAGAGAACGGCATGTTGCTCGATGTACAGCAATTGCGCGAGCTGGGCCAGAAGTTGGAAGCCGATGCGACACGCCTGGAACGATCTATCTGGGAGTTAGCAGGCGAAGAGTTCAATATCGGTTCCACCAAGCAGTTGCAGACGATTCTCTATGAGAAGATAGGATTGGATAAAGGGCGTGCCACCAAGACGGGACATTCGACTGATGTGCATACGCTGGAAAAGTTTGCCGAAAAGCACGAGATTGTTCGTAAGATTTTAGAATATCGCGGCACGACCAAACTCAAGGTGACTTATGTAGATGCGCTGTTGAGTAGCATGAACCCCCAGACACACCGCATCCACACCAATCTCAACCAAACCGGAGCCGTGTCGGGTCGCCTCAGTTCATCCAATCCCAACTTGCAAAATATTCCGATTCGCACTGAGCAGGGGCGTATCATCCGTAAAGCTTTTATTGCCCCGCCGGGTCATGTGCTGCTTTCCGCCGATTATTCGCAGATCGAACTGCGTCTGTTAGCTCATATCACCGGTGACAAACCCCTGGTGCAAGCCTTTAGTTCCGGGGAAGATGTCCATGCCCGCACCGCAGCCGATTTGTTTGGGGTGCCTGTGGAAGCGGTGGATAGTGATATGCGACGCAAGGCGAAGATGACCAACTATGCTATCGCCTATGGCGTTTCCGGCTTTGGTCTCGCTAAGCAATTAGGCACCGGCTCAGCAGGGGAGGCGCAGGAGTTCATTAACCGCTACTTTGAGACTCTGCCAGGAGTCAAGCGTTACATTGATGATACTCTGCGCACGGCGCGTGATCTGGGCTATGTCGAAACCTTAATGGGGCGTCGCCGTCCCGTGCCCGATATTCGCACCGCTCGCCATCAGGAGCGGGCCGCTGCCGAGCGCACGGCCATTAATCACCCCATTCAGGGCACGGCGGCTGATGCCATGAAACTGGCGATGCTGGCCATTGCTCACGAGATGCGGGAGCGTGCCGTGGCTTCGCGCATGTTGATGCAGGTGCATGATGAATTGGTATTTGAAGTGCCGGAACACGAGATTTCCCTAATGTCTGAACTGGTACCACGCTTAATGCGCGATGTCCCTACTAAAAAATTAGGATTGAGGGTGCCATTAGAAGTGGATTTGGGTGTAGGCACGAACTGGAACGAAACCAAAGACCATAATTCATCTCCGGCCACTGCCGATGCCGATGTTGAAGACGAACTCTCTGTTGAAGTTTGAGAAAGAGTATTAAGGTTTATTTTTAGCCACAGAAGCACACGGAGATTAGGGCATGGGGTTTAGGGTTCCGGGTGGGGGTTCAAGAGGGAAAGCATAAGACGAAGTTACCAAGTCTGAGGATGGAAAGACTAACGAACCCGGAGCGTAAGCGACGGGCTTTCCTAAAAGTCTCCTAGTCCTCCGGCGCAAGCCCGTCGCTTACGCTCCGGGTTCGTTAGTCTCCTCTTTTCCTGCTCTCTACTTCGCCCTTTATACCCAGAACCCTAAACCCATGCCCTAATCTGCGTGTGCTTCTGTGGCTAATCTAAAATTTGAAGCATCTGCTCTGGCCGCGAATCTGCACTGTTAAAGACGGAAATTAGCGGAATTTGAGCTTGCGCTGGTTGTCACGCGCTGCTATAATTTTCTAGGTTTTCCTCTCGCACCAATCGTCACAGCACCCAAACCCATTGCCCGGCTTGCACGACTTTTGTTTAAGGAATAAGCCAGTTATGGCTGTGCGCGTCGTGTCTTGTAGGCAGCCGGTACGAGCGGTTGGTAAGATGAAAACGCGATGCTAATTTTCATCGGTAAGGTGCCTGCAATGGCATGGTGCGAGAAACAGAAATAGATAGGCCGGAACGCATTGAAAAATAATGCGTGTTTAATAAAAAGAGATTCTACACACTAATTGTGAAGGACGCGCTCCCATCCCTCAGCCAAGACAAGGGGTGGACGCGGCGCGTCTAAGGAGATTCGGTGGACAACTTCCAGACTAACGACAACAATGTAAACGACCAATCCTCGGCGAGCAGCGAGACCACAACATCCCCTGCTGCTACTACTGATGCAGCGAACCCTACCAGCGGCGAGAACACTGCGACAACCGGGGTAGCCGGAGGGACTGATGCGAGTCAGCCGCAAGCGAGCCAACTGGTGAACGAAGGGGCAGGGGCCACCACAGCGGACGCTGCGGGCAGCTTGCCCACAGAGGCCGGACAAGCTGGTGCAAGCGCGTCAGCGCAAGAAGCCCCCGCCGCTACCAGCACGCCTGCTGCCAGCACGGGGGCAAACAGTGGGGCCGGAAGCGCCCCGGACGCCGGGCGTCCATCACGTCAGCCTTCGATGGCCCAGGTGATGGAGTCGGATGAATTTAAAAATTATATGAGTGGCGCGGATGCGCTCACGCGGGGAGCTTTATTGCGTGGCGTTGTGGTGCGTGCCGATGAGAATACTGGCGAAGTATTAGTAGATATTGGCACCAAGAGTGAGGGTATCGTCACCAGAAATGAACTGGGTGAAGAAGATGTTAACGTGGGTGATGAGATTGAAGTCGTGGTGCTGCAACCCGAAGATGATGAAGGCCATCCACGCCTCTCCAAGCGCCGGGCCGATTATGAAAAGACCTGGCGTCTCATCCAACAGGCTAAGGATAAAGGCACCACCCTCGAAGGCACTGTCCGCGAGCAAGTGAAGGGTGGCCTGATTGTTGATTTGGGTGTGCCTGCATTCGTGCCAGCCAGCCATGTAGATACCCGCAATCGTGGCGATTTAGATCGCTTTGTGGGGCGCACCATCCCCTTGCGCGTAATTGAAATTGATCGCAAAAAGAATAAGGTCATCGGTTCACACCGTCTGGCGGCCCAGGAAGAGCGTGAAAAGCGCGAGTCCGAAGCCTGGGGCAATCTGCAAAAAGATAAGATTGTCGAAGGCGTGGTGCGCCGCATTACCGACTTTGGCGCATTTATTGATTTGGGTGGCGTGGACGGCTTGCTGCATGTGCGCGAAATGTCCTGGGGTCGTGTAGATCACCCAGAGAATGTCGTGAAGAAAGGACAGAAGCTACAAGTCCTGATTCTTGATATTGACCAGGAAAACAAGCGTATTGCTCTGGGCCTCAAGCAGTTATTGAGCGATCCTTGGAAGAAAGTCGCCAAAAATCTGCGGGTTGGCCAGTCCGTAACGGGCAAAGTGGTGCGGATTGCTCCCTCCTGTGCTTTCATGGAGTTGGAAGATGGCGTCGAGGGCATCATCCCCATTTCCGAAATTAGCGAGCAACGCATTAAGTCGCCCGATGAAGTGTTGCAGGTCGGGCAGGAAATCGAAGCGCGTATCAAGCAGATTCAGACCAATCAACGCCGTATTACCCTCAGCTTGAGAGCGGCAGTGCAAGAGCGTGAACGCCGTGAGACACGCACCGCGATTCGTGAAGTTAATGAGCGTAGCGGTGGCGGTGGCGACGATGCCGTGCGTCTGGGCGATGTTTTTGGTCAGCAGTTGCGGGCCGCCCGTGATCGGGGCCGCGAGCGTAATGAGGCGCGGGCGGCGATGCGGGCGCGGGCTATGGACGCCGCCGATGCCGAAGAGTGGGATGGCGACGAAGATGTCGCCGAGGACACTGACACAGGTCTTGAACAGGACAGTGCTACGGAACAAGCGGATGCCCCGGTTGCAGCGGATGCTCCGGTTGCAACAGCGGAAGCCAGTGATGGCGGGGCTAGTGCTGCACCTGAAGAAACTCCTGCTCCGCCTGCCGCTGAGAACAACAATTCATAAGTGGTTTTACCCCAGAAACCGCTCTACCAGCAGCACATTAGAGCTTGCTGCACGCAGAGCGGTTTCTTTCATAAACTCACCATAACCGAGGGCGGTTTAGTTCTGGATCAACATGATCCGGTCTGAGCCGCCCTCGTGGAACAAATAGGGTCTAACGCCCGTCCAACAAATGATGTCCCAATAAAGCCGCACAATGGCTCTTTGAACCAGCATAAATTTCCTTTCAGAAGCGGACGTTTTTAGCGCCCGCAAAGCATACTACACCTTACAGACCACATCTTACACAGCATTTTGGTGAATTTCTCTAAAAATAGAGGCCTAATTTGTGGATGCAGGGTAGGGCGTTGGTCTATAATAGAGCAATGCTGCTCTGTTGACTTTCCGCTGACTGCTATTTCTGTTTCAGATTGCATCCGTTGTAACCGCATCTGAGGGGGAAGGTTGTCGGTGTGCTGACACGACTTTCACTGCCGCTGGAGGTTTTTCATGATTAGATGGCAACTTCGGAAACTGCCGGGTCGTTCGCAAGCTACTTCGTCACGAGCGAGTGACTCTGCTGCTTCTGAATCCATAATTTATAGCGAGCAAAAGGGTATGCGCCATTTTGACCATCTGCGTCGCGCTGCGTATGCCCAACCCCGTGCTTTATTAGCTGGTATGGTGGTCATGGTAGCCGCCACAACGTGGTGGGCTTTAGCGCAACACCAGAGTAGTAGCAAAGCCTTGAGCGTGGCCCCTGCCGCGCACAGTACGGGAACATCAGCCAAGGGCAAGAATGGGCATATGCCATTTCAATGGAGCGACCTGCATGGTATGCTTGTAAAGTATGGCCAGCGTCGCGCGCTTATGGCGGAGGCTGGCAAGGCTATCCCAACTGGCCCGGTGGGTTACAGCACTTTGACTTCCAAGACCAACAAGCTTGGCACGCGGTTTTATCCCTTAACTGAAGTTGACCTGACGCCTAATAACCTGAGTGATGAGCGAGAGCCTGCCTATCGTCCGGCAGGCGGCGACTTCATTGCCTTTGCCTCTAATGGCCTTGATAGAACTGGTAATGGCAGCATTGATGGCGTGAATGCAAATCGCCGCTATCATATCTGGGTAATGCGCCGTGATGGAACACAACAACGCCAGCTAACAGGCTTTGGCAGTGACGCTGGCCGTGATCAGCGTGCCCCCACTTGGTCGCCCGACGGCAATCAAATTGTTTATACTGATGGTTTAACGCCGCAGACCACGCAGTTGGCCATTGTGCAGTTCGTCACTTTGCCAGCAGGACAGCCAACACCCGTGCCGAGCACAACTCCCAGTCCGGTTACTGGCCCCACTCCCAGTCCCACTTTACCGCCGGGGGTTAACCAACCAACCCAAATAACATTCTTTGGCGGCGAAAAGCGTTCTCCATCCTGGAGTCCCGCTGGTACGTCTATCGCTTTCGCCTGTAATGCGGCTCCCACAGGTAATAACAGCAGCACCCCGTTAGGCCAATTTGACATCTTCACTATTGCGCCATCGGGGGCGACCTCGACCGTCAGAAGATTGACGGGTGATACTGATAATTTGCCAGGCACTAATCCAACTGCGACTGACCCCAACGACTTACTGGGTAATCAAACTGATGACCTAAGCCCATCCTACTCCCTGGTGAATCCGGGTGTCTTGTTCTTCTCGTCCAATCGAGAAAATGGTGTGAAGTTGAAGACAGGCCGTCGTATCTATGCAATGGATTCGTTTACCGGGGCTAATAAGCGCCAGCTTACTTTCCCGACAACCCGTGCGGCGGGAACGGTTAATGACATTGACGATCATCCCGCCTCATCGCTGGTTGGCTCATTTCGGACGGGAGTTGTTTCGATCACAACACTCCGCTTTACGGAACACCTGGCTTTTCAGAGCAACAGTCTGACCGATGTCAGCGATAAGACCAGGGACTTTAACATTTGGTCTTTATCTTTGAGCACGGCCAATGCCTTCCAATTTCTCACCACGAAAAATCCTCTGGAAGTGGCTGGAACAGCTCGCATCGAAACCAACCGGTTGTCGTCTCCGGCTGCGGTGACTACGGCAGGCTTTCCTGGTGCTGCCGAGGATAAGGCAAATGATGTAGAGCCAGCTTTTTCGCGCTCTGCGGCTACCCCGCAATTGATTGAGCCTATCGCTTTTGCTTCGCAACGCAAAACAGCGGCAGCGCCCTCTTCCAATCCCGGTAATCCGAAACCCGTCATCGTCAATCCGGGTGGCGGTAGTGCATTGGGCGCGACTTATGATATCTGGACGACTAATGTGCAGGACTTCACGCCGCCAGAGTTAATCCCAGCTTCGGTGGGCAATCAGCTTTACCCATTCCTGGCGCCGGGGCGTCAAGCACCCTTCTATGCTCCGCGCACGGCGGAAGAAGGCTTGCAGCCAGGCGGTAAAGTGGTCGTTGGCGTGGTGATTAAGGAACAAGAAAGCGGCTTACGTTCGGTATCCGTCAGCTTTAAAGATGCGGAACGGCCCCTGTATGACCGTAGTGTCGGTGGCTTTAGTAACATCTTCTATCCTAACGACAAGATTCCGGTAGAAATTGCCGTAGAGGAGCCGCCGCAGGTCGTTTTAACTAACCAACCGCTCCAGATTTATGATGATGGCCCGGTCAGCCAGGGTGGTCACGAACGACAGGCGAACGCGGTCAAAGGGGATGGCATTTATTATTGTCAGGGTAGTATCCCGGCAGCCGATGATAATGGCGAACCTTTAACTGGCGATTTTTACATGGATCTGACGGTCAACGATAATGCGGGTAATGGCCTGGTTTATGACCATGTTTTTGGTTTCTCTACCCGTCCATTTGTCAAAAACAACAACCAATTGTTTGTGTCGGATTATACGGTTGGGCAGGAGTTTCCCCAGATTATCAGTGCAGACTTCCTGCGGCCTTTCAACATTAACTCACCAACGGAAAGCTACTATCTCAGCAATCCTGGTGGCACATTCTATACAACTGGCAAGAATCCAACTTTACTATCTACTCCTGTGGATCAAGACCCGCCGTACAATGATGGGCCAGCTGACTTAACGACCTTTAATCGAGTGGATGTATGGCGCGTGCTATCACGTGGGCAAGTGCCAACTGAGGTATTCGGCCTCTATACTCCTACTACAACCGATCAGGTTGATCCTAATGCAGACCCCGATAACGATAAGGTGCCTGGCCCCTTCGTACAAGCGAACGGGCAGCCGATTACGCGCAAGGTCACGGTGGCTGAAACGTCTGTGCTCTGGGCTAGCCCCTACACCGGCGATGTATTTGCGGCCCCAGGATCGTTGTTTGACGCCGAGATGCAACGCCGCCTGACGAATTTCTTGGGACAAGGTGGTCGGTTGCTTGTGACAGGCCAAGATGTTATTTTTGCCTTGTCTAATGCAGGCACCCAAAAGAACGCCTTTCTGGAAAACGAGCTGCGGGCGCGGTGGAGTAACAAAGGTAATGCTGGTAGCGGTGAGGTGGGCATTGGCACTGAAATAGATACCTTGGCTGGAACCAACGACCCGTACATTGCCAACCGGGTGCCGCGTCCTGGTCCTGGGACCGCAATTCTCTTCTTTTGCAGTGCGCCAGATCCCCCACGCAACATAGAATTCCCCCGGACGCTTTTCCTCCCCTTAAAGTTCGGTACTGATCCTGACTATGGAGATGGCTGTCATTTACTCTTCGTCGGTGGGGGACTCAACACATTTTATGAACGGTCCAACCAATTCTTACCCGACGTTATTGATCCCGTGGCTGGTGGGCAGGGTGAGACCATTAGTCCCATTTATAACTATAAGGAATCACCCGGTTTGGCGGCGCAACGCATTGAAAAGCCAAATCGTAATAACACGGGTGTGGAGTCACGGGTCGCGTTCTTCGCATTTGGGCTTGAAGGTATCAATCGCCATTACATTGACAAGTCGAATTGCCAACCCGTTTGCGTCAACTTTAGGTCTAAGATAGCCGATAACATTGTCAACTACCTGGAAACCGGGCGTATCAGTGGCAAAGTCATCAATGCGGCCACTAACTTGCCTGTGCCTAACTTCTTGGTTGAGGTCAATTTGACAGGTCCCGGTAATTCCTGTATTGTGGGACAAGTGCCACTCTTCCTGGCCCGCACAGATGCCAACGGCAACTATGAAATTGCGGGTGTGCCCAGTGGTGACTATTGCGTGTCACCAGCCGCCTATGCAGATGCGCAGGGTGTTTCTCATCCGCTTAATGGTGGCTACTTCTATAACCCCAACTTAGCGGTAGCTCGGACGGTGCGCGGTGGTCTTATTAATAGCGGCGTGGATTTCCGCGTCAACACGATTCCGCCGGGCACTATTACCGGGCGGGCTATTAGTGACAAGGGCACGCCGCAGAACACCGCCGACGATGCGGTGCCGGAAGTGCAGCCATTGGCTAACCTGCCTGTCCTGCTACGTTCAACGGACGTCATTCCGCCGTCCGATCAGTTCCCCAATGGCGGTATCTATGCGCAATTGACTTCAACTGATGCCTTTGGCAACTTCGTCTTTGACAATGTGCCAGGCAACACGACTTACCAGATCATCTTCAATCCGAAGGCTGGATTCCAGTCGCAAGGTGGCGACATCCCGGATAACAGTGGTCTGGATTATGGCGGGCCGAACTCGTTGCTTCGTCCCAACCCAGACTTCGGGCGACGCGTGATCCCACATGATGCAGGCTACCCGCTTGACTTCACGATCAATCCGATTACGGGGCCAGTTGGCGATACCCTTAATCTGGGTGATGTGCCAGTGCCGCCAGCAGGCCAGACTATATCGGGCCTCGTGATTCTGCGTGGCACAGGCGCGGCTGGTGTGACTGTTACATTGTCAAGTGGTGGCGGGGTGGTGGCCTCCACAACGACACTGGCCAATGGCACCTATAGCTTTGGCAGCGTACAGCCTGGTTCTTACAGCATCAGTGCAACTAGCGCAACTGGTGGCACGGGGCAGACAAGTGTGACGGTCACGCAAGGCTCTAACGTCAATGCGCCAGATATTACCCTGACGGGTGTTGGTGGCCCGACGCCGACACCTGGCGGGAACCCGACACCAGGTGGCCCAACGCCGACACCGAATCCGGCTACTGCCGATTTCCAGATTGGCCAGGGCTACCAGATTTCGATTCCTTACATGGATTCGACGGCGGCTACTGCGACCACAACGCCTACTAAGGCTTTCTCGGTGCCGCCAATTGGCCCCAATGGGCAGAATTATCGGTTGTCACGTTATGATCCTAAGACGCAGCAGTATGTAACGCTAACAAACACCTCGGTCTTGCGTCGCGGCGAGGGTTACTTCATCAAACCGATTCTGACACCAGTCAGCATCAAGCGACCAACAGATGACCCAACCCGTAAGCCATTTGCGGGCACCACGTTTACCATCACGTTAAATCGTAGTGCGAGTATTCCGACCAGCGATCCGAATTCGGGCTTCAACTTGATTGGATTCCCCTTCGACCCGGCGAAATACACGTCCTCTGATTTGAACCAGGCCACGTTCATCACCCCTGATGGCCGCCAGTTTGTGGGCTTAAATCAGGCGATGGCGGCAGGTTTAGTCGGTCAAAACCTGTTTACCCTGGCAGATGATAACAGTGGCAACTATGTCACCACCACCGTCTTGCGACCTTTCAAGGGTTACTTCATCCGCACCTTTGTGGATGGCCTCAAGATTGTGCTGAAAGCCAGTCCGTAGCCTTTTAACAGACTTAGCAGGAAGACCGGAGAGGTGGAGGCCAGGAATAGAGTGAGGCCACAATACAGCGAGAGACAGGGCGGACATTGTCTCTCGCTGTAGGACTATCCTTAATTTGATTCTTGCTCTCCTCACCTCTTGTTTTCTTGCTAAGTCTATTAAAACCCCTACTTTTTCTTGAAGCAGTTGCACAGTGGCCCTAAGCTTGTTATAATGTCTGCGGTTGCCCCTCGTTGCACCGATGGCTGGCGCTCTAATGAGGGGTTTTTTCTGTGCCACAAAACGCGGCGGGAATGAGCCGAGACCGTTATGGGTGGTTGTAAGTTGTAAAAAGAACAGGCGAGAACCTCTTTTGGCTCTGTTCGTCACGAATAGAGTTGAAGGATAAAGATTTAATCTAGAGGAAAAGCGAATAGAGCTAGACCAGAGCTTGACGCAGGAGTATTAATGCCGACAATTTCACAGTTGATTCGTAAAGGCCGCAAGCCAAATCGTAAGAAGAGCAGCACATCCGCTTTTAAGGAAGCGTTTAATACCGTCACCGGTTCGACCACGGCCAATTACACCGCACCGCTGATGCGCGGGGTGTGTTTGCAGGTCAAGACCGACAAGCCCAAAAAGCCCAACTCCGCATTGCGGGCTAAGGCGCGGGTGCGGCTTTCCAATAAGAAAGAAATCACCGCCTACATCCCCGGCGAGAAGCACAACCTCCAGGAGCACAGCGTGGTGCTGGTGCGTGGCGGTCGTGTGAAGGACATGCCAGGCATTAAATATAAGATCGTGCGCGGCGCACTCGACTGCGCCGGTGTGACGGATCGCAAGCGCAGTCGCTCGAAGTACGGCACCAAACGGCCCAAGGCGGGCGCGGCTACAGGCGGCGCATCGAAGCGATAAGAACTGAAGAATAGAATACAGGAAACAGGATACGGAATACGGGTAGGAGCGCGCAGCCAATTTGTCTAAATTGGAATCGCAGGGGCAGGATAGCTTGATGTTTTTGTATTCTATTTCCTGTATCCCGTATTCTTAAATGGAGTGAGATTATGAGTCGCAAAGGCCCACAGAAAAAACAGTTGCCCACCGGAGACCCCGTTTTTAATTCGGTCATGGTGGAGCGTTTTATCACCAAGATGATGTATGACGGGAAGAAGTCTACGAGTGAGACGATCTTCTATAACACCTTAACGCGCATTGAAGAGCGCAGCGGGCGTAATCCCTTAGAAGTCTTCTCAACGGCGATTAAGAATGTCATGCCCGCCGTCGAAGTGCGCTCGCGCCGCGTCGGTGGCGCAACCTATCAGGTGCCCCAGGAAGTGCGCCCGGAGCGCAAGGTGGCCCTCGCCATTCGCTGGACATTGCAGAGTGCGCGTGGCCGCAACGAGAAGACAATGGTGGACAAGCTGGCTGCCGAGCTGATGGATGCCTCGCGCAATTCGGGTGGTGCGGTTAAGAAAAAAGAAGATACGCATCGCATGGCCGAAGCCAACAAAGCCTTCGCGCACTACCGCTGGTAGTGGGTTGACACCTGGAGACGCCCCAAGGTTTGGCCCCCTGACCATATGGTCAAAAGGTCGCAACCTTGGGGCGTTTTAGGCGTATAGATATAGGTATTTTCGCACATTTATTGAACAAACACGATTAAAACGACGTTGGAATAGCGTTAAACCGATACTTTCAGTGAGATATACGACCACGTCGAAGGGAGTTTAGAAGTGGCTAACAATTTAGCATTAACACGGAATATTGGGATTGCAGCACACATTGACGCAGGTAAGACCACCACAACAGAACGTATTCTGTTCTATGCTGGGCGTATTCACCGCATTGGTGAAGTCCATGAAGGCGCTGCCACAATGGACTGGATGGCCCAGGAACAGGAGCGCGGCATCACCATCACCAGCGCAGCCACGACTTGCGAGTGGGTCTATGAAGGCACCAGCCACCGCATCAACATTATTGATACCCCTGGCCACGTTGACTTCACAGTGGAAGTCGAGCGCAGCCTCCGGGTCTTAGATGGCGTGGTCGCTGTCTTCTGCGCGGTGGGCGGCGTTCAGCCCCAATCCGAAACGGTATGGCGTCAGGCCAACCGCTATGGTGTACCGCGTATCGCTTATATCAACAAGATGGATCGTGATGGCGCGAACTTCTATGAAGTATTCGACCAGATTAAAGAGCGTTTAGGAGCTAAGGCCGTAGCCTTGCAGATTCCGATTGGCGCGGAAGGCGACTTCAAGGGTGTTGTTGACCTGGTGAAGATGAAGGGCGTCTTCTATACCGATAATGATAAGCTGGGTAGCACGTTTGACATGGTAGACATTCCGGCTGATCTGCAAGCCAAAGCCGAAGAGCATCGCGCGGCGCTGGTCGAAGTCGCGGCGGAGAGCGATGAAGCTTTGATGGAGAAGTTCTTCGAGGGTCAAGAGTTGACCGAAGAAGAGATCATTGGGGCTATTCGTCGCGCCACGATTAAAAATGACATCTGTCCAGTTATCTGTGGCTCGTCTTATAAGAACAAAGGTGTGCAGCCGATGTTAGACGCCATCTGCGCTTATCTGCCCTCGCCCTTAGATGTGCCTTCGGTCGTTGGTCTTGATCCTGACAGTGGCGAAAGCATCACCCGCCAGGCTTCGCCGGATGAGCCGTTTGCGGCCTTAGCTTTTAAGATTATGAGCAACAAGTTTGGACGCCTGACTTATTTCCGCGTCTATTCTGGCGCACTCAACAAGGGTTCTTATATCATGAACCCCGGCAAGAATAAGCGCGAGCGCGTTTCTCGTATCTTGCGGATGCACGCCAATAAACAGGAAGACGTGGATCGCGTGGAAGCGGGCGACATTTGCGCTGCCGTTGGTCTGGATTCAACCGTGACTGGCGACACCATGTGTGATGAAACCAAGCCGATTTTGTTGGAGAATATCTCATTCGCCGAGCCGGTTATCTTCCAGGCGATCGAGCCGAAGTCGAAATCGGATGAGGATAAGTTGACCGATGCCCTTACCAAACTGGCGACGGAAGACCCCACTTTCCGCGTTCGCACGGATGAGGAAACGGCACAGACCATCATCGGCGGCATGGGCGAGTTGCACCTTGAAATCATGGTGGATCGCATGAAACGCGAGTTTGCAGTGGAAGCCAATATTGGCCGTCCGCAGGTCGCCTATCGTGAGACGATTACCAAGCGGGTGGATAACGTTGACTATAAGCACGTCAAGCAGACGGGTGGTTCCGGCCAATACGCCCACATCACCTTGAACGTCATGCCATTAGAGAAGACCGACGAGAACAAGAACAAGACCTTCGAGTTCGAGTCCAAAGTCGTCGGTGGCGTGGTGCCGCGTGAGTATTGGAAGGCCGTCGAAGCCGGTTGCCGTGAGGCGATGGATCGTGGCGTTCTCGCGGGCTATCCCCTCGTGGATGTGCGAGCCGAGTTGGTTGGCGGTTCCTACCACGATGTGGACTCCAACGAAATGACCTTCCGCATCGCCGGTGTCGCTGGCTTGATCGAAGCGTGCCGCAAGGCCAAGCCAGTCATCCTGGAGCCGATTATGGCGATGGAAGTCGTGACCCCGGAGCAGTATATGGGTGACATCATCGGCGACCTGAGTTCGCGCCGTGGCCGCATCACCGAGATGCGCCCCGATAAAGGCGGCACCCAGGTCGTGCGTGCCCTCGTGCCGTTGGCCGAAGTCTTCGGCTACGCCACTGCCATGCGCTCCATGTCGCAAGGCCGCGCCACCTACTCGATGGAACCGTCGCACTACGAGCCAGTGCCCAGCAGCGTCTCGGAAGAGATTCTCAACAAGGGCAAAGAACCCGCTGGCGCTCGCAAGTAATTGGTGTGTCAGATAAATAAAACGCCGCTCCAAAATTGGAGCGGCGTTTTATTTTGTGGAGATGTCGGGGGTAGGGAAATAATAGCGTATTATGAAGAACAGACATTTGTACTTCAGGGATTGCTTGGCGAGTACGAGGCAGGTTAGGATGATAATTAGAACTTGATGTCTACAAGGTAAAATAAGATTATCACTACTCAAAATCATTATGCCAACAGCAGGAAGATTCTTAGAAGTTTTAGTTCAGCACTTGGAAAAGTCACTTGCACCTCAAGGCATTACTGTCACGTCTCCCGAACGGTTCTATCAGAATGGCAAGTGCATTGGTGAAATTGATGTGACTTTGAGGGGTAAATTTGGCTCCTCTGAAATCTTTATTGGTATTGAATGCCGGGATAGACCGCAAGATGGCCCGCAGAGTATCCCCTGGCTAACGCAAATTTCGGGTAAGAAGCAATTATTAGGGCCACACAAGATGATTGCTGTGTCCACTACGGGATTTACGCCAGAGGCCATACCTATAGCTAAAAAGCTTGATATTGATCTGCGCACGCTCAAAGATTCCAGTGAGATGGATATGTTGTGGAAGTTTCACACTATAACTCTTCATTTCATAGATTACCATACTGATGTAAAGGAAAGCTACGGTTATGTGGAAAACCCGTCTCACATGCCAGACGTGCCACTGACTTTTGGCACACCGATTCTTAAGCAGCCCCACAGTGACGACCTTCTACCACTAGGCACTCTTTTTGAACCCTATATCAATGAGTTTTTGAAGACACACGATGACTCTCAGTTACCGGACTATATAGAACTTCCCATCTGCATCAATGGATCGTTTCATGGCATAGCTGGCGGCAAGGAAGTGACTTGGACCCGGATTGAAGCTGTTTATACCTTGGAGAAGCAACTTGTGTCCGCCAAAATTTTACTTAATTCCTACATGGAGCCTGAATCCACTGAACCGACCCTATTTACAGGTATGTGTAGTATTAAGACTAAGTGGCGTAGCTTTAAGATTCTCGCCGTTGCACGACGTGAGTCTGACCACGAAGCAGGGATAGAGAGACTAAACACGACGTTTCATTATTTGACGGATGATTATAAGCCATTAGAATTGAGTCTTTCTCAAATTGATGTGGATATGAGGATTATTTCCCCCGACGGGGTAGAGACGAGAGTTGATTCTATAGTATTATAAACGAACCTATTCTCGTGAGTGAGAGTTAGTTATGTCCATGCTATGCTATCCTCTCAGGCTTTTGGAACGCGCTGGGATATTTCAAAATTGAAGTTACAGGCACAAAATGATCACCATTCCTGAAATAACTCCTGTCTATCGCACAGCCAAGCCCAACGATGTAATAGACCTTTATGATGGGCCTGCAAAACTTGAATTAGAGGGTCAAATTCAAACTGGACATGCATCCATAAAGTTTGAATGGCTGCCATCTCCAAGGGTTCATCTATACAGTAATGATCTGCATATAAATCACCGAGAGTTTTTTGATTGTAGTTACCATGATGCTATTTTGCACCTCCGAGATTTTTCTATGAACGTGCAGGTTGCGTTTGGGGGAACAATAGAAATAGTGGCGAGTGATGTTTCGGCGCAGAAAGTCATTGGACGAGTGAGAGCCAAAAGCTATGTGGATCTTAGGTCAGATTTAACCTATGTGATATTCCACTTAGTAAATTTTCATGAATTAATGGGAAGTGGCATAACCACAGAATCAAGATCGCGGTTAGGTCGCGCAAGCGCAGAAGCAGAGGGATGGCGTCTCATTATAGATACTGTAGAAAACTTTGACGATCTGATAGATGCTGTTAACAATGAGACAGGATATGTCATAACTCATGCAGCAAAGTTAGAAAAAGTTGATGGCTCCACATTTGATGCTGCACAGGTTAGTGAACTAATAGACGAGTTACTGCGGTTCTTTTCTTTTGCGAGAGGATTCTTTTCTCCTCCTATTCTGCCAGTAGGCTTCGATCCTAATGGAAAAAGGGTATGGGAAGATTGGCGGGTACTGAGGTCAAGTTCTATGCAGGGCGCACAATCTTGGTTTAGTGATCGCCAATACGTGAATCGCAATCTTGAACAGAGTCTTTCTGGCTTCTTAAAGTTATGGAGGAATCCTGCATGGACTGAAACTTTAAAGCTATCAATTCACTATTACACAGAGAGCAACACTAATGCAGGAGGAATTGAAGGATCCATTATCTTGGCTCAAGTTGCTATAGAGATGTTAGCTGCATCATTTCTTATTGAAAATGGATATCTTAGCCCTGACGGGTATGAGAAATTGCCAGCGGCAGAAAGAATTCGGCTCACTCTGTCAATAATGAAAATTCCTGTAGAAATTCCAGCACATTTAACAGAATTAGGAGTCATAGCGAAGGCCGAAAATTGGAAAACCGGGCCTTATGCGCTTGTTGATATGCGGAACACGTTTGTCCACGTTACTCCGAAAAATCAAACAAAGTCGTTGCGCTTCTCTTGGCTCGCTAAGTTCCAAATGTTACAAGTAGCTCTCAGCTATATAGAATTATCCCTTTTGTACATACTGGGCTATCAGGGAACCTATGTTAACCGCTTACGGCGCGACCTCATAAAAGGTGTAACAGAAATAGTTCCTTGGGGATTGGCTAAACCGTAGTTTCATAAGTGTCTACCAAGAGTTATTTCAGTTTCGTGTAAAAACTGCTATTTAAATAGCTCAACAACCGCCATTGTCCAACAGGGCACAACAGGTTCCACTTTGTCTGTATTACCGTGACCCTGCTTACTTCTGTAAATCGTAGGCTTTGTTATGAAGGAGATAGTTGATATCTCCTTCCACAAAACGAGCATTGGTTTTCAAAATGGGGTGGGTGAAGAACTCTTCAGTGCCTTTGGGGAAGCTAATCGGTTCATCATTCGCCCACCAACTGCACCAGTGGATCATGGCAATCATGGGGCGTGGCTGGTCGGTGTGGTTGGGCATTCCGGCGTGCCAGAGGCGAATGTCTCGAATCACGACGCTGCCAGCGGGCACGGTGGGCTGAATCGGTGGATAGATAGCACGGCGTGGTTCCAGAATGGTTTGGGGAATACGCTGTGAGCCTTCATGGATGGAGCAAGTTGGGTCGAGATGCGTGCCGGGCCAGATTTCGGTGCTGCCGTTCTGGGCATCCATATCTACAACGGGAACATTGACGACGAGGCCAAAAGCGGGAGTAGGCTGCTCTAAGTCGGGCCAGAGTTGCGCTACGTCAGGATGCACCGGTTGACGCTTGCCACCAGGTAGAGCCGTATTGCCGCTATAATAGCTGTTCTTTACACCTGGCCCCAGGATGGCCCTGGTCAGGCTAATCACCAAGTCGTTGAGCAGCACATCCCGAAAGAGATAAGGCGGAAATGGTGGCGGGTCTTGCTGCACATTGCCCGTATTGAAATTGAAGGGAGCATCTTCACGCGCTAAGATGCTTGCCACGTCCGCCAGCATCCTCTCCCGTAGCGTTTGCAAGTGAGAGCAGTCTACAACATTGTTGAGAATGACATAACCATCGTTGCGTAGGGCGGTAATCGCCGTCTCAAAGTGCTGTGGCGTTAACTGGCCCTGGGAGCATTCTTCTGGTGTAATGGCTAAGTTGTTCATTGGTTTTGTGCCTTTTGATGAAGGTTTATCCACTAAAACGCAAGCACCCACCCCTGTTAAACGGGACGAGTGCTTGCGTTTGTATAATCAGCCTTCCGCAGTGTTAAGCCACCAGTTTAAAACTCTTCCCAGCTTTGGCCGCGTGTGCGAGAGACGAAGGTGCGATGGCCGCTCAGGATGTAGAGACTGTCCGCCGTGGCGCTTTCGAGCAGGCGGGTGTCATGCTGTGGCGCATCTTCGACGGTGCCGACCTCAACTGCATTGTCTTCACAGGAAAACTGTAAGTCGCTGGCGGGACGGCAGGCGAAATAGAGCTTGCCATCGCGCCAGGCAATCTCGGCCACATAACTGTCCTTCATGTGCAATATGGATAAGGGGAAGTAATTGTCACCCCACATAGATTGTGCCCTCATTTTGTCCTTTAAGTTACAGTGCGCTTACGGATGTAAAACGAACTCAGGAACAGGTATTTAGACGAAGCTTGAACTCCTCTGTTCCAAATGGGTCTTAAGGCTATGGCGTGTCGGTATCGAACAACCTTTGTAAGTTCGGCTTGATGGCAGCTATGGCGCGGGCGCGATGTGAAATTTGAGCTTTGATTTCTGGTGGCGCTTCTGCCAGAGTGTGGCCAACCCATTGCCCCGGTGCGCCCGTGGCAGGTGTTAGCTCAAAAACGGGATCATAGCCAAAACCATTTTCGCCGCGCCAGTCATCGGTGATGCGGCCTTCGCAAGTGGCTTCGGTTTCCATGCGGTGCAGTGTAGTCCCCCTTTTCACAGATTGTCCGGCTGGCGCTGCGACTTTTGCTACGCATATAACGCACCTATAACGCGCCGTGCGCTGCTCTGGTGGCACCTCTCGCAGCTTTTCCAACAGGGCATTGGTGCGGTCGGCATCCGTGCCCTCAACCCAACGGGCACTGTGAACGCCGGGAGCACCACCCAAGGCATCCACTTCAATGCCAGAGTCATCGGCTAAGGCGACTAACCCCGTAGCTTGTGCGCAGTAGTCGGCTTTAATCCGCGCATTATCGCGCATGGTCAGGCCGTCTTCGGGAGGCATTTCCAAGTCTGGGAAATCGCGCAATGAAACGAGCTTTATAGTGGACAGATCACTTAACAGAGAGGTAATTTCATGGAGCTTGTGCGGGTTAGCGGTGGCGATAAGTAGAGTGTGAACCATAGGTTGAAATTCTAAGCAGCCCCCCGATTGAAATCGGGGGCTGCAAAACGAAATCCGCCTACGCGGACTCGAGATGCCCTCTATGATTATCGAGCTTAACGTGAACCCACGCCGGTGGGTTTTGTCTCGCAGCCCCCGATTTCAATCGGGGTTTCCTAAATTGTACGAAATATCTCTTAAAGAATATCTTTAACAGCTTCTTGCTGCAAGGGCACTAAATAATCAATACCGATCTGGGCCAGGTCGAGCAGGCGGTTGAGTTGCTCGCGGTTAAAGGTTTGGCCTTCGCCACCTGCCTGGACTTCTATTAGGCGACCCGTTTCCGTCATCACTACGTTCATATCCACCGCAGCACGAGAATCTTCTTCATACGGCAAATCCAGGACTTCCTGCTTGCCCACGATGCCGACAGAAACCGCTGTGACATGATGTTCCAGGGGCAGCTTGCGCAGTTTTTCCTTATCCCGCAGGCCGCAGAGAGCTTCACAGAGGGCAACCCAGGCTCCGGTAATGGCAGCGGTGCGGGTGCCACCATCGGCTTGTAAAACATCACAGTCAAGGGTAATGGTGCGCTCGCCCACCGCCCGCAAGTCAATGACGCTGCGCAGGGTGCGGCCAATCAAGCGTTGAATTTCTATCGTGCGACCATCGGGCTTGCCGCGTGTGGAATCGCGTTGCTTACGGCTACCCGTAGAACGCGGCAACATGCCATATTCCGCCGTGACCCAACCAGAGCCGGTGTTGCGCATGAAGGCTGGCACGCTGTTTTCAATGGAGGCAGTGCAGATCACCTTTGTATCGCCAAATTCCACCAAGCAGGAGCCTTCGGCGTGTTTGGCCCAACTGCGGGTTAAGGTGACGGGGCGCATTTGATTCGGGGCGCGTCCATCGCGGCGGGTGGTCTCCGGACTGGGCATGGCATTTCCTTAGGGGTGAATAATGGTTGGCATTTTATTTTACCCGATTTTAAGACATTTAACCTGTAACTGATAACCTGTAACTGGCTGCAAAACAAACTTGTAGGCCAGACACTCTTGTCTGGCTGAGGGGGAATAATCTCAATAGTCAGACAAGAGTGTCTGGCCTACACAATCAGGACACATCGAAAACCGGGCCGGAGCGCATTTCTAAGCTGCGCTGGGGAGCTAACTCTTGGAATAACTTTTGAGACCAGTGTTGCACCCCATCGCGTGGGCCACTGACGTAAATGATGTCGCGCAATGCATCAGGCGCGGCGGCGGCTTTAGGGCAAGCTAGAGGATTAAGCTGATCCACCAGAGCACCGACTTCGGCAGCGACGGCTTCGGCAGGGTCTACAAAGCAGACATGGGGCGCGACTTCGCGGAGCAGGGGTAAGAGCAGGGGATAGTGCGTGCAGCCGAGAATAATGGTGTCTGCCTTAGCTTCCAGCAACGGCTGCAAATAATGCTGGCTGGCGCGATAGGCAGCCTGGCTGTGCGTCTGTTCGCTCTCGACGAGGGGCACAAACTCAGGGCAGCCGATTTCAAGACATGGGGTGCCAGGCTTTAGTCGTGCCAGAGAACGAGTATAGACTTGGCTATCCACTGTGGCTTGAGTGGCTAAAACCCCGATGGTGCCGCCTGATGAAGCAGCGACGGCGGCGCGGGCACCCGGCTCAATCATACCCACGATAGGGTTATTAAAGCGGTGGCGTGCCTGGTCTAAAGCATAAGCGGAGCTGGTGTTGCACGCGAAAACAATGATTTGTGCGCCCTGGTCAATGAGAAATTGGGAGATGGAAAGCGCGAAGTGACGGACTTCATGCGGCGGTCGGTCGCCGTAGGGTACATGGGCCGTATCGGCGAAGTAAAGCAGGGTGGCGTTGGGTAAGGCTTGGCGCACGCGCCGTGCTACGGTGAGGCCACCGACGCCGCTGTCACGAATACCAATAATGGGAGCCGATTGCGCTGGAATAAGGGATGTAACCGCGCTCAAGACTTCGCCACCAACGCCATATTAGGTTCTATTGGGTCGCTGGTGTCCAGTCCGCCCAGGGTTTCAACAGGTTTGTTGTCCACCAATAATTGAACTTTCTTCGTTTTGCCGTCGCGGTTAAGGGTCTGGCTGGTGAGGGTATTAACGATGGCATAAACCGCTAATTGCGTGCTGGTTTCGCCCTGCCAGACTTTAGAATTCTGGAAATTTTTATCAAGATTCACTGATACTACATCTTTCTTTAGATTAACGCTGGAGACTTTGCTATCCGCCGGAAGATAAGGCGCGGATTTTTGAAAGAGCAACTCCAAAGTGCGCTGGGCTTGTTGCTCATACCAGGTTTGGAATTGATCCGGTGAATAATTTATTGTGGGTGCATCATCCAACTTTGAAACGACTTCTTCATGCAGCAGGGCATCATCGCCGGGCACATAGAGCGTATAGCGGGAATGATCCGGCACCGCTTTCGTTGGCACTGGTTTAACTGCTAACGGTTTAACGGGTAATGGCTTAGTCTGATCAGATGGCATGAAGTCTTGGCGACCGACAAAAATCAGTCCTATGAGCAAAGCCAGCGGCAAGATGAGCAACACCCAGGGCGTTAAGGGCCGTTTAGGGGGCCGCACAGGTGGCTGCTCCTGCCCATTATGAGGCGAAGTACCCTCGGCTGATTCCACTGGTTTTGCTGGCTGTTCCTGCATCTTTAGGCTCGAAAAATGAACTTGGCTTTATCCCGCCACACCGGGTGTCCGTACATAATGTTGGACATAATTAACGATGCCTTGCGTCATGCCGCGTGCCACTCGCTCCCGCCAGGTCGGATTCAGCAACAACGCTTCCTCTGTGGTATTAGAGATAAAGGCGCACTCAGTGAGGACGCTGGGCATCAACGTCTTGCGCACGACAAAGAAGCGTTCCTGGTAAACACCGCGATCTTTGAGGCCAGTCGCCTCGGCTAACTCCTTCTGCACCTCACGCGCTAAGGCGAGCGAAGGAGCCGTGTAATAGTAGGTGGCTGTGCCATTTGAGGCTGGCTGGAAGGAGTTAATATGCACGCTAAAGAAGATGTCGGCTCTACGCGAGTTCGCAAAGTCCACCCGACCTTGAAGGGTCACGAAATAATCGCCATCGCGGGTCATCAGGACGTTCGCGCCACGCGCCATTAAGTTATTACGCACGCGCCGCGCAATATCGAGATTGAAATCTTTTTCACGGCTCTTCGCCCCAGTCGCTCCTAAATCGCCGCCGCCGTGTCCGGCGTCCACCACAATGGTTAGCCCGCGCAGGCTGCCGTTGGCGACGGTATCGGTCACGGCTGACGCTGGTATGGCTGTGGTGACGGTTGAGGGCGCATCGCGGCCTGGCGGCACGAGGATAAACGCGAACAACGTTTTATCCGGCAAAGGCTGCGAAACGCCCTTCATGTCTTTTTTCAGGTCTAAGACAACACGGGTAATATCGGGGAAGGACTGAAACACCCCGGCCCGCACTTTATCCACTACGCCCAGCCCCTTGCTCACGACGCGCTCATAGCTGGAGTTACCCGCATCAAAGCCCATTGAGTAACCCTGAAAATCCAGATAGATTTTTGGCGGGTCGTCGAGTGTGCCCATCAGCACATTGCCCGGAGCAATCGGGCAGGAGGTCTTAATGGTCAAGGCCACCATGTCCTTCACCGGAAATAGCTCAACGCTTTGCACTGTCGGGTTGAGGTGCAGGGTGCCATCCGGCTCAAGCCGCGTGGAAGCTCCCATCAGAGGAGCTAAAGAGAAGATGGGAAGCCAGATTTTATCCTTAATAACCAAGGGAGCAGCGCGTAACTGCTGTGGCTCATTATTGATATAAGCTGTTTCCTTACCGACGGTTAAAACAATCGGCGGGCCAGATGGCAAGTTAATCTGGAAGATGCGGTCTTCGGTTGGGGTATTTGGGTTACCGGGCAGATTATTGACCGCTGCATGGGTGGCGTAAGCTCCAATCCGTGTCAGTTCCGGCACGATGGGGGCCAGAATATCCAGGTTCGCCACGCGCATCGGCGTATCGCCAACCAGTTCGCCCGCCACTTTGAGGCGACGAATCGCGCCCAGATCAATCGGTAACGGTTGCGCACTGGGGGCTGTATTACCTTCCTTGTCGCTCGTGCCTGGCCCTTTCGCCTGGGCTAAGCGATTGCCACTTTGAGTTTGATAAGGAGTTCTGGTTGCTGTGCTTTGTGCTGGCGATGAACCGGTATCGCTGCTGACAGGCCGCACCCGCACGGCATTGCGTGGGTCTACAACGTTCATCAATGGCCCACCAAGAGCATGGCCAGCTTTTTCAGCCTGAGCTGGCCCAATAGTGGAATTGGAGACGATTAGCCCCAGTAGGAATAGAGATGCCCCACGCAGGTTGCGCAGCAGAGTCGAACGAGACGGTGGAAGGGAAGCGACAGAGGGTGTTTTGCAGCCAGGGTTGGGGCAGGGTGAGAACAAGACAGGGAATTGGAGCATGAGGCCATCCTTTGAACGAAAGGCTGCACAATATCAACGATAAGAACGTCGGCTGTGATGGCTACGCGGCTCGAATGGTCAAGCCCGTGCGCGTGCAAATTTATCGTGAGCAGTGCCGCGAAAAGCCCTCATTCCTACTGTCTTTAACAGATTAACTGGCCTCGCGTCACGACGAATAATGAAATTTAAAACGCTTTCATTAACAATTGGATCAATTGACCTCAATCTTTAGGTGCGAAAAAGATTTCCCTTTAATGATAACGCAAATCGGTCAGGCAGCGCAAATGCGATTGTGTACCAGAATTGCCATTGTCGCTACTAATTGTCATCTAACCCCGTCCTACCGTCCCCCAGAAAGTAGGGAAGCCGCTAAGTAATGCCAGCCGACTGAGGCGAAAGTAATAACTACCATCAGGCAGAGCATTCCCAGCCCACAACCGGACTTGCTGCGTGTCGCGCCTTCCTCATCCGCTTCAACTTCTGCCGCCTCATATGTCTTGCGGACAGCTCGGTTGCGGCGGGGCCGCTCAACTGGCGCGGTATCATCGCTGGCGGCGAGGATATAGTCGCCACTGTCCCCAGAGACCCCAGAGCCACTACTGGCTGTAACTGGGGGCCGCTTGGCCGTACACTCGGTGCAGAGGAAATAGCCGGGGTTCTCGCTGGCCTGAAACCATTTCTGGCATTCGGGGCACTGGCGCTGGTAGTGCTCCTCACAGAGTGGTTTGCGGTCAGGCGTGAAATAACGCTCAATTGGATAGTCCGGGATGGGAGGGTTCAACAACTTGCCGCACACCGCGCAAGCAAAGGGAAACAGCGTGCCACATTTCTCACACTTAGTCTTACGAGTATCAGAAGCGATTTCTGCCCCACATTCACGGCAGTGTAAAAGAACCATCGAGCTTAGTCTCCTTCTCTCCAGTCGCAGGTAAAAGGCAAGTGATGCCAGGTCGGGTGACGCTAAGTCGAACTACATCTTTCATGCCCGTGGTTAAGTTTAGCTGTTACCCGTCCCTGTTGCCTTGGCTTGTTCACGCTTTGGCCGCGCGTATGATTTGCGCAAATGAATCAGCCTTCAGACTTGCGCCGCCGACCAGAGCGCCATCAATGTTAGGGCGACCGAGCAAATCCGCTGCATTATCCGGTTTGCAACTGCCCCCATATTGAATCCGCACGGCCTCTGCTGCCGCTTGGCCATATAATTCGCCAACGGTCACTCGAATCACACCGCAAACGCGATCTGCCTCGTCCGACTCACAAGTCTGTCCAGTACCAATAGCCCACACTGGCTCGTAAGCGAGAACTAGGCCCGTGGCTTGAGCGGCTTCTACGCCTTCCAACGCCGCCCGCGTCTGGTTCTGGACAATTGTATCTGTGTTGCCATCATTGCGCTCGCCTAAAGTTTCGCCAACACAGACAATCGGCACTAAACCGTGCTGAAGCGCCGCGTGCAGCTTACGATTGACAGCAGCATCGGTATCCCCGAAAACGCGCCCCGCATCGCCTGCTAAATCGGGTTCTGGCACGCCAAAACGCCCCCGCCGCTCGCTATGACCGATGATAACATGGGTGCAGCCTGCATCCAGGAGCAGGGGAGCCGAGACTTCACCCGTATAAGCACCGCTATCTTTCCAATAGAGATTTTGTCCGCCGACTTGGATGTTAGTGCCCTGTGCCGCCCGTGCCGTAGCCGCCAATGCGGTAAAGACCGGACACAACAAAATTTCGACACCTGCCGTATCTGCCACAAGGGGCTTTAACTCATTAACGAACGCAACCGCTTCATCAATTGTTTTATTCAGTTTCCAGTTTCCGGCTATAAGTGGAGTCCGCATCTATCAATATCCTTCCAAAGTTCCTACGCGTCCTGATTTTTATCACAAAACGCGCCCCGCGCATAGATGAGAGCTGCGAAAGCAGGGACATTTACTTCTTTTAGCAGGAAAACAGGGAGTGAGGAGAGTAGAAAAGTTGGGATGCTATTCGTAACCGCGAGATAATGAGAGTTTCCAACCAACCTTAACTTTGCTTCTTCATGGTCTCCCATTTTCCTATCTTCCTGCTAAAATATGAAACTCCCTGCACAACAAGAAGCCTCGGTCGCTAATCTGCGAACCGAGGCTTCAGTTATTCTGGCTATATGTTGTGCTTAACGCCGACTGCCGCTTAAGATGCGCAGGATGGCCAGGAACATATTGAAGAAGTCGAGGAATAGTTCTAGGGCAGCCCCACAATAGTCATTCATATCATAGCGTTGAATGATGCGAGAGGTATCATAGAGCACAAAGCCGCTAAATAATAATAGCGTTATCCATGCACTCCAATAGGCCATTGCTGAGGAGTGGAAGAAGAACAGATTGGCCAAGCCACCTAAAATGAGAGCAATGAGGGCAACGAACAACATCCCACCTAGATAAGAAAAGTCCTGGCGCGAGATGAAAGCATAAGCCGTCAGAGAGCCAAAGACAATAACGGTCAGAAAAGCGGCCTGGGTGACGACACCGGGAGCGAGGGATTCATAAGCCATTAAGATCGGCGCGAAGAGAATCCCCGTCACGAGGGTGAAACTGAAAAGTGCAGCGTAGTTAAGCCCTGGCGTGCGCGATAAGCCCCGCGCCACCATCACAAAGAGAAACAGCGACAGAAAAGAAAATGGCGAAGTGCTCAGCACCAGTTGCCAGAGTGGTGTCCGCAAAGAGACCACGCCGCCCACGATAGACATCAGAATGCCTGCCATAAAGAGGACGTAGGTTTTGCGGATAAAGTCGAGACGGGCCTCCGTTGAAGCCTGGGCCACTGTGGTGGTTAAAGTCGAGTGGGTAAAGGGGTCTTGTGACCTATTATAATGGGGGTTCATGCAGTTTTCTCCTGGAAGTGCTATGGATTTAGACGGGTCATTTTTCGCATCGTTCCTCAACTACAGAGGTTAAGAAGGGCCTTGGAATTGTAGGCCAACAGTGGGCCAGCCACTCTTGTCTGGCTGGGTCAGATCAGCAAATCTACTTATCATCCAAGATGGCAACGCCCGGAAGTTCCTGGCCTTCGAGAAATTCAAGCGAAGCGCCGCCTCCGGTGGAAACGTGGCTCATTTGAGAGTCTAACCCCATTTGCTTGACCGCAGCGGCGGAATCGCCACCTCCGATAACCGTTAAGGCTCCGTTGGTAGTAGCACGTCCTACGGCCTGGGCAATCGAGCGGGTGCCGTTGGCAAAGGGCGTCACTTCAAAGCGACCCATTGGCCCGTTCCATAAGACCGTCTTGGCGTTCTCAATGATAGTACTATAATCGGCAATCGTGCCGGGGCCGATGTCCATGCCCATTTTGTCGGCGGGAATCGCATCAAAGGGCACCACTGTGGTCTGGGCATCTTCGGCATCGCGGTCAGCAACTAAAATGTCTACTGGCACGCGCATATTATAGCCGCCAGACTGAGCGAGGCTCAACAGTCTGGCCGCCACGGGAGCATCTTCGGCTTTGAAATATGACTCGCCAACTTCGTAACCCTTGGCTTCAGCAAAAGCGTAACTCATGGCCCCACCGATCAAGAGCGTGTCCACCTTGGGCAGCAAGTTCTCAATGACCCCGATTTTATCACTGACTTTCACTCCGCCCAGAATCGCCACGAAAGGTCGGGCCGGAGCAGTCAACAGTTGACCCAGAAAATCTAATTCACGCGCCATTAAGAGTCCCGCCACACAGGGAGCACCGCGCTCGTGCATAATGCGGGCGACGCCTTCGGTGGAGGCGTGGGCGCGATGGGCGGCTCCGAAAGCATCATTGACATAGACATCGCCATAGCCCGCTAACTGGCGTGCAAAATCGGCATCATTGGCTTCTTCTTCCGCGTGAAAGCGCAGGTTTTCCAGCAAAAGCACATCGCCTGAGCGTAAGTCTTTAACTGCGGCTTCAACCTCCGGCCCTACACTATCGGAAACGGTTGTGACATTGCCATCTACGAATTCAGCCAACCGTTGCGCTACTGGAGCAAGGCGCATGGATTCAACCACCTGTCCCTTGGGTCGTCCGAAGTGCGCCATTAAAATGAGGGTCGCTTCCTGGCTCTGAATATAGGCAATGGTGGGCAGTGTTTCGCGGATGCGCGCATCATCGGTGATGTTACCGTTCTCATCCAGGGGCACGTTGTAATCCACGCGCATCAGCACGCGCTTACCCCGCAGATCAATGTCTTCAATGGTTTTCTTGTTCATGGTAGTAAAGAACCACAGAGACACAGAGGCACAGAGAGTTTGGGAGAGCGTATAACTGAGAAAGGAAAAGAGTTAATTGTATTATCTCCCATCCTTCCACCCACTTTCTCCCAAACTCTCTGTGCCTCTGTGTCTCTGTGGTGAATTAGTTAAATTACAGACCCTTGCTCGACATGAAGTTGATGAGGTCGGCCACGCGGCAGCTATAGCCCCACTCGTTGTCGTACCAACTCAAGACTTTGAGCATCTTGTCACCTAAGACCATTGTCGAAGGCGCGTCCACAATCGAGGAGCGGGGGTCGCCCTTGAAGTCTACGCTAACCAACTGCTCTTCTTCGATACCGAGGATGCCCTTCATTGCGCCATTGGCGGCGGCGGTGAATGCTTCGTTGGCGGCTTCGGCAGTCACACTTTTTTCGGTATTAACTACCAGGTCAACAATAGAAACTGTGGGGGTCGGCACACGCATCGCAATGCCATGCATCTTGCCCTTCAATTCTGGGATCACGAGTGAAATCGCCTTGGCCGCGCCTGTTGAGGCCGGGATAATGGAGACCGCAGCGGCACGAGCGCGGCGCAGGTCTTCATGCACCTGGTCAGCAATGCGCTGATCGTTGGTGTAGGAGTGGACAGTAGTCATAAAGCCACTCTCGATGCCAAAGGTGTCTATGATAACCTTGGCCACGGGCGCGAGACAGTTGGTGGTGCAGCTTGCATTGGAGACAACATTGTGCTGCTGGGGATCATATTTATCCGCATTGACGCCCAGGGCAATGGTAAGGTCTTCGTTCTTGGCCGGGGCGGAGATAATGACCTTCTTGGCGCCACCACTATCAATGTGGGCACGCGCTTTGGTGGCATCGGTGAAGAAACCGGTAGATTCCACAACGATGTCTGCGCCCACATCGCTCCACTTCAGGTTGGCGGGGTCGCGCTCTTTGAATACCTTGACGGTCTTACCGTTCACCACGAAACCGTCTTCCTGAACTTCGACACTGCCGGAAAAAGCCCCATAGTTGCTATCGTGTTTCAGCAAATGCGCGTTGGTTTTAGGGTCCGACAAATCGTTGATAGCGACGACTTCAATGCTATCGCCATACTTTTCGGTAATGGCACGGAACGTGATGCGTCCAATGCGCCCGAATCCGTTTATACCGACTTTGACTGCCATCTTCTTGCTCCTTCAAGCACTTAATTATATTTGGCGTGTAGTATAACCCAACTCGCGCTAAATGTCTGTTTCGATTGAACCACAGAGACACAGAGGAGTTCGAGGATCGAAGATGGAGGATCGAGGATCGCAGGAGTGACGAGAGTGTTTCGATCTTCTATCCTCGATTCTCCATCCTCTAAAGTTTGGCGGCGATACGGAAGATAGCAGTGGCTAATTTCTGAGGGTGGTGGCGCACCAGGTTGGTGTCGTCTATGAAGTTACCATGCAACGGACGCACGCCGAGGATTTCAATGGCTTCTTCATCGGGGGTGACGTATTCCGCGCCAGCGGCGCGATATTTCTCCAAGACATCTTCATGGACACGGCCATTATTCACCAGCACATGAGTAATGACACCCGGCCCGATATGGGCAATCAGGGCACGCACATGGTCGGCGGCGGTAAAGCCTGCGGTTTCCTGCGGCTGCGTCATCACATTGCACACGTAAATGCGCGGCACAGTGGAGGCTTTAATCGCCTCGGCGATTTCCGGCACCAAGAGATTGGGAATAATGGAAGTGTACAGCGAGCCGGGGCCAATAATTATAACATCAGCTTCTTGAATGGCTGTGACGACACCAGGCAGAGCACGGGGTGCTTCGGGAATTAAGAAAACCTGGCGAATTTGAGCCGTTTTACTAATGAAAGACTGACCCACAACCTGGCTTCCATCCGCCAAAATTGCGCCCAGACGGACATCATCTAACGTGGAGGGCAAAACCCGCCCGCGTATCGCCAAAACCCGTGAAGTCTCACGCACGGCGGATTCAAAGTCGCCAGTCATTTCGCACATCGCTGCCACAATCAAATTGCCTAACGAGTGGTCTTTAAGCGGGCCAAGCCCAGTAAAGCGATGCTGAAACAGTTGCGTCATCAGCGGCTCAGTCTCGGCCAGAGCCGCGATGCAGTTGCGCAAATCTCCTGGCGGTAGCATTCCCGCCTGGCGTAACATACCAGAAGAGCCGCCATCATCAGCCATTGTGACGACTGCTGTGATATTAGTGGAATATTCTTTCAGGCCACGCAACATGGTGGATAGACCCGTGCCGCCGCCGATAGCGACAATCCGCTCGCCAAATTCCAGTTTGCGACGACTGAGGGCGGCTTCCAAAAAATCGGCTTTGACATTGCTGGAAGAACTAAAAGCCCGTTCTACCGCGCCTAGCGTGCCCCGCAAGCTGAAAACGACTAAAATCACGCCGAGGAGCAGCATAAAGATGCCCAGCGCATCCGAATCGAACATGCGGTGGGTGACACGGTCTAACCAGTAGACAACATCTAAACTGAGGTCTACGGCGAAGTAGGCGGTTGCCAGCATCGCGCCCACCGCCGCCATCACGAGGCCAAGGAGAGCCAGCAAGCCCCAACGTTTGATACCAATGCCGGGCTTGAGCCACTTGACGGCACGCCAATCGCGGGGGGAACGAGGGTTAAAGATGGGACGTGGCAAAACCCGCAAAGCACCACGACCACTCGGCGGATCGGCGACCGCTTTAAAAACGGCTGGCTTAGAGGTTACGGGTGCGCCCGATGGTATGGATTCCTGCACGCTTTGCGGCTCTCTCACGACTGGTCCTTGCTAACTTGCTCTACGTCATGAGTCGCACGATGGTTGCCATTGTTGTCTTGTCCGTTTAACGGAGCTTGATCCGATGGCGCTGATTGTGGTGCTACCCCATCACCTGTTTGGTTATTGTCAATCGCACGCCGCGCCGGTTGGCCTTCAAAATTGCGGGCTTCAGAAGCTGAACGATCTAGGTCACGATGATTTACGCTCACGCGATGGCTTCTGGAGCGCAATTCCTCGGCCAACCAGTTTGCCATCACCACACTGCGATGCCGTCCCCCGGTGCAGCCCAGGGCAATGGTCAAATAGGACTTGCCTTCTTTTTCAAACTGGGGCACTAAAAAATGGATAAAGCTGCCGAAATGCTGCAAAAATTGCTGCGTCACTGGCTCGCGCATCACGTAATCAATGACGGGTTCATAATTGCCATCTAAGTGTCCGATAACCCGGTCGTAATTGGGGTTGGGCAGAAAACGCAAATCGAAGACGAGATCAGCATCATGCGGCGCACCATGCTTAAAACCGAAACTTTCCACCCGAATCAGCATTTGGGCCGCATCCGCTTGTTGCAAGAATGTTTTCTTAATCTCTTCGCGCAACTCACGCGGCGTGACATGGCTAGTATTGACAATCTTGTCGGCTCTCTCGCGCAGTTCGGTCAGGGCTTCGCGTTCAGCGGCAATCGCTTCTGACAGGTCAGGATACTGGTCGGCGAGCGGATGGCGGCGGCGCGTTTCTTTGAAGCGTTGAATCAGCAGGTCGTCGTCGGCATCTAAGAAGAGGATTTGATAGCGAAAGCCATTGGCGCTTAATTTCTCTAAGGCATCGTCGAGATTATTGGAATCGGTCAGGTCTTCAAAGAATGTATCCCCGCGCACGTCTGTGACCACCGCCACCCGGCCAACATTGCCGCGGGAACACAACTCGGCGAACATGGGAATCAGGGCTGGCGGCAGATTATCCACACAGAAGAAGCCGAAGTCTTCAAAGTGGCGCGTGGCCAGGGCTTTACCGGCTCCTGAGAGTCCGGTAATAATAATGATCTGCATCGGATGGGGTTGAGAAGGCTGCGATGGGGAGGGTGTAGTGTGCTGATTTTTTGTTTTTGAGGAATGGTTACCTTGCCTCATTCTTTTTTATCCTCGTCCTGCCGTGTTAGAACCGTCGCCAGGGCATTAACCACCGACAGCGCCAAAGCTCCCCATAAAGCCGCGCCAAAGCTTTTGACCACAAAACCATTCACCAGTTGCCCCACAGCATAAAATAGCAAGCCATTAATCAGCCAGGACAGCACCAGGCTCCATAACCCTAAGGTGATGCAGGAAAGGGCACAGGTGAGGGACTTAGCAATGAAATAGAGAATTGGTTTCACTACCGCGTTGGCCAAGCCCAGCACAATGGCGGCAATGATGGCCGAGCCAAAGTCTTTGACCTGAATCTGACCACCGCTGACATTAGCAATGACCAACAAAGCCACAGCGTTGATAACGGTGCGAATAATGAAGGACATCATAAAGTTATGGCTTCTTCACTACGTTTCTATCTCACATCACAGTATACAATGCGCCTTTATTAATCGCTTCCACTCCCTCGGTAATTTAGCTCTTAAAAGGGCAAGACATACATTAACACTTATTGGCCTAAACTTTGCGCCGTGAGATGTGCCTCTATCTATAGTCAAGGCTACTCACTTTCTCTGGTGGTTTTATGAAGTCTCTTTCACTGCTTTCGTTCGTGATGGCCTATGGATTGCTAAGTGTCGGCTCCATAGTGAGTCTGGCCCAACCGACTGCATCGGCCACTCAACCCGTAACCCTCAAGGTGCAAGCTAATGCCAGAGATACCCTCACTGTTTACCAATTCCCCACCCGTGGTGTCCCATACACGTTCGGTGAATTAAAAGCAGGTGACACCGTTGGCAACTCTAACACTCAGGGCATTGTGTATTATGGTCTGCCTCACATGCCTTATCCAGTCCGCATCCTTAATGCGCGGCTGACTATAACTCAAAACTTATCCAAGTTTGTGGGTAAGCCTTATAACTTAGGACGGTTGTTCATTGAGACGCAGAATGCTGATATTGGCTGGGAAGTTGAAGGAGGCCGTCTATCGCCCAGTGCCAAGACGTTCTTTGCTGCCGATTTGCCTGGCACACGCACCATAGATATAACAGACATCGTGCGCCAGCAATTTCTTAGCGCGCAGGTGAAGGATTTACTTCCTGATTCCGTTAGCTTTCGCTTCCGTTTTGCGCCACAAAGTAACTTTAACAAGCAAGACGACCTGGCCGATTTTACCCCAGGCACATTACAGATAACGTATGCTCCCGTGCCCACGCCAGCACCGCCGCCGCTTCCTGCTGGACTGGGACAATTCGCTTATGTCCAGAACTATGCAATTTATCTGATCAATGCCGATGGGACAGGGCGGAGACGACTTACCGATAGCGGTTATGAGCCTGCCATCAGCCCAGATGGAAAACAGATTGCTTTTGCTGATTCTTACCGGGGACGAAACACCGGCATCTTCATCGTTAATGCGGACGGCACACAACGCCACCGGATCACGTCCAATGGGCAAGCCCCTGCATGGAGCCGGGACGGGCAACGCATTGCATATGTTGGCTTAAATCCCGATCCTGACCCGGTCAATCGCCGAGCCATTATCACCGTGGATGTAGGCGGTTCGCATCCTCAGATCGTAGCCACCTGCTCCCAGTTCTTCGATTCGCGCTTAGCGTGGAGTCCTCAAGGAGATCAGATTGCTTTTTTCGATGCGGTTAATTTACTACCAAGCCCTCAGTATCCCAATGGTGCTTCTGTGAGGCGTTTGTTCTTTGCCAACACAGATGGCAGTGGACGGCGAGAGGTCGCACTCGACGATGCTTTACCGCTTGGCTATCTCTATAACTTGGCGTGGAGTCCTGATGGTAGTCGTATCGCTGTGGAAGCGGGAAACTACGGAGAGAGCGCCAGTGGGCACGGTTATGGCTTTGAAAGCATCTATACGCTGGCTCCTGATGGAACTGATGTGAAGCGTCTCACGAATGATTCCGATTACGGAGGGATTAGTGGCGAGCCGACCTATAGCCCGGATGGTCGCTTTCTTGCGTTTGTCTCGAACCGGCGAGGCCGTAGCCGCATTTATCTGATGAACGCTCAGACCGGTGCCATTATGACTTATATTCCTAACACCGAAGGCGCTTATTTCATTTCCTTTGGCCCCGGTGCTGTGCCTGCACCAGCCAAGCCATAAATTACATAAAGAGTAGCCCTGGCAATTGAATTATTTGTCTCGGCTACTCTTTATTCCACTTTGGTAAGCACCTGCAAATACTCCTGTAACTTCTCGGCACTACTCCGATTCATGCCGGGGGCGGCGGCGATTTCTTCGATGCTGGCGGCGCGAATTTTTTGCAAGGAACCAAAGTGTTCCAGAAGCGCATTGCGGCGAGCTTCACCGATGCCAGGAATATCATCAAGCAATGAACGCACAGCGGCTTTGCCCCGGCGCTTGCGGTGGTGGGTAATCGCAAAGCGGTGCGCTTCGTCCCGGATGCGCTGTAGCAGGTGCAGAGCCGGGCTGTTGCGCGGCAGGGCAATCGGTTCGGATTTATCCGGGACGAACAGCAGTTCATATTGTTTAGCCAGGCCGACAGTGGGGATCATCTCATAGTTCTTCTCTTGGAGCACCATAAGGGCGGAAGAGAGTTGGCCTTTGCCGCCGTCAATCATTAGTAAGTCGGGTAAGGGCAGGAATTTCTCATCGCCTTCGGCAGCGCGTTGAAAGCGACGGCGCAAAACCTCCCGCATCATTTCAAAGTCGTTCGGCTCGGTGCCTTTGGTGATTTCGAGGGTGTGCTTGATGGTGAAGTGGCGATACGCTTTCTTATCGGCTTTGGCATCGGTAAAGACCACCATCGAGCCAACCGAGAACGAGCCTTGCACGGTGGAAATATCAAAGCACTCAATACGACGCGGCGGCATGTCCAGCTTGAGGTTCTTCTGCAAATCTTCCAAAAGGGCATCATGCACGCGCTTGGCGGTCTCGTTGTAATTGAGATGCTCGCGCAAGGCTAACTGGGCATTCTGGGAAGCCATCTCGATGACTTTGACTTTATCGCCCCGTTGCGGTCGCCGCACCTCAATGCGTTTGCTGGCCTTATCACTCAGCCATTCTTCCACCGCTTCGGCATCTTCAATATCAAAGGGCGTCAGAATCTCGGTTGGTATGGCGGTGGGGCCTGCGTAATGCTGGCGCACAAACGCCGAAATCACTTCCGGCTCACCGCGCCCTTCAATGTTTTGCAGGAAGAAATGCTGATCGCCAATCAGTTTGCCATCGCGCACCACCAAGACCACAACAGAAGCAATACCAGCTTCGATATAAAGCCCCAAGGCATCATAATCTTCGTGCTGGCGTGATACCACCTGCTGCTTTTCCAAGACACTCTTAACCGCTTCAATCTGGTCGCGCAGTTTGGCGGCATCTTCAAAGCGCATCTCCTCCGCCGAGTTCTGCATCTGCTTTTCCAGGTCACGCAATAAATCATCGGAGCGGCCCTCTAAAAAGTTCTTCAGGGCACGCGCTGAGGTTTGATAATCGGTGGTTGGTACGGCATTGATGCAGGGGCCAAGGCAGCGGTCAATGTGATATTCCAGGCAGGGTTTATCCAAAAACTGTGAAGTATCGCGCCACGGGCAGCCACCCCAGCGTCGGTCACTGACCACGGCCCCGGTGCGCACCTTAAAGACGCGTTTGGCCAGGCTGACCGTCTGGCGCATCTTGCCACTGCCCGCATACGGGCCGAAGTAAACCGCTTTGTCATTCTTGGGTTGACGCACTTCTAACAGGGCCGGATAGGTCTCGTTCAGGGTCAGTTTCAGATAGGGATAACGTTTGTCATCTTTGAGCCGGATATTAAAATGCGGCTTGTGCATCTTGACGAGGTTATTTTCCAGAATGAGGGCTTCTTTTTCGGTGCGCGTGACAATGGTTTCAAAGTCGGCAATCAACTTCACCATCTTGCGCGTAAACGGCGAATGTCCGCCATCCTTGCTGAAATAGGAGCGCACGCGGTTCTTTAAGTTGACGGCTTTGCCAATGTAAATAACCTTGCCCTCAGCATTCTTGTGCAGATAAACCCCTGGCGCATCGGGTAGAGAAGCGAGTTTTTCTTCTATTGTGCCAGCAGCAATGAGGGATGAGGGATGAGGGATGAGTGATGAGTTGTTATTATCCTCATTGGCTGTGGGTTCTGTGGTATTTGTCGGCCCGGATTCGTTCATTAAGAAAAGTCTACTTGATGCGCCACAACTTGACTGTGCCATCATCGCTTCCCGTGGCGAGGGTGGTGCCATCGGGAGAGAAGGCGATGGAAGTGACGCTGGAACCTCTGAAGTGTCCCACAAGTTTGCGGATGACTTGACCCGTACGGGTATCCCACAGCAAGGCTCTATTATCCCAGTCATTGTAACCGCCACTGGCTAACAGTGTGCTATCCGGGGAGAAGCTAAAAGGCCCGGCTGTTTGGCCCTGTAACTTCGCTATCACCTGGCCGGTTTGAGTGTTCCATAGATGCGCGTCTTTATTGGAATTACAACTAAGCAGCAGAGTACTGTCGGGAGAGAATGCTGTCGGGAATTCGTTCGCCGTTTTTAATATGGATCTCCGTTTGCCTGTCCAGGTATCCCAGAGCTGCAAAATACCATGATCACCGTCCCCTTTATCTTCACCGACTGCTAATAGATGGCTATCTGTGGAAAAAACTAACTTCGTGCCCGTGCTACATACCGTTGTTGCGTTTGGGAAAATGGCTGGAAAAAGATATTTACGCTTTGCGGTGTGCGTATCGAAAAGTAAGACTCCACCATGCACATTCCGGTAATATAGGATGCCATACATCATCCTTTAACAAACCCACTGCTCCCAATTTACTATCGGGCGAAAAGGCCCATGTTGGCCCCGGCCCGCCCGCAGCAGAAGGGCAGTAGCCATAAAGAGAGCGATTTGAAGGCAGAGGCAAAGGCTTATCGCTTAATTCTTTGCCAGTATGTACATCATAAGTTTCGATTCCGGCGCGGTTTTCGTGTTTATATCCCAGGTCGTAACTCTTAGTTTGACGGCTGTCGGGAGCAAAAACGAAGGGGCCTGTGCCATATTTACGGTCGAATAATTTCCCTTGCTTTACATTTCCCCAAGTAAGACTGAAATGCTCTTCTGCGTACAACTCAAGGGCAACAGTAGCATTGTCCGGGCTTAACCTAACTTGTGTCAGGCGGTTCATATCACGATTACTTACAGGGATGCTATAGGACAAGAGCTTTTGACTGACATTCCAAAATTGTATCTGGTTTGTATGGTGAGGCCGCCAGTTAAATGGATCCGTAATACTTAAAACGAGCGTCTTGCCATCGGCTGACCAAGACATCGCTGTGCCTGCACCACTACCAATAGACAGAGTGGATGGCCGCCAAGACCATTGTGCTGCCAAGAAGAGATATAACGCCAGTGGCAGCGACATTATGGCTATTAGCTGAATCCAGCGGCAGCTCATAAGTGGCTTGAACATTGGTGTTATCTCTTATTGCAAAGGCTTACGTTGTCCTGCGTTCGGGTCGCACTTCGCGCACGAGGTGGCCCAGTTCGGGGACGATAATCTTTTCCATTGCCAGACGCACGGCGTTGGTGCTGCCGGGGAGGACGAAGATGAGGGTACGGCCTATGACTCCGGCGAAGGCGCGGCTGAGCACCGTGGCGGAGCCGACTTCCTGCCAGGAGAGCATACGGAACACTTCGCCGAAGCCGGATAGCTCTTTGGTGATGAGCGGGCGCACGGCTTCGGGGGTGACATCGCGTTGCGAAATGCCGCTGCCGCCCGTGACGATGATGACTTCGGGATCATCTATGCCATCAGTCGCAGTACGCACCGCTTCTGCGATGCCATTGATGTCGTCACGCACCACACGGTAGCCTACAACGGCATGACTGGCCCCAGTTAATAGCTCTTGGATCAACGCACCTCCCTTATCGGTGTCTTCGGTGCGGCTGTCACTGACCGTCAGCACATAGCAGCGTACATTGGCGACAGCTTCCTGGCGGTGCTCTTGCGTGGACTGGGAGCGTTGCCCCGCTAATGCCTCGGCCTGGGGCAGAACATTATCTAACTTCTGATTAGTGGCTTGATGATCGGGATGTTGTGCCATAGGTTAGCCCCTTTAGTCATTCAGTAGGTATGGTTAACGTGGGTGCGGATTCTCAAACATCCGCTTGGTAAGAGCAACTGCGGTGCCTTAAGAAGGAGACACTTTAATTTGGCTGTCCATAAGATGGCTCTTGCTAAAGCTGTAGTTAAACAAAAGCGCACTCCCAAGTGGGGTGCGCTTTTGTTTGCAGGTTGTGAAGGTGTCTAAAGGAATAAGGTGTTATGGAAAGGTGTTCTGTACCGTTTGCAGTCCAGGGAAGATGCTCGGTTCCGGCGTGTCACAGTTGATGGTGGGATTATTCGGACAAACTCCACTATCAACACTGCCCCACATGTTGACCGGAGTGGCTGTGGCCAGGGGCTTCAAAGCCTTCACATGGCCATCACCAAATAAATAATTGGAGGTGCCAAGATGTCCGGCAAAGCCGTAGCCCCAACAGTTACAAGACCCTGGCCACCACCAGGAACCATAATCGGTCCAGGTCTGGCCCGTCGTGCCGCCAGCCAACTCCGCTACCATAATTTTAGTCGCCGGACTGTCAACTCCGGCTAATATCACCGGCCCTGCTGTGCCATGATCGCCTACCAAATTTCCAAAGCGCGGGTTGTAACCATACGATTTTGCAATCGCCGGGTAATTGCTGATGGCCGCATCCGCTATCAGAGTCTTGTTACTGTTAGACGGGCATTTGTATAAATCGGTACTCTTGATGTAGGGTTGAGTCACCTGACGCCAGGTGACATGGTTAGGATATTCACGGCTGGGATAGGTTTCGTCATTATCCTGGGTATACTGCATAATAGCTAAACCCATCTGCTTCAGGTTACTCTGGCACGAAGCCCGCCGCGCATTTTCCCGCGCTTTAGCAAAGACCGGAAACAGGATAGCAGCTAGAATTGCTATGATAGCAATAACAACTAGCAACTCAATGAGAGTGAAGCCACGCTTTACTCTCTCAGCAACAGGGGGTTTGGGATGTAAACTCTTCATTGATTGTCTTGCCTCCTCAGAAGATGGGTGTAGAGATGTTAAAATTATACCCGCTATAGATACATATTAAACCTGGTAGCTTAAAAATTTTATTAAGATTTTAAAGTTTTAAGGTTTTAAGCCATAGGTAATTTGTTGGAGAGACATGATTGACGGCAGGCGTAGAGTACCCCAAAGCACAATATCCATCCATTTTGCCAGGAGCAAGGCTGAAGTGCCTAAGCTGATTAAACGGCTTTTTGTGGTGGAAATCTTGATGGGAGGGATAGTACTCACTGGCTGCGGTTATCATAACGCCAGTTCTCCCGGTGCGGCAGAACAGACGGCTGGGCCATTGAATTTTACCGACATCACGGCTGCTTCTGGCATCCGCTTTCAGCACAACAATGGAGCCTTTGGCGCCAAGCTAATGCCCGAAACGATGGGCAGTGGTGTGGTCTTTATTGATTACGATGGTGACGGCTATCAAGACCTCTTTTTCGTGAATAGCCGGGATTGGACTGACGCCGAATTCAACGCCTGGAAGAACGGGCCGGGCCAGCAGCATACCGATCTTATTCCGGCGCACCGTATGCACCACACCTCCCTCTGCGCTCTCTATCATAACAACGGCAACGGCACCTTCACAGATGTAACACGAGGCAGCGGACTTGACATGCCTATCTATGGCATGGGGGCAACAGTAGGTGATTATGATAATGATGGCCGCCCTGATCTCTATGTGACGTGTTATGGCCGCAACTACCTCTTTCATAACGAGGGAGGAGGCAAATTTAAGGATGTGGCTGCTGCCGCTGGCGTCACCAGTCCTGGTTGGAGTACAAGTGCCGCATGGTTAGATTATGATAAGGACGGCAAGCTTGACCTCTTTGTCTGCCACTACATCAAATGGTCTCCGGCCACTGATCTTTATATTTTGGACACCGTTAAACTGAAGGCTTATGGCGGGCCACAACGTTATCTCGGTGAGGCGTGTCGGTTATATCACAATGAGGGGCATGGGCATTTTAGAGATGTCAGCCAACAGGCCGGTATTACACAGCAAATTGTCCCACATGGCACCAAGCGCGAGACGGTCAAAGTAGTAGGCAAGTCTCTGGGGGTAGCCATCTGCGATTATAACAGCGACAGATGGCCGGACATCGTTGTGGCCAATGACAAAGTCCCCAATTTCTTCTTTAAGAACAACCAGAACGGCACCTTTCAAGAACTGGGCAATGCCGTAGACATCGCTTATAGCGCGATTGGCAGTCCGCGTGCCGGAATGGGGGTGGATGCGGCAGACATTGACCATACAGGACGGGATAGCCTGGTCATCGGCAATTTCTCCGACGAGATGCTGGCCCTTTATCAAAATACTGGCGATAACACCTTTAACGATGTCGCTGGTCATTCAGCGGTCGCCCTATCAAGTCTCACTGCACTGACTTTTGGGTGCGTTTTTGTAGACGTGAATAACGATGGATGGCCCGATATTTTTACGGCCAACGGCCATATCAACCAGGCGGTGGAGCGATTTCGCAAAGATGTGACTTATGCCCAACGGCCCCTCTTGTTCCTGAACCAAGGTCGAACGCATGTTGAGGGCACCAATAGCGTGAATCAGCAGGTAGCTACTTTCAAAGACATTACGGGACAGAGTGGTGAGGCACTCCAGAAGCGTCTGGTGGGCCGCGGGTTAGCCTATGCTGATATTGACCTGGATGGCGACCCGGACGTGGTCATCTCAACTTGCGGCGGCTCGGCTGTCTTGTTGCGTAACGACGGTGGCAATCATAATAACGCGATCCGGCTCATTCTGGAAGGCACGAAGAGCAATCGCAGTGGCATTGGCGCTGTCGTGCAGGCCCAGGTCGGCCCGGAAGTTATAGCCCGCACCCTGCGTAGCGGATCATCCTACTGCTCCCAGAGTGAATTAGCCATAACGTTAGGGCTGGGACAGCAGTCCGCCGCATCCATTGTGGCCATTCTCTGGCCTTCTGGAAAAATGATGCGGCTTAATAATGTTAAAGCCAACCAAATTGTGACGGTTAATGAAGATAAGGGGATTGTGCATCAGCAAGCTTTCCCTCGCCGATGATAAAGGACATACGCACGAAGAAAGTACACACCGTTTTAGCTTTGTGGATAAACAATGTGACCTGATGGGTCTGGTAGCTGGTCGGGCAGGCTGTAGGGATGGCAGTGTGGCAGCCAACAGCGCACGTTCTGGCGATAATGATTATAGGCCGCGCCGAAACGCTGTGCTAAATCCCTCTCTTCCCACGGGCGAATCCCATAATTCCACAGCCCCACACCTGCCAGGGCATATAACACCACCGCAGGTGAACCGAGATAAAGTCCAACAGCCACACCCTGAGCCAGACCCGCTATCGCCATTGGATTACGTACATAGCGGTAAGGCCCTACCAACACCAGACGATTGGGACAATCTAAGGGCAACGGTGTGCCACCGCCGCGAACTGCCATGATCATGCCGCACGAAAAGCCCAGGGTTCCCATCACCACAAACAAAGCCATGCCTGTGAGTTGCCAGAAGGGATGTGTGAAGCGGAAGTGAGCCAGGCCAAGCAGCGTTTCCCCTTGATAAATAAGGGTGGGCAGCACCCAGAGAAAGAACGACCAGAAGGCCACAATTTGGAGCAGCGTTTTGCCGACGTTACAAGCGGGTCTGGCAGGTTGCGCGACTCGTCCGCAAACGTAAGTCCACATGGTGTGCCTCGCTTAAAAGCTACCTGTCCTTGGGGTAAAGATTCCAGGTCAAGTATGGCAGAACCACCAGACAGGGTGCCATCATTATTGTGCCTATCCAGCCACCACCCGAAAGCAGGGACAAAGCCAAACAATACAACGTAGCATAGACGGCTGCCCCGGTGTGCAGACACAAAACCGGCCAGGCCCATTTGCGCTTTTGTTGCAGCCCATAAGCACTCAGCAGGGACGCACCCGTAAACAAAATAAGATCGGCTCCCATAAAGGCCAGCAGCGTTGCGTCGGATGTGCCGGGAAACATGAATGCCGCACGACTTGCCGGGGTTAGAATCAAGGCACTCCACCAAATCAGAGAACCTACGCCCTCTATCACCAGGAACCAGATAGCTAAAGTCCGCAGGTTAGAGAACATGCTGTCATTCTATCTCAACGCGATGCATACTCACGCTCGAATTTCTTGTCCAGTTCTAATGTGGAAATCTTAATTAAGATCGGCTGACCATGCGGGCAGATACTGGGGTTAGAGAGGGTCAGCAGATCGTCCAGCAGGCTTTTCATCTGCTCTGGCTGCAAGGGGTCGCCCGCTTTGATGGCATTTTTGCAGGAGAGCATCGTCAGCAACGCCCGCCGTCGCTCTTGCAGGCTCTGGCCTCCCCCGCCACTGACAATCTCATCTATCAAATCGTTAAAAGCGGTTTCATAGTCACCTTGCGCCACGAGGGTCGGCACGGCACGTACTAAGACTGATGAGCCACCAAAGGCTTCGATTTCAAAGCCTAAGTCCTTCAAGAGTGCAGTGTTTTCTTCGATGGCAGCGGCGGCGCGCGGGCCAATTTCGACCGTGAAAGGAATGACCAAACGCTGGGCTTCGACTGGTTTGCCTTCGGCGGCAGCCAGGGCGCGGTCAGCTAAAATGCGCTCGTGGGCGCGGTGCTGGCAAACGATATAAAGCCCATCCTCGCCTTCACAGAGGATATAGGCATTGTTGGAAATCTGTGCCAGGGGCCGTAACGAAACTTTCTTAGTTTCTTCGGGTGGTGCGATGTCGGGCAGCGAGACCTGTCCGCTCTGTGTATTGGCTTGATACGCTGCGCGAAACTGCTCCACATTGCCGCCGCGTGGCGCGACGGGTTGGTAGTAGCCCCGATAATCCGGTTGCGGAACATTCGATTGCGGATTTTGGGTTGCGGATTGCGGATTGGCATTGGGCAGCGTGTTATTGGAGTAGTTGTCGGCGCGCAGATGGGGCGGGAGGGTTTCCTCCGAAGTCTGGGCGAAGAACGGCTCCTGTGCTGGAATAGTCGTTGGCGCTGCGGCGTTAGCATTTGGCTTATTGGAAAATGGGGCAACGGGGCCGGTATCTGCGGCTCCGGCGGCTTCGCCCCCTAAACCCCATTCTGGAGCGAGTTGGGCCGCTACTAAGGTTTCGCGTATGGCTACCCGTACGGCGTGATGCACCTCCCACTCGCGGGCGAAGCGCACCTCGCTTTTAGTGGGGTGGACGTTGACATCTACGGCATTGGGCGGCACTTGCACAAAGATAACGGCGAGTGGATAGCGGCTATGACCGTGGATAAGACCCTCGTAAGCGGCAGCCACGGCGTGTTGCAAGGCGCGGCTTTTGATGACACGCCCATTGACGAAGAAGATTTGTCCGTTGCGGTTAGCCCGTGTCGTCTGGGGCCGACCTACAAAGCCAGTCACTTGAATGCCATTGGCGTTATCCGCTCCTCCGGCGATGGGCAACATCTGACGGGCGGTATCGCGGCCCAAGACACACACCACCGCATTAAAAGGATTGCCTGCCGCTTCCACGCGCAGGGTTTCGCTGCCGTTGTTGCGCAGGCGGAAGGCGATGTGCGGGTAAGCAAGAGCGAGATAACCCACCATTTCAGCGATGCGCCCGGCTTCGGTGGCATCGCTTTTGAGGAACTTGAAACGGGCCGGGGTGTTATAGAAGAGGTTGCGGATCACGATTTCTGTGCCTGGCGTTGCGCCGACTTCGGAAACATCGGTGACAACACCGGCTTCAATTACGACGCGAGTGCCCGCTTCGGCATCAGGTTCGCGGGTGATGAGTTCGATGTGCGAAACCGCCGCAATGGAAGGCAACGCTTCGCCGCGAAAGCCGAGAGTGCGAATGGAAAATAAATCTTCGGTGCCCTGTAACTTAGAGGTGGCATGGCGTTGGAGCGCGAGGACGGCATCGCTCCCATTCATGCCGCAACCATCATCGCGCACGCGGATAAGCTTTTTGCCGCCCTCTTCAATTTCCACTGTGATGCGTCGTGCCCCGGCATCTATGGCGTTCTCAATGAGTTCCTTACAAGCGTTGGCGGGACGCTCAATGACCTCACCGGCGGCGATTTGATTGGCAATGGAAGGGTCTAATTTATGAATGCGATTTGTCACGAATCTCAGTTTATCACTTGCCTCATCTGCTGACTCTGTTAAACTGCTCCCGATATTAACTGTTGATCGTCGGTTATTGTAGCGCGTTATTCATGGCTCGTTTACCTGATGCATCGTCCGAAGGCGTTCCAACTGCTGGAATTGGCCAAAACCAGCCCGCTCCCGGCACGTCAGCACGGGTCTCAGAACTGGCGGCGCGCGGCACTGACCGCACGGCAGTCAGTGTGCGTCGAGGCACGATTTCGCGGGCGGCGCTGCAATCGGGCCAACGCTGGCGGCGCACCGTGCGCTGGCTGGGGCTGGGTATTTTTGTGGTTGGCGCTGGCCTGTTGGCCTATGTCTTTCTTCAGGCGTTGCACGGGTTTCAGCAGTTTACGCAGCCGGATTACCTGTCTATGCGCCTGAATCGTGTCGCAGGCGATACGATACCGTCCCAGATTCAGGCCGCCGTCGCCGTGTTCGGCGCGGAGTTGTTGCGGGTATTGTACTTACTGTTGCTTGGTTATATAGCATCTGTGATCGCGGCCAAGGGGATTCAATTCTTCGCGGCTTCTGATTCCATCATTGACGAAGCGGTAGTATCCAGCTTAGAAGACGATATGGACGTAGCAGGATGATAACGTAGGGGCATGATTCATCGTGCCCCTCTGGTGACGCATTTCAGATTAATCATTAAACACTTTCAGGAGTAACATTCGCTCGTGATGTTTTGTTGTCGTATGCTGTCTTTTTACCCCCACAGAAGGATTTATACTACTGCCGTTTTTGCACTGCTGCTTTTCTGCCTGGCCCCGTTACTGGTAATCCCGGCTGTAAAGGCTGCCGCTTTGCCCCCTCCCCCGGTGGCACCCAGCAGCAAAGTGCCCTTACTTGATCCCAATAAAACCCCTTATCCGCGCTCGGCCCTCAACGACTTCACTAATTTGCTGGATGCCCCGGCAGGCAAGCACGGCTTCCTGACGACCAAGGGCGAGCATTTTGTGTGGCGCGATGGCACACGGGCGCGGTTCTGGGGCATCAATGTAGCAAATACTTCACTGCAAGAGCCTAATAGCGACATTGACGCCATTATTGAGAACTTCCGCACGGCAGGTTTTAATCTCCTGCGCTTGCATCACTTTGATGAGCGGGGCGGTATCATTGATCTGGATGCTGCTGATTCACGTCATTTTGTGGGGTCGCGGCTACAAAAGCTGGATTACTGGATTTATCGGGCCAAACAAGCCGGGATTTATGTTTATCTCGACCTGCTGGACTACCGACGTTTTAAAGAAGGCGATGGAGTTCCTAATCCCGATGGGGTGGGACGCGGTGCCCGTCCTTATGGCGTGTTCGACCAGCGTCTCATTGAGTTGCAGAAGGAATATGCTTATCGCCTCTTAAAAGAGCATGTTAATCCTTATACTGGCCTGGCTTATGTCAATGATCCGGCTGTCGTGATGATTGAGTTGTACGACGAATCGGGTCTGTTTATGCGGCGTGGCGTGTGGCGCGAGATGCCACAGCCGTATGCCAATCAGTTTCAGAAGTTGTGGAATGATTGGCTGCGCGACCGCTACAAAACAACCAGCCTCCTCGCGGCAGCTTGGACAAATTCCACTGGCGTAACGGCCTTAACTCCTGGAGAAAGTCTGGAAAAGGGTAATGTCCAGGTGCCTGCCATGACGTGGTATCCTGAACGCCTGCCAGTGGCTCAACAACGTTGGGCCGCTTTACCCCGTCGCAATGATGGCGCGGTTTTCGCTTATGAAATCCATCGTAAATACTTCCGCGAGATGCGCGATTACCTGCATAACATGGGTGTTAAAGTGCCCATTAGTGCCACCGGACGGTTTGAAGACCTGGCCGATTTAAAGGCGGTCAGCGAAGAACTGGATTTTGTCGGCTGTAACTTCTATTACGACCATCCCTATTGGAGCAGTAACGCCCCGTCCTGGCAACCACCTTCGTTTTTCCATAACCATAACCCACTCAGCGATGTAGATGACCGCTCGATGGCCGCGGCCATCAGCCTCGCCCGTATCAAAGGCCGACCTTTCTGCGTGCGCGAGTGGAACTACTGCTGGCCCAATCGCAATCGTGCCACAGGCATGGTGGAAGCTGCCGCTTACGCTTGCCTGCATGACATTGATTGCATGATCTTGTTCGCCTATGAAACCAAGCCCACAGCCCGTGTTTCCTACTTTAATGTGCGTTCCGACCCTTCGCGTTGGGGCTTGTGCGGTGTGGGGGCGGAAATCTTCCTGCGTGGCCTGATTCAGCCCAGCGTGCATCGCATCGTAGTGCCCTATGGCCCGGTGGATACCTTCACCTATACACGTTACCATCAGCCATTTTATGCTCTGGGTTGGGCCACGCGCCTCGAAAACGACTTTTTCGATGGCAATACTTACCGGGTGCGCCAGGAATCTGACAACGACCTGATTCTCTCGCCAGGGCGTAGTGGCATTGGGCATTATGAGGGTGCTCCCGCCGTGCTGCACACGGAAGATTTACGGCGCGATTTGGGCGGGCGGGTGGTTGCCATCCCGGAATATCTGGACGAATATCATATGTCAACCCGGCCCACCGGAAATGTGCCTTTAACTTACGATGGCTTGCTGTTTGATAGTGGGGTGCAGCGCAATGCCATTTTGTCTTTAGGGTTGCCAATTGCGCCGATGGTGGCTTCCGGCTACAAGCCGATTGGTTATAATACAGATGCCGACGTTGCCAAGGGCATGGTGGACTTTCAGAAAAAGCGTTTTGTCTTTGGCAGTTTAGAGCCTTTAGATGTCCTCCGGGCGGCCCTGGATGCGATGCAAACCTTTCATAACGTGCCCAATGACCATGATGCGACGGAGCATAATGTGTTCAGCACGGACACGGGCGAGATGATGCGCGACGCGGCGAGTGGGCGACTGGTAGTCTCCGCGCCGCAGTTCCAGGCGTTGTGTGGCAATTTGACAGGAGTGGGGCGCGTCTTGGCTCCGGGTTTGCGGGTGCGCAACCTCAATAGTGGCACTCTGGTTGCTCTCGCTTTAGATGGCAAACCGCTTGTCTCAAGCCAGCACTTTATGATAAAACTGGTGACAGATGCTCGTAATGCCGATGAAGTCGCGGGGCCTGACCCGCGCTTTGCCCGTGATGCACACGGGCCGTGGCGCTTGGATGTCTTAGGCGAGGGGCCAGTCACCACTTTTGGTAAGGCTTCGGTTGCCCCCATTGAAATCGCCCTGGAGCACCGTCCACTGTTAGATGTGTACTTGGAGCGAGGCAGTTTTGAACTCCTGGTCAATGGCGATAACTGGCAGTTTTACTGTGACACGCCGGGTGCCCGTTTTAAACTGCATCGCGCTTCTTTGCCCGTGAGCCGAGGCAGCGGTATCGTGGCCTCTGGCGCATCGCTGGCACCCAATGGAGCGTCTACGTTGCAACAGGTGACGGTAGACGGTGCGGTGCGACCCTTGTCCGGAATCAGTGCCGGACGCGAAATTGCGGGTATTTACCCCCAACAAGCCGCGTTAGTGCGCACTGTGGGATAGGAATTCTATCCCTGCATGTCGTATAATATCTGTATTCCGAGTCGAGCAATTTGAATCTCTGGCTAACAAAGAGTAACAGATGCCCTGATACTTTCTGCTGTGTTAGCTCTTACTTTTTACATTTTAGTCAGCCTTAAACTTTTAACTCTGTAGGCCGGGCCTAGTCGAGGCACCATTAGGGAGGAGTTCCATGATCCGTCGGGATGGAAAACAGTCACGCTCTAACACTGCCGCTTTGTCGCCTGCTGTCCTGGGTGCCTTGGGCGTATGGCTGGGGGTAGTTCCAGTCGTTGCGGCTCCCCATGCCAAGCACACAGCTAAGGATAGCCGTTCCACACCAGCCAAGACCAATGGCAATACAGCGCCTCAGGCGTTGGAGCCATCATTGGTTAAAGAGCAGAATCTGCCACGTTATTTGCCGCTCAATGCCATTAAAGCACTCCATGCCCAGCGTCCTGAGCCTGCTCCTGGCATCTCGCCGCTGTACAACGGCGCACCCTTAAGGGGCATCTCCGGGCGCAACCTGTTGACTGATCCCCTCTTGACGCCAGATGCTAATGGGAAGATCGGAGCCGGGGTGCGCTTAGCCCAAGCCATTCCCAATCCAGTGCCACCTGCCCGCGTAGTGCGTGGCGCGGCGCGTCCGGCGACTCCGCCGCGTTGGGTGCGCTATCCCTTGGAGTTCCAATTGTGCGGCATCGCTTTGGGCACTCGCGCTGTAGATAAAGATCAATATAACCGCATTGACCGCTATGGTCTCTTCTCCATGTTTGGCAACCCGACCGCCGTTATGGTGCCCGTGTTTGTGCAGGGCGGTGGAGGCGGTGGTGGTGAAGGTGGCGGTGGTGGCGGTAATGCCAGTGGCGGCAATGGCGGTGGCACGGCCAACGATTATCAACTGGCGACTTTGAGCACCAACCAGCGACCACCGTTGGGCGGGGCGCAACTGTTTCCCCAAACGCAAAATGGTTACCTGGCGCACTGGGCTTCTGCCGTGGCGGTGCGCCTGGATAATAATCACGTTGAGTGGCTTTACAATCGGGAAAGTTATGCGATGGGCTTTGTGGTAGATCGCCTGGGTTACGTGGACGCCATTGTGGTGGCGGGTATTGAGTCGCCGATTGCCCGCACCCAGTTGGAAGACCCGATACATACCGTCAAACTCGGTGATGACCTGCGCAAAGTGCTGTTCCGCTATGGCTATCCTGACACCATTGAAACCTACGTCGTCCAATCTGGCAGTGTTAGTGCCGGAGGCGGCGGTGGAGGCGGCGGTGGAGGTGAGGGCGGTAGCTCTGGGGGCAGTTCCGGTGGTCCCAGTGGCGGTTCCAGTAGTGGAGGCGGCGGTGGAGGAGGGGGCGGCGGCGGTGGTGGTCGTGGTGCAGTCGGTGGCCCTCCTGGTGCCTTCACAACGGACGGGCCATCTGACTTTCCCGGTGGCGCGGCTCCCGAAGAGCAAGTGGGGGTTGGTTCCACTGTCCCCGCATCGGGCAACCCAACCACCGCAGGTTTTTCCGGCAATGCCGCTTTCCGCACCTTTGAACTGCGCTATGAGCAAAGCTATAACGTCGTGTTCACGATTCGCTATAACCGCGTGGTGCGTATTTACATCTTCGGCGACCCGGACTTCTTCAACGACCCGCGCCGCCGTATCTTCCGCGCTTCTTATTAATAGGAACTAACCACAAAGACACAAAGGGCACAAAGGATTTGAGAGAAAACAGAATAGAGGAAACAGCACACCTGCAAGGTAGCAATGCCTCGTGTTCTGTATCCTGTTTCTTGTATTCTTAATTCCTTTGTGCCCTTTGTGTCTTTGTGGTGAATTAAATTTAGGATGAAGTTATGAGTGATGGTGTTCTGGCCGGGAAAGTTGGGTTAGTTTTTGGTGTCGCCAATAAGCGCAGCATTGCGTGGGCTATTGCCCAGGCGTGGGCGCAAGCCGGGGCCAAGTTGATCTTTAATTATCAGGGCGAGCGCGTTAAAGAGAATGTGGAAGAACTCACCGCAACTTTTGGTGAAGAGGTGTCCCTGGCCCCCTGCGATGTCAGCAGTGATGAAGAGATTAAAACCTTCTTCGATTTTGTCCGCACCAAAACCGAGCGCGTGGACTTGATGCTGCACAGCGTAGCCTATGCACCGCGTGAGGCGCTAGAAGGCTCCTTTGTCAATACCTCACGGGAAGCTTTTCGGGTCGCTCAAGACATCAGCGCCTATTCCCTCGTCGCCTTAGCGCGGGAAAGTGCGCCCTTAATGACCAATGGTGGCAGCATCATCGCCATGACGTACTATGGTTCGGAAAAAGTCATGCCCAATTATAACGTGATGGGAGTCGCCAAAGCTTCCCTTGAAGCCACGGCACGCTATTTGGCTTATGATTTAGGCGCACAGAAGATTCGCGTCAACTGCATCAGCGCCGGGCCAACCAATACCCTTGCGGCACGCGGCATTGCAGGTTTTACGGGGATGCTCAAGCACGCTAAAGAACACTCTCCTTTGAGTTGGGCTGGCGACCCCGCTGCCCTCAGCCAGACCGGGGTCTTCCTGGCCAGCGAGGGTTCATCTTTTATCACTGGCCAGGTCATCTACGTGGATGGCGGCTATCAAATTATGGGAATGTAATGAGAATTTTGAGTTTTGAATTATGAATGTTGAATTAAAACAGCTCTCATTCAAAACTTAAAATTCAAAATTCAAAACTTTCAAAATGCAAGTAGGAATTATTGGTCTGCCCACAGCAGGTAAGACAACACTGTTTAATATTCTGACGGGCGCACAGGCGGAAACACATCGCTATGGCGCGGAAAAAAAAGAAGCGAACGTTGGCGTGGCGAAAGTGCCAGACAGCCGACTGGATTTCCTCTCTTCGCTTTATAACCCCAAGAAAACCACTCCAGCCACGATTGAGTTTGTGGATGTTGCGGGCTTAGTTCCTGGTGAAGCGCGCAGTGGTGGCTTTTCTCCATCACTCATTGGGGCGTTGCGCCAGGTGGATGCGCTGATTCATGTGGTGCGCGCCTTCCCCGATGATGAATTGCTGCATCCGGCGGGCAGCATTAACCCCCAGCGCGATACCGATGAATTGGCAATGGAATTAACCTTTGCCGATTTAGCCGTGATCGAGAAGCGAATTGAACGATTGCGCGCTGATGTGATGAAGAAAAAAGGTGCCGAGCAAGTCACTGCCCAGCGTGAACTGGAAGTGATGGAGAAGTGCAACAAAGCCCTCGAAAATGAAATCCCGTTGCGTGATGTCGAATTAACTGAAGATGAAAAGCGTCTGCTGCGCGGTTATACCTTTCTCTCTTCCAAGCCGTTGTTAGTCGTCTTGAATATTGGTGAATCGCAGATCACTGAACCCCCGACTGTTGGCACCCCGTCGCTGGCGCTTTCGGCTCAAGTTGAAAGCGATATTGCCCAGATGCCCGAAGCTGACCGCGCCGAATTTCTGGAAGCCTTGAGCCTGACCGAACCAGCGCGTGACCGACTCATCCGCTTCGCCTATGAATCGTTGGGCTTGCAATCGTTCTTTACGGTGGGTGAGGATGAAGTGCGTGCCTGGACAATAACACGCGGCGACACGGCAGTGGTGGCGGCCTCCAAGATTCATAGCGACATAGCACGCGGCTTTATTCGCGCTGAAGTGGTGGCTTTCGATACTCTGAAAGAGTTGGGCAGTTGGAATGCAGCCCGCGAAAAAGGCGCACTTCGACTGGAAGGCAAAGAATATGTGATGCAGGATGGCGACTGCGTTAACTTCCGCTTTAGTGTTTGAAATTAACCACCGATAAACACAGTTGCAACGAGGATAGAGAATCGAAGATCGAGTGTCCAGTAACCAGCATCGTGTATCCAGTATCGAACATCTAAAATCATCCGTGTTTATCGGTGGTTAAATCTTTTGTTCCTCTTGTCCTCGCAGTAAAGGAGTTTTATGCCTCGTCTATTTCGACTTGGCGCATGGGCCGCTTGTATTGCCCTGATAGTTTGCTGTGCCCTCCCGGTTTTATCTGCACCTCAAGACCGTAGTTCTCGTAACGTGCCTCCTGCATTACATGTGGATGGGAATCGGTTAAAGACCTCAGATGGGCGTGTTGTGCGTCTTCAGGGCGTTAATATTCCCAGCATAGAGTGGTCGAATGCAGGGGAACATCTGCTGCAATCGTTGCAAGTGGCAACACAGGACTGGAAAGCCAATGCGATTCGTTTGCCACTCTGCCAGGATCGCTGGTTCGGAATGCAAAAAGAGCAAAATGATGGCGGGTTGAGCTATCGTCAGATTGTGGCCGATTTTGTTAATGCCGCCGCTGCCAGACATTGCTATGTCATTCTGGATTTACACTGGTCGGACGGCGGAGTGTGGGGCCACTATTTAGGGCAGCACAGTATGCCAGATCAAAATAGCGTTGTCTTCTGGCAAGAGGTGGCGCAGCGATTTAGTAATAATTCTGCGGTGCTGTTTGGTCTTTATAACGAGCCAAAGGATGTCACCTGGGAAATCTGGAAAAATGGTGGACTGGTCGCGGAAAGAGAAGGCAATGATGCGGCTCCCACCGTTTACGAAACGCCAGGCTTACAGAAGTTGATAGAGCGTATTCGAGCCGTTGGTGCTAATAATGTGGTTGTCGCAGGCGGATTGGACTGGGCTTACGATTTGTCTGGTGTAGATAACGGTTTCGCACTCGCTGATACTAAAGGCAACGGCATTGTTTATGACACTCACGTTTACCCCTGGAAAAAGGATTGGGACAATAAGTTCGGCAAAACCGCCGAGCAGCATCCAGTACTCTTAGGCGAAGTTGGATGCGAGCCTGATCCTAAGCAAGAAGACCCCTATAAATGGGCACCACGCATTCTGGATTATATTCAACAACATCAACTCAACTGGACAGCGTGGACTTTTCATATCGGTGCTTCGCCACGCTTATTGCTCGACTGGAATTATACGCCAACGCCTTACTGGGGCGCGTTCGTTAAGCAGGCCCTCACTGGCGTAAAACTCCCTGCGCCGGGACAAACCGCTGTGCCACAACCTGGAACGACTGCCACAATAGCAAACCCGGACGCTAAACCGAAATATATTTTCGGTGCTTTGCAGAACGATGTCAGGAGGTTAAAGCAGGATTATGCGGCGGGGCTGCGCCTGGCTGTTTTGGAATTGGGTTGGAACCGCTATGAACCGCAAGATGGCGTTTTTAACAAAGCTTACATCTCTGAAGTTAAAGCGAAGTTGCAAGCTTATCAAGATGCCGGGTTTCAGACGGTGCTGGATTTTGGATTGCAATACCCACCTCAGTGGGCTTTTAATTTGCCGAACAGTCGCTATGTAAATCAGTATGGTGATAGCTTCGTTGATGCAGCAGCGGGGATGAATGGAGTCAATGCGGTTTTTAATCAAGCTCTGCGCAACAAGCAGGCAGCTTACGTGCAGCGGGTCTTTGCTGATTTGGGCAATGGATTCTATGCGGTGCGCTTAGGCTGGGGTTGGTATAGCGAGTTGAACTATCCGCCTACTCGTTACAAAGACCACGCCAACTGTTACTGGGCTTATGATGCTCTGGCACAGGGCAGAAGTGCTGGATTACCTGTTGGCATCCCGGCCTGTCCCGTGCCGGTGTGGAGTCCTGGTACTCCCAGTCCCAATCACACTGCGCCAGCACAGTTTCTCAATTGGTATTTAGACAGTCTCAAGAATTATCACGATTGGCAGATTGTCACTGTGCGCCGCTATTATCCCGGCAGGCTTGCTATGCTCTATCCTTCCTGGGGCATTCGTCCGGGGCAGGTGGACGCGGCTATTGCCACCGACCTTAATGGCTCAACATCGCCAGAGCGCAATGGCGAAGTACAACGTGGCTTCGATTTCGCTCGCTTTATTCAGGGCATTAATGATTCCAACGTCATTGTTTACTGCACCTGGATTGATGCTAATGCGACTGTTGCTGATGAGAATAGCCCGGATCAAGCGCGTTGGAGTCCCGTGCATTACTTATCTTATCTGGCGCAGCAGCACGCGCTGCATTTAAAAGTGTGGGGCGAGAATACGGGCCAAAACGACGAGGCGGCGATGCAACGGAGTTTCCAGCGCATGAAAGACTATGGCTTAATGGGTATCATGTGGGCTTTCGAGGGACAACTTTATGATGGCCAATACGCAACCTTAGATCAATACGCCAAGCTTATTCTTCAATACTAGTCGTCTTGATTGGCTGTTTTAGTTTGCAGTAAGAATCTGCAACACGTAGGGGCGCTGCTTGCCGCGCCCCTACCATTAGCTGCTTGGGGTTTCTGGCAGCCACTCTGCTTCGTAGTAAAATAATAATACTTCCTCAGTTGTGCATTCAATTTAGTTCAAGTCAAAGTTTTGGGGGTTATCTAGTGTCTCTTCGCTCTCTGTTGATTGGCTTCACCGCCTTATCCCTGGTTTTGTCCCAACCCAGCGCAAAGGCGCAATCGTCGGCGATGCCACCGCCGGAAATTGACAACCCGCTCGGCGTGAATATCCATTTTACTGATCCTAAAGCGGGTGAAATGGAGATGATTGCGGCGGGTGGCTTTCGTTGGGTGCGAATGGACTATGCCTGGGGCAGCATTGAACGCGAGCGAGGCCAATATAACTTCTCAGCTTACGACCGATTGATAGCGGCCCTGGAAAAGCAGCACATGCACGCTATTTTCATTCTCGACTATAGCAACCGCCTCTATGACAATGATTTATCACCCTACACAGAGGAAGGACGGCAGGCGTTTGCACGCTGGGCAGCGGCTTCGGCACAGCACTTCAAAGGGCATGGCATCCTGTGGGAGATATATAACGAACCTAATGGCGGCTTCTGGCGACCGAAGGCCAATGTTGATGATTATGCGAAATTAGCTTTAGCCGTTGGCAAAGCTTTGCGCGCGGCGGCTCCCACCGAGACCTATATTGGCCCGGCCACTTCGACGGTAGATTTTAACTTTCTTGAAGCTTGCTTTAAAGCGGGTCTCTTACAATACTGGTCGGCAGTCTCGATTCATCCCTATCGCCAGACGGGGCCAGAATCCGCGGCCCCTGAGTTTCGCCGCTTGCGCCAGATGATCGCTAAGTATGCACCAACGGGCAAGCAGATACCCATCATCTCCGGCGAATGGGGCTATTCTGCCGCGTGGGGTGGCTACACGGAGGAAAAGCAGGGCAAGATGCTGCCGCGCCAGTGGCTTAACAATCTTTCCAATGACATTGTGCTTTCCATCTGGTACGACTGGCATGACGATGGTACTGACCCCAAAGAACCAGAACACCATTTTGGCACGGTGGCCAATGCGTATCACCCCGACCAGACGCCAGTTTATACGCCTAAGCCCGCTTATCTGGCAGCCAAGACCTTGACTTCGTTGCTGAATGGCTATCATTTCAACAAGCGTTTGATGGTCGGTGGTGAAGAAGATTATGTTTTGCTGTTCAGTAAAGGGAACGAGGTGCGTCTGGCGGCCTGGACAACTGCTGCCAACAATCATCCGGTAACAATTCCGGCCAGTCCGGGCAGTTTTCAAGTCACAGGCTATACCGGTGACAAAATAGCGCCCCTCGCGGCTAACACTAAGGGCCTCGCTGTGACCTTGACCGACACGCCACAATACCTGGTGCCGACTCAACCCAATGAAATGCTGCGCCTGGCTGCCGACTGGGAGCGGTTGCCCCCTGAAATCGTGACTACTGCCCCCAATGATGTTCGTATTCCGGCCAATCTATCGAAATCATTACTCGCTCGTAATCCAACGGAATTTTCGAGTTATCTAGGGCCACATGGCAACATACTTAAAATTCCACCCGTAGTGTCGGTGATGCGTTCCGCTGATCCTATGCCAGTGCGTATAGTGCTCACTTTTCCCAATAGCCGAATAAGACTTGTGCAAGAAACTCAAATTATTGTAACTAATCCATTACGTGTCACCTTATTGCCGCGTGTGGGCAGTGTATTGCCGGTGCGGGTGGAGAATCCCACCGGCGGCGCATTTCGCGGCACCCTTAACTTAACCGATACCCGCGACATTGCCCCAGCCAAAATGCCAATTCAATTTCAAAGCGGCCAAACTGAACAAACCATTAACTTACCAGCGGCGAGTAATGTTGCGGCCGAGGCTAATGGGTTCTATGGGGTTGGCCTAAACATTCAAGATGACCGGGGCAAAGTGGTTTTAAGCTTGCCCGTTGAAGAATTCCATGCGGCTGATAACTTCGCCAGCTATGCGGTGGATACTGCGCCTGGTGGCTACGCAATTGTGCCAGAAGGTGATCCTAAAGTCGCTTCGGAACAAACCCTGACCACAGCTACACCCCCGGCAGGATTGCCTGCGCCCGGTATGGGCGCGTTAAAGATTACTTATCGTTTTGATGCTGGTTGGAAGTTCGTGCAGGTGCAGCCCAAAACGAATGCGCTCAAGGCCATTAAGGGGCAACCAAAGGCGTTGGGACTATGGGTTTATGGTGATGGCAGCGGCAACATTGCACGGATGCGCTTTACCGACGCCACAGGTCAAACTTTTCAGCCCGAAGGTGAGGCCGTTAAATGGAAGGGATGGCGCTATATCACTTTCCCCTTAGACGGCACCCACGCCGGATTCTGGGGCAACGACAAAGCCGATGGTACAGTGCATTATCCTATCCATATAGATACCCTCTTCTTGTTCGATAGCGCCAACCGCCAGAAACAGGAAGGCACTGTCTATATCAGCAGCCCGACGTTGATCTACTGATTGAGTTGAACCGCCAAGGACGCCAAGAGCGCCAAGAAGAAGGGGAGAAAGGGAGAGGGGGAGAAGGGGAAGGGAAGCCGCATAGCCTTGTCCTCATTCACACAGCGAGGAATTTACTCTGCGGAACTATAGAGTGCATACCTCTACATTAGCTCTATGGAAACCATTACCAGATGCTGCGCGAAGCACGGCAGCCCCTTCGCAACGCACCTGATCCTGCTATCTTTGTTCCCCCTTCTCCCCCTCTCCTTTTCTCCCCTTCTTGGCGTCCTTGGCGCTCTTGGCGGTTCAATAAAACTTACTGCGGATGAGTTTGGGACCACTGGTGTTGTTTTAGCCATTCTTTTTGCAGCTTTTGCTGACGCTTGAGTTCCTCTTTTTCGCGCTTGTCCATTTTGTGGCGCAGGTGCTTGTCCTTCACATAGCTGGCTTCTAAGCGTTGATGTTCCTTGAAGGCCCGCGCCTGCTCTTTCTGTAGCCGTTTGAGGGCTTGTTGCTCCGTTTTTTGGTTGTGCGTAATAACATAGCCACCCCAATCGTCACCTTTTGCCTGGGCCGTCTGTATTCCTGGCGCAGTGAATGGCAGCACGGCAGCCAATAGGGAACCTGCACTCCTCACTGTGTGGATGTGGCGTTGAAGTGTTCGATGGTTATATATGGTCACTGGTATTCCCTCCTTGAGAACTTTTATTGCTTTATCGCGGTTGAGAAGTGGAGCAACCTCTATGCCTCGTATTTGAATCGTGAAGCAGTAATGGCTTTATTCCCGCTGTGCCGCCCCCAATATTTGCAACTGCCAGGCAACGTTTTGGGCACCGTCAGCTCCTGTAACGGTGAGGGGTGCCTGGCCCTGACAGGCTTGCACGAAGTTGCCGATAAGAGTATCCACGAAATCAGGTAACTCGATGCTGCGGCCATCGACGGCAGTCAGGTAGGAACAGAATTCGCCCTCGGCGTTATTGCGACCTACATAGTCAATGGTTTGCCCATCAATGACAAACTGGCGGAGGGGCACGGCGCGGTCGGGATTATAGCGAACGGTGATGTGCGCTTTGAGGGGGGTCTCTTGGGGTGGAGATGCATCAGCAGCAGCCACTAACTCAAATCGAGTGGCAGTTTCGTGGGGCCGCAGGGTGCATTCAATAGAGTCGGGATTGATGATGGCATCGGGCGCGATTTTTTGAAGCACACTGAGCGGGTGTGGCGACATGTCAATCCAGATCGCTTCATATTCTCGTCCGGGGCGCAAGTTTTTGGTTTCCATCTCCATTGTAAACTCGCGGATATTGGAAGCACCCACAGCATGTCCGCTTAGTTCAAGGAGCGTGTCTAGGGTCGTCGCATATTGCATCTGCGTGCCAAAGACGACCCCTCGCGTTGCGGCTGTTGCTACCAGGGTATTAGCTTGCTCGATGAGTTCAGGTGTTGACTTTGAGGCATCATAAACGAGGGGTTTTTCACACAGCAGATGCGCGCCCGCCTGGAGGCTTTGCATGGCGTAATCGAAATGCAACGGCGGGGGACAGGAGATGCAGACAATATCCGGCTGCTCCGTCTTGAGCATGGCTGCGACATCACTATAACCACGACCCGCGAAGCCAAAGCCTTTTTCGAGCGTGCTCTGCGTTTTGGCTAAAGCCTCTGGAGAGGAGCCGACAAAAGCGCAGACTTCACAACCATGCTGATGAAACCAGCGCGCATGGTTCTTGCCGATACCCGATGCGCCAATAACTGCAACTCTTAAGGGAGAATCACTCATGATACTGTTTTTGCCTCGACCATAGGATAAACAATTGGATAAGCGACAATGCGCACTGGCCCCAACATTCCTGATGGCTGCGGTGGCTTGAGATGGCCTTCAAGAGCCGCCTCAGCCGTGTTCCAGATGCGCAGGCGCACTTCGTTTTGAGCGCCCTTCAAAACGCGGCGAGTGACATCGAAGCGGTAAGGCTCGGCCATACGCACGCCGCAAGCCCGCCCATTCATCCACACGGCTGCCACGTCGCGCATCCGCGACATTTCCAGAAAGACACGACAGCCGTTCCAGTCAGGGGGAATATTGACCCACTGGCGATATTCCACCGCGCCACTATAAAACGGCAAGCCTTGATCGTGCCACGAGCCATCCCCCAGCAGCATCGGCTCGGTGGCCTTAATTGCCATCTTTTCAGTCAGTGCAAAATCTCCCACCAGGCGCGGCACTTCAGGAATTAAATCGGGCGTATAGAGTGGATTAGCCACGGTCTTACGCTCACGATAGTCTACCAGGCAGGCCAGCGTGTTCTTGCCGATTTCGGCCACGCTCAAGTCAAACCATTGCCATTCCGCATCCGCCCACTGTGACTCATTCGGATAAGGTGGGGCGCAAGGGTCTAACGGCTCACCGTTCAAATAGAGTTTGAAGGCGGTATCTAAGGGATCGAACTGCAAATAGAGAGAATGTGGTGAGCTAACGACCTCAAAAGTGGTGAGGAACGTAATAATGCCATTCAGGTCAATTTGTGGTGCTGCCTGAAGGGTCGCGGGCGAGTTGAAATCGAAACTCTGGCGCGGCGGTATAGGCTGCCACTTCTCGCCACCAAACCAACGGTTCGTGCCCAATTCGTTGCGGCCATGCTGCCACTGCCAGTCATTGCCCAGGAGCACATTTGGCCCGCGCCGTACGGCGTTCCAGGTGTCATCGAACAGAATGGGTGAGGGCACGGTTACTTCTTCGGAGCTAAAACGTCCCAAACGGTTGCCGTGTCGCACGGCGATGCGATGCACTCCATTTTCGGTCGCATAACCACTGGCGACCCGGCCATCAAAGGCTTCGACATGGAATGTGGCCCGCTCAATATTATCAAGGCGTGGATTCTGTGGGTTAGCGGCGGGTCGAATCCATAAGAGATGTGCTTCCAGAGCCGCTAAGTCAAGACTGAGACTCAGGCCACCCCCATCTTCAGGCGGAAATGGCATCCAAACGGGAAGCTTGCGAATCTCTCCCGTCCAGGCATCTAACAAGTGTGGTGTGCCTTCGCGGGAAGGGCGCAAACGAAGATTGATGTGTTGCGCTTCTTCTGCCGCGTTGAAGATAAAGAAGAGGTCGCCTCCCGAATTGAGATACTCACTGCTGGACAGTGACGCATCTCTTACTAAAAAGTCGCCATCTATGAAACTTCCATCTCCCTCACTATCGTTCTCAGGCTGGCTATCGTCTTCGGCAAGGTCATCCGCAGAGGAGCTTGCTGGCACTGCTTCTGAAGCCTGAGCGCCCGCGCCTGTTGCTGTGCCTGCTGCCTCTTGTTTCTGTGGGGCCGCATCTTCATCCCAATCAAAGGGCTGATCCCAGTCGAAGGTGTTATCCTGTGCTACTTCCTCTACTACAGCCGCGGCTTCGGGCACTGGGGTTTCTATTTTCTGCGAAATATCCGCTTCCGATAGATTACTCACCCCATCGGGTTGGGAAGAGGTCACGAGTGTTGCTTCCTCTTCCACTTCTTCAACTTCTGGCAAGATGCGGCGCGCATAAAGAATATCAGTGGCCTGGGTTTCTAATTCGGGCGTCAAGCTTTCTTTGAGCAGTTTGCGCACGCGCAGAAAGGCATCCTTAATATCCGCGTTGAGGCGTGGCTGGTAGCAATTCCAGCGGCCCCCAGAGACATCTTCGCGTGTGATGGGATAGCCTACGGTCGTTGGGGCTTGCCCCGCGTTCTCCATAATGGCGTAAGATTCATAGAGGTCGCTGATGGTGACGCTCATCACTTTGCCAATATGGTCTTCGATTTCGCGGTCACGACCCCGCTCGCTCCAGCGTGGCAACAATCCCAGGCAAACCACCTTGCCGCCATGCGCCACAAATTCTTCGAGCTTGCGCCAGGCCGCCCACGATAGCGTGGTGACAGAAGGCAGCACAATCATTTCTAAAGGCACTTGAGCCGTGCCGCATAGGAGCTGTTTCTCCTGACATTGGGCTGCACATAAGTCTTCTTCCGGCAGCAACAGAAACTCAAAGTTGACTTCATCCAGCAGGAGAGCGGTGGCATAAAGGTCTTCCTCGACCCAGCGGGTGAGGCGATGGCCGCGCGGGTGATGGTGCGCCCAGCCTGAGCGGGCAGGCCACAGTAAGCCGACCCGTGCGCCTGTTTTGCCTTTACTCAAGGCATAGGAGCAGCGTGTGATATAATCGGCAAAATGTTTCCACTGGGGCCAATAGGGTTGGTGCATTTCGCTGGGCGGTGCCTGGCGCTGGCGTTGCCCGCGTATGGTGGCAAAGGCGGCATTGGGCACGAAACAGTTGACGCCTTGCCGCAGCAGATGATGGAGGGACGTGATGCGTTCTTGGAGCGTGGCTGACCAGCCGCTATCGCCCCATGTCTCGGCCATGACGCGAGGTTCACCCGCCAGCGCCGCCACCGAAGCACTGAGCCGGGCTTGCAGGCCCCGCCCCAGGCTAAGGGTGTGCTGGCTGGCCTGTAATTTAGGGGCCGCAACTCCAGGTGGGTGCAAAAGACGATAAATCGGGACCGCATCACCTTGTTGCGCTATCATCGTATTAAGGGGTTCCTGGCCGCGTGGATAGCCGGTGTAACAGAGATTATTGTCCCTGGCCCAGGTCGTCAGCGGCTTCCAGAAAGCCTCCTCCGTCATGGACATAATGACTTGCCAGAACTCCTGACGCAGACGGGCTGCATCGTCCCCGAAATCTGTGATCAGCGCAGGCAGCCACTCTAAAATGTCGTACCCGGCGTGTTTTGCAAAATAATCCATGAACAGAGGCGACCAGGGGAAACGTTGCGTTTCGGCAGACTCGGTAGGATTCCACAGGGTCGGCTCATGCACAAAGAAACCCTCCACCGTTTTGCCCATGCTGTCGCCCAGGGCGGCGCGATAGCGGCCGTGCGTGCTTTCCAGAAAGATGCGCGTCACTTCGGGATTCATGAGATCAACGTAGCCATCACGTTCCTGAGAGAAAGTGAAAACCCGCGCATTGGTGCCCAAATCAGCAATGAGGCTGGCCGCTCGTTCGGGGGTGACACGGGTGAGGGTGGCGGCGCGTGCAAAGTCGGGGCGTGGCGGTGTGCCCAGTAGGGGCATCGCCAGGGCATAAAGCAACGTGCCGGTGACTTGCGGTGGACGCCAGGAGAGCGCATCAATGGCCGCGACATCCTGGATATGAAACTTTAGGTAATAAGAACTTAAATCCGGGCGATGATAGGGAATGCGCCCGCCGCAGGTGCCCGATGGCCCGCTGTCATCATCACTGAGCCAGACTTTAAGCCCCAGACTCTGGCACTCGTTGATGCCTGCGCAGACGAGATTAACCCATTCATCGCTGAGATAATCCGCCGTATGACCATAGGCAGCGCGGAACACGACGCCACCAAACCCGGCGGCGCGCATGGCCCGCAGTTGCTGGCGCTGTACCTCTTCGTGCAGATTACCATTCCATAACCAGGCCAGAAGGGGCGCGTAAGAAATCGGAGGAGCAGCAAAGGCCCGCATAGTTAAACCTGAGAACGAGCAGCGTGGTAGATTTTGGCAGATTTACACAGGATTTTCAAGCTTATCTGTATTAAGTCACTATCTGCACTTATGCACAAAACTCGCCACTTGATAGAAAATTTTAGCCGCAGAAGCACATGGAAGAAGAGGGAAAGGGAAGAGAGGGAGAAGAGGGGAGTAACGAACCCGGAGCGTCAGCGACGGGCTAACCTCATAGCCGCCAGTCGCTCTTATGGAAGCCCGTCGCTGACGCTCCGGGTTCGTTACTCTTCTCATTCCGCCACCTGCTAACTTCGTCTCTTCTTTCCGTGTTTTTCTGTGTGCTTCCGTGGCTAATCTAAGATAAAAGCAAAACCGCCGCTCCCTGAACGACGGGAACGGCGGTTTTATTGTTAAACGCGGCGGATGCGTGGGATTCGGCTTAACTCGACCATAATGGCGTAGTCTGTAGAACCCAAAACCACCTCTACGAGAGTGCCTCGTTACCGAAGCACACGGGAAAGCGAGTTAAGACTCGCACCCACCTCGTCCAGATTTATCACTTGAAATCTTGACCACCTCCTTACTGGATTAGTTTGAGTGTAGCAAAGCCAAAATCGGTGTGCAAGAGATTAGCAGCGTAATTCTTTATCGAATTTTACGGTTTAGGTCATCGGTATAGCGAATCTCGCTCAAGGCCCAGTCTTTAGCTAAATCTGTGGCTGTTTTGCCGCTTGCAAACTGATAGGCTTCTACAGGAGCATTATCTGTCGGTGTTAGTGCCTGAAGGCCAGAACCATCTAAGTGACAACTGTAAATCCGCCAGCGCACCTTGCCCCCGTTATCAGTTGTTTTACCGGAGAACGTAACTTCATCGTTGCTTGGCCCTACCCATGCATCCTTGATTTCTTGAAGCGGTACTCCAGCTAACTCGGCGTCCTTTAAACCTGGGAGAGAAAGAGGAGTGAATCTATGATCTGCAATATTTATAATGTACATGCCCTTGTCACTATGCATTAGCAAATGCTCTCCATCCGGAAAGAGACTTAACCTGTGAATATTATCTGGTAACTCAGCAAGAATAATTTGTGAGTTTTTTATTTTAAAGTGAGGCAGACTTCCTAATGCATCCCTTTGTCCATTAGCCTTCAATGCTTTGCCTGGTTTGATAAGGTCTCTGCGTATGCGATTTAAAGAGGCGTGCTGCCCCAGTTTTTTCACCTCAAAATAGAGCCAGTGTCCATCAGGCGAAACTATTTCAAATGGACTCGTTATCCCTTCGTCAGAACGGCTCTCCTCTTGGATGGACTGAAGTGGATTTTGCAGAATTTTGTAATCTCCTGTGGTCAAGTTCACACTGTAAATCCAGAAGTTTCTTCCTATCACTGCCCAAGGACTATAGGCAGTTCCAGTGAAAGACTGAAAACCGCTTTCCATATCTGAAGTAAGATGAAAAAGTTGCCCTCTGTCATTCCGCAAGCACAGTTGTGCAGGAAACACGGCCCACATTGGCATACCTGCGAGAGTGCGATAGGAATTAAATAAAAGCCCTTGCTTCGTCCAAACGGGTGAGGTATCTTCCACAACTACCTTAGGATCGCGCCAATCTTGCTCGCTTAATTCCCATGCGATATTTGGAATTGTAGTGCCCTTTATCACGTTGCCAGTGATGGCATTAATATAAACATCACCTTTGAGGGGAGCACCTGACTCACGATCCTTAGCTTCCAGGTCTATAAGATAGGAAGGAAGATTGTTATTCATTTCGAGGATGTTAACCACTTTTACGTTCGTGACGTTAACATTTTGGGAGGCAAATTCGACTGCTTTCTGTCTCGCTTGTGCGGGTGTGACAGGATGCACCGCCCGTTCAGACAACTTGTGGAGTCCAAATGATGTGACCTTGCCGTCTATAGCGCGAACGCTAACACTGGCTGTAACATCAGGCAATCCATCTTGACCTAATTGAGACCATTTAAAACCCCAGACACCGCCCCGGTCTGGTTCTTTTATCGTCAAAGCTAATGCTTTAGCATTTTGAAAGAACCCACTAAAATGACCTTTAAGATAAGAGAGACCCCGTTGTTGACATTCAGTTTGTGTATACAATTTCAGGTGATCTGAGAGTACCCGTATTTTAGAACTGCTGCCGCAGGCAACGGTCAGATAAGGTTTATCCTCAACAAACGCTTTTACATCTTGTCCCCAGAAGATTCCTTCAGGATGTTCTACCTTTTCATCGGGGAGACGTATAAACGGATCTGCATCCGGCCCCAAGATTGGCCGGTTGAAATCGAGCGTGACGAAGAATGGGTCAAGCAACAGAGGTCTAATTCGCTCTGGTATTGCTCCCATTTTTCTAACGATTCGGCCCTGGGCTGTCCTTATCGCCACTACGCAGATAATCAAAATTAGCAAACTTCTTATTACTCTGTTAAGTAGTATATTTTTCATATTTATCTTCTTTAGCGCAGAATAATGTAAAGGATAAGCCCAGTGTAATAGCTGTTAATTAAAGAGGGAATAGGACGTTCTTTTATGAACTAAGGGGAAAAACTTACATGAGGTCGTTGAGTTCCACTCGACCACATCCACCGACTACTGACTACCAACTACTATATACTCTGCCTCGTATGAAACGAGTTTTTAATTTTAGTGCAGGCCCGGCGGCCTTGCCGGTGCCGGTGTTGGAGCAAGTGCAGGCGGAGATGTTGGACTGGCATGGCACGGGGATGTCCGTGCTTGAAATGAGCCATCGCTCCAAGGCATTTACAGAGATTATTGAGCGGGCGGAAGCCGATGTGCGGGAACTGCTGGGCGTGCCGGAGAATTACCACGTCCTGTTTTTGCAGGGCGGGGCGAGCCTGCAATTTTCGATGGTGCCGCTCAACCTGTTAGGGCCGGGTGAAAAAGCCGATTATATTCTCAATGGTATCTGGTCACAGAAGGCTCTCAAGGAAGCCAGTAAAGTCGGGACAGCGAACGTGGCGGGCACCACAGAAAGCGAGAACTTTCGGCGTGTGCCGCGTGCGGATGAGTTGACGCTGGATGCCGCCGCGCAATATGTGCATATCACGACCAATGAAACCATTTACGGGGTTGAATGGCAGAGTCTTCCAGACGTGGGAACAGTGCCACTAGTAGCTGATGCCTCGTCAGACATTCTCAGCCGTCCCTTGGACGTGGCAAAGTTTGGACTGATCTATGCCGGGGCGCAGAAGAACATGGGGCCGTCGGGTGTGACCTTAGTCATCCTGCGCGATGATATATTGCGTCCTACACCGGATAACCTGTCGGCGATGTTGAACTATAAGACTCACGTCAAGACCAAATCGCTTTATAACACGCCCAATACCTTTGGTATCTATGTCATTGGTCTGGTGGCCCAGTGGCTAAAGTCTCTGGGTGGCCTGGCCGCCATGCAAAAAATTAACGAGCAGAAGGCGGCGCTACTTTATGGGGTCATTGATAGCGGCGACTTTTATCGCGGCCATGCTACCCCTGATAGCCGCAGCCTGATGAATGTCACTTTCCGTCTGCCCAGTGATGAACTGGAAAAGCAGTTTGTCCAAGAAGCCACGGCGCAGGGCTTGGTTGAGCTAAAAGGACATCGTGATGTCGGCGGTATCCGCGCTTCGCTCTATAATGCCTTTCCCTTAGAGGGGGTCGAAACCCTGGCCCATTTTATGCGCGAGTTTCAGCAACGCAATGGATAGGGGAGTTTAGAGTTGATAAGCCAACAGCCCGCCTGATAATTATCAGGCGGGCTGTTGGCTTTGTTACCACGCTCATTACTTTGTGGTCAGATGTTGGTTTTGCTTAGGGCTGTGCGGTGTCGAATGACTCGGCATTGTGGAAGGAACAAACTCTCGGATTCTGGGGCTTTGCGTTATCGCCAGACCAATCCCTGTCCATTGAGCCAATCCAGGGATGGAAAAGTAATCAATCGTAATGCTCAGCATCATAGCGACAATGGCCGTTAACAGAGCGATAGACGTATCGGATAAAGCCCGCTCCCCTGGTCGAAACAGTCCTGAAGATTGAGCCAGGGCTACTGACTGGGTAGCCATAGCGTCTCCAATAGCGACACGCGGTTTATAGCTGTTCTCTTGCCGTGCAGCTTTCTTGCGCTTCTTGTCTTCTTTAACGGCTTGCTTCACGGCTTTACCAACCGCATGAGGTGCCGCCAGATTGTCCTGGATAAAAGTCGTTGGGCCAGTCGGGGCAGCCGGTCGCAAAGACGACTTCTTGGCTGGACTTTCGGCCTCGACCCCTGGTGATGGCGCAATAACTGGCATGGGTTCTTGAAGCGGTGTTGTCTCGGCAATGAAGTCTTGCTTTGGTGCGGGAGCGACTGCCTCAATAGGTGCGGCTGCTACAGGTGTTGTTGCTACAGGCTCCGGCGTTGCAACCTCGGCTGGCGTGAATTCCGCCACGGCGGGTGCCGCCTCCGTAGATTCTACCGAGACCAGTTCTGGAGCTTTATCCTCGGTCGCTTCGCTGGCAGCAACCGCTGCGACTGGAATGGCAGGAGTAGCCAGAGTATCAACGATGGCCGGGGCATCTGCGGACGCTGGTGCGATGCCATCCTCATTGAGCGACACCAAGAAAGTTCTATAGTCAAGCGCGTTGGCATCCCCCGCCTGGTGGAGCGAGTTCTGGCAGTCGTACCACTCCCGAAATTCGGGATTCAAGAGGATGCGACGACATTGAGGAATAACCTGCTGGCCCAGGAGTTGATAATACTCACGGCGCTGGAGATCACGATGATTGTAATTGGTACTGGCCTCGCTATAACGTGCGCTAATACGCTTGCGGATAGCTGTTTCATCAGCATCCGGCGCGACATCAAGCAACGCGTAAAAATCAATCCAGTTATTATTCAGAATATCTGCGTTAAGTGTTGGCCCCGATTGCATATTCTGTCACCTCTCATCTTTATCCCTTGCACTGTTGTTGCCATTAAGGATATTGGTGGTTGCAATTACCTTTAGTTTTACACTTTTGAGAGTTTTGCACAAATTTTGCCGTATAATTTATGACTCATTATTAATGGGACGCAAAACTGCGTTACGCTATGCTGCGCAGCGCAAGAACCGCTATTGCATAGCTTAAATAGCGGTTCTTGCGCATGAAATTAGCGTTGCCATAGGCATTGCGTCCCTCTCGGTTTATGTTCAGGTTCTAAGTGCGCAGTTGGGCATTCAGTTCGCGCGTGGCGGCAGCTTGAATTTGATGCATGGTACTTTCGACTTCGGCATCGGTTAGGGTGCGGTCTGTGGCGCGGAAACGGAGCGCGAGGGCCACACTCTTAAAGCCTGCTTCGATAGGCGAGCCGCTGTAGACATCAAAGACTTCAATGCTTTCCAGCAAGGAGCCAGCCGCATTGCGCAGCACCGTTTGCACCGTGCCTGCTGGCACTTCGGCGCGCAGCACCAGGGCCAAATCCCGTTCAATCGCGGGAAAGCGCATGAGAGGCGTGTAGGCTTTAATGAGTGATATATGTCGCACAAGGGCATCGAATTCAAGCGTGGCTAAATAAGCGCGATGCTTTAATCCATAGCCTTCCGCGATAGCAGGATGCACCTCACCCAGCACGCCTAAATCCTGACCATCCAGGCTCAGCGAAGCACAACGACCCGGATGGAAAGGTGACTGCTGACTGGCTTGATACTGTGGTGCAGGAGTTCCCAGCGCGTGCAGAAGCTGCTCAACCACACCTTTCAAGAAGAAGAAATCCATCTCTGGTGCGCCCTTTTGCCAGCGTGGGACAGGCGCATCTAACAGGCCAATGGCAATGCGACGGCATTCGTTCGGTTGCTCTTTAACCGTTTCAACAGAACCATCGTCACGGGGCAGATAGACCTTGCCTAACTCGAAAAGTTGAACGCGATAACGGGCGTTGGTGGCCAGAGTTTCCAGCAACGATGGAATCAAGGACGTGCGCAGTTGGGTGTAGTCTTCAGAAATCGGATTACGCAGTTTAATGGCTGAGGTAACGCTGTCATTCGAGAGTAAACCAGCCCGCTCGACGGCAGCCGCGCTTTGTAAGGTGTAAGTCACGATTTCCGTCAAGCCACAGCGCACGAGGGCACTGCGGGCTTGCTCTTCCAGACGTTGTGACAGCGCCCGTCCCGCCCCGATATTAACGCCGCGTGGCAGGGTTGTAGGAATATGATCGTAGCCATGCACGCGAGCAACCTCTTCAATGAGATCAATCTCACGCGTGATGTCTCGTCGCCAGGTGGGGGCCGAGACTTGTAAGTTTTCCTCGCTGAGACGCTGCACGCGCAGTCCCAGTCGTTCAAGAACGGTGATAATAGCTTGCGTCGAAAGGCGCAGGCCCAGCACTGCATTGCAGCGGGCCGGACGCAAATTGACCACGGCGTCACTCATTGGTTTGACATAACGGTCTATTGCGCCCTGGGCCACGGTGCCGCCAGCACACTCTTGTAATAACTGCGCAGCACGATCAGCGGCGCGGAGCGTGCCGTTGGGGTCAACCCATCGCTCAAAGCGGCGACTGGCTTCAGTGCCAAACCCCAGCTTACGCTTGCCGCGCTGCACCCGCAAGGGATCAAAGTGAGCCGATTCTAATAAAATGTTGCGGGTGGATTCCGTGACTTCGCTATCTAAACCACCCATGATGCCTGCGGCAGCAAGTGGCCTATCGCGCCCAGTGATAAGCAGCACTTCTTCGTTTAAGGTATGCTCTACGCCATCTAACGTCGTGATCCTCTCGCCGGGGTGAGCGCGGCGCACGGTGATATGCTTGTCCACAATTTTATCGGCATCAAAGGCGTGCAAGGGTTGGCCAGTTTCCAGCATGACGTAATTGGTCACGTCTACGATGTTGTTAATGGGGCGCATTCCACATTGTTCCAGGCGGTGCTGCATCCATTCCGGCGAGGGGCCGATTTTCACATTCTCGATCAGTCGCGCTACATAACGCGGGCAGTCGTCGCCGTTTTCGATTTCGACTTGCACGCGCCCTTGAATCGGCTCGCCCGTTTCACTGAGCGTTGGCGCAGGCACGCGCATGAGGTGATCCGTCATCGCGCCGATTTCCCGCGCGAGGCCAATTGCGGAAAGCCAGTCGCCGCGATTGGAAGTGACCTCCAGGGAAAATAATTCGCCCTCGTGATCTTCCACGCCAATACCCGCCATTTCAAAAACATGAGCCAGTTCATCGGGTGACGGGAGGGCAACGTATTCACGGAGCCATTCAGTTGAGATACGCATAATCTTATGGTCTTTGGATGTTGGTCTTTGGTCTTGGGTCTTTGAGAAGTTGCAAAGACCCAAGACCAAAGACCTAAGTCCATATTAAAACTGTTGTGAAAAGCGGATGTCGTTGTCGTAGAAGAGACGAATGTTGTCAATGCCAAATTTAATCATCGCCATACGCTCAATGCCGAAACCGAAGGCGAAGCCGGTGTAGGTTTCAGAGTCGTAGCGTACATTTTCCAGGACTCCGGGATGCACCATACCGCAGCCGCCGAGTTCGATCCAGCCAGTACCTTTGCAGGTGGAACAGCCTGTGCCACCGCAGAAGATGCAACTGATGTCGAACTCTGCCGATGGTTCGGTGAAGGGAAAATAGTGAGGCCGAAAGCGGGTGCGCAAGCTGCTGCCACCGGGAATCGCTTCAAAAAGCTGTTGCAGAAACGCGGTGAGTGTGCCCTTTAAATCACCGAAGGTCACACCTTGATCCACCAGCAATCCTTCCACCTGGTGGAAGATGGCTGAATGGGTGCGGTCTACCGCATCCCGGCGATAAACACGCCCCGGCGCGATGATCTTAACCGGTGGTTGCCGACTTTCCATCACATGAATCTGCACCGCCGAGGTTTCGGTGCGCATCACGAGGTTATCGCTGATGAAAAGGGAATCTTTCTCGTCTCGCGCTGGATGGTCGGGGCCAATATTAAGGGCGTCAAAGTTGTAATAGAGCGTCTCGACTTCCGGGCCTTCGACCACCTCATACCCCAAGCCACTGAAGATGCGCACAATGTCATCACTGGTCTGGGTCAGTGGATGGCGGCGGCCAAACGGCACCGCGCGAGCGGGTAGGGTGACATCAATGATTTCGGCAGCTAAAGCGGCATCGCGGGCAATACGTGTTAGCTCGGCCCCGCGCGCCTCCAGCATCGCTTCGATGCGCAATTTGGCATCATTAACGAGTTGCCCCATGCGCGGGCGCTCTCCGGCAGCCACCCCGCCCATGCCGCGCAAGAGGGCCGTTAATTCGCCTTTTTTGCCCAACAGCGCCCGTCGCACTTCTTCCAGGTCGGCCAGAGATGCCACCTCATGGAGTCGTTGGCTGGCCCGTTCTTCCAATTGCTGAATTTGTTCTTGCATCAAAATAAGACTATCTTTTCCAGCTTTTCACTGGCTACTATTTCATTGAGAAGCGCGAGGCAGTTTAGCACGCTTCTTGCGCAGGGTTCAACTTGATGGATGAATGTTTGGCTTTGTAAGTCCTTAACAGCAGCAGGGTATTATGCTCTTTAAATATTGGCGCAAGCGTCGAATTGTTATAGATATTGCCGTGCTAATACCGCTTCTGCTTTACGGCGTGCTTGCTGAGCGTGCTTCCTGGCTTCCCAAGATGCGTAAGATATATCCGAGCGAAGCACACAGTCTAACCTATTCACCAGATAGCAAGCTGTTGATTTGTGCGGGTACTGTGAGCCAACACATAGGGGTTCAACTTCTTGATGCACAAACGCTCCAATCTTTGCACCCCTTATATAGTCCTGAAAAGGGATGGCCGCTGGCCCTTTCGCCAGATTTTAAACTTGTCGCCAGTGCTTATGATGAAGGAGATGTTTATAGCCACGATGGTCTCTATTCCTATGAAGCCAGAGCCTGTATTGTGCTGAACGATGCTATTACAGGCAAGTTGCTCCGCACCCGCACTCAATCTTGTGGCTTGAGCGCCATTGCGTTTTCGCCGCAGGGCAATCTCTTAGCCAGTGGAGCAGATAGCTGTGGCCCCGGCATGGTTGGTGGGTCAACGGGAGAATGGACGCTCTGGCGTGTTCAGAGTCACGATTTGCGAGGCCCTCTCTTAAGCAATGGGGATCAGGTCAGTTGTATCGCTTTTGCGCCGGACGGTAAATCAGTGGTCGCCGGAGTCTATGAAGGTGTGCTCAAACTATGGAATACACAATCGGGGCAATTGCTGAAAACGCTGGATGTTGCCACACGACGGCGGCCATTTTCTGAAATTTATGCTGTAACTTTTGCGCCCAATGGGAAGATCATTGCGAGTGGCTACGATAACAATCAGATATGGCTCTGGGACGTGGCAACGGGCAAACCCGTGCAGGTATGCACAGGGCATACAAAAGCTGTGGTGGCTATCGCTTTTGCGCCGGATAGTAAAGTGGTAGCAAGTGGCAGTGCCGATGGCACAATTAAGCTATGGGATGTGTTTTCTGGCCAAGTGATTCGCACTCTTAGAGCGCCACATGGTGTCGTGCATTCGATTGCATTTGCGCCTAACGGCCAGACATTAGCCAGTGGCTATGGTGATGGCACTGTTGCACTCTGGCGCATCAAATAAGGCATCTATCATATCTTTTGTTAGCGACGTGATACATAAGCACTTCCGTTCAGGTAAAAGCGCAAAGGCATCTCAGCGGCGCGGGTAATGCCAATGCGGGTAGTTGTCACGACTGGCCCCTGTGCCTTCACAAAACTTGTGGCTTGAGGGTTACGCGCAATAAATAACGAGCTACCCGCGTCGCACAAATCAATACCATCCAACTCCCGGTCAATGTTCATTGCCGCACACAACTTCGCGGGGCCATTAGTCAAGTCTCGTGGCAACTTAACGGTGCGGTTTTGCTGCATAATTTCTAAGCCCACAGTTGGTTCTATTGCTCGCACCAATACCGCTTCGGCAATTCCTGTTGGGCGGCACACCGCATTAAAGCAGTAGTGATAACCGTAGATGAGATAGACATACGCATGACCAGGGCTTTCCCACATGGCGCGGTTGCGCGCTGTCTGCCGCTGGTAGGCATGGCACGCCGGGTCATCGGATAGGTAAGCTTCTGTCTCCACAATCACGCCACCACAGGGGCCATTCGGTGTATTGCGAATGAGCAGATGGCCCAGTAATTTTGGAGCTATGACATCGGCAGTCGGCTGATACCAGGAGCGGGGCAGGGGAGAGAAGTTCATAGCAATAATTTAGCTCACGCAGAGACGCAAAGAGCGCAAAGGCGATTGAGGATAGAAGATAGAGAATCGAGAGTCGTTAGTTATACGAGAGGACAACTTCTTCTTGCATGGCTCTTTCGATCTTCGATTCTCTATCTTCTATCCTCGCCTCTTTCTGTGTGCTTCCCCGCTAAAATCTACGGGTGTGAAGGTGACAGCGTAGTATGCTGTATTTCGGGTAGGAAATAAAATAGCACGCCGAGGATGGCATAGACCGAGATCAATTGTGCGCCTTCGAGCCAGTTGCTCTCACCATCACCGCTAATTTGGGCCATAACCGCGATAGCGACCACAACTGATACAATCTCCGGGATGGTAAATTCTAAGTCCATCGGCTTGCCAAAGAAGTAGGAGGCAAAGACCAACAGGGGAGCCACAAAGAGTGCGATTTGGAGGCTGGAGCCAATGGCGATGCCCAGGCTTAAATCGGTTTTGTTCCTGAGGGCCATTAACACCGCAGATGAGTGTTCGGCGGCATTGCCGATAATAGCGACCACAATCACACCCACAAACACTTCAGTCAGTCCCAGTGTTTTACCTGCTACCTCGACTGTGCTGACCAGGAACTCTGAAATGAGGGCCACAAAGAGCGTGGTGACCACGAGGACGCCAATGGACTTGCCGCGTGACCAGGAGACATGGCCTTCGTCTTCAGCTTCCGCGCAACCCATATTAACATCGCCAATAAAAAGTTCTTTATGGGTCTTGAGTGAAAAGAGCAGGGAGAAACAATAGATCACTAATAAGATAACGGCGATGGCCAGAGACAATCGCTGCTCGGCGGCAGGAGTCCATTGCGGCTTAGCGACCTGATGAAACACGGTCGGCACAATCAAACCAATGGCCGCTAGCATTAAGGATGTCACCGAAGAGCGGGCGGCGGTGCGGTTGAATGTCTGTTCCGAATATTTTAGGCCACCCATCAAGAAGGACAGGCCCAGAACCAGCAAGATGTTACCGATAATCGAGCCAGTAATAGAGGCTTTGACAACTGCCGTCAAGCCTTTCGAGAGCGCCATCAGAGCTATGATAAGTTCAGCGGCGTTGCCAAAGGTGGCATTAAGCAAACCACCAATGCCTTCGCCCACCTGTTCTGCCAGATGCTCGGTGGCTCGCCCCAGCCATCCGGCGAGGGGCACAATCGCTAAACACGATGTAATGAAAAGGGCCGTATCATTATGCAAAGCGGGCACATAACGCAGAATAATCGAAATCGGAACAAAGATTAATAGCCAATCCAGCGAAGGTCGTAGAAAAGAATACGGCGGAGTCGAAGCACTTTGAATTTCTGCCATCACTTGCAATTATGACATATCAATAGACGGAACGGCGCGTTACCTGTAGGGCGCGGCAAGCAGCGCCCCTACGGTTTGTCATAGCGGGCTGTGATGATGAAATCAATACCGCCACGAATATTGTAATGGCCCGTAATGACCATCCAGCGGGGCTGACAGGCGGCGACCATATCGTTCAGGATGATATTAGTCACGTCCTCGTGAAAGTGACCCTCATTACGAAAGCTCCACAAATAGAGCTTGATAGATTTCGATTCAAGGCAGCGTTCGGCTGGCTGATACTCAACTGTTAGTTGAGCAAAGTCGGGTTGGCCCGTCATCGGGCAGAGGGTGGTGAACTCGTTGGTTTCAAAACGGATAGAGTAATTGTTGTTGGGGTGCGGGTTCGGAAACGTTTCTAAATTCTTGGCTGGTTGACTCGGCATAACGTGATGTGAGTGTACAATAGAAAGCTTGGTTCCTCCTACTAATTAAAGTTACAGCTCAGCAGATAAGTAAGAAACCGTTCAATACAGCCATTCTCCCGGTAAAGCGTAAACACTGCTTTTAGGAGCCATCTGACTGTGTTCAAGACGGTAAGATAAAAGAAACTTTATATTGCAAAGCACGTAAATTAGTCTTTTGTCGCAGTCCCAATTTGTAATTGCTTACCATAATAGCGTAATATTCATAATTGGCAGCTAAGGATAGAACCTCTCTTAAGGATTCCTATGGCACGATTTACCGATAGTGAGCAACAACTTCTCGCAAAGGTTACGAATTCTCGGTTGCGCACCAGTCTTGCGAAGATCAGAGAAGCGATGGAAGACATTTGGGCTTCTGATGCCCCCCGCATCATACAGGATTACACTGATCATGGGGAAAATCACTGCGAAAGGTTAGCAGGCTTTGCAGTTAAGCTTCTTGAGGCAAATAATGGCCCTGCTCTTACTGATCAAGAGACGTATTTGCTCTTGGCTGGTATCTACCTGCACGATATTGGGATGCAGTGTGATGTAGCCAAGCATCCAGCAATAAAAGCTCGCGCTGAGGAATTGGGAGCTCAGTTTGAAGTGGACTTTAAAGCTGAGACAGCAAATACTTATAGCGCAGATGAGCAGAAGGCTATTCGTAAAAACCACCAATATCTCTCCATCGCGTGGATCGATCACGCCAGCCGCAGCGGTGAGACTGTGCTTGGAGCAGCAGCTAAAACTATTCCCGACGACTTGATAGATGATTTAATGGATGTCTGCAAGCACCATACTAAACTGCCCATTACAGACTGCGCAATTGGTTTTAAATTAGATCCGAGTCAGCGCAAGCAATTGGTAGCGGCGGTGCTTCGGTTTTCAGATGAGTTAGATATAGACAGCAATCGGGTCTCCATTCAGACAGTGAAAACCTTTAGTCTTAATTCACAGAACAGTGTGTATTGGTGGCTTCACCAGCAAACTAAAATTGTCTTCAACCCATCAAATGTTATTCATGTCACCGTTCGACTAAATCCAAAGGATGCTAAACAGCATGGCTCGTTTATTCACTCTGTATTCATTGACGAATTCCAGACCAAAAATCGATCTGTCTTAAGCGTATTGGTACAAAACGTCATTTCTGTAACGATTAGTCCTGACTCCAAGGTGGTGGAAGATGATCGTGTTGATGCGTTCCCCAGAGAGATTAATGAGGCACTGAAAAAGCTGCAACAGAGACATGATCCATTGATGGAATTGGCTGATGAGGTTCGGACCTGGCTGCGGGCGATCCGTTACGAGGTTAGTGAGCCGAAGCCACAAAATGATCGTGTTGTGGACATGGTAGCAACGTTAGAGCAAGGTGCAGTCAAGCAGCGAGTCTTGGTGCGCTGCATAGATGGTGAAATCGAATCTTCAGATGTGGATGAACTGGACAATGTTCTTGATCGTAAGACTCCACAAGGGTGGTTGATTAGTGATCAACGTGTTTCACAGCAGGCCAGGGAAAGAGCCGCTGCTGATGATGCATTTGAAGTTTTTAATTTGGCCGATTTCTTAAGGTTGAAAATTTGGCGGTCTTATTTCGACGCCCTAACCGCGTTAGTCGAAGAAAATAGAATTCCTGATTTATACGTAGATTTTGGTTGTTACAAACAAGAGACAGACAAGCAGGGACATGAGAAGCCTCGTAAGGAATACACTAGTGTAGATGAATACATAGATAAATGGCTGACCGAACGAGGTAAAAGGCAACTCTCGCTCTTGGGCGAGTTTGGGGCCGGAAAAACTTGGTTCTGCCGTCACTATGCCCACCGCCAATTGAAGCGTTATCTCAATGATCCCGCTAAGCAGCGCCTTCCACTGCTTATTACATTGCGCCATTTTGCCAAAGCTATGGATGCACAGCAGCTAATCAATGATGCCCTCTATGAGCAGTACAAATTGCAGTTTGTAGGAAGTGCTTATGATGTCTTTCAAGAGATGAATCGGCGTGGGAAATTGCTACTGATTCTTGATGGCTTCGATGAAATGGCGCGTCAAGTGGACTTTGACACGGTGGTCAACAACTTTGAGAAGCTATCAGAACTAGCCATTGAAGGAAGCAAGGTTATTCTTACCAGACGAACCGAACACTTCCGTGGGGCCAAGGAATCAGAAACAATTTTAGGAGGTGAAGCTTTAAGCCAGCGCGTTCGAGAATTACACTCTCCGAGTTTCGAGGTGTTATATTTAAAACCCTTCAATACGGACCAAATCCGCGATGTAATTATGCGGCGGCTGGGATCAGAAGAAGGGCCGCGTATGGCTGACCATATCCTGGATAACCCCAATTTAGCCGAGATGGCTCGTAAACCAGTGTTGATTGAACTTTTACTGGCGGCATTGGGTGAAGTAAGAGCAGATGAGTTGGAAAATCAAGCTCAGGTTTACCTTTACGCGACCACTAAACTATTGCTGCGCAACATTGAGTCAGGCCGTACGTTCACCACTACGGCCAGCAAACTGTATTTCCTGTGCGAACTAGCCTGGGACATGATTGGACATAATGAGGTGAGGCTTAAGGTGGATCAATCAGGTCTGAGGGAAACCAATCCAGGATTACGAGTCCATTATACGGACATTCATAAAAGAATAAAGGAGTACTTTGGGGATCAAATCAAGGATCAACATACCCAAGATATATGGGATTCGGATCTAAGAGGCCAGACACTGTTGCACCGTGATGTGGCAGGTTATTATGAGTTTGCGCACAAAAGTTTGGCTGAGTACTTTGTAGCGTTAAAATTTGCTGTTGAGTTGGGTTGCTTGCACCCACTATTTGCACAAACTTATCATGAGGCTGAAGGACAGGCTTGCGATATACCCATTAAACAGAAGGATCTTACCAGATTAGCACCAACGTTCGGGGCAAAGATATTAAAAAATTATCAGATGAAAGTCGTAAGAGACTTCTTGGGAGAGATGTTATCTGAAGGTGCATCTCAACAGCTTTGGGAAGTTGTGCGTCAAACTAAGGGAACATCGTTTGAAGAGGTGGGGTATTCTGGTGGTAATGCGGTAACTTTATTGAAGATGAAAGGGGAGACGATTGAGCGAGCAGACCTAACTGAGACAGTTTTAGCGGGCGCTGATTTAACACGGTGCCAGCTATCCGCAACAGAGCTACGAGGCTGTGATTTACGAGATGCTGACCTTTCTGAGAGCAGGTTTAATCAAGAGACAATGAATTCTGTAAAGTTACGACAAACAGCTATAACAATTTTTGGCGTAAGCAAACGGTACCGAAAGGCGCTGTCTGACACTGGACAAGCTGATGAACAGCGGAAACTCTTGCGCTTGTTAAGCGACATACTGGATCAAGAACGCATATTTGCGCTGCTGAGTGGGATGTCAGAGTACTCAAACTATAATAAGCAAATCTTTCTATACATAGAAGTTCTGAGCGACGATCTCTCTTTTTGGGAGGAACAGAAAAGTCGACTCCTTAGCAGAGGACTTTTCCGATATTTAGCTATTTATGACAATGAGATAGAGCAAATGTTACAAGGCACGCCCGTGTCTGACATACGTTTATTAGATAAAGTACTACCGCTTAAGCAGGCGAATGAGCCACAAAAACCAACTCATGCAAGAACTCCCCGAAAGCGTAATTCTGCGGCCACCAGACAAAGCAAGAGAAATTATTAAGAAGGTTTTTAGTAGACTTTGAATTGTATTTTATCTAGACCTAATCTTAGGTTAGGGCCTGCTTCTATCTAACACCATTTCCAAGCAGGTCGGGATCACGGGACAAACGCTGTCCTGAAGGCTCGCTAAAACCTTGGGTGAATAGGCAACAGAGGGCAAGCCTTGGAAGTTGCCCTCTGTTGGTTTAGTGTTCTATCGTGCAATCAGAATTTGCGTCTTGCTTAGGAGCGCACCATGTGCATCTGGCAAATCTACCAATGAGACTTTAACTACATTGCCCGGCTTGAGTGCGCCCGCAGGCAAACTAAGCACTACCACGCGAGTTGCCGCGTTATAGCTGACACTCTCCACTGTGACCGGAACATCATTGACCTCTACCGTGTAATGAGCAGCATCACTGGCGACCTCTGCATCCAGACCCGCACTGAACCGAAGTGTCACGCTGTCTGTGGCGGCACTGGCGCTGGCAGAGGAAAGCGTCACAGTTGATGCGGCGCGAGTGGTCACGCTACTGGATTTTGTAACAACCCGTACCACTGGCACACTGACTCTAAAGGCGCGATCAATAGCTCGCACCGTCAGGCGATAACTGCCAGTCGGCAACACAGCCGGTAATAACAGCGACCAATTCTGTGCAGCCACTTTGGTCAGGTTCAGGATGGGCGCAGTGCCACCGGGCACCGTCGCTAACTTGAAACTGCCTATCACAGCGGCTGACGTGAATTGTGGAGTGGTACCAGTAGCTGTCCAATTGAGGAATTGCCCTGCCGAGTTTTGCAGCGTTGCTACTATGGTCAAAACCCCGCTGGTGCTGTCCCCCGCACTGCCGCTGACACTACTGGATGTGGCGCTGCTAATCGTCACCGTGGGCGCTGTGTTGTCTAATCCTGCCCCGGCAAAGTTCTGCGGGGGACTCGACGTGGTGGTAATCGTGAGTTGGCGGAACGGTGGCGTGAAAAAGACTCCTGGTTGCGCTGGCACTACCAGATAGTTGCCCGGCTGTACTGTGAATGAGAATTGGCCCTGGGGATTGGTCGTGGTGTGCTTGAGGAAGGTATTGGCCCCGGCTAACAAAGTGGGGTTGACCAGCACGGCGGCCAAGGCAGCAGGATTGGTGGTATTAGCCAGGAACACGGGCACGTTAGCCACCGGGCCACTCACCCCCGGAATCGGAGCGGTGCCGCTGGTGATGTTGCCGCTGATTGCGAGCACAACGGTAAAATTGAGTGAACTCAGGTCGCTACCATTAGCGGTGGTAACGCGAATAGGCCCAGTGGAAGCTCCGGTGGGTACGCTGACGACCAGGCGCGTGGCCGTAGATTGAGCGGTGTTGACTGTAGCGCGCACCCCATTGAAGAAGACGGCAGCCCCGGTGAGGTTAGCGCCGGAAATTATGACATTAGTCCCGACCTGTCCGCTGCCGGGGGTAAAGCCCGTGATGCGGGGCGCATCCAAGTTAGGCGTGAGGGTAAGGACATTAGATTTATAGATCGCATGGAATGGCCCGTTAAGGGTAGTGAACTGACCACTATGCGAACCGGAGGTATAGCGTAGGATGTCGAATTCCTGCCCGGCCTGGGGCACGAAGTGGTTGATCAAGTCTACGTTTAGGGTGCCAGCCAGGGCAACGCTGTTGACGCTGAAAAAGTCGAAGTCCGTGCCCTGCAGGTTGCTGCCTCTCACCTGCATATTGAAACGGCCACTGCTGGTCTGCACGAAGTTCACGTCAAAGTTATAGCTGCCAGGTTCGCTGGGGTCGAGGTTAATAACGCCCGAGTTGCGCAACGTCGTGACGCTGCCAGAACCTGGGACATTGAACAAACTAGCGCCGTGCAGGAGATTCATTACGCCACTATTGTTAATAGCGGTGGGACTGCCGACTGTCGAGCTGCCGCCGCCAAAGTTCAGTGTGCCGTTATTGTTGATGGTGCCATTGTCGCCCAGGCTGATGCCGCCTACGCTGCTATCAGTGCCACCCACCGTAAACGTGGTGCCAGCCGGTATGTTAACCGCAGCCTTAATGGTGCTGGCGCCCGTGGCACTGGCGGTGCCGTTGCTACTAGTCGTTATGGTTAGCGGGCCGATGACTGTAGCGCCCGCGATATGAAAGTCGCCATTCCTGGGCGGTGTGGTGCCGCTTGGTGGAAGGTTGAGCGGCACCGTGCCCACCTGCACGGTGCCATCTATGCCCAGGCCGATCAACTCGGTCGAACCGGCTCCAATAAACTGCGCGTTGCGGAAAGTATTGCGGTTCTGCAAGCGGATGATAGCGTTGGCAGCGGCGTTAAAGGTGCCACTGCTAATGCTGTCGGTATCACCCTGCATAATGAGCACACCGCCGAGCACATCTACCAGACCGTTGTTATTCAGCGTCACGAAGCTCATGGCGCTCTGTGCCGCGCCCGCCAGTTTACGAATCGTGCCGGTGTTGTTGACGATGATGGTCTGATCGCCGAACTTATCTCCCCCACTGAAAGTCAGAGTGCCGAAGTTATTGAACACAGATGGAGCCGCGCCATTGAAGCGGAAGAGACTGGCCCCATTCATATTGAACGTGCCGCGATTATTAATGACACCAGGAGTATCCAGCAGTATGCTGCCGCCATCAGTGAGATCGAGCCGACTACCCTGCGGAATATTGAGCGTGCCGGTAATGGTGCTACTGAAAAGCAACACCTGACCTGCGCCCGTCGTGGTGGTGGTCAGGGTTTGCGGAATCGGCGAGCCAGCCAGCACGAAGTTGCCGGGGCCGCCCAGACTATCACCGGCGATGATGCTACCATTAGTTGGTCCGAAGCTGCCGCCGATCATCTCCGTGCGGCCTGCGCCGGTGAAGTGGGCATTGTTGAAAGTATTGGAGTTTTGCAGTTGGATGAGAGCGCCACTGGCCGCGTTGAAAGTGCCGGTGCTGACACTCGTATTGCCGCCCTGCACCAGCAGGACTCCGGCCTCCGTGTCCACCAGACCATTATTGTTCAACTGCGTACTGAGCGAGAGGGAACTCTGACTCGTCCCTGTTTTGAGCAACGTGCCGGTGTTGTTGACCACGACCTCGCCGCTGGCCCCGCCGCCGCCACTCGCGCTGATAAAGTCGCCACCCCCGAAGACGAGGGTGCCGCTATTGTTAAAGGCAACAGCAGCGCTGCTACTCAGACTATATATGCCGCCGCCATTCATGTTGAAAGTACCGGCGTTGTTGATAGCTCCAGGCGCGTTAAAGTTAAAGGATTGACCAGCAGTAAGGCTCATAGTGGCTCCCACCGCCACGTTGAGGGTGCAGCGGATGTCACCGCCTGCAATGGTGCCAGCCCCGGTTACGGTGAGGCTACCACCCTGCAATGTGCTACCCTGCAAGGTGCCACCGTTGAAGGTCAAGCCAGCCACCGTGACACTGGGCGGCACGGTCACGGTTGGAAACGAACTCGATGTCCCGATGGTGACCGTATCTCCGGCGCCGGGCACGCCCCCGGGAAACCAGTTGGCTGGATCATTCCAATCCGTATTATCGCCTGGCGGATTCTCCAGGTAAGCTGCGCCGACAAATGTGTAATCTATGGCCCGCGCTGGTGGCGAAGTCGCTAAAGCGATGCTAAAGGCAAACAATAGCCACACTAAACCTGATATTCGTTGCATGGTGTCCTCCTTGATCCCGCGACTGCATGAGTGTGCCCATTATAACACACCCATTTCTTTTTAGAAAATTCGAGTTTACGCCTGATAAATAAAGCCAAGCGTATAAAGCCAATCAGCAGCTTACCGCTCCCTTCTCACCACTCTGCTGTTTGACAACTACCCCCAAAAGCCTTAAAATAGGCGCACCCTCGCTTATTGCAGCTTTGGACAACCTCTGGCAGGGCAATGTTAAAAATGTGGTTGTAGGAAAGGAGTATGCGCTATGCAAAAGAGGAATATGCGCTATTTAAGAATGTTGTTTGTGGTGGGATGCCTATGGGGGGCCATGAGCTGTGGGGCCATCAGCCAGGTGCAAGCGGCGAGTGTGCCGGGGACGATATTACGCACCCTGATTTACCATCAGATCAGCTCCTTGACCGCCAGCCCCGGTATGCCGATCATGAGCGCCAACGGCAATAAAATCGCGTTCACTCTGCCGCCCCAGGGCACCGAAGACCCCAACCAGCCCAATGGCATTTTTGTGATGAACACCGATGGCACGGGGATGGTGAAGGTGGATTCCTATCAATCGTTCTGCTTTTGTAACTCCACCCTGGCTATTAGTGCTGATGGCTCGCTCGTGGCTTCCACTGACACTGTGCAATTGCGTGTAGCCAGAGCCGATGGCAGTGGAGCAACGCCGCTCGTAGCCTTTGACAGCAATGAAATTAACAGCATTAGCATTTCTGGGGATGGCAGCAAGGTTTTCTTCCGCCTCTATCGCACTACTTCCCTGCGTGGCTCTAATCCCGCCATCATTTTCCCCAGTGGCATTTATGTCATTAACGTGGATGGGACGGGACTACGCCAGATTGTGAGCGCCACTCAGGTCGCTAACCTGCTGGGCATCACGGCGGATGAAGCTTACTACTTCGGTAATTTCCCCAATGGTCTCGCCTCCTCTTATGATGGCTCACACATCGCTTTTTGCTCTTTAACCCAATCTGGGGACGGCGGGTTTGGTCAGAGTCTTTTCGGAGTCAATCTTGATGGCAGCGGCTTGCATAGTTACCTGGGCCGCGTCGGGTATGTGAAGCAGGTCGCCATCAGCAGCAATGGGGCTAAAGTCGGCTTTACGGTTACGCCAATCAACGGCAATGATGAGCTTGGAGTGATTAATTTTGATGGCAGCGGGAATGTTAAATTAACGGATACAAGTGAACGGCATCCCGGCACTGGCGCCGGTGTCACTGGCGGAGTGCAACTGAGCGCGGATGGCACTAAGCTCCTGTTGAGCGAAGCCGGTCTTCTCTATAATACCGATGGCAGTGGTGTGGTGCCTTTGGGCATTCGCAGTGATGGCTTCAGCACCGATCCTTGGCCCGCTGTTTTTGATGGATTGTCCGGGGCCACCATGAATAACGATGCGACGAAGTTTGCCTACTTAATTCAGCCTCCCGGCGTGCCGCAGCAATTAGGTATTTTGACGTTGAACAACGGTGCCAGCACCGTGCCTACCGGCAGCGCCCCGACGATTTCCAACGTGGTGGTCACGCCGCCTTATGTGTTGACCCAAACCCGTTCTTCGGCCACAGTTACGGCGCACGTTAGCACCCCCAATGCTTTTCTGCGCGTGACCAGCAGCGTTATATCCAAGGATATAACCGATCCTGATATTTCAAACCTCGTGCTTTTTGATGATGGCACCAATGGGGACATGACGGCCAAAGATGGCATTTTTACTAATGCCAATATCAGAACCGATTGTTGTGATGTCGTTGGCCCGCGCTTTGTGCGGATTAAAGCTGAAACCACGACGAGCGATGGCAAGCGGCACGCCACTGCGGTAGATGTAGCGCCATTTGCCGTAGTAGATCGTCTGCCTGCTCCAACCATCACCAGCTTTACCCCAACCACTGGCCATAGTGGGACAGTGATTACAATCATGGGCACCAACTTCATTGGAGCGACTGCCGTGCAGTTCAACGGCGTGAATGCCAGTAGCTTTACCGTTGATAACATCGGCCAGATAACCGCCACCGTGCCAGCCAGTGCCAAGACCGGACGCATTGTAGTAGTGACGCCGTGGGGCAATGCGACCAGTGCAACCAACCTGAATTTGCTGCAAAGCCCCTTTATTACGGGCCAAGTTACGGACAAGAATGGCGTCGGGGTACCCAATGTTCATGTCACCCGCGACAATGATACGACCAGCCCCGTCACTGTGCTCACCGATGCACAAGGCAACTTTGCTTTTGGAGCGGTGCCTGCGGGAACTTATACGCTGACACCTACCTTGCTGGGTCTCTCTTTTACACCGGCTACGGCGACCGCAACCGTGAGCAGCACCGTGAATGCGACAGATATTAAGTTCCGGGCTGGCCCCAGCACTGCTCGCTTTACCATCAGCGGCACCGTCAGTAAAGGAGCCTTGCCTTTAGCCAGCGTGGGAGCCAATATATCAGGTGCGCCAGTGTTCCTGGTCAACACGGCCAATCTACCGGCCCTGGCAGCGGTGGCAGCGAATCCAGCTCTGCTGAGTAGTGTCGGGTCACTCATCAGTCGCACCACTACGAACGCAACCGGAGCTTACTCTTTCAGTGTGGCTCCTGGCATTTACATTGTAGCGACAGGCTTTCCTGGCTTCTACTTCACGCCTGCTTATCGTTTGGTGACGGTCAGCACAGCGGCGGTGCCCAACCAGAATTTCACTGGAGCGGGAGTGGATGCGACAGCGCCCATTGTCACGATAAAAACCGCGACAGTTAGCAGCGCCACTGGCATAGCCACCGATAGTGCCGCCGGTAGTAGTGGCATTCTTACGGTGGTGGCGACGCTCCAGGATAGCAGCAATCGCTACTTTAATTGGGGCAGCACGACCACATCCCAGTTTACGGCGACGCCTTTGGTGGGGAGCTTTAAACTACTCGTGAATCCGCCGAACCAGAATCGAGTGACAGCACAGAATTGGTCGCTACTCCTGCCCGCCGTACTCCCGGCAGGCACTTACCGTTTAACCGTGCGAGCTATTGATCGGGCTTTTAAGGTTAGCGCTCCGGCGATAGCGACTATCGTGAAGCCAGCAGCGAAGAGCGTTGCCTTTGGTGCTACGGCTTCCGCTGTTGCACTCTCGACCATCAAGGCAAACGCTGCAACCGACAGCGTGCAATTAACATTTAGTGCGGCCCTATCAGCAGAGCAGGCCAGCGACGCCGCACACTATAAGGTCATTCTAAATGGCCATGAGGTAAGCGTTGAGAGCGTCGCCTATAATAGCAGCACCCATACTGTGGGGTTGCAGCTACCCCTTGGCAGCTTGCACCGGGGCGATGCTGTGGAAGTGCAGTGGAGTGGCTTAAGCGATATTCGTGGAGGTCCTTTGAGTGGTGACCGCAGCGTATTAGCGACACCATAGTTCCCTAATCTAATTGGTATCAACCACAAAGCCAGAGTCACCATCAAAGGTGGTCTCTGGCTTTGTGTTGCGTCACTTTTGTTGTTTAAATGTCAGATTGCAGTCAACGCTGTAAACTCTGCGACAATCACTTTCTGAGGATATTAATTTTTATGTCAAAACTACGCATTGGAGTTGTCGGAGCCGGTGGCATTGCTAGCGCCCATTTACCACATTTGAGCCAACGCTCAGACGCGGTGGAATTAGTCGGTGTGGCCGACGTGAGGCCCGAAGCGGCTGCCGCTACTGCCCAAAAATATGGCATGGCTCAGCATGTCACGGATTACCAGGAGCTACTACCCGAAGTTGATGCTGTGCTGGTATGCGTGCCCACTTTTTTGCACGCTGAGGTGGCCGTGGCTGCGCTCAATGCTGGCAAGGCTGTATTTTGTGAGAAGCCTCTGGCACGCACAATGGAGCAGGCCAACGCCATGCTCGAAGCGGCTAATATGAGTGGTGCAGCCTTGCAAGTGGGCTTTGTGCGCCGCTTTGATGATGAATGGCTGTCGTGGCGCGATGCAGTCTTGGCCGAGAAAATCGGCAGACCCCTCGTGTGGCGCGATATTATGGCCGGGGCGGGGCCAGCTTCGCCCTGGTTTAACACCGATGAGCAGGGCGGCGGCCCGTTCCTCGATGGCTGCATCCACAACATAGATTTTGCCCTCTATACCTTTGGCCCGGTGGAATGGGTCTTTACTCACGCCCGCACCTTCCGCGACAGCAACACGGCGATAGATACTGGCACGTCCACCGTGCGCTTTCAATCGGGCGACGAAATGCTGTTGGCCTGGTCGTGGGGCTTGCCCAAAGATTGTGGGGGAGGCCGCATCTTTGAATTCTTGGGCCCGCGCGGTACTTTGAGATGGCCCCAAGATGAAGAAGCCGGGGCGACGGAACGAAAGTTTGTCATCAATCAGGGCACAGATAAAGAATCGGTCTCATTCCCATCAAATGCGTTGGGCATTGGGTTCGAGCGGCAAATGGATGAATTTATCGCAGTGGCCCAGGGCCAGCAAAAACCTCGCGCCGATGGCGAAGCAGGTCGCGCCGCGCTCCAAGTAGCGCTGGCTATCCTGCAATCAGGCCGCACCCAGCAAATCGTGCGTTTGTGAATTGATTATTAGCCACGGTAGTTAGGGTATGGGGTTCAGGGTTTGGGGTTTAGGAAGCGAAGGGAAGAGTTGGAAGAAGAGGAGTGTGCCGAACCCGGAGCGTGAGCGACGGGCTTCCGTGTGAGTTACTTGTGAGTTACTGAGGACTATCAGGTCAGCCCGTCGCTCACGCTCCGGGTTCCATAGTCTTCCCTGTCTTGCACTTGCTAATTTCGCCTCTTAAACCCCAAACCCTGAACCCCATACCCTAACTACCGTGGCTAACTTTAAAAAGCTTCTATCGACTGTCGCCACGCATACAGTAGCACGGCACCGGCCATTGCGACGTTGAGGGATTCGGCGCGGCCATAAATAGGGATAGTGATGCGTGCTGTCGCTGCTGCTTCTAGAGCAGGGGAGATACCGCGTGTTTCGTGACCTAAGACAAGGGCGCAACGGCGCGGCCAGCGATAGCGAAAGCAATCTCGGCCTTCGTGGGCAACAGCAGCAATGATCGGTATGTTGCGTGCCTGTAACGCTGCCACCGCAGCATCCGGGGTGCGTTGCGCCAGTTGAATCGGTGGTAGATTAAAAATGCTGCCTGCGGTGGCGCGCACCGCTTTTGGATTGAAGGCGTCGGCACTGTTTTCGGTGAGCAACACCCCGCCGGCTCCGGCAGCATCTGCGGCGCGGATAAGGGTGCCGACGTTACCCGGATCACCAATGCCGTCCAGCACCAGCAGCAAATCTTCTACATTCCAATCAGCAGTCGCTAACTGCGGCAATTTGCAGAGTGCAATGAGGCCAGGCACGGTCTCCGTGGCACCAAGATATTCGAGAATTTCCTCAGCGACTGGTTGTATCTCAATGTTGAGATTGTGCGCTAATTCTTCCCAATCAACATCCACATCTTCTTGTCGCATTAATAGCCGTTCTATTGACCATCGGGCATGTATCGCAGTCATCAAAGACCTGCCACCTTCAATCACAAATAACTTGTGCTGGCGGCGTCCTTTGACGTCATGCAAAGAGCGCACTAATTTGCAGAGAGGATGTTGGCGGGAGGTGATAGTTTCTCGCATGGAAAAATGGTAGGGAGAACTGGTAAGTTGACCCAATCCCCAGCCCTTCCCCTTGGGAAGGGAGCACGAAGGACGGTTGAGTCGTTCTATTTATTTTATCGCCTTTCTTCTGCTTAGGTGTTTAAGTATTTTGCTCTTCTCTTTTCGGTAGCTTCTTATATAGTTCTCCCCATACTCCGTCAGATTGTGCTATATGAGCTGTCGTTTTCTGGCGCACTCTATAGACAGCCATTCGATATGGGCATCAGTGGCACGCCCTACCCATTTACTGCTTACCCTCGCTTCCATCCAGAGGCAAGATATGCCGCACAATCTAAGAGCGTGTCTTTCTCAAGAGGCTTAGTCAGGTAGAGATCAGCTTCCGCTCTCTAACCTCCAATCATATTCGGCAGTTCATTGGGAGTGTAACTCCTTTGTCAAGGGCGTTTGGTATTGCGCTTAGCCTGAGTAGGTATAAGGGTTTGCAGTCCTGGAGATTGCCTTAATTCTGCTCTCTCAGGAGCTAATCTGTAAATACTTCTCTCGAAAGATATGGTTCAAGTCGTCGCGCCTTTGCCTTATCCATATTCTTATCTATTCAGGCACTTGATGTCAGAATCGTATATCGGGGACTTTGGCTTTCGCGTTGGTCCAATTTGCCCAGTAGGGTGCGTGACTGATGCTCAGAGAATTGCTAAGTTCTTGACACAGAACTTAGCAATTTCCTGGTTGTGTTAATAGCGAAGCTATGGTAGGTTGTAAGCTTAGGCAAGAATGCTGCCCAGCGAGTAGGTCTGCCGCACTAATTTCGGGTGCAGCGGCTATCTTTTGGGCTATTGGCTATGGTGTGTTTATTGGGCAGGGGACAGCGGTCAACGTGATTGGCGGCATGGCTGCCGGTGCCGGTAATTTGATTTCCGCAATTCCTATTATGGTGTGTATGTGGATGCTGATAACATCAAGTGCAAGGGAATTCTGTTGGCACCAATGCTGCCGGTTCCCTGGCCGTGCCTAATGGAGCGGGCGTGGCGATCACTGGCAGTGATAATGCAGTAGGTGGTGCAACTGCGGGCGCAGGCAACCTTATTTCCGGCAATAACGGAGATGGCATCTTTAGGTAGTGGGTCAGTTTGAATCCAGCAGCCCTACAATTTCTTCAAGCGTCCAAACGTAATTTGCAGTGTATGCGTTCAAGCAAAAAACAACAAGTGTGAATTCTGTACGGAGGGGTGGATTTTTACCACCGACCTTCGCATCCTTGATGCGACGCTCTATCACATGGAGTTCTGCATATATCGCCCTAGGGTTTCACGCGCTTCAAGGATGTATGCCATTCCCCGGTGTCGTATCTTTTTGCGCTCAACACGTCTGTTAAGGAAAAAAGATACATCTGAGCTACCCCCGTAAATTTAAATATAGTCATACCTAAAACATAATGCAACCACTTATTCAAACTGACCCACTACCCATCTTTATCTTAGGGGGTCCGGTAATGTTGTCCAGAGCAACTTAGTGGGCACTGCCAGGGGTGGCTTAACTGGAATCGGCAATGAGGATAGTGGGGTGGCTATTGTGGCGCAGAAGACCGTCGTTGGGGCCTTAGCCAACAGTGATAACAGCGGTGGCAACCGCATTGCTTTCAATCGAGGCTATGGCGTCCTCATTTCCGACAGCGCGGCCTCTGGCAACACGGTGCGCGGTAACGCTATTTATGGTAATGCTAAATTAGGTATTAACCTCTCACCCAAAAGTGAGGTAGATAACACCGTCACTGCCAATGACGTGCAGGATGCCGATAGTGGCCCCAATAGCCTCCAAAACTTTCCTGTGCTGACTGACGTGAATCTAACAGGCAGTGTCCTAACTTTACACGGCACGCTCAACAGTACACCGAATCATCGGTATGTGGTAGATATCTATTGCAATCGTCAGCAGGACATATCCGGCTATGGCCAGGGTGAAGTTTATGTGGGCCACCAGAGCGTTGGCACCGACGAGGCGGGCAATGGCAGCTTCGCGTTGACTTTGAGCGGCAACTATAACGGCCAGTTCATCACGGCAACAGCTACTGACCTGAGCACGGGAGATACCAGTGAATTCAGCCAAGCTACCCCAGTTCAGACTCTCCTGACGGGTCACATCAACGGCGTGAGTCTGACCAGTGCTGCCAGTGGCACCCGAATAACTATCAATGGAAGTAACCTGGACACCGCAAGTTCGGTGAAGTTTGCGGGCACTCCGGCCCAGATCGCATCTGCCACCACCACGCAACTTCAGGTGACGGTGCCGGTGGGCGCAGCCAGCGGCCCCATAACGGTTACAACCGCGACGGGCACCATCACTGGGCCAACCTTCCACGTTATCACGCCACCCATTGTCAGCAGCTTTAACCCTAATAGTGGTCGAGCCGGAACACCCATCACTATCAATGGGAGTAACTTCACGGCAGGGAGTATCGTGAAATTCAATGGCCTTACAGCGGTATCTCATGTGGTTTCCGCTACCCAAATCCAGGCCACGGTTCCCGTGGCGGTGAGTAATGGCACCATTACCGTTACCACGACGGGTGGCACCGCCAACAGTCTGACCAACTTTATCGTGCAGGTGCCGCCTCCAGCCTTGCCCACTGTTAATGGCTTTGTCCCCACCAGCGGAGCGCCGGGCACGCAGGTAACCATTCAGGGGACGAACTTAACGGGCACCCGCCAGGTTAAGTTCAGCGGTCTCTTAGCTCCCATGTTTTCCATCACGGCCAACCAAGTCATAGTCGCTGTCCCGCAGGGTGCGGTGTCCGGCAAGATTGTGATTGTCAACAGCAGTGGGAATAGTGTGACCAGTTCGACGCCGTTTGTAGTGCCGCCCGCCGAACGGCTCAAACCGATAATCTATACCTTCGATCCGACAGCAGGCTCACCAGAAACGGTGGTGCGAATTACGGGACGCAATTTTACACCCGATAGCCAGGTGCGCTTTAATAGTCAACTGGCTGAGTTAAAATCCCAATCCGCAACGGAGTTGCAAGCGAAAGTGCCGCATGGCATTATTACGGCTAAACTAAGCGTCAAGACATCAGTGGGTATAACCTCTGCCCCTGGTATGTTCACCGTGCCAGTTCCCGTCGCCCAGCCTCGTGTGGATGGTTGGGAACCATACAACAGTGATGGCATCAAGGTTGGCACGCTTATCACCATTCATGGGGCGAATTTCCAGAACATGTAAGAGGTGTGGTTTGGCTCTACCCGTTGTGATCCCAGCCAGGTTCAGTGGCAGTCTTCAACTGAAATGGGCCCGGGCTGTCGATAGTGGCCTTATTAAGGCACTGACATATTTGACACACACGAAAGACCCTCTTAGCTCCTAAATGACATGGTACGATTCTTGCAACTTTCTTGCAATAGGAACTGTCAGAAATGTTGAATAAAAAGTCAACATGGCGTATAATTTTAGCCACTTAGACCCTAAGCCTTTACAGAGGTGTCTTAATGTACTATAAAGTGAAAAACTTAGTTAAAGTTAGACCTCATCTACATGACACCATCCCAACAAACGGAATGGCCGCCCCTTCTTTGCCCTGGTTTGCATCCGATGTCACTTGCTGACATTCGGCAGTTATGTGTTGACCCGTTTCCTCTGTCAAGGACTCGCGCTGATATTATGGATGGTCTTGGAATCTTAACGGTTAAGTTAATGAACAGCAACATTAAAGGGCAGCTATGGGTAGACAGGAGCTTTCTTACACAAAAAATCAACCCCGGAGATGCTGATATTGTCTTGAGCGTATCTCACCTTCTGTATGACAATGGCACGACACAACAGAAGAGCACGTTGGAATGGATGGCAACTGAGGATTTGAAGCCAGTTTATCATTGCCACAATTTCTTATTTTTGGAGTATCCTACTTCTCATAGTTTGCACGGTGAGGGGGAGAAGATGAAGGATTATTGGTTAAACTGGTTTGGAAAGAGTAGAAGCAAACAGAAAAAGGGAATAGCAGTTATTGAACTCAGGTAAATCACGATGAGCAGACTTTTGGAAGTAATTGAAGAACTCCAAGAGACTCAGGCTATGTTGCATAGCCTTGAGCAAGCTGCTGCACAACATCCTGATACGCCGTCCCTGTCATTAAATATCAAGTCAATTCAAAAGCGGCAACATGAGTTAGAAGTAGATTTTGCAACACTGACTCATGCGCAGTATATGGATGTGTGCAGGTACAGAGTGTTTGGTGAAAGTGATAACCAGACACCTACATTGCCCACCCTAACCCATGTTTTAGGTGACTTTCAATCTGCCTTTACCCTTGTTTACGACGCGCTAAAATCGGGCAAGCAAAAGCGGCAAAATCAGGTGGGGGCTGAAGTAGCACAACAAACTGCGTTTGGCTATGGATATTCCTTTAGTGGTTCAGTTGGCTTTGTCCTAACTCTTCCTAATGAGCGTCTATTATTAGATCAAACGATAATAGATAAGGCCATTGAAACGGTCTTTAAAATGCTAAAACCTGAGACCGTAGAGCAACTTTCAGAGTATGCTCATACACTAGGCCCGGCACCTGTCCGGCTTGTTTATAAATGGGCAACAGATCATGTTAAATCCGGCACCGGAGCAGATATAGATTGGCGCAGAGACCAAGAGGTGCGTGCCAGCTTATTTATTCAGACACCAGAACTTGAGAAATTACGACAGAAGATAGAACAGATAAACGATGTGGCAGAAGAGGACATACCACTAGAGGGAAACATAGTAGGTATGGACGTTGATACTCACAACTTTCACATGAAGTTTGAAGAGGGTAACGACATCAAGGGTAAGATGGATGAATCAATAGGACGCGAGTATGCTAGTGTGGCATTACCTAAAAGGTATAAAGCTATGATTCGCAAAACAACCACTACCAGCTACTCAACAGATGAGGAAAAAGTGTCTTACTATCTTCTGTCTTTACAAGAACTGTAGCAATGGCTCACTGATTTTGTTGCTTACGTTTTTCTTGCTCAGTTGCCCACTCTTTGTTGAAATCTTCTTTTGGTACTGACAGGACTTTCTTGACCGTTTCTTCATAGCGTTTAAATGCTATTGGCCCTGAATGTAACTTTTCAGCTTCTAACTTTGCTAACTCTTCATCAGATGCGTAGGGTGTTGGATTCGGTTTATTCTTGGGTCTCTTGCTCATGGTTCACCTTGCCTATTAACTCTTTATAGGTTAATCGTTTTCCCGACACAGCACCAGTTACAAGCAAGAATCTATCAGCATCCGTGAGCTTACGCGCATTGAATCTAAACGCCTGCTCATCTAAATAACGAAACAAGTGGTATGGGTCAACGTGTGTCCATGTTCCCATCAAACAACGGTCAAACAGACTCCAAAAGTTCTCAAGTCCGTTAGTGCTTACCCGTCCCTCTGCATAGCTTACGGCATGGTCTACAAACTCATGGTAGTATTCAGGACTTAAACCACGATAAGCGGGAGCCGCATCCGTAAAGACTTCTGAGCCTGCTTCAACATTGGCCCTTACTTCACCTTGTAGGGTTTCGCCTGATGTGTCTGGTATGTGCTTAACACGCACTTCTGAGGAACCAGTTTTGAGCAGTCCGGTTTCATCTTCAAAGCGTTGTAATAAGCCCATGACAATCTCTTTGCCTGATGAGCCACGTCCCTGTATCTTCTCTGCTTTCTTGCTCTTGTGCATATTGGAAGCCTTGCCACCAATAAAGGTCTCATCAGCTTCTACAGTGCCTTGCATCTTGCTCTTTTCAATGCTCCCCATCTTCATAGCAAGGCGAATGCGATGGTCTAAGAACCATGCGGACTTTTGCGTGATACCTAAAGCGCGTGCTATCTCATGTGAGCTAATTCCGTTCTTTGCATTGGCAATGAGCCACATTCCCACAAGCCACTTATCAAGCGTCAATGGGCTATCCTCAAAGATGGTTCCTACCTTAACGCTAAACTGTTTCTTGCAGGTCTGGCAACGCCACACGCGGCGATTAGCATAAAAGCTAACGTCCTTTGATTCATTGCCCAACATGGCACAATGAGGGCACACTACACCAGTAGGCCAGCGTAACTGAGCCATAAAAGCGTGTGCGTTGTCGGGGTCTGTAAAGTAGCGAACGGCTTCAACAAGGGATTCGGGAACGTAGTTATCGCGCTTCATGTATTACAGTATAGGGTATATGGTCGTGTGTGTCAAGTATATCAGTGCCCTTATTAAAGTAGTTACAGATCATGGCAGTGGAACCAGCAAAGTCCAGTTCATTGCGTCAGGCAGACTTAACTCTGTGGCCAGGGTCGGGGCAGGGACGCAACGATAGGACTGGCTAGGTGGGGTAGAGACGAACCTACATAAGCTGCAAGTTCAGCGGCTGGTTAATCTCTCCCCGCCCTCTCACTCCCCGATTAATAGGCGGTGAGGGGAACCGAGGATGGCTTTACAGTTACTCTGCATAGGAATTGAAGGGGAGAGTATCTGTAAGAGAAGCCTAACGAACCCGGAGCGTAAGCGACGGGCTTGCACCACAGTGTCCTCAGACTACTGCGAAAGCCCGTCGCTTACGCTCCGGGTTCGTTGAGTGCAATTACAAGAGATAGCAGAGGAGTCTGTCATGCTGAGCAAAGCGAGGCATCTGGTGAGAGTGTCTCTAGAGTAGTGATTAACACCAAAACTCTACAACTCCGCACAGTAGATGCTTCACTGCGTTCAGCATGACAAACTCTTCTGTCGTCATTCCCCTATTAAGAAAAGCACAGAATTAAGCCAGCTTCCCCTGCAACCGGATCACACTACCCGCAGGCATCGGCACCCGCAGGAATCCATCGCGGGCGGTTACTGTTTGTGGTGCCGCTAATTGCACATTTTCGGGTTGGCTAAAGGTGTTATGCGCATGAATGTCATCGGCGTTGAGTGTCACCACTTGCACTTCATTCCAGCCACTCCGATGTAATTCCACTTCCAACTCAATGGCTTCTGTAGGATGGGTATTAACGGCAGTCACGCAGAGCGCACCATCTCGCACCGAAGCCGAGCCATGCACCGCGCGCAGGGCAAAGGTCTTGCGCTCCAGATAACGTGTCTGGCAGTAGTGCGCGGAGGGGCCGCCATCGGTAACTGTATCGGCGTAGGTCTCAAAGCGCACGGCCTGCGCACCCTTGTGTGGTTGATACAAGTCAAAAACATGATAAGTTGGGGTTTTGATGCACTTATCTTCTTCCACCAACAGCACGGCTTGCAATACATTAATCAACTGGGCAATATTGGCCATGAAGAGCTTGTCAGCTTGATTGTGGAATACATCTAACGACAGCGCCGCCACGCACGCATCACGCATGGTGTTTTGTTGGTAGAGACCTCCAGTAGGCTTACCCTTTTCCACGGGATGCCATGCGCCCCACTCATCAAGAATGAGCTTGATGCGACGTTCAGCGTCATACTCGTCCATGATGGAGCGGCAACCCGTTACGATGCCTTCGATGGCATAAGATTTTGCCAGTAGCTCCAGCCATTGCTCGTTCGTGTATTCGATAGCGGTGCCCGCCGTGCCGCAATAATAATGCATGGCAAGACCTTGCACTGAGCGCAAGCGATTATGATAATTGCGACGCATGTGCTCCATGAAGCGGCGTGTCCAGTCCCAATCGGCGTTGTCCTGGCCACACGCAATGGCTTCCACCTGGGTGCCGGAATAATTGGAAACGAAGCTGCGATAACGACAGAATTCATCGGCATATTGTTCCGGGTTCATGTTGCCGCCGCAGCCCCAGTTCTCGTTGCCAATGCCCCAGTAGCGAATCTTGAAAGGCTCCTCCGCTCCGTTGGTGCGGCGTTCATCCGCCAGGCTAGAATTTCCCGCAAAGTTGCAATACTCCACCCAGTTGCGCAATTCCGCTGGGGTGCCAGAGCCGACATTGCCCGCGAAATAGGGTTCGGCTCCAACAAAGCGGCAGAAGTTCATAAATTCGTGAGTGCCAAAGTGGTTCGGCTCTTCGGCGGCACCCCAGTGACGGTTAACCCGCATGGGCCGATTTTCTAAGGGGCCAATGCCATCGCGCCAGTGATAATCATCGGCATAGCAGCCACCCGGCCAGCGCAGCACGGGAATATTGAGAGGGTTGAGCGCTGCCACCACATCATTGCGAATCCCATTGGTGTTGGGGATGTTACAATCGGGCGGTACACAAATTCCCGGATAAATTAACTCACCTAAATGCTCCGCAAAATGCCCATGTAAATAAGGATTGATTTCACCGATTGTTTCTTCTGGCACCACCACGACACGCTGCACAGACTGCATACTTTCTCCATTAAAACTAGAATTAGGAACCACCGATGAACATAGATGATTTTGGATACAAGATACTGGATACTTGATCTTTGGTTCTCGATCTTCTATCCTCGATTCTCCATCCTCGTTCTCATCCGTGTCCATCGGTGTTCATCGGTGGTTAATCACGGTCTCTGAACCAATTTGAACCACTTGAACCACTTTGGGTTAAGTGGTATCATAGTGGCATTATTCCCCTATGTCAACGGTGAAAGACGCGAAATTTGAAGAACTTCGGCACCTGGTTATGCGGATGCCGGGGCAACGGTTGCCTGGTGAGCGTGAATTAGCGGAGCAGTTGGTGATTAGCCGTCCTCGTCTGCGCTCTATTCTGGCGGCTTTGCAAGCGGAAGGACTCGTGCAACGGCGGCATGGCAGTGGGACTTATGCTCTACGTGTGGAGGATGCCGAGCGGCCATTAGGCCGGGTTGCGCTCTGGATAGACAGCAGCCTCAAGCTGGCGGACGATCCCTTTTTCTCCCATGTCGTGGAATGCTTGCAGGATGAGTTGCAGGGTGTGGGGGCGCAGTGTTCCATTCAAAAGACACATAGTCAGAGTGTGCCGCATAGCGGGGATGATGGCATTATTACTCTGGGCACGGCTGGCTGTCACGTTATAGAAAACTGGAAGTCCTATCGTCCGCCGTTAGTTAGCCTTTTCATCACCGATGACATTCCCCTTGGTGTGCCTGCCAGCATTTTACAAATTGAGAATCGCCGCGCGGGTAGCCTGGCCGCGCGGCGATTAGTGGAGCATAAAGTAGATCAGGTATGGTTTTTTGGCCGTCGCCAAGTGCCCGCAGTGCAAGAACGGTTAGCCGGGGTTGAAGCGGAACTGCATTCAGCGGGTATGCCGCTTGATGTGGTGGAGTGCTCCCTGAACTATGCCGCAGGCGTTGAAGTGGGGCGCACCACGCGCTTGCCGGAGCAGCAGAAAGTGGGCATTGTGGCCGCTAATGACTGGTTGGCGGTAGGGCTGCACGCGGGGTTGTTGAGTCAGAATGCGGTGTCGGCCCGGCAGTTCAAAATTGTCAGTTTTGATGGGTTGCCCCTCACGGATGAACCCATACTGAGCATTGAATCTCTGGCAGTGCCCATTGAAGCTATGGCGCGGGATGCGGTTGCTGAACTTGTGCGCCTGCGCCAGCCTGGAGCTTTAGGGCGTTCGATTCAATATCCCCTCTTCTGGCGCAACATGGCTTAAAGGATGAACTTATGATGCGACTCGAAAAACTGAGCTTGGTGGCACTTGTATTCCTTATCTTCTTAACCATAGGTCTGGCAACTCAAGTTCTTGCGGCACCTCAAGCTAACGAGGTGCCGCAGACGGTATTGAGTGCTGATTTTGAAACGGGTGATGCCACGTCAATTGTTGCGCCCGTGCAGATTGCCACCTCAATTCTTACTACGGCAGCCGATGAGATTGTCGCAGGAAAGCGGTCACTCAAAGGCGATGCACGAGGCTCGAACACAGAATGGAATGAGTTCTTCCATTCACGCCAGGGTTTGTTTAAGGCAAAAGAAGCTTATCGAATCACTTTCGATTATAAGATTTTGGCGCGTAATCCTAACACAAAATTTTACGCTCTATTTCGACGCAGCAGCCAGGCCGCAGGTGCCGCAGGTAACGTAGGTTGGACAGACTGGCAGGGGGATGTGGGGGCGACGGGCCATGTCGAAACTTCGTTCACCACGCGCAACGCCGATGATTACTACCTCATTATTGGCATCCAAAATCAGGGGGCGATTGCTATTGATAATCTTGTGATTAAGACTGACCCGGCTAATCATCCACCTGATGTTAAAGCCCCAGCACCAGTGCGCACCTGGAAATCGCCAGGTCACACCACTTACTATGTAGATTCCGTTCAGGGCAATGATGCCAATGATGGTAAGAGCGGGGGGCGTGCCTGGCAAAGCCTCAACCATATAAATGCAGGAGAGTTTGGGATAGGCGATAAGATTCTGCTCAAAGTAGGGAGCAGTTGGCAGGGGTTCTTAGCTCCGGGGGGCAGTGGCACGGCAACGCTACCTATCGTGTTATCCAGTTACGGCGATGGCCCTAAACCCAAGATTGATGCGCAGGGATGGTATCTTAGCACGCTTTATCTCTTTAATGTTGAAGGTTGGGAAGTCAATAATTTAGATATTGCCAACACCAGCAAGGTGCGGGTGCCAAATCTCACTGGAGTACAAGTGCGCCTGGAAGACTTTGGCACCGCACATCACATCCAACTAAAGAACCTGGACATCCATGATGTCAGTGGCAGCCTGGTTAAGGCAGAGGGTGGCGGCAGTGGTATTAGCTGCTCCAATGGTGGCTCCAAAGTGAAGAGTCGGTTCGATGGGCTGCTCATCGAAGGCTGTCACCTGCAACGCACTGATCGCAATGGCATTACAATGGGCGGCAACTGGTCGCGGGTAGATTGGTATCCCAGCTTGCACGTTATCATTCGCAACAACTTGCTTGAAGATATTGGCGGCGATGGTATCGTGCCCATTGGCACTGATGGCACGCTCATCGAGCACAATGTGTTGCATGGTGGCCGCCAGCGTTGTGATGATTATGCGGCGGGCATCTGGCCGTGGAGTTGCGATAACACCACCATTCAATTCAACGAAGTCAGCGGCATGAAGGGCACCCGTGATGGCCAGGGCTATGACTGCGATTGGAACTGCCGCAACACCCTCTTCCAATACAATTACAGCCACAACAATGACGGCGGCTTTATGCTAATTTGTAACGATGGCACTTCTAAAATGCCGTGGAACATTGGCAATGTTGGCTCCATTATTCGCTACAACATCAGCCAGAATGATGGCGAGCGACTCTTTCATATTACTGGCCCCTGCCGCGACACGCAAATCTATAACAACACCTTCTACGTTGGCAAAGATAAGGACATCCACGCCGTATTGCCCGGTGACTGGGGCGGTGCCTTTGCGGATAACACCCGCTTTCCCAACAATCTTTTCTATGTCGAAGGCAAAGCGAAATTTGACTTTGGCGGCATGACCAATACCGTCTTTGAGAATAATGTGTTCTGGGGCAATCTCTCTAATCGGCCCACTGACGCTCATGCGATCACGGCTGATCCTAAACTGTTATCTCCCGGCAGTGCAACCAACGGTTTCGCTTCTTTACGTGGTTATCAACTGCTCCCCGGCTCCCCCTGCATTGGCGCGGGGAAGATGGTCGAGAACAATGGTGGCCGCGATTTCTGGGGCCATAAAGTGCCTTCAAATCAGCCGCCTGATATTGGGGCGTATCAAGCAAAATAAAAGTTGTTACGCTTCTCTCTATAAGAAAGTTTGTCATTTCGAGCGGAGCAGAGCGAAGTCGAGAAATCTTTCATTGCATTATGGACTCTCTATAAAGATTCCTCGACTGTGCTCCACTACAGTCCGCTTCGCTCGGAATGACAAACTCACGAGTAGAAATTCAAACTATCCGTAAGTAGGTTAATAGTGCCTTTATGAAACAAAGTAATGGTTTCTTTGCGCAATGGTTAGTAGTTACAACCTTAACTTTCCTGGCCATTGGCATCCTAAATTTGCCGCCAGGATTAGCTCAAAGTCCACCATTGCTCGTAGACCTGGATGCCAGAGACTCCAGCGCAGGCACACCAACCTGGCACAATCGCGGCTCTTTAGGTAACTTCACCCGTGTTGGGCATCCAAAACTTGAAACTCTTGCCGGAGTGCAAGCTGTGACTTTTGATGGTGTGCAGGATGCCTATCGTGGCCCCCTTGCGGTTGCGGGTATTGCGGGTAAAGCACCACGCACCATAGAAGTGTGGGCTTATAATCCTGCCTTAGATGCCGATGAAGAAACGCTGGTATCCTGGGGCAAGCGAGGTGGCCCGGATGGTAGCCTATTGGCTTTTGGTTGGGGTAAGAACCCAGGCTATGGTGCGGTGGCGCACTGGGCTGCGGACTTAGGTTGGAATGGCACGCCCACACCGCACCGTTGGCACTACCTGGTTTACACCTATGATGGCACCACGGCGCGCATTTATGACAATGGTTTAGAGAAGAATTCCCGACCCCTCAATATCAATACTGCATTGGGTTATCCCATCAGCTTAGGCGCAGAAAGTAACGCTCAAGGTGAGTTGCAATTTCTCAACGAATACACCCATGAGCAACAGGCAGGCTCACTGGCGATAGCTGCGGTGCGGATTCGTGTCGGGGCACTAACAGCCGAGCAAATATCACACACTTTCGATGCCGAAGCCAAGCGGTTTGGCGCAGTGCGTGCTGATGCGGAAGGCATTCTGGGCAAGGGGCGAGACCAGTTTCAAATCGGGGCGTTTACCTTATCCCTTGTGCGTGCAACTCAGACAGCAGCAGGATTGGCACCACGGGGCGCAGACTTCGATTTTCTGCCAACAGATCGCCTCGCCAGTCGCGCCTCCAACGGCTATTATCATCTAGGCGACATCAATCTGCGCTGTCGAGTGAGGAATGGCAAATGGAGTTCCTATTCATCGGCGGCTGAACGGAGCGAACTGCCGATTTTATCCAGACCCAATGTAATTGCCGCCTGTGACCTGACCCCTGCTCTGGGCGCGGATTGCCCTCTGTCGGTTGTGCGAGAATGGGCCAGTGACGCAGGCACGCCCGTGATGCGGTTTCGCTTAACCAATCATTCCCAGCAGGCGGTTGAAGTGGGAGGACTTGGCGCAGCAATGGTTTCCAATAACCTGCTGACGGGCCGCAGCCTGGAAGAGACGCACGACCACTGCTCTTTTGCTGACCCTTACATCGGCGGCGATGCTGGCTACCTGCAAGTCACGCGCTTAAATGGACAAGGCCCGGCCCTGCTGGTGTTGCCAGAGCGAGGCACCTCTTTTGAAGCCTACCGCCCTTTGTATGATGATCCAACACCGCGTGGTGTCACCTTTGAAGGGTTTTACGAATGGATGGTGCATACCAGGGCTTATGCGGATAACGACTGGAAACAGGCCCAACCGTGGAACCGTCCCACCTCGCGTTTGCTGCAACCCGGCGAGATGGCAACCTATGGCTTTCGGTTTGTGCTGGCCCCTGCTATTAAAGCTATTGAACCAACACTGGTGGCCCAACAGCGGCCTGTGGTTGTGGGAATTCCGGGTTACGTGCTGCCCACCGACCAAACCGGCCATCTCTTTGTCCATTCTGCGACTCCTATCAAAATGCTGACCGTTGAGCCTGCCAATGCCGTGCGATTGGTGGCTGACCGCAAAACGACAGCACATGGTTGGCGATCTCTCAGTCTTTTTGGTCAAGTAATAGGCCACTGTCGCCTGGTAATTCGGTATGTGGATGGGATGCAGCAGTTTGTGCATTATAATGTCATTCCTCCTGAAGCGGAACAAGTCCGACGCTTAGGTGCTTTTCATGCGACCAAGCAATGGTATGATGATCCTGCCGACCCATTTCAGCGCACCAATTCGTTTATGCCGTTTAATCGTGAAACGGGCAAGCAGGTCTTACAGCATTCTCATACCTGGTTTTCAGGACTCAGTGATGAAATCGGGGCCGGGGCATCGGTGGCAATGGCGATGAAGAATTTGGGTCAACCCGACCCAGCACAAATTGCCCTGCTGGAAAAGTATGCTAATACAGCTTTGTGGGGACATGTGCAAAACCCGGACTATAGCGTGCGCGCCAGTCTGTTCTATTATGAGCCAAAGCTGTTCTCCAACTACTATACCGTGCATGATGGCTGGAATAAAGAGCGCACGGAAACGACCTGGCGGGCCTTTAATTATCCGCACGTTGCCTTCGTCTACTGGGCACTTTATCGTTTAGCGCGTGACCACGAAGGCTTAGTCACCATGCAGTCGCGGCAGTGGTATCTCGATCATGCCTATCATACGGCGATGGCGATTCCGCAATTTGCGCGTGGCTTAGCGCAGTTTGGCCTCATGGTAGGGAGTATCTTTCCTGAGATTGTGCGTGATTTGCGCCGTGAGGGGCGCACGGAAGATGCTGATAAATTAGAAGCGTTTATGCGCCAACGGACGCAACACTGGGCCAGTCTGCGTTACCCCTTTGGCAGTGAGATGCCGTGGGATTCAACCGGGCAGGAGGAGATTTATACCTGGTGTCGTTATTTTGGTTATGACGATAAGGCGCAGGTGACACTTAACGCCATTCTCGGCTATATGCCCACCGTGCCCAACTGGGCCTATAACGGTGCGGGGAGGCGTTACTTTGATGCGCCAGTTAATGGCACACGCTGGCCCGACATTGTACGCATGACCAATCATTACGGCTCCTCTATTAACGCCATTCCAGTTCTCTCAGACTACCTGCAACATCCTGATGATCTTTACTTGTTGCGAGTTGGATATGCCGGGATGAGTCAACTTTTAGCCAACATTGACGCCGAGGGTTTTGGTTCCTATGGTTTCGATGCTGACCCGGCCATCTTGCAGTTCGACCCGAACACCGCAGACTATGGTATCGCCTTTTACGGCTATGCGCGCAATGCGGGTGCCTATGTGATGCAGCACCCGGAATTTGGTTGGCTCGGCTTTGGGTGCAACGTGCAAGCAAGAGGCAATAGTATCACGGTTGCGCCGCGTGATGGATTCCGCCAGCGCGTCTTCCTGGCCCCGCTAAAATTGTGGCTAACATTAGACGCTGGAACTTTTCAAAGTGTCAGTTTTAACCTCAAGACCCGCCGGGTGAATATCGTTTTTGCCCCAGCGACTTCAGGCACACCAACCGCTTTGCTGCATATTCAATCAACAACAGGGGCTAAAGAATCGTTGGTTGGCTTTGTGCCTGTAGATTCTACACCGACCGTGCGCGACGCCTATCAAATTGCCTTAGCCCCTAAGCCTGTCTCGTTCTCTATAATCCCCGCAAAATCGAAGTAATGTCTGCGCTGCGCTATGAGCAGTTTTTCGTTTGGCAAAGACAACCATCGGCCCCGCCAGGTGGGGTCAGGTGTCACCAAAGCATTAAGGCTATACTCTTTGCTGTATCCCTACAAGTTTCTGTTCAGGTTGTAGGTGAAGCTGTGACAAGTAGTCCTAAAATGCTATTAAATGATGAGGGGCGGAGGCTCTGCCTGAATTATAGAGAGGAGTCGTAAAGCGTGAAGTCTCGTTTTATTCAACTTGGTCTTGGTGCGTTGGCAACAGCGATGGCCTGTATTTGTTTACCGGTATCGGCGCAGGCAGCCGAATCTACCACCGTGCGCGTGGTGCGTAATCCACAGCCGCTGGTGGCGGCTGGTTTTTATACACCCAATCGGGCACCGTTGCAGCCGACGGCTTTTATGAAGTTGCCGATTGGCAATATTACCCCCAAAGGTTGGCTGCGTCATCAGTTGGAACTGGATGCGGATGGTCTCAGTGGGCGTTTAGAAGAAATTTCCGATTATCTCAAGTTCGAGAATACCGGCTGGGTTGATCCCAAAAAGAGTGGCTGGGAAGAAGCCACTTACTGGCTGCGTGGCTATGGCGATCTGGGCTATGTCTTGAAAGACCCCAAAATCATTGCCGAAGCGCGCAAGTGGATTGATGCGGTGATAGCCACGCAACAACCCGATGGCTACTTTGGCCCGCAAGAGATTAAGCCACAGCCGGGTAAGCGTGACCTGCCCGATCCTTGGCCGCATATGCCGATGCTGGACGCCATGCACTCCTACTATGACTTTAGCGGCGATCAGCGTGTGCTGAGGTTTATGAGCAACTATTTCAAGTGGGTAGATGCTCAACCTTCCAGTTTTTTTAACACGGGGTGGGGTGCAGTGCGTTGGGCCGATAACATGGCGAATATCTACTGGCTCTATAATCTGACAGGTGAAAACTGGCTTCTCGATTTAGCGAAAAAGATTCACTATAATTCGCCAGATTATACGGGCAAGCTGCCAACGATGCACAACGTGAATTTGTCGCAAGGCATCCGCGAGCCAGCCGAGTTTTGGTTGCAGGAAAAAACCCCCAAATATTTGAGTGGTACTGAGCAAGATTATCATTTAGTGATGGATAACTACGGCCAGTTCCCCGGTGGTGGCTTTGCGGGTGATGAGAATATCCGTCCGGCATTTCGTGACCCTCGCCAGGGCTTTGAAACCTGCGGTATTGTCGAGTTCATGCATACTTTCGAGATGATGACGCACATTTCGAGCGACCCTCTGTGGGCTGACCGTTGTGAAGAACTGGCGTTTAATTCTCTGCCTGCTGCGCTCCCGCCCGACCATAAGGGCACGCATTACATTACGTGCGCCAACTCCATTCAACTCGATAATAACAGCAAGAAACATCAACAGTTCAGTAACGGGCCATTCCCCATGCAGGCTTTTAAACCCGGAGTGCATGATTACCGCTGCTGTCCGCATAACTATGGCATGGGTTGGCCTTACTACGCCGAGGAACTCTGGTTAGCCACTGCCGATAATGGTCTATGTGCCTCACTGTATGCGGCTTCGGATGTTAAGGCCAAAGTTGCCAGTGGCACGGAAGTTAGCATTAGCGAAGAAACCGATTACCCTTTTAGCGATACGATTCAATTTCGCATCAACACGCCACAGGCGGTGAGCTTTCCACTTTATCTACGGGTGCCACGCTGGACGCAACATCCCGTGCTAAGAATTAATGGCAAAGTGGCACAAGCCAATGCTGAACCGCTCTCTTACATTGTTGTAGACCGGGCCTGGCACAACGGCGATGTGGTCTCATTGCAACTGCCCATGCACATTGTCGTCCGCACCTGGACGAAGAACAAGAACTCGGTATCAGTGGACTATGGCCCCTTAACCTTCTCGATGGCGATGGGTGAAAAGTGGTCTCGCTATGGCGGCAGCGATGCCTGGCCTGAATGGGCCGTTTTGCCTACGAGTGCCTGGAACTATGGCCTTGAATTGAATACGCAAAATCCTGCTGCGGCTTTTGAAGTTGTGCGCAAAAATGGCCCCCTTGCAGCCCAGCCCTTTACGCCTGATGCTGTGCCCGTTGCCCTCAAAGCAAGGGCACGCAAGATTCCCGGCTGGCAGGCCGATCCAGATAATGTCGTGAGTCTATTACAGCAGAGTCCGGTGCGCTCGGAGGAGCCGCTGGAAACCGTGACTTTAATTCCAATGGGCGCGGCTCGCCTGCGCATCACTTCTTTTCCTACCATCGGGCACGGTGATAATGCTCATGAATGGCTACCTCCAGCCACCGCCAAAGGGCCACAACCCAGCGCCTCCTTTGTGCATGATGGTGATACAGTAGATGCCCTCAATGACGGCATGGAGCCTGCTGCGTCCAGTGATGAGAGTGTCCCCCGTTTCACTTGGTGGGATCATAAAGGCACGCCGGAATGGGTGCAGTATGACTTCAAGCAACCCACGCCAGTTGCGTCAGTTTCCGTTTACTGGTTCGATGACACCGGCAAAGGTGGGTGCCGCGTGCCTAAGTCGTGGCGACTGTTGTACAAAGATGGCGATAACTGGAAGCCAGTCGAAAATGCTTCTGCATATGATACAGCCCGTGACCGTTACAACCAGGTGACTTTCAAACCTGTCACGACTTCGGCGTTGCGTCTTGAAGTGCAACTTCAGGATGGTTTTTCTGGGGGCATCCTGGAATGGAAAGTCGGGTCAGCAAAGTAGCGCAGGTTGTTAAGGTGAATATTCTTATGACTAAACGGACTCAAATCATTTGCCTGTTGGGACTATTGCAGGCGATTTACCTGTCACCACTCACTGCTACCTCGGCCATTGCTGCGGAAGATTCGCCTGCTGCTGCGAATGTAATTAAGCCGGGAGAAGTCTGGCGCGATACGGCAGGCAACGTGATTCAAGCGCATGGTGCGGGGATGATTCAAGTTGGCAAAACCTTCTATTGGTTTGGCGAAGATCATACCGGACAAACGACTGACCAATCGTTTCAGAACGTCAAGTGTTATGCCTCGACTGACCTGGTGCATTGGACATTTCGCAATAATGCCCTTACCCGCCAGGACAACGGCGATTTAGGGCCGTCACGGGTGGTGGAGCGGCCTAAAGTACTGTTCAATCGTCGCACGGGTTTGTATGTAATGTATATGCACATAGACAGCCGCAACTATGCGGAAGCTAAAGTTGGTGTGGCAACGTGCAGCACGGTGGATGGCAACTATACCTATCGCGGCAGCTTTCGTCCGTTAGAGCATGAAAGCCGTGATATGACGCTCTTCCAAGACAACGATGGCACGGGCTACCTCATCTTTGAAGACCGCAAGCGAGGACTCAGTATTAGCCAGTTAACGCCAGACTACTTAGGTGTAGATCACGAAGTTGTTTTGGTGCATGAAGCTCTGGAAGCCCCGGCGATGATTCACTTAGGCGATACCTATTACTTGCTTGGGTCAAGTTTGAGCGGTTGGGACGCTAATCCGAATCACTACGCCACCGCCACTTCCCTCGCTGGCCCCTGGTCGGCCTTTAAGGATGTGGCTCCGCGTGAAACGAAAACTTATGATTCGCAGACGACTTATATTCTACCGGTATCGGGATCACAAGCCACCAGCTATATTTATATGGGCGACCGTTGGGGTCATGGCAGGAACTTACAAGACGCCCGCTATATCTGGCTGTCCCTCACTGTGCATAATCGTTCTCTGTCATTGCCTTCTGATGCACCGTGGACAATAGATGTGGAAACGGGTAGGGTAGCTGCCATCAAGTAACAATGGCGGCTTGTTCTAAGCTTGCTCGATTTAGATAAAGAAGATTGAGTTTTGAATCCGCAACTATACAAGGATAAAGAATAGAGATGATTAAATTAAAACGACCTCTGACCGCTTCGGCTCTGAGCATCTTGGGTGTAATAACAACACTATTTGTAGGAAAGGCACATGCACAAACCAACAATGACCAGAACTTGCGCCCGCCTGCGGTGCCCCTGGTGACTTTCGATCCGTATATGAGCATCTGGTCATGTGCTGACCACTTGAATGATGATGTGACGCGGCACTGGACGAAGCGGCCCCATTCCCTGGTCAGTCTCATTCGCGTGGATGGCAAAGTTTCGCGTTTGATGGGGATTGAACCAGATGATGCGCCTGCTATACCGCAGGTTGGTTTGCAGGTGACGCCGACGCGCAGCATCTACGACTTCCAAGACCCCAAAGTGCATGTGACCATGACCTTTATGACGGCGGCACTGCCGCACGACTTGGATGTGCTGTCCCGTCCGCTCAGTTACATTACCTGGAATGTGCGCTCGGTGGATGGTGCGCCACATACTGTTTCAATTTACGATAGCACCAGTTCGCAGTTAGCAGTCAATACACCGGAGCAACAGGTGGAGTGGGCACGCGGCTTTATGGGGAGTCTCACGGCCTTGCGCGTGGGCACGCATGAGCAACCCTTACTGTCGCCGCCCGGTGATGATGTGCGTATTGACTGGGGTTATGCCTATGCCGCTGCCCCCACGATCCAGTCTAGGGCAGCAGTTGGTGCCAGCCAGACGCTCCTTAGCCAGTTCGTGGATCATGGCGGCTTGCCTGCTGCCGATGACACACGAATGCCGCGTGCCACCACTGACGAGCAGCCGGTGCTGGGTTTTGTCTTTGACTTGGGCAATGTTGGCACGACTCCCGTCTCGCGTCACATGATGGTGGCTTATGACGAGCTTTATGCCATCAAATACTTTGGCAAGAATTTGCGCCCCTACTGGCGGCGCAATGGAGCCACCCCTGCCGACCTGTTGCAGACTGCCGAGCGCGATTATCCAAGTCTCGTGCAGCGTTGCACCCAGTTCGACCAGCAACTCATGGCCGACCTCACCCACGAGGGTGGCGCACGCTACGCCCAGATTGCGGCTTTAGCTTATCGTCAATGTCTGGCCGCCAACGGCCTGGCTGCTGATGATAATAAGCAGCCGCTCTTGTTCACCAAAGAGAACACCAGCAACGGTGACATCGCCACGGTGGACGTATTCTTCCCGATGGACCCGATGATGATCTTCTTTAGCCCATCGTTGGCGAAGGCATCCCTGGTTCCTATCCTGACGTATGCTTCCTCTCCCCATTGGAAATTCCCCAATGCGCCGCACGACCTCGGCACTTATCCGGTAGCGCGTGGCACCGACGATGGCGGCGAAGGAATGCCAGTGGAAGAAAGCGGCAATATGCTAATTCTCTGTGATGCGATTGCGCAGGAAGAAGGCAGTGCCAAATGGGTTTCTCCCTGGTGGAACAAACTAACGCAGTGGGCGCAGTATCTCGAAAAATATGGCAACGACCCGGAAGAGCAGCTTTGCACCGATGACTTTATGGGGCACTTAGCCCATAATGCGAATCTGTCGGTCAAGGCTATCGTGGCCTTAGCCGCCTATGGTGACTTATGCCGGATGCGCGGCGACAAGCAGACCGCACGCCGCTATCAAGACATGGCCAAACAATATGCCCAGCATTGGATGCAGGTGGCTAATGATGGCGACCACTATCGTTTAGCCTTTGATAAGCCTAATACCTGGAGCCAAAAATATAACTTAGTGTGGGATAGCATTCTGGGCCTTAACGTCTTTCCTCCCGTAGTAGCACAGCAAGAAATTGCCCACTACAAGAAAGTGATGCAGCCTTATGGAGTGCCGCTCGATTCACGCACCCACTTAACTAAAACCGACTGGTCTGTGTGGAGCGCGACAATGGCCACCAATCCAGCCGACTTCGAGGCGATTGTGTCACCGATTTACGATTTCCTGAATCACACCACGGCTCGCTCTCCCTTGATGGATTCTTACATCACTGACAACATCAAGAGCGATGGAATGCACGCCCGCCCGGTGGTTGGCGGTATCTTTATCAAAATGCTGGCAGATCGGCCTATGTGGGTGAAGTGGGCCAAAGGCGACCGCCAAAAAGTTGGCAACTGGGCACCAATGCCACAGCCTCCGGTCATCACCGAAGTTGTACCAACCTCACAGCGTCAAGGCATCCTGTGGCGCTATACCACGGAAAAGCCTGCCGATGATTGGGCGCAGCCCGGCTTCAACGATGCGAACTGGAAAGAGGGCTTAGGCGGATTCGGCACTAAAGGCACCCCTGGCGCAGTGGTGAACACCACCTGGGACACGCCGGACATTTGGCTGCGCCGGGAAGTGAATCTGCCTGCTGGCAATTATTCTAACCTTCAATTCTTCGTTTATCATGATGAAGACGTGGAGATTTATATCAATGGTGTTTTTGCGGCTAAAGAAGGTGGTTTTATCAATTCTTATGAACCGCTTGAAATAACTCAGACTGCCAGAGCATTGCTGAAGCCTGGCGCTACGGTCACTATCGCCATGCATTGCCATCAGACCGCTGGGGGGCAAGGTGTTGACGTTGGCCTAGCTAATGTTGTTGAACGCCGTTAAGTGATGGCTGAGATATAACCTCGGTTTGCACAAAAGATATGAGGCATGGGATTTTTCCATGCCTCATATCTTTTGTTGGCATCAGTTAGCCATAGTAGCCAAGAGGTGTGATCTAGATTCATAATAGTACCATCCTGTCAGATTTCCATAATTGGGTTCACTAACCACATTCAAACTTGAGGGCTAAATTCTTATATGCTGCGCCTGAGTTATCACCCACGCCATATTTTCTGCTTCTTTTTTACCTTATATTGTTGCCTGTTTAGTCTTAATCCCACCGTCGCTGCTGCACCCCCAGATACCATTACTGCCGACCTGTCCAGTGTCGCAGGTGTCCATTGGGATTTTAAGCCGGAGGGTGGAGCCTGGAAAACGATTGTTGTCCCGGCGGGAGGTTGGCGAGCGCAGGGTTATACCTGTGATGCGGGCACTTATCGTGCGGGTATTCCCATCCCCGCAAATGCAAGAGGTCGTGTCGTGCGATTGGCCTTTGCTGCCGTGAACTTTGGCGCTGATGTCTACGTTGGCAAGGATGCAGAGCATCTCACCAAAGTTACCTCGCACATCAATGGCTGGATGCCTTTTTCGGCTGACATCACGCCTTATGCCACTCCGGGCGCAAGACTCTTAATCCAGGTTGAAGTCAAAGGCCGCAAGAAGTTCATGGTGAATGGTAAATACACGGTGCCAGAAGGGGCCACCTGGGACCCTTATCTCGAAGAAGGCATTCTGCGGGGAGTCAACCTGCAAATTCTGCCACATATCCACATTGACGATATTTATGTGCGTACGCGCCTGGCTCCCGATAATCTCCAGTCTCAGGTCACGGTAACTAACAGTTCAGATAAGACTGCCAATGTCACTCTCGCGGCATCGCTTAGCTCCTGGAATAAAGCATCGTTCCGTTATCCACGTATCACTCCGGTGACAGTCGCATTGACCGCAGGCGAGACCCGCGTTGTTGAGTTGGGGCAGATTGCCTGGAACTTAGGAGCGCAAAGTTACTGGTGGCCGAACGTGCCCTATCGTCCTGGGTATCAGGCGCAACTCCATGACTTGGAGGTTACGCTGCGTGTCAACGGGCAAGCTGTTCATCGCTATAGACAGCGTTTTGGGTTCCGCCAGTTCCAGGCGCGTGGCGCGCACTATGAACTCAATGGCATTCATTGTAATCTCCGCGGTGATAATCAGCAGGAAGCCGACTTTGGCACCGATGCCTATGGCATTCGCCCCGGCTTTGGTCCACCATCCCCAGGTAATCCAGGCTGGCCGCAGGCGGTAGATAACCTGCTTCGTTTGAACTTTAATGTGATGCGGATTCATCAGATTCCGGCCACGCCTTATATGCTGGATGTCTGCGATGAAAAGGGCTTGATGCTAGTGGATGAATCCCCTTTGCGTGGCTCCGAAGGCGGTGAAGATTTTCAGCATGGGCGCGACAATATGCTCAACATGGATCGGGAGTTGGTGCAGCGCGACCGTAATCATGCAGCAGTGGTGATTTGGAGTGCTGCTAACGAATGGGCCGAGCCGATGCGTGAAGCTTCTTCAGTCATTCAAGGTCTGGATGAAACACGTCCTATCATCGCCGATGGCGTGGGCGACCTGGGGCCGCAGATTATCAATATGCAGCATTACGTGCCGGGCCTGGGCGGGTTGCCTTTAACGGGCGGTTCACCGCGCACCGACCGGCCTTATGGTGAGACCGAATCGGTGTGGCCGATGGATAACACCTGGCAGGGCTTTGCATGGATGGCGACCAGTGTTCGCGTGCGCCGTCTCAAGGGCAATGCCGATTTGCGCAACTACGTGCTTAACAATGCCTGGTCGAACTATGTGCCAGGCGAGGGGCCAGAGAATGAAATCTTAGAAAAGAAAGTCAAAAACATGGGCGGCAACATGGAGATTCGTCCTGCTCTCGCCGATCCCTGGCATCATCCTCTCATTCGCTTGATGCAGAAGTGTTATCATCCCCTGGCGGCGTGCGATCCAGAATTCGACCTACTCAATGCACGCAGCAATGAAAATGGCGACTGGCCAGTTTTTAAGCCACGCTTGGCGACTGGTTCGCATGTAGTGCGCCGTCTCGCTGTATTCAACGATGAGTTCAATGGTGAAGATGTCCAGGTGCGCTGGCAGGTGCATCGTGGCAGCAACACTGGGCCTCAACTCGTCGGTGGTCAATTCGCACTCCATATTCCCCTCGGTGAATTTCGCTATCAAGAGATTGCGTTTGACGCGCCGCAGGAGCCGGGTGATATTTACTTAACTCTGTCTTCTGCAAAACGTGGGATTGTGGAATTCACAGAAGACCAAATTGCTTTTCGCGTGGTCAACGGTTCCACCGCACTATTGCCGGATGGCGACTATCGGCTCTTTAATCTTCATAGCGGTAGAGTAGCGGTGCCCAAAGAAACAGGCGATGATGCCCAACTTGTGCAAATGCAGGCCAACGACCAAGCTATTCAACTCTGGCATATCAAGAATCTGGGCAACAATGATATTATGCTCACCAATAAGCAGACGGGTTTTGTATTGGGCGTGCGTGGCGCGTCGGGTGCCGATGATGCGCTCGCGGCTCAACAGCGAGCCAATAATGGGAACAGCCAAATTTGGCATCTTGACGTTGTTGGCGGCGATACCTATACCCTGACCAATAAAGGCAGTGGCAAAGTTTTAGATGTCTTTGGTCAATCGCTAACGGATGGATCGCGCATTGTGCAATGGAGCCTCAACAATGGAGATAACCAGCAGTGGCAAATAAAGTAACGAAATGAAGCTATGATTACCATTCAACCCCTTGTCTTACTCGTCGTTCTACTGATTTGCCTGAATCTCTCCGCAATGGCGGCAGATAATAGCAATCCACCAGCCTCCAATAGTTTGCCCGTTCTGCCCGTCACGATTCGTATTGATGCCACCAAGACTAAAGGCGAGATGCGACCCGTGTGGCGGTTCTTTGGTTATGACGAACCCAACTACACTTATATGAAAAACGGGCAGAAGTTGCTGTCGCAACTGGCAGCGCTAAGTCCGGCGACAGTTTATGTGCGAACCCATAGTTTGCTCTCTTCGGGCGATGGCACCCCTGCGCTTAAATGGGGTTCAACGGGTGCTTACACGGAAGATGCAGAGGGGCATCCACATTATAACTGGGCGATTGTAGATCGTATCTTTGGTACTTATCTAGCGCGTGGTATGAAGCCTTATGTGCAGATTGGTTTTATGCCCGAAGCACTCTCCATTAAGCCCGAACCATATCAACATCAATGGACACCAGAGCATGGTGGCGAACTCTATACAGGGTGGGCTTATCCGCCTAAAGATTATGCTAAATGGGGCGAATTGGTTTATCAGTGGACGCAGCATTGTGTCGAACGATATGGCCGCGCCGAAGTTGAAAAGTGGTATTGGGAAGTATGGAATGAACCGAATATTGCCTACTGGCATGGCACGCCACAAGAATACCACAAGCTCTATGATTATGCGGTAGATGGGGTGCGACGAGCCTTACCCACGGCGCGAGTCGGCGGGCCAGAAATTGCAGGCACCAAGGGAACCGGAGCCTCGAAATTTCTGCGTGACTTTTTAGAGCATTGCTTACGCGGCACTAACTATGCAACGGGCAAGCAGGGGTCACCGCTCGACTTTATCTCTTTTCATGCCAAGGGTGCCCCTCGCTATGTGGATGGGCATGTGGAAATGGGCAGTGCCTCCCAACTGCAAGATATTGATCGCGGCTTTGAAATTGTCGCCAGTTTCCCGGAGTTGCGCCATAAACCGATTGTCATTGGTGAATCTGATCCCGATGGTTGTGCCGCCTGTTCCGCACAGTTCTTTCCTCAGAATGGCTACCGCAACGGCACGCTCTATGCGAGCTACACAGCGGCCACCTTTGCCCGTAAATATGAATTAGCCGATAAGCATGGCGTCAACTTTGAAGGCGCGGTCACCTGGGCCTTTGAGTTTGAAGGCCAGCCCTGGTTTGCTGGCTTTCGCGCCCTGGCGACCAATGGTGTCGAGTTGCCAGTACTGAATGTCTTTCGTATGTTTGGCCAGATGGGGGGGCAGCGGTTAGCGGTGGAAAGCACCGCCGATGCGGGGCTGGAATCGCTACGCCAACAAGGTGTGCGTGCCACGCCGGATGTCTATGCACTGGCGAGTCTTCAAGAGCATAAACTCTCGATATTGACCTGGAATTACCACGATGAAAATGTGCCCGGCCCGGCTGCCGCAGTAGAGTTATCCTTAAGCAATTTGCCCCTGCGAGACGGTAACTTGACTTTGCACCACTATTGCATTGATGATGGGCACAGCAACGCCTTTGAAGCCTGGAAACAGATGGGATCACCGCAGCAGCCGACACCTGAACAGGTGGCCCAATTAGAAAAAGCGGCCCAACTGACACTGCTCGACCCGCCGCAATCGCTGCACATTCACAATGGCCAAGCTATATTGAACTTAAAACTGCCGCGCCAAGCCGTTTCACTATTGGTTTTTACCTGGTGATGTAGCCCGATGGATAGAAAGTTAAATCGAATGATTGACGGAGTTTAAGGTATGAGGAAAACAATAATGACCTGCTTAATGGCAGGTCTTGCTTTGTCTACTGTGACAGCACAGGCGGCGGAGACTGTCTGGCTGTCCTCGTTAGATTTGTCTAAGGCGCGTCAGGGGTGGGAAAAACCGCAGGCCGATAAATCGGTTGGCGGCAATCCCATGTCCCTGAAGGGGCACAAGTTTGAGCATGGCTTTGGCACGCATTCGCCAGGGATGCTCTTTATTCAACTTAATGGTGGCGCGACCCGCTTTCTGGCAACGGTTGGTATTGACGATGAAGTGAAAGATGGCAAGGGCAGCGCGGAATTTCAAGTCCTGGGCGACAATCATAAGTTGCTGTGGAAAAGTGGTGTGCTGCGTCAGGGGCAGGAGCCGAAGCCCGTTGATGTAGATGTCACCGGCGTGCAGCAATTGGCCTTACGTGTCACCACGGGCGGTGATGGTTTTGAATTTGACCATGCTGATTGGGCGGATGCGCGTTTTGAAGTGACTGGTCAACATCCGCAAACGGTGGCGCAGAGCGTGGCGGTCAATGAGCCTCCGTCCGTTATCTCACTGGCCTCGGTGCCTGCCAATCCAAATATCAGGTTGCCTTTAATAGCGGGCGTACGGCCTCGCACGCCATTTCTCTTTACTGTTCCCGTTACGGGTCTGCGGCCTCTCCAATTCACTGCACGAGGTCTGCCGCGTGGTCTCAAGTTGGATGCAGCCACCGGCCAGATTAGCGGCGTAATCGAGCAAGCAGGCACTTACTCGGCCAGGGTGCGGGTGAGAAACCAAATAGGAAGGGATCAACAGATATTGAAAATTGTCGCGGGAGATAACATCGCCCTTACACCGCCGTTAGGGTGGAACAGTTATGATAACTTCGGCGATGCAGTCAATGAAGCGGAAGTCCTGGCGAATGCCCGTTATATGCACGAGCAGATGCAGCCCTATGGCTGGCAGTATGTGGTGATTGACTATCGCTGGTATGATCCAGGAGCTACCAACCGTGACCCGCAGTTCAAAGGCGCTCCCCTCACCATAGATAAATTCGGACGGCTACTGCCGTCGGTGAATCGTTTTCCCTCGGCAGCGGATGAGAAAGGTTTCAAGGCATTGGCCGATCAGGTTCATGCGATGGGTCTGCGCTTTGGCATCCACATTATGCGTGGCATTCCGCGTGCTGCGGTGAAGGCCGATATGCCCATTGCTGATTCCAACTTCAAATCTTCGGAAGCCGCCAATACGAATGACACCTGTGGCTGGAACAGCGATATGTATGGCGTCAAAGGCGCAACCGCAGCAGGGCAAGCTTACTATGATTCTCTTTTTAGGTTGTATGCCAGTTGGGGCCTTGATTTTGTCAAAGTAGATGATATGTCGTCGCCTTATCATAAAGATGAAATTGAAGCAGTGCGCAAGGCCATTGATAAATCGGGACGTTCCATTGTATTCAGCCTCTCGCCCGGAGAGACCCCCATAGATCAAGGCCAGCATGTCGCACGCCAGGCGAATATGTGGCGGGCTTCGGGCGATTTCTGGGACAACTGGAATCAGCTTAATCACGAGTTTGAACTCGGCGCGAAATGGCACGACTACGTTAGCCCGGGCCACTGGCCCGATGCCGATATGCTGCCGGTGGGCCATATTGGAGAGTTTGTGGTCGGCCCACCACGCGAAACGAAGTTCACTAAAGCGGAACAACTCACCATGCTCTCGCTCTGGTCTTTATTGCCTTCACCCTTAATGGTGGGAGCTAACCTGCCGAAAGACGATCCATGGACGTTAGCCTTGCTGACCAATGACGAAGTATTAGCGGTAGATCAAGATACGCTTGGCGCGGCAGCCAGGCACATTGCGCAAGGTGATGACCTGGAAGTGTGGGTCAAAAACCTGGCCGACGGCTCCAAGGCGGTAGGACTATTCAACCGGGGAGATTGGAGCACCCCGGTCACGGCTAACTGGGCCGATTTACAGCTTAGTGGACGGCAGACCGTGCGTGACCTATGGCAGCGCAAAGACCTCGGAGTCTTTGACGGAAAGTTTGAGGCCAATGTGCCCAGTCATGGTGTTGTGCTGTTGCGCTTGCGCCCGGTTAAATAATTCCCTATAGTCCCCATAAAATCAAAGGATATTCAACAATGCCCAGTAAGGCTGCTGATAAAGAACAGAAATTTGTTTTTCCGTTACGCACCATTCATCTGGATTTTCACACTGGTCCGGCGGTGCCGGATGTCGGTAAGGATTTCGACCCGGAGACATTTGCGCGCACTTTCAAAGCGGCCCATGTAGATAGCGTGACGGTTTTTGCCAAGTGCCATCATGGGCATCTCTACTATGCTACGGAGCGAGTGGAACGCCATCCTTCCTTACCAAAAGACCTTGACTTGTTGGGGCAGCAAATCGAAGCCTTGCATAAGGTTGGTATTCGCGCACCGATTTATCTGAGTGTGCAGTGTGACGAATACGCAGCCAATACGCATCCCGAATGGTTGGCACTCACGCCTGAGTTGCAGCAGGTGAAAGGTGGGCATTCAGCGTTTACTCCGGCCTGGCAGATTCTCGATATGTCGAGTCCCTATCAGGATTATTTAGCCGAACAGTTGCAGGAAGTCTTGGAGCGATTTGCGCCCGTAGATGGCATCTTCCTCGACATGTGCTGGGATCAAACCAGTTGCAGCAAATGGGCCATAGAGGGCATGACCAAGCGCGGCTATGATCCGCGCCTGCCGGAACATCGCAGCCAGTATGCTCGTGAAGTGGCGCATGATTATATGAAGCGTTACCGCGACATGGTCGAGGCGGCACATCAGAAAGCGGCACCGGCTGGTGTATGGTTCAACAGTCGTCCCAAGACACAATTGCACATCGAAAAGAAATTCCTGCGCCATGTCGAAATTGAATGCCTGCCAACTGGTGGCTGGGGGTATGCCTATTTCCCGTATGTAGCACGTTATGTGCGCTCGGTAGCCAATCTGCCGACTCTTAGCCACACGGGACGCTTTTTCAAGAGTTGGGGTGATAACTCATCGTTGAAGCCAGAGGCGGCCCTGAAATATGAATGCTGCCAGGTGCTTAGCCAGGGCATGACGGGCGGGGTAGGCGACTTGCTGCATCCGCGTGGTGTGCCACAACCTGCGGTCTATGATCTTATTGGCCGTGTTTATTCTTACATTGAAGCCTGCGAACCTTATGTCGTTGGTGGCCAGGTGCTGAGCCAGATTGCCGTGGTGGTTGACCCGTCATTAGGAGATAGCCCCAGCGCGTCGGGAATTGGGGCTGTGCGCGCCTTGCAGCAACTCCGCCATCAGTTCGATATTGTGCCACCCGAAACGAAGTTGGATAAGTATGAATTAGTCATTGTGCCCGAAAGCACGCGGGTGGATGAAAACTTGCAGCGTCGTTTGCAAAGTTACCTGCAATCCGGTGGTGCTCTTATCGTTTGCGGCCCGGCGGCACTGGATGAGGGCGGACAGCCGATTCTGGCAGAACTGGGTATTGTGAGTCATGGCGAGAGTCCGTATACGCACACCTTCCTGCACGCGGCTCCCCCTGTGAGTGAGGGGTTGGCGGACTACGGGTATGTCATGTATGAGCGTGGTTTTCGTATGACAGCGGCTAAGGGTGCCCAAAATCTGGTGCGTATCGGTGAGCCTTATTTCCAGCGCACCTATGAACATTTCTCCGGGCATGAATATACGCCCGAAGATAAGGTGTCACGTTATGCGGGTGCCATCAAGAACGGCAATGCCATTACTTTTGCGGTTCCCGTTCTGGAAGCCTATGGCAAGCACGCCGCACCAAATTACCGCATTCTCCTCGATAACTGTATCCGCTTATTGCTGCCGCAACCCTTACTAAAAACCGGTGGCCCCACTAAGTTAGAAACGACGGTGATGCGCAAAGGCAACAGCATGGTGGTACATCTGTTAAGCTTCAGTCCCGAACGCCGCGCTGAAGGTCTGGATATTGTGGAAGATGCCATTCCCCTCGTAGATGTGCCAGTTGCCGTCAAGGTAGCCAAGCCGCCCAAGCGCGTGTTCTTGGCTCCTCCTGAACGTGATTTGCTGTTTACCTATGAAGATGGCTACGTCCATACTCAGGTGACGGTACTCGATGGGCACGCCCTGCTGGTTATCAATCAATAGAAACAGATTCAATTGACCCATTGTAAAGCTTGCTGGAAATTTAAAGAGATCATCATGAAATCGGTAAAGAAAACTATTTTAAGTGTCGCTCTGGTACTAACTTGCTGCATTACCTCGACGCTGGCGAAGACTAGTTCGGTGCGGGAACGCATCCGTATGGATCAAGGTTGGCGATTTATGCTGGGTGATGTGCAATATACGCCTGGTGGGGTGACGGTGACGGGGTGGCGGTGGAAAGTCACCGGGCAAGCATTCGCCACTGCGCCAGAAAGCTTGCCTGCCGAGGCAAACGCGAACACCGCCGATTGGAAGGATGCGGCTCCCAATGAGGATGTATTTCGGGGACGGGTTGGCTTCGTGTGGTACCAAACTGCACTGCCCACAACTGCGGGGCCGCGTCACGCGTTACATTTTGAGACAGTGGACGATAATGCAGTAATTTATCTGAATGGCAGACGGATCGCACGGCACGAAGGTTGGGATGATCCCTTTGAGGTGTCGCTGGATGGCGCGTGGAATGTGAATGGCCCGAATGTCGTTACTGTCTTAGTGGAAAACACCGCTGGGCAGGGCGGCATCACTGGCCCGGTGTTGATGCAGACGGATAATAGTCCGAGCACGGCAGGAGCGATAGCCCCCAACTTTAATGATCGCGGTTGGCAGCAGGTCAACGTGCCCCACGATTTTATTATTGATACACCCTTTGATCCGACCGCTGATCAAAGTCATGGGTATCATCCTAAAGGCATCGGCTGGTATCGCAAAGAATTTACGCTGCCTACATCCGACAGGGGTAAAACCTTGTGGCTGGAGTTTGATGGCGTCTACCGCAACAGCAAGATATGGCTCAATGGTAATTTCCTGGGCACCCATCAGAGCGGTTATACCAGTTTCTACTATGACATCAGCCGCACGGCGCATTACGGCGGTCGCAATGTCCTGGTGGTGCGGGCCGACGCCACCCATAACGAAGGCTGGTGGTATGAGGGCGGTGGCATTTATCGCCATGTTTACCTGACCAAGATGGCTCCCGTTCATGTCGGGCACTGGGGCACCTATGTCACCGCCACAGTCCCCGATGGCGATAAAGGCGCTGCGGCCACGGCTGATGTGACCATTAGAACAACCCTCGCTAATGACACAAGTGCTGCCGCGCCCTGTCGTCTCGTCTCATCGCTGATCAATCCTGCCGGGCAAGTGGTGGCGAGTATTGAGGCGGCTTCCACCCTGACAACAGGTGAGAACCCGGAGGTAACGCAAACCGTGCGCATCCCGCGCCCCAGCCTGTGGTCTTTAACAACGCCTGGCCTCTACCAACTGCGCACGACTTTATTGAGAGGTCGTCAGGTGCTAGACCAAACGCAGACCCCGTTTGGTATTCGCACCATTCGCTTTGATGCCAATCAGGGTTTCTTCCTCAATGGTAAACGGGTGGAGATTCAGGGCACTTGCAACCACCAGGATTTTGCGGGGATTGGCGTGGCGCTGCCGGATCGCGTGCATGTTTATAAGATTGAAAAGCTCAAGCAGATGGGTTCCAATGGCTACCGCTGCTCGCATCATCCTTACGCGCCCGAAATTATGGATGCCTGTGATCGGCTGGGTATGCTGGTGATGGATGAGAACCGCAAATTAGGCGACTCTCCCGAAATTCTCTCCCAGGTAGAAAGCATGGTGCGCCGTGACCGCAATCATCCCAGTGTTATTATGTGGTCTATGTGCAATGAGGAAGGCGCGCAGGGCACGGAACGGGGCGCGCAAATGTTCTCGGCCATGAAGAATGTGGTGCAACGCCTGGATGTGACGCGACCCGTCTCGTGTGCCATGAATGGCGGCTTCGGCCAGGGTATTTCCTTGGTCGAAGACTTACAGGGCTTCAATTACAACACCGGAGCTTATGACCCCTTCCATGCCAAGTTTCCTAATCAACCTTGCTATGGCAGTGAAACGGCCAGCACCCTGACGACCCGTGGTATCTATGCCGATGACAAGGAGAAAACCTACGTCAGTTCCTACAACTTGACCGAAGGCGCATGGCGACCGATTGTAGAGCGACCCTATATGGCCGGTGGCTTTGTGTGGACAGGATTTGATTATCGTGGCGAGCCGACACCTTATAGTTGGCCGTGCATCAACTCGCACTTTGGCATTATGGATACCTGCGGATTCCCCAAGGATAACTACTGGTATTATCTGGCGGTGTGGCGTCCTGAACCTGTGGTGCATATCATGCCGCATTGGAATTGGGCAGGCAAAGAAGGCCAGAACATTCGCGTCGTCTGCTTTAGCAACTGTGAGCGCGTCGAACTGCTCTTGAATGGCCAGAGTTTAGGCACCAAAGAAATGCCACGGAACAGCCACCTCGAATGGGAAGTGCCCTATGTCCCCGGCAGGCTCGAAGCGCGCGGCATCACCGGGGGGAATGTGTTAGCGCGTGAAGCAGTGGAAACCACCGGTGCGCCAGCCCGCATTGTTTTGACTCCTGACCACACCGCTATCTTTAACGACAATGAAGACGTAGCAATAGTTCCTGTGACGATTCTGGATACACAGGGTCGAGTTGTGCCCACCGCTAATAATCAAGTGTCATTTAGCGTCACCGGGCCAGGCCGGATCATTGGTGTCGGCAACGGCGATCCCAGCAGCCACGAACCGGATAAGGCCAGCCAGCGACATGCCTTCAATGGCCATTGTCTGGCGATTGTACAATCCACCAATCGCAGCGGCCCAATTCGCGTAACGGCCACCGCACCGGGGCTGACTCCGGCGACTGTCACCATTCGCTCCGGCGCTAACGCATCGCTATACACCATGCGCTAGTGATGGGGTTATCATAGAGCGCGATAGAGTGCTAAATCCAAGCAGCGTTAAATTTTTTGGAGGGACAGCATGAGTGCAACTTCAACAATGGCTACGGGCGAGTTAATGCAGGGCGTGGCTGTGCAAGACATCGAGGTCTGTGCCGATGATCTGGATGTGCAGCGTGCGGCGCAAATTTATAAAGAATTTGGCTGCCTGGTGGTGCGCGGCTTGACCAAACCTTATCTGGAGCAGATTCAGCGGGACATCGAAGCGACTGCCCAACAGTCTATCGCTTTGTTAGACCAGGCCAGAAAAGTTCCAGAAGGTTGGGTCACGCCCGATGGCACGCTCTTTTTACCCGCCCCGCCAGGCTTTAAGCACGATAAGCAAATCATGGTGCTGGCCGTTAGTTACCAAACCAGTGCCGCTTTCTTCCAGGCCGCGTTCGATAAAAGAACGGTAGACATTGTGGAGGCAATTGTCGGCCCCAACATCGAGCTTTTTATGAATGGCCAGTGCCTCTATAAAGAACCAGTGGGCGGACACCCCAAGCATCTGCACCAAGATTCAGCCTATTTCGATCATCGCTTTGATGGCCCGGTGGCGACGCTGAATTATGTAGTGGATACCAATCTGGTCAATGGCGCTCTTTATGTCGTGCCTGGCTCACATCGCATGGGCACGCTTCAGCATGTAGACACCTTCTCGCATCTTGGCCTCAATGAGCAAGAATGGCCGTGGGAGCGAGCCTTGCCGATTATTGGTGAGGCAGGCGATTCCATCTTTTTTCACTATCGCACTATTCATGGCTCACAGGAAAACCACTCCGAGCAGCCACGCCCCGTTTTCATCAACCGCTATCGGCGCGTGGATGATTATGTGGTGGTTGGCGCTACTACAACAGAGAACCGTGAAGAGGCGGAAAAACGCGCCGCCGAAGCCCGCAAAGGTCAGCAGCGTGGCTTTATGGTGCGCGGCTTCCGGCCCTATGAGGCAGAGTAGCGGAGCGTTGAATTGTGGCATTGGCCCTCACCCTGCCCTCACACTCCCAGGCTAATAAGGGGAGAGGGGAGGTCACACCACTATGTTTCTCATAGTGCAACAGTTCTACTCTGGCAAATGTAAGATTTTTAGGAGCCAGCCCTTCTTTCCACTCCCCTTGCCCTTGTATGGGAGAGGGGCCGGGGGTGAGGGCCAAGAGCGGCGCTAAGCGATAAATCAGCAGTGCCATGCTAGACCATCAGGCAATGTTTTAGCGGCAAATTCCAGGTGGATAACGCGGCGGTGGTGCGGTGTCTGGGATGCTGATGAAGCATGAAGCAACAGCGGCTTCATTAATAAAGCGCCGCCGCGTGGAACAGGACAGATTACAGCGGGGTGGTTTTTCCGGCAGCATTGAATCGCTTGTGCATCCAAACGCCCATAATGATGCGAACCCGGAATAACTTGAAGTGGCCCATTCTCCGGCGTGCAATCATCTAAGTGCAGGCGCAGCGTCAACATGCCTTCCAGGATAGCCACAGGCGGCTGCACATGAAGCACCCCCGCTTTTTGTGGCCAGGGGCCGAAGCCTTCCGCTTCTTTGCGCTCGCGCACCGCAATCGAAAGGTCTTGGTGCCAGGTGACTTTCCAGTTGGCCTGGGGAATTTTGTCGAAAAGGATGCCGCGCACGGCAAAGTAGTTGGGGCCAAGAATTGGTTTCAATAAGGCTCTCACGGGTGCCGACTGCGCCAACTCGCGCACGGTAGGCACCACTTCGAGCAAGTTGCGAATAGCATAAACATTAGCTTTGCTGGCAGTCCCTCGTTGTTGCACCCCTTGTCCTTCCCGAACCGCTTCTATCGCTGAAATCAGACTGTTGACTGTATCGAGTACAACAACATCGGGCACAATGGCGAAGCCATCACGCTCTATAGCTGCTTTGATTTCTGCATTAGACATTATGTGAGTCTTGTTCCAGATAACAGCTAACCCCACCAAAAGGCCGAAGCAATTATGCCATAAAGACCGATGAGAGCCACGCCTTCGAGCCAGATAGATTCCCCATCAGATACCACATAGGCGCTGACAATGGCAGTCAGAGCCAGGGCCACCACCAGGAGCGGAGGCAACACAAGGGTTAAGTGCGGCCCGCCCAAGACGAATGAGAGAAGAACCAGAATAGGAGTCAGCCCCAGAGCGATCTGCAAGGAACTGTTGAGGATCACGCTGATGGCATAATCGGTTTTGTTGGCGGCGGCAAGCTGAATCCCGACCACGTTTTCAACAGCATTGCCCGCAATAGCGACTATCACTAAACCAGTGAAAGTTTCCGATAGGTGCAGCACTTTGATGGTGGGAGTCAGAGCATCCACAAACCAATCGGAAACAAAAGCCGCACCTATTCCAGCCAGAGTGAGAATCACCAGGGTCAGTGACATCGGCCAGGCGTCCTCATGCTCTGGCTGAGGTTCGGGTGTGATACAGGGATCACCACTGATCGAGAAGGGAATGCTCGCGGCAAAAACAACCAGCAAAAAGACGGCGCAGGCTCCGCTGAGTGTGCTGATGTGGGCTGCTGCTGGAGTATGGATACGAAAAGCTATGGTCGGAATAATAAGCGCAGCGACAGCTAACATAATCAGCGCCGAGATAGTACGTGGCACTTCCGCATTGAAACGCTGCGTGCCATTTCGCAAGCCGCCAAACAACATCGCTAATCCCAGCACCAACAGTGAGTTCGCCAGAATTGAACCCACTAAGGCCGCTTGTACGACTTCCACTAACCCCGCCCGCAGGCTGAAGATACCCACAAAAAGTTCGGGCAGGTTGCCCAGCGCCGATTGCAGAACCCCCGTTGCCCCTGGCCCCATGCGGTTGCCTAATTGCTCGGTGGCGTGACCTACCAGCATCGCCAATAGAGAGAGCGCGGCGGCTGAAAACACAAAGGACAGTACCGCATTGGCGTGAGTGAAGGTTAGAATCGCCGAAGCGATGGTGGCGATAACCGCCAGACCAACCGTGATCAATTCGTTGCGCGCCAGATGAGCCGTGAGTCCTTTTGCCATAAGGTTGTGTAGATATACAGTGTTACTTAACAGGCAATCTTCAATGGGACGCTATGTGAGGCAACGCTAATTACATGCACAAACCTACGCAATTTTATATCCATAGCGTCTCCATTGCGCCGCGTAGAGCTGCGAAAAGAAGTTTAGCGTCCTATCAAAATTAAGCCCTAGTGTAACGGTGCTTGACGCCCACCGGAAAATATGCGGCATCGCCCGTGGGAGCTAACTCAACCTGCGGCACCTGATATTCTTCTGGCACATAGTTAGCGAACTCACTGTTGAGCCGTCGCAGATGAGTTTGAATCGAAGTAGCGATAGCCTCGCGCTTTGTTGTATCCGCAGTTGTATTAGGTGCCAGTTCCACAGCCACCGTCAGGTGGCGGTTACGGTCGGCATCTTCCTGAACTTGCAACACAAATTTACCCGTTACCCATTCTTTGATCTCCGGTTGTTCTAAACCAACAGAAATATTTTCGGGATAAATGTTCGCGCCAAAGTAAGAGACCGTAAAGTGCGAGCGACCAAAGACGTAAACAAAGGGCAGGGGATAAATGCCCCGCGCTTCATCACCTAATTGCTCCAATGGATAGAAATCCCACTGAGCCAGGAATTGGAACATTTCATCAAAGGGGATAATGTTACCCGTATCCGAAATGTGATAGCGGACAAGCGGGATGCCGTTATCGCCAGAAAAGAGCAGGGTCGGTGAACCTTCAGGATGAATTTGTGTCTGGAAAAAGCGGCTGAGTGGGTCATATTGCACGAGGGTTGGCAAGCGTGATTCACCAAAGAGGGCGCGGGCCGCGTCAGGATGCTCCGCCAGAAAACGACGAATGCAGATGCTCAAAGGCGTCTCGTTGCCTAATACTCCTGCATCCGCAGTGCCGTAGAGAGAAGCCGAGTCGTAACATGGATTCTGGGAGCCGGTGCGCTCTCCGACCAGGGTGCGCCATTCCTCGCTAAACACCTCGCCAGCCATCACCAGCTTAATCCCATAGTGTTGCCATTCCACGCCTGCTGCCCGTCCGGTATCTATTACTTCCTTGAGAAAAGGTGGATAGCCTAAAAGCACAACTTGCTCGAAATGCGGACCAAGCTCACGCACCACGCGTAGAATTTCATCTATCTTATTGCCTGGTGCGATAGTGGTGATGGGATAGCCCTTGCCAGCTAAATGGCGGCAGCAATTCATGGTATAGACGCCACCGACCCAACTGCCCATTGCAAAGCAGATAACAGCTAAGGTGCTACGCTCATTTGCCTGAAAACTGTCGTGGAAGATTTGCTCAAAGCGGGTGGCGATACTTAGCTCATCGGTGACAAAGCGCGGCCAGAAGGTGGGTTGGCCCGTTGAGCCGGATGAAACCGCAATCATATCACAGCTTTCCAGTTGACCGTTGCGACACAACTCAGCTAAGGGATAGTGGCGCAGGTAATTTTCTTTGGTAATGAGCGGTAAGCGGTTGAAATCGGCAAAGGTATCTACAGACAAAGGGTCTATATCGTGAGAACGCAAGAAGTCTCGATAAGCTGGAACCGCGGCGACCGCCGCATGAAATAGCTCGACAGCGTTATCTTCCGCTAAAGCCTGTGTGTGACTTTGCAGCACCTCTTCAAAGGGGGTGCTGCAAAATTCTTGCAGCTTAGTTACGACTTGCTGTGACTTTTGTTTTTGCATAGGCATGTAGGCCAGACACTCCTGTCTGGCCGAACAGAATTGTGCCAGACAGGAGTGTCTGGCCTACAGGGAACTCTTCTTTAACGCCATTATACAGGTGGGTCAGCATCCGGCAGCCAGTCCGTTGATGGTTGGCGAGATACCCTGCGGTCGGTCTGGCGGCGGTCTGATCTTTCACCCCTCGCCCCCTCGCGGCGTTCACCCTGGCGACGACCTCCTTGCCGTCGTTCAATGGGCGCTTTAATCCTTTGCGCCAGATGATTGCCGCCATCGCCTTGTGCCGCCACCAGCAGGAAATCTTGACCTTCTTGCCAGTCTTTCAATTCATCATGGTGGATTAAACGCCCACCCCAGGTGCCGCACAGGGTACCCCCATAATATTCGACAAAGAGATAAATCGAGACGCCGCGAGGCCGCAGTTCACTTTGGGCGCGTTCCAGACTCAGCAATAACTGCACCGTGTCTTCGTAGCCGCTAAAGAGAAGCAGGCGGAATTTAGGGGCTTCTCCCAAATGCCCTTTGGCCTTGCTGCCCAATAAGTAGACTTCCTTAAGCTGCGGAAATCGCTGGAGGAGAGCCTGCACAAATTCTTGTAAAGCTTTGTCCTGTGCGCCAGTAGTGAGTTCCAATTGCATCCTGCTCCTTTCTGATGAATGATGGCAACAGAGAAATAATAACCACAGTTTAATTGAAAGATGAGCCGAAGGATTGTGTAAACTCATTTTATGCCAGAATTACCCGAAGCCGAAACTGTGCGGCGACAGTTAGCGCCGCAGGTCGTGGGAGCGCGTATTGCCCAGAGTTGGGCACGCCTGCCCCGCATTACGATTCCCAGCATTGAAGAGTTTGTGCAAACCACGCAAGGGCAACGCATCCTGGATGCGCGGCGGCGTGGCAAGCAGATTTACTTTCCCTTAGAAAATGAGGCGCACTTACTGGTGCATCTTGGTATGACAGGTCGCCTGCATGTGGAACCGCCCAATGGCCATGCCTTTGATGCCGCTGCCCTGCCCAAGCACGTTCATGCGGTGTTGCGTTTTGAGGATGGCCGCCAGTTAGTCTTCACCGACCCCCGCACCTTTGGCGTGGTGGGGGTGGCGCGAGACTTGCCGTTCTTAGAAAAAATGGGGCCGGAACCCCTAGACGAAGATTTTGATGAGGAGGCGTTAGCGCGCAAGTTATCAAAACGGGGCACCAAGATAAAAGCCGCCATTCTCGATCAAGGCTTGGTGGCGGGTTTAGGCAATATCTATGCGGATGAGGTGTGCTTTTTAGCGGGCGTGCATCCTGAACAGCGAGCGTGTGATATACAACTGCGCAAGTTGCGTTTGCTGGTGTCGCACATGCGACCAGTGCTGCAACGGGCCATCGAAGCGCGCGGGGCAACCCTCAAAGATGGGGGCTATCAAGATACGTTTGGAGAATACGGCGAATATCACCCGCACGTCTATGGCAATACAGGGCTACCCTGTCCTAATTGTAGCACCCGCATCAAACGCGGCGTGCTTGGCCCTGGCCGCAGTGCCCGCTCTTACCACTTCTGCCCCAAATGCCAGAAGTTGAAAACATCTGTAAGGAAAAGCTGAGGAAAAGCTCATGAGTGATGAAGGCAAATACCTGGTCACGCCGCCCCTACTGGAAGTGCGGCCTCTGATTGAAGCGGCACTGCGCGAAGATGTCCGTTCTGGCGATATTACGACAACGGCTCTCATTCCCAAACATACCCAGGCGTGGGCGCACATGGTCTTTCGTGAGTCAGGAGTCGTTTCTGGAGTTATCGCAGCGCGGTTGGCATTCCAGATGCTCTCAGAAGACATTCGCGCCGAAGTGTTATTCCGGCCTGGTTGCCAGGTTGAGGCGGGAGACACCGTATTGCAAGTGACAGGCGATGCCCGCGCTATTCTAACGGCGGAGCGCGTGGCTCTCAATTTTGTGCAGCGACTCTCCGGCATCGCTACTGTCACGCGCCAATTTGTGGATGCTGTAGCTGGCACCCGTGCCCAGATTGTTGATACACGCAAAACCACCCCCGGCTTGCGCCTATTGGAAAAATATGCGGTGCGCTGTGGTGGTGGCTCCAATCATCGCTTTGCCCTGGATGACCTCATTCTCATCAAAGATAATCACATCGCGCTTTGCGGCGGTATTGCGCCTGCTGTCCAGCGGGCACGCCAGCACGTTGGACATGCCGTCAAAATTGAAGTGGAGTGCGATACTCTGGAACAGGTGGAGGAAGCAGTGCAGAGTCGGGCCGACATTATCTTGCTCGATAATATGCAACCAGAACAACTGCGTGCCGCTGTCGAGATGATCGGTGGCCGTGCGCTCACCGAAGCCAGTGGCGGGGTGAACCTCTCTACCGTGCGCGCTATTGCCGAAAGCGGTGTTGATCTGATTTCAGTCGGTGCCCTCACCCATTCGGCACGCTCACTCGATATTGGCTTGGATATTGAAATGGCCGACGCCTTATGACCGGACAAACTCTCGGTGAACCCGTAAGACATCTAATAGTAACGGATTCCACGAATTCAGTGGCTATGGACTGGGCAAACGAGGGTGCGCCGCATGGCGCGGTTGTCACCGCCGATGCTCAAACCGATGGACGGGGGCGGCGGGGTCGCTCCTGGAGTTCTCCGGCAGGCAAGGGCCTCTATCTGTCCCTCATTCTGCGCCCACAAATCCAACCGGCGCAAGTGCCCCAACTAACCATCCTGGCGGCGTTGGCTGCTGTGCAGTTGGTCGAAAAAGAATGCGGTCTGGTGGCCCAAACCAAGTGGCCTAATGACATCTTGCTCAATAGTCATAAAATCGGCGGCGTCTTAACCGAAGCCGACTTATCCGGGAATGGAGTGAAGTTTGTAGTAGTGGGCATCGGTCTCAATGTGAATTTTCAGACAGCAGACCTGCCAGACCACCCCATCTTCCCGGCCTCATCATTGCTCATAGAAACCGGGCGTGGCTGGCCAGTGCCAGAAGTTGGGCAGGCGTGGTTGCGAGAGTTTGGGTTGTTGTATGCCATTTATGACAAAAGTGGCTGGAATAGCTTGCGCGACGACTTTCAGAGTCGCTGCCTGGGCTTAGGTGAACCTGTCACCGTCACTACCGAAAACGAGAAGTACTATGGCATAGCCTCTCGTCTCGATGATGATGGCATTCTCATTGTGCAAACCTCTAATGGCCCCCGCCGCGTCGTCGCTGGCGATGTGTCTTTTGATGTGCATTAAATAATTTTAGCCACAGAAGCACACGGAAAATTTGGGTATGGGGTTCAAGGGGCAGGGTGTAAGAGACGAAGAGGGGAGTAGGGCAAGAGGAGACTAACGAACCCGGAGCGTGAGCGACCGGCTTCCGTAGGAGTTACAGGCAACTATCAGGCAACTATCAGGATAGCCCGTCGCTCGCGCTCCGGGTTCGTTAGTGTTCCCATTCTGGCACTTGCTCACTTCGCCTGATCTTCCCCTCTTTCCGTGTCCTTCTGTGTGGTTCTGTGGCTAAATCTCTTTGTGTGCTTTGTGGTGAGTTCAAAATATGCGATTAGGATTTGCAGTTAAGGTATTAGGTCAAAAAGGGCTGAAGAGTAATGATGCGCGGCGCTGGCAGAATGCACCGCATCTGCGGGTTTCCATTGAATATGTCAATGCCATCTTTGATTATCTGGCGGAGACGAAGCTTTCAATGTATCGTATTTCTTCCGATTTTGCGCCCTATTTAACTCATCCTGATCTGCCGCAATTTCATCATCAGATTGAAGAGGCCAAAGAGGAGTTAGTTGCTCTAGGAAAGCGGGCGCGTGAGATGAACTTGCGCTTATCCTTTCATCCTTCTCAATACATCGTGCTGAACTCGCCTAACGAGAAACTTGCTCGGAATTCGATAAAAGACTTCAATGCCCAGGCCATAATGCTCGATATTATGGAGCAATCAGATGAAGCGGTAGTTGTGACCCATGTCGGCGGTGTTTATGGTGAGCGCGAGGCTGCGATGCAGCGTTTTATTGAGCGCCACCGCACTTTACCGGAACCTGCTAAGCGCCGTTTAGTATTAGAGAATGATGATGTGTCGTGGGGCGTGGCCGATGTGCTGAAGATCCATGAGGCAACGGGTATTCGCTGCATTTTTGACCACCAGCATCATGGCTGTATCAATCCTGACGAGCGTGATGCAGTGGAGGCGTGCTGTGCGATGCTGCGTACCTGGCCCACTGACACAAAGCCGAAGATTCACTTTTCGTCGCCCCGAATTGAAGCTCGCCTCATTGCGCGTAGAGACAAGGCGACGGGCAAGCGCGTGCAGAGCGAAGCGGCTCCTTTAGCTTCACAACATGACGATTATATAGATGCGTCGGTTTTTGTGCCCTTTGCGCGGGCCGTGGCTTGCGCTATGGAACGGGCAGAAAATGATGTCCCCTTTGATGTGATGTGTGAAGCCAAGGCTAAAGATTTGGCGGTTTTGCAACTGCGCCAGGAATTGGTCACACTTGCGCCGGATATTGCAGTTGCCTGAAAGAACCCGGCTGCTCTAACGAACGCCAGGCATGATAAAATCATCTTAGAGCAGTAGCCGGGCATTGAAATACCCGGCAGGGAGGCTAAAGCCAACCGTCCTCGCGGACGGCTCTAACTCCTACTTTATCCTTGTGGCGTCCACCGGACGCTTGGCTTTAGCCTTCCTGCCGGGGCTTTTATAGCCCCGGCTTAATCGAATTCGGGTCTTCAGCACAGGACATAGCCATGCCAACTTTTGCCTATCAAGCACGCGATAAATCCGGTCAGCGCGTCAGTGGCACGCGCGAAGCCTCCGACCAAAGGGCGGCATTGGAAGCCCTCCGTGAGATTGGCCTGTTCGTCACGCAACTGGCTCCCGTGGGGCGCAACTTCCGCCGTTCGACTCCGGCCCATCCTCAGCCGCCAGCGACTATGCCCAGTGCTGCGCCAGCACCAGCCGTAAGTATCCCAACTCCCCTAGCTGTTGAAGTGGCTGCTCCCGTGCGGCGGGAAGTAGTGGCCCCGGTGGAGATGCTGGAAGCTCCCGCTTTACCTCGTGAACAGGTTAAGCCACGGGAAGGTTTTGTCCAGGAACAAGTAGAATTGCCTGGGCCGCAGTCTGGCAGTGAATACGTCCCCCCGGTTCCGCGCGTGCCCGTGGGGGTGGCCACACCCGAATACGTCTCTACCCAACCGTGGATGCGTGCCAACGCCAAAGAGATGGCACTTTTCTTCCGGCAAATGAACTCAATGCTTAATGCGGGCACAGGCTTGTCGCAGGCTCTGCATACCATGAGCACTTGTGCCTCCAATAGCAGCCTGCGGCGAGCTTGTCTGGACATGAGCAGCCGTACGTCCAAAGGGCAACCCTGGAGCGAGACTCTCCAGACTTATCCTGGCATATTCTCGAAATTAGCAATTGGCATGATTAGTGCGGGTGAAAAAGGCGGGTTCCTGGATCGGATGTGCCTGCGGCTTTCGGAGTACGCGGAGCGCGATTACGCCCTCCAACAGACAGTCAAGCGTGAAACCTGGTATCCCAAGCTGCTGGTCCTTAGCTCCATATTTATACCATCTGCCGTGCCTTTCGTCGTTACCTGGTATATGGGGACGGGCAATCCATTCTTAGCGTGGCTGCGGAGTGTGTTGCCTCCGCTACTGATTATTGGTCTTGCCTGGGGTGGCTGGAAGTTGATCAATTATTTATCGCCGGTAACGCTGCACTCCGGTTCGCCACGCTACATAGTGGACAGAATCAAGCTGAGCACGCCAATTATGGGCAAAACTGTGCGGGCGCTGGCGACAGCGAAGTTCTGTCGCGCTCTAAGTGCGCTTTATGCAGCCGGTATGGGATTGTCGCGTACCCTCAATTTAGCGGCAGATACGACTGGCAATGCTGTTTTGACCGAGAATGTGCGGCAGATTATCCCGCGAGTCGAGCAGGGGGAAAGCCTGAGCGAATGTCTGGCGTCCACTGGCTATTTCAGTCCCATCGTGCTGCAAATGCTGCGCACGGGGGAGATGTCGGGTAGTATTGACACCCAACTCGACAAAGTGGCTGACTTCTTGGAGACTGATGCTGAAACCACCATTAAACAATCGGTTAAGGTGCTTGGCATTGTGGCCTTCTTAGTGATTGCGATCTATATTGGCATGCAAGTCATTCAGTTCTATACTGGCTACTTTGACGCGATCTTTAGCGAAGCCAATAAAATGTCGTAGCAGATGGACAAAGCCTGAACCTTCATGGCAAAAGATTATTACGACATCCTGGGGGTGCAACCGGAGGACGAACTGGAGGTCATCAAGCGACAGTATCGGATTCTGGTGCGTGAGAACCATCCTGATGTGGCGCGTGACAAGGAAGCGGCTCACGCTCGAATGCAGGTCATTCTGGAAGCCTGGGGCGTGCTATCGGATCCCGATGAACGGGCACGGTATGACCGCTCGCGCCAGACTGCCGCACCACCACCTGCGCCCAAACCAGGCACTAACCGTAGCGATAGCTGGGGAGGAGTGCGACCCCCTGATGCCGTGCGTAAGGCTCGCGCGGCGCAAAATTTTAAAAATACGCGTTCCTCGCACCATGTCACCAACCCCCGCACACGCTTGCTGACAATGGTTTTTGAAGCCGCTCAGCTTTATCATGAAGGCAAAATGGGCGAAGCGGTCGCTCTCTGCACTAAGGTCATGAAGACTGACCCCACCCACGCCGAGGCCCCCGCGCTTTTAGGTGATATTTACTCGGAACAGGGGCGTAATGATGTGGCACTCCTCATGTATGAGCGGGCCATGCGCAACCAGCCCAATAATTTACTGTATCGCCAGAAATGGCAGGCCATCAAAAATGGCGAAGTGATTTCGCCCCCCGTATCCCAGGTCAAGGTTGAGCCACCTTCACCCCCGCCACCACCTCCGCCTGTTGACCCTCCACCGGCGGCCCCGCCCAGCCATGCTGTGACCAACGGCTATGCCTCCGCACAACCTCCTAACGGCACTGCTTCCCCCTCCAATGGAACTAATGGAGCCGCGCCCCCTGAATCTGCTGCCGGGGGCAACAACAAAAGCCAGACCGTTGAGGAATCTGCCGCCCATCCTGAACCCTCTGACGCAGAGCCAGCACGCGGTTCGCTGGTTGGCAAATTGGCAGGCTGGATGGGTAAGCGTAAGTAGATGTTACGTACCCACCGCTAAAGCAGTGGGCTGAACTATTTTAAGCCCCGTGAACGGGGCTGCTGCGCATGGGAACCCCGGACAGCCCCGTTCACGGGGCTTTTCTCCCCCTGCCCACTGCTTTAGCGGTGGGTATCTCTTGAAACGCTAATTCCTGTCTGAATCGCCAGTCACTTTGGTAAACTGCGAGACAATGGCAGCTTTCCCACTACAGACTTTTTATCAGAAAAAACGGCGCGGCGAACGGATTGCGATGGTGTCGCTGTATGATGCGCCCAGTGCCCGGTTGTGCAGTGAGGCGGGAGTGGATGCACTGCTTATTGGTGATTCAATGGGCAATGTCATTCTTGGCTATGACAACACGGTTTCCGTTACGCTCAATGACATGATGTGCCATGCCGCAGCGGTGGTGCGGGGCGCGAAAGCTTCCTCACGACCTGAGGTGCCTGTTATCGCCGATATGCCTTTTGGCAGCTATCATGGCGGGGCCGATGACATAGCGCGCAACGGCACGCTTTTAATGCAAACCGGTGTTCATGGGCTAAAAGTCGAAGGCGGCAATCAGGGCACGTTGGAGGCAGTTAAGCGTCTAACGCAAATGGGTGCGCCAGTGATGGGGCATTTGGGATTTACACCCCAATCGTCACTTAAATTTTCCCAGACCGTGCAGGGCAAGACGGCAGCGACCGCTAATGAACTGCTCGAAGCGGCCAAGCGATTAGAAGCGGCAGGTTGTTTTGGTATTGTGTTAGAGGTGATGCCCCTTGAAGTTGCCCAACGCATCACCGAAACCCTGACCATTCCTACCATTGGTATTGGAGCCGGGGCCGGGTGTGATGGACAGGTTTTGGTGTGGCACGACCTTGCTGGCTTAAGTGGCGGGGAGCCATTCCGCTTTGTGAAACGCTATGCCGATGGCTATGCGCTGCTTTCTCAAGCGGCCCGTGATTATGTGAGTGAGGTTCACGCCGGAAAATTTCCAGCCTCCGAACATGGTTGGCCCATGCCTGCCGAAGAGTTGGAGTTATGGAAAAAAGAGAGTAAGGAATAGGGTAGAGGGTTTAGGGTATCGGGGTTTAGAGGGTGACTCAAGATAGTAACTGCACTCTCTGCTTTAGACCCTAAACCCTCTACCCTCGATATTCGCTGAGTATTATTCAAACACATGCAAATTATTGAGACACCGCAGCAGATGCAAGCCCTGTCTGCCGAGTGGCGTTGTAGTGGACAGACCGTCGGTTTTGTGCCCACAATGGGCGCGCTCCATGAGGGACATTTATCCCTGGTGCGGGCGGCTCGAAGCCAATGCCAGAAGGTTGTAGCGTCGGTTTTTGTAAATCCAACTCAGTTTGGCCCGCAGGAAGATTTAGACCAGTACCCGCGTCCCTTTGAGCACGACTGTGAACTACTGCGTGAGGAAGGTTGCGATGCCATCTTTGCGCCATCTGTGGCAGCCATGTATGGCGCGGCAGCTCTCAAGCATGAGCCACACGCCTACGAATCGCACACCTTTGTCGAAGTGAGCAAACTCGGCGATGTCTGGGAGGGCGTGATCCGTCCCGGCCATTTGCGCGGCGTGGCGACTGTCGTGACCAAGCTGTTTAATATCGTGCGTCCACAACGTGCTTATTTTGGTGAAAAAGATTACCAACAACTTAAAGTGATTGAGTGTCTGGTGCGCGATTTGAACTTCGATATTGAAATTGTGCCCTTGCCCACCGTGCGCGAAGCGGATGGTCTCGCTCTGAGCAGCCGCAACGCTTATCTCGCGCCCGCCGAGCGTGCTGCCGCTACCGCGCTTTATCAGGCGTTAAGCCAGGCGGCGGCAATGGTGCAGCAGGGTGAACGGGACATCGCAGTGCTGGGTGCGGCAATGGAAAAGATTTGCGATGCCCAGCCATTGGTGAAGGTGCAATATATTACGATTGTGGATGCCGAAACCCTAGCGCCGCTGGATCGGCTAGAGGATTCGCCAGCGCGGGTTCTCATCGCTGCCAAAGTTGGTGAGACCCGATTGATTGATAACATTGCCCTGTCCTTTTAAAGAGATTTCTGTTGCGTCCGTCTTTTGCGTGTCAGACAGCCTGGCAAGTGCTGCTGGCTGGTGTCTGTGCCGACTCTATGTAATTTTTGTTCTATGACCACGCTTGTCGTACCCTTACAGCCCCTGGCCTTGCGCCACGAGATTGGTGATGTAATTAAAGACCGTTACTCCATCCGCGAAGTGCTGGGTGGAGGTGCTTTCGGTACGGTTTATCGCGTCGAAGAGTCCATCGGCACGCGCACTGTCACCCTCGCGTGTAAGGAGATGCACGTCTTGGACGATCCCGCAACCCAGGCCAATGAGCGCGATGATGCGTTGCGCATGTTCCAGGAAGAAGCCTATCTCCTGCAAACCTTGCGCAATGTGCATATTCCGGCAGCTTATTTCGAGTCAGCCAAGGGTGTGTGGTTGGCGTGTCCGGTGTGTGGGCGCGTATTTCGGGGGACGCGTGTTTGCCCTGAACACGGCAGTGTGCTCCAGGTCGTCAAGGAGCGCTACTACCTCATTATGGACTTTATTGAGGGGCTGGACTTAGAACAGAAATTGTTAGCCAATGGCAGCCGCCCCTTAGATGAACTGCAAGTGATTGATTGGGCCTTGCAGGTCTGCGATGCCCTGGCCACTGTTCATGCCAAAGGCTTTAGCCACCGTGACATTAAACCCGCCAACATCAAGATTCAAAATGATAGCGGCGAAGCGATGTTGATTGACTTCGGCCTGGTTAAGCCGTCCACCGTAGTAGGGGGCTATGGCACAGTCTTGAAGCGCACCAGTACCGGACTTGGCACCATTGGCTACGCTCCGCCTTCAGCGCAGGAACAGGCGCAACCGGATGCCCGCACCGATATTCTGGCCCTGGGCATGACGCTGTATCGCTTGCTGACGGGACGTGACCCCACCGATCCCCAGGACCTGGAGCTTATGCGCCGCCAGACGCCGCGCAACTTCAATTCGTCGCTGAGTACGATGATAGACGCCATCATCATGAAAGCGACGCAAACCGACCCCAATAAGCGTTATCCTGATGTAGCGAGCTTGCGCGCTGATCTGCGGGCGGCGCGTTATCCAGTGGAAACGACCTGCCCAAACTGCGGTTGGGTGCAACATACGGCGCACATGCCGGATGCGCAAACACTTTGCGAGCGGTGCGGACGGCCCCTGATGGCAGGTCGTAATGGAACTATTCCCGCCCAGAAAGCCGCCACCCCGCGCCCGGCGGTCTCTCCGGTTACGCAAGTCAATCCCTATCAGAAGCGCATCCTGGAAATCCGCGAGGAGCTAAAGAATCCTACCGCGTCGCCCACCAGCCAGATTGATGCGCGGGTGCGGACAATCAATGATCGCCTATCGCCGCTGTATAATTTTTCGGTCAATCCTCCCGATTTATGTCCGGGCTGTCACCAGGCCCGTCTCACCACTGCCGCCGGGCAGCCGACGGGCTTGTGTCCGCTGTGCCAGCAGGGGCAACTGATGCGGCGGCAGTGGGAGTTGAAGCATTGCCCGATTTGTCGTAAAGAAGGTTTCGCGCAGCAAAAGTTGTCCGAAACACTGGTGATGTGCCCGATTTGTCGGCGTGGCCCGGTGGAGGAAGAACGTCGCCCCCGCTTTGGTGGTATGGTGGTGGATGTGTGGTGGCACTGCCCGCGCTGCCAGGCCCACTTTGATGAGCATCGAGGCCGCGCCCTTTTGGTCAGTTTTGAAGATGATCCTTATGGCATTGGCGCGCAGCAGAAGGGCCAGTCGCATACCCGCGATGAGTGGCAGAAGATTTCGACGCGCAGCGAACGCTATGGTTTGTGCCCCCATTGCTCGGCCCAATTTGATGTGCCCGATGATGACCGCATGACTTTAATGGATTACCAGCTTGATCCATTTGAAGTCGGTAAACGCTATAAAGGCACCACCGCGTCGTGGGCGGCCTGGGCACGCCTGTCGCGGGATTTGCCACCGATTGCGGGCACCCATCACTGCTCGCATTGCCGTGCCGAATATGACTACGACCGCGTACAGCACACGATGACCCTGCTGGAAGCAGCCAACATTCCCGCCTGGGCACAACGTTGGCGGGGGATGCCGATTTCGTTGCAATCGTGGTATTTCGCCGCCGAGGGCAAGCGCAGCGGTAATCCGGGCCTGATTTGCCCCTCTTGCCACACGGAATTTGACCAGGACGGTAACTCTCTCAAGTTAGCTGCCACGACCGCGTCGGCGCTGACACCCTCGTTAAACCAATCATTGTCCCTTGAAGACTGGCAGCGCCGGGCGCGGGGTATTCCGACTCTCGAAGAAGCGCAGCAGTTGCGTAATGAGCTGGCCCGCTTGCAGGCGCAAAAAAATGAAGAGCAAGTGCAGTTTCGGCGCGACGAGCAGCGCCGCCTGGCCCAATTAGAAGAAGAGATGTTTCAACTCTACAAGCAGGCGGTGTTGGGTGGCTTTACTCCCCTGCGGCGTATGAGTCCGGCGGCTTCTGCCCACGATTGGAAGCACATGCCGGGTTCCTTTGTGGTGCTGCCGTTGAACATCGTGCATTCGGCTTTACGTTCTAATGAAGAATTGCGCTGGGAGAGTACGGCCAATAAATGCAGCGTGCAGACTATCCAGGGCGCTTGCCTGTGGTCGCGTGACGCTTCTGGGGTTTTGGTTGTCACCAGCGAGCGCATTATGTTTGTTTCGCAAACCGAGAAGCAGCGCAACATGATGTGGCAATGCGAAAATTATCAAATCAGTGCGGTAGACATCCAGGCCGTGCAGGGCAGTTCGGTTATTGTTTTACATCTCGTCAACAATACACTCATCGGCTTTGAAATGGGCATTGCCAAATGGGATTTAGTGATGGACGGCAGCACTCACACCTTAACCATGACCCCCGAAGATTTAGTGACCCTGCTGAAGTCGTTGAGTGGGTAAGGCTGCACCCACACGCTAAACTGGACTCATCTATCCCCATTCCAGCGGTGCAAGGAGTACAGCATGAAGACGGCCTTTTTAACCGATTCCCGCTTTCGTAATCACACAAATGGGCCGCATCATCCTGAACGTCCTGCCCGCCTGGATGCCATTGATGAAGCGTTGCAGCGTAATGGCCTCTGGGATGCGCTGTGGAAGCCGGAGTTCGCGGCGGCGCAAGACGAGCATTTGTTGCTGTGCCATACACTACAACTGGTGGAGAGAATTCAACGCATGGCCGCAGCGGGTGGTGGCAGCATTGACCCCGATACCGCCGTTTCTCCCGCTTCTTTTGAGGTGGCGCGGTTGGCAGTCGGCGCGGCAGTGCGGGCGGTAGATGCCGTGCTGGGCGGTGAGTGTGATAACGCTTTTGTGGCCGTGCGGCCCCCTGGTCATCACGCTGAAACCAACCGCGCAATGGGCTTTTGCCTGTTTAACAACATCGCGTGCGCGGCGCGTTACGCGCAACGCCAGCACGGGTTAGAGCGCGTGGCAATTCTTGATTGGGATGTGCATCATGGCAATGGCACGCAGGAAATCTTTTATGAAGACCCCTCTGCGTTCTTCTTTAGTGTCCACCAGGCACCGCTTTTCCCTTATCAAGGTTGGCGTGAAGAACGAGGACGCGGCGCAGCGATAGGCACCACCATGAATGTGCCTCTTTCGGCAGGGCAGGGGGATGACGAATATGCACAGGTGTGGGAACTGCTGGCTGAGCCAGTGCAAGAATTCGCGCCACAAATGATTTTCATATCTGCCGGGTTTGATGCCCATGCCCGTGATCCTCTGGGGGGAATGCGCGTCAGTGCGGCGGGCTTTCGCCATTTGATGCAGCAAACCAAGACGTGGGCCGAGCAACTCTGCGACGGGCGCATTGTCTGTGTGCTGGAAGGTGGATACGACCTTGATGGGCTGAGTGAATCGGTGGCCGCAACCTTGGCAGAACTGATGAGTGGCTAAGGGTTGAAAAGCTGAGAAATGGAGAGGGGAGTGCTTTGTAGGCCAGACACTCTTGTCTGGCTCTGCTTTGATCCATGATAGCCAGACAAGAGTGTCTGGCCTACAAAGTGATTTACAAAGTGATTGAAACTTTATGAGTGAAGAGCACCAGCCGCTGGCCCTGCTACTCGATGATAATCTGATGAGCACGATGCGCATTGAGCCACAGTTGCGCAAGATGAATTATCGCGTGCAAACGGGGCGGGCTGTACCGGAAACTGAATCTGATTCTGCTGCAACGCAGCCCGCTCTTGTCTTGATTAACCTGGGATCAAGGAACTTGAATGGGGTTTCCTTAGTCCAGACTTGTCGAGAACGATTTTTGCAGGCGCGCATCATTGGTTTCTGTGGCCATCTGGAAGTGGAAATTCGTCGGGCCGCTAAAGCCGCTGGCATTGATAAGATTCTGACCAACGATCAAGCTTTATCGAACTTGCAGCAATTCATATGAAGCAGAAGTTTTTACGTTTATTCTTTGGCGGTATTTTAGCTTTTAGCTTGAATACTTTTGCGGCTCCCCCGGTATCGGCGGCAACCGATACCGATGGGCTATCGCACTCGCCTTTCCACACCCTGCCTTATGTCACGTTAGGCATTGGGGCGCGCAGTGGTTGCGTACGTCCCGCCAAGATGGTTATTACTAAAGATGCTGAATGGCGTCGGGTGTGGCACGTCCACACCCAGGGCATGATTAATCCTCCCGCCTTGCCAGTGGTTGATTTCTCACGTCAGGTCGTGCTCGTATTGCTCAATGGCAAGTCCCTCAGCCCCGATACTTCCCTGGAAGTCGCTCAAGTTGTCACTGGCCCGCAGGAGACGCTTGTTTACTATTACCTTAATGGGGATGACTCGACACAGAGAACCAGGTTAAAGGCGGCTCGTGCAACCCAACCCTTTCATTTCGCGGCGATTGATAAACCCACTACGCCTATTCGCTTTGTGAATGCCCTCAGTGCCACATGCAGCAATTGTGGCAAATTTTAGCTGACCGATGTCACGCTTACAGCTTGCGTACTCTATCTCCAACCCGAATCACGCCCGGTTGCACGACCTTCGCGTTAATGCCCCGCAGATGAAGCTGTTTGCCCACGGGTGAATTGACAAATTTCAGGGCATCTACGCCAAAGCGTGCCATGAACTTTTTACAGCCGGTGTGCGGTTGATCTGTGACTTCAATGACTGCCGAACCAAGCGCCAGTTGAGTGCCGGGTGGTAAATTTTCGTCACTTAAGTCAAGATCAATAAAGAGTTGATCCCCGGCCAGTTGCCATCGCTCTTTATCCTGTGCCACTAGCGCAATAGCACGGGAATTTATGATATTAAGCTGCATGTCAGGATGCGACGATCCATCCGCCGTGCGCGAACTGCCACGGGTTTTCCAGGTGTCACCGACTAGCCCGACTTCCAAATCGAGTTCCCCTTCGACTAAAACCTCGCGCTCTTCTGGTTGGGGTCGGCGCACAATTAATTCCAATACTCCATCGTCTTTGGGCGACTGGCGGATGATATCTAATCCGGCTTCCAGTTCGGCGGTTGTCAAATGTTTTATATTCACCTGTTCGACCTCATTGTAGAGCATTATCCATCAGTGAGGGTACTTTCGATGAGCGTATCTTCGATGCGGCGATCCGGGACAAACCACATAATGGCTACTGCAACATATAGGCTCAAGGCTACCCACCGGCTAATAAACGCCAGCAGCACCGCCGCGAGATAAACCACGATAGATATTTTGCCTTTGAAGTCGTTGCCGATGGCCGTTGCCAGTTGCGAATCTTCTCCGTGTTGCTGGATAAGTTTAAGCACCAGAATGTAATAGGCAACACCACACATCAATAGCACCACGCCATAAAGCGCCACGGGCCAGGCAGCAAAATGATTTTCGCCCATCCAAGCTGTCACAAACGGCGTCAGCGAGAGCCAGAAGAGCAGGTGCAAATTGGCCCACAGAATCGGCCCATTAACTTTCTCAGCCGCCTGGAACAAGTGATGGTGATTGTTCCAGTAGATGCCGATGTAGGCGAAGCTGAGCACATAACTGATGAAAATCGGAATGAGAGGGCGTAGCGCGTCCAGTTCAGCGCCGTGCGGAGCCTTCATTTCCAGCACCATGATCGTGATAATGATGGCGATGACACCATCGCTGAAAGCTTCCAGGCGGTCTGTTTTCATGGATAATGATAGGCTTCTTAACCACACCCCATTTTATCATTTTAGCTTTCACGTTGTTTACTTATGCACGGAACCACACAACACCCAACTCCCACCGTAAGCTCTCGCTCTTAAATTGGGGCGAACCCTAGAATTCCTCGAAAAATTACTTCGCCTCTTGACTTTATCGTGAAATTTCACGATAATTTAAGCACTATGGCCGCCCGGATTGCCCCCGGAGGCCATAGTAACCCTGGACGTGGCGCATCTGAGATAAGGGTATCATGCAAATGCAGCAGCGCTGGGTGGGGGCGAAGGTTCAGAAGAAGACACCGGCGCACCAAGGAGACCGTATGAGCTTAGTCACGCAGTACAAGCCGGGAACGTTCTGCTGGGTTGATCTGGCGACCAGCGATGCGAAAGGGGCGGAGCAGTTTTATACTGCGCTCTTCGATTGGACGACGGAGGCCAGGCCGATGGGGCCAGATGAGTTTTACGTCATGTGTAAGCGCAACGGCCATTACGCCGCCGCGTTTTACCAGCCTGCACCGGAGCACAGCGGAGGTTTGCCACCGCACTGGAAAACCTATATCGCGGTGGCCGATGCCGATGCCACCGCCAAACGCGCTGTGGAACTGGGCGGGCAGGTGGCTTTGGAGCCGATGGATGTCTTTACTTCTGGCCGCATGGCAGTAATTATTGATCCCACTGGTGCCATGTTTTGCCTCTGGCAGCCCCGCGAGCATGTGGGGGCCGGTGTTATTAATGAGCCGGGTTCGCCGCTTTGGTATGAGCTAATGACGCGCGATACCAAAGCCGCAGACGAGTTTTACTCCGGCTTGTTCGGTTGGAAAAGCGAGGCGCGGGATATGGGCCACATGATCTATAACACGTTTAGCAACGGTGACCGTCCCACCGGTGGCATGTTCCAAATTCCAGAGGGCATGGAGAAAATGCCGCCCCACTGGGCAGTCCATTTTGCGGCATCCGATATTGATGCCAGCACCGCCCACGCCTGCCAATTGGGCGGCGAAGTCCTGATGCCACCCACCGATATACCAGATGTGGGTCGCGTCGCTGTACTGAGTGACCCGCAGGGTGCCGCCTTTGGCATTCTCAAGCTGCTGCGAGAGATAACGTCGTAGGAGTCACAGCAACTCAAGGCGCAGTCAGGATTGCCATAACCAGCCGTGCCCGGTAACGCAGTATCGGGGCGCGGCTGGTTGGGTTGTTCGGTTATTTTCCCGCCGCAAGTTTTAGGTAGGCTGCAACAGCGTCCTGGTAGGTTTTGGTATCCAGGCTAATGCTCCAGCGCACGGATTTTAAGGTTACGCCGCAACAGGGGCAATCCATTATACGCCGAAGACAATCTAACTGCCCCAGAATTTGCTTATTACATGAAGCGGGAAGCCTGTTAAACAGGTCGCGGGTACTGGCTGTAACTGCAAACGCGCCACGACGCCTGGTAATGAGGCGGGGCGCTGCTAAACGATTCAAAGCGCCGTGCATCTCTTCCAGGGTGGGGATGGCATGATTAATAAAATCAGCCACCGCGATAATATGCTCTAACTTGCATTGAGCATTTTCGCGGTTGCCCCAGAGAGCCAGCAGTATCCAGGCATCTTCCTCCTGCCACGTTGGGGCAATAGCTGCTCCTCTGGCGCGTCGGTGGGCTGCTGGAGTGAGAAACCACTGCTGGCCCACTGGCATGAGTTGACCGGCTGCAACCAGACGCTCTAAGGCTGCTTTATCGTCTTTAGCGGTTCGTTTTTCTGGTTCGCGGAAGGTGAGATACGCTCGGATAGAATCAAGGTCAGCCCCAACGTGGCGGCGATAGTTCAGAGCCTCAAGGACAAGGTCATCATGTTCCATAGCATGACTTTTATAAGTTAGCGGATCGTATGGCGCAGCGGTTTAGATGGAAAGCAGCCGGGTCTGGTTGGGCTGGTGTCATTAGGGAGCCGTTGTCATAGCGCCTCACTTCCCGATGAATTTGACTCCGGTGAAAGAAAATTTGGAAGCGTCTTCTTTGGTTTTGTCGTAGAACGGGGAATACATGCGGGCCGCGATGGTGTCTGCTTCGGTATCTATATCCAGGAGGCGAATATAGCCGCCCCCGGCGTCCTGGGTCTGATAGTCTTGCAATATCTGATAGATGATATTGCCTTTTTCCCCCTGATCGGTGCGCCAGGCCGAACTGTCTACATGGCCACTCAATACCATCAACACGTTAGCATGTTTCTTTATCAATTGGTCATAAACCGATTGAGTGGTTAAGTTGCCATAGCCTGCATTGTTCTTATTAATTTCACCCTTCGAGTTGAGATGAAAATGGGTTAAAACAATGACATTGTGTTTAGGATAGGCATCCAGCACACCATTAGCCCAGTCCACCGGGCCTTGGCGGGCACAGAATTCCAGGGTTAAAACCAGCCAGTCGAGGCCACCCGCTTTGAAGGTGTAATAGGCATTATCGCTCTTGCCCGGCTCATAGCGTCCCACCTGTGCCGTGAAGCGGCTGACGGGGAAATAAGTGTTGAATTTAGTGGTGTCCCGAAGATTCGCATTGACATTGCCGGGAGCCGCGCTGCCGCTAAATTCGCCCACTGCCGCCGTATCGTGGTTGCCAACCGCTAAGGCATAGGGCAGCTTCGCCTCATCCAACATTTTGAAACCCTCACTGGCCCGTTCCCATTGATGGACATTATTCCAATCCACAATATCCCCAACATGCAGCACGATGGGTATGTTCATCTCGTCGCGGTGCTTTACAATCCAATCTAACTGGCTGGTGAACATGGACGGTTTGAAATTGACTTCAACCTGGGCATCGGGTAGCACTGGAATGGTGAAAGGACGCGCCACAGCCAGATGGCAACTCACCAGGCACCAAAGTGCTACAGCCCAAAACAACCTGGGACGACTATAGAGGGGATTCTTTTTCATCTTGCTTTAACCTCATGACCGAGAGCCTGCATCCTAAACGTCCTTACTTTATGTTGTAGCGAAACCAAGCCTCATCGCCTTTAATATGCAGAATGAATTCATCTATGCGAATCGCCTCGGCGACATCGAACAAATAAATCCCTGATTGCTGAAACTGAAGATACACCTTGTCCCACTCTTCCCACTCTTCCGCTTCCAAGAGTTCCAACTCACGAGCAAACAAAGGCTGGTATTCTTCAAACGCCGGGGTCGGCTCAAACCGGGCATCGAACCAGGGAAAATCCCCGCCATCTTGATGCAGCACGCCAAGCAGCGTTTCATTCTGCTTCAGGTGGAAGGTGGATGCCATATATGAAGTATGACTTATGTAAGAACTATGAGCTAAGTTCGGCCTCGAAGCAAGTCGTAGCATAGTTTGGAAGCGTCAGTTATGTTTCCTCGTGAAGTTACTATTGGCTATGTCACAAGTACTTTTTCAAGGTACCTATAGCTTGGGTTTGGTCTTTTTCTATATGAGATAAGACGAAAAGTCGCAATAGATCATAATAGAGAGGCTCTTTATTTGTCACTTCAATAAATTTCTCAGGCTTCTCCCCAACAATATCAGCATAAGCAGTTAATTTCTCCTCGGCCCAATCAGCCCGGATATGAACTGACCGCTTAAACAGATGTATATTGTCCGGTTCCACATCCCCATTAGCAATATACAAGTACTTTGGGAATAGGTGCATTGTGCGGCTACATGCAGCTATAAACAAAGTAGCTATGTCAATTGCATCTTCAACTTGGTCCTTGGTCGGACACTTATACTCGTGTTCCAGTAAATTTCTTGCGTCTCGAATCTTACGAATTATTCTGGGTGCAACTATACCCAAGTCATTCAATATTTCTAATTTATGCCTTCTAATAACACCTGGTCTGATATGTAGACATTGAAATACTAAGTCAATCTGGGCATCTATGGCTCGTTTAGCATTTGAGAGTCCGTTAACCAAAGCATGACTATCCTCACCCGAAATATCAAGTTCAGCAAAACTAAGAAATTCATCTGGAGTTATTTCAAATTCACATTCAAAAGGATCATTATCCTCAGAAACTGCTATTGCCTTATCTAAATCTATTCCAATTAAGTCGAAAATTTCTTTGAGTGTAGTGGCATCAACCATGATAGTAGCTCCATAAATTTATCGTCAGGCCGCGTGCATCAAAATAACATCATATTCAGTGTCTTATGTGATAAAGAAAGTAAGGGTTGTTGTAGTTTATTATCGAACATTGCTCCCCAACAGGACACTTAACTTGGACTACAGTATTTATAGGAGTAGCTTAACCAAGGTATTCTATGTTAAACAGCAAAAAGCCGCTGCGTGTAGGCAGCGGCTTTTATTTAGGGAGTGATAGGTTAAGTCGAAATCTTATCGCTGGGGCGATGTGTCACAAACCAGGCGATGACGCCGACGAGGGCACCGATGAGGACGGCGAGGCCCATGTCCTTCTTTACGGCATAGGTGACTACCGCGATAAAGAAGAAAATAATCACGCTGATGGCGGTGCCGATGAGCGAGGTGCGGGCGCGTTCAGAGGGGCCTTTCTTTTTGGCTGCGCCGGACTTTGGGCGGTCGGGGCGGGTGCTGGGGGTTTCGGCCACGCCTAACACATCCACACGATCCGGGTCGGCCATGCTGCGGTTGCTGAGCTGGCTGAGAAAGGTCGCAAAACTCGTGGTCGCAATCCCGCGCTGGACCTGGGTGGCATAGGCATCGTAGCGTGCCCGTTTGTCATCGTCCAACAAGATATTGCGCGCCTGGGGCAGCATCTCTAAGAGGGTTTCATACTCGCGGCGCTTCTCCATCTGGCGATGGTTGCGATTCGCCTGAGCTTCACTGTATAGCTCGTTGATGCGCGTTTGGAGTTGTTCGGAGTCCGTATTGCTGGAAACGCCCAGTAATTGATAATAATCTACGAACCCATCGGGCTTTACAGCAGCGGCGACACTGGAGCCGTTAGAATCTGCCATGCGACCATCCTTTCTGTGTTTAGTAGTTACTCACTGACTATGATAATGGCTATAACGATTGGCGGCAACAACCTGGCTGTGAAGCGACATAACTACATCCAAGACGCCACAGATATTATGACAGAAATTAAGAGATAATGGCTTGCGACATCAACATCGCCTCTTCCTCAATCTCTGCATTGCTGCGCTCTCCTTGCAGGGAGATCATGGTGCGACTTTCCTTGCCGGTATCCCGGTCACGCGCTAAAGCGATAATGCGCCCGTTCTCATCGCAGCGAAATTCCACGCTAATCTTGGGCTGACCCTTGGGGCGGGGCGGGTTCACGTCTAAGTTAAACACGCCAATTGGCCCGTTGGCATAAGCATCCGGGTCGGTGCTCTCGCCTTCATAAATCCGCACCTGCACCGTGCTCTGACTGTCCATTGTCGTGGTATAACCTTCGCGCATCTGGGCGCAGGGCAGGGGCGTCAGAGCCGGAATGACATGGTCAATCATGGTGCGGCCATCCCGTGCGGTGGCCACGCCCAGCGAGTGGGATAGCACATGCCCCACGTTGACTTCTTCCACCGTTTCATCCTTGGAAAGCAAGGCCGCCTGCAACGCCGCGCCTTTGGCCACACACTCATCGGGATCATGTAATAAGGGGCGACGACCGGAAACACTGGTTAACATCTCCCGCACCATTGGCATCCGCGAGCTACCACCTACACAGAGGGTTTCGCTAATATCGTCCCAGTTTAGGCCCGCCTGGTGCAGCACACTTTCCACCAGTAACTGCGTCTTGCCCAACAGGTCGTTGGTGATCTCCTCAAACTTCTGGCGCGTTAATTCCACCCGCACCGGGATAAAGGTGTCCATGTTGCCGCTGCCTGTCGAGATCGTGCGCTTGGCCTTAAAGGTGATCGGCACCGAAGGACGCCCCGTTAGCTGTCGCTTGGCGGCTTCGGCTTTCAAGCGGAGTTCGGCTTCGAGCGAAGCATCGGTTTCCATCTCATAGCCGAACTTCTCTTTGAGTTCTTCTTCAATATAGTTCATGATGCGGTCGTCCCAGTCTTTACCGCCCAACTGAGGATCACCGCCCACGGCGACCACGTTTAAGGAATCGCTGTCAATCGCCAGAATGGTGACATCGAAAGTGCCGCCACCTAAGTCATAAACCAGGATGTTGCGTTGCTGGCCCCGGCGCGCAATGCCATAGCTCAGGGCGGCGGCTGTCGGCTCGTTAATGATGCGCAAGACATTCAAGCCTGCCAACTGCCCCGATTCATAGGTGGCGTGGCGTTGCGCTTCGGTGAAATAGGCTGGCACCGTGATAACCGCCGAAGTGATGTCTTCGCCCAGGCTATCCTGCGCTTCCTGGACAATCTTGCGCAAGATCACCGAGGAGATAAACTCTGGCGAAAAGCTTTGCCCCGCCACATTGACGCGGTAGTCGGCCACACCCATAAAACGCTTCACAAACTGAGCGACGCGTTGCGGGTCGGTCATGGTGCTTTGCAGGGCCACTTCGCCAACTACATAGTTGGGCGGGTCTACAAAGACAACAGAAGGCGTAGTCGTCTGGCCATCGGTGTTTTTAATCACCGTGGGCTTGCCAAACTCGTCCACCATAGCGACGGCACTATAAGTTGTTCCAAGATCTATTCCGACTGCGCGACCCAAGATACGCCTCCCTGCAAAATCATAAAACCAGCGATAAGGAGCAACGGGGATTTATCAACAAGCCAGCCAGAGGGCCACGCCTGCATTCCCCGTGATTCATGCTTCATACGTCTACTTCTTCCTTCCTATGACAACTTCGGCGGGCCGCAGCAGTTGGTTATTCAGATACCACCCGTTGCGAATCACCTTCTGTATTTTACGATCCTGGTCAGCCTCGACGGGCAAGACTTCGACCGCTTTATGCAATTTCGGATCAAACTCGCCTTCTGGCCGGTCCATGAGCGTTACCTCACAGATGCGCAAGGCTTCCACCAATTGCTCCTTAAAGTAGGAGACATTCTGGCGCACCAGGCTGGGCGACATGCCTGCCCGTCGCTCTTCCTGAGAGGGTCGTTCAAAAGAGGCGACTTCCTCATCGAACTGCTCCAGGGAATCATAGAGAAACAGTAAGGGACGCACCACCGGCTTCAAACGCTCATAAATAAAGTCGTTCTTATAGTCGTTTAGCTCAGAATAAAGCGTGTTGAAGACCTTTTCCTGGGTGGACTCACGCTCATTGACCTGCTTAATCTCACTATAGATTAACTCCATCGCGCCACGAATGTCCGAGAGTTGGTCATTCATATCCTGCGAGCCGCGCGGTGCGCCCAACCCAAAACGACTGGGCGCAGCGGACGCATTGGATGGAGTGGCCCCACTTGCGTTGTCTTCTGTATCGTCTGTAGTCTCTGCAAACAACTTGGGTAAACGAACCATGACTTGTTTCCCTATCTCTGGCTTATTTTGAACTGCAAACTGTTATGGATGGTGTCTGGATGGATACCAATCAAGACATCCCATTTGGATTTAAGCTCTATCGCCTGCAAAAGTTCTCGTGGTTAGAAAAGTTATAACCAGACAACAGCCAGGCAGTCAAGGTGCTAATGACCAGTTGTTGCCTAAAGTTTAACAAATTTCAGGATGGCTCCGTGCGCCTCAAGTACAGCTAAGGTATCAAGCCCCATTCGCCCGGCACCCAAACTCACCTGATCCCGATTACGGTTCCAATATTGTGACTATACCACGATTGACCGCCCAATCAATAAAATCCTGCGGCGATTGGGGTGGCGGGTCATGGCGTCCACTGGCCTGGTTCGACCGCTTCACCGCTTCCCCGGCAAATCCCATATCGCTCATGCCATTGATAATGCCGCGCACCAGAAAGGGTGCTCGCCGGGCCGTTTCCTGCTTCGCAAAGTGCAGCAGCGCAGCGGCATCCTGTCCCTCTGCCGTTTCATCTATCTGATGATTCATCAACTGCAACTGAATGCGGATTTTCATGAAGGCCCTATTCCAAGAATGATAAAGTCTGCAATTAGTCGGCCATTTGCTGCTGATGGCGTGCCATCAGGGCTGCTTCGGGCAACGCTTCGCTAAAGGTTGGATGAGCATGAATCGCGCCAACCATCTCTTCCACCGTCTGTCCGGTCTTGAGAGCTAAGACCGCTTCATTGATAAGATCGGTGGCACGTGGCCCGATAATCTGGCAGCCCAGCAGTTTGTCGGTGGCATCATCTACGACTACTTTGACAAAACCATCATGGTCGCCTGCCGAGGCCGCTTTGCCGTTAGCCCGAAAATGGAAAACTCCCACGCGAGTTGCGATGCCGCCCTGTTTGGCCTGGGCTTCAGTTTGCCCCACGCTGGCGATTTCAGGATGAGTGTAATAGCAGCTTGGCACATGCTTGAGATCAATTTGGGTATCGTGGCTTGTGATACGCTCGGCGACCATCTTGCCTTCGGCACTGGCGAGGTGCGCCCAACCAAAGTCGCGGACACAGTCACCGATAGCATAAACGCCGCCCACATTGGTCTCGCAGCTTTCGTCCACCAGGATTTTGCCTTTCTCCTGCTTAATACCTACCGTATCCAGCCTTAACCCTTCTGTATTGGCCCGTCGTCCAGCAGCTAATAGCACCTGCTCTGCGGTTATCGTCTGCTCTTGCTCATCCTGGGTATAGATAATATCGAGATTTTCGCCATGCTGCTTAATCTCTTTGAGTTTGGCCCCGGCGACAATGTTCACCCCACGCGCTTGCAACAGGCGCGTCATTTCCTGGCTAATATCCTTATCTTCCTGGGGCAAAATGGCAGGCGACATTTCTAAGAGTGTCGCACGCGTGCCCAGTTCACGGTAGAGATAAGCGAACTCAACCCCCACCGCCCCCCCACCAACCACGAGCAGATGCTTAGGGAGGGTGTTTTGTTGTAATAGCTCATCGGAAGTCAGAACGCCCGGCAGGTCATTACCAGGAATGGGCAAGCGTTGCGGCAATGAGCCAGTGGCAATAATCACATTCACGGCCAGCACGCGCCGCGTGGCTCCTGCTGCATCGGTAATCTCGACCGAATGCCCTTCCACAAATCGTGCCCGACCCAAAATGATGCTGACCCCGTTGGCTTCCAACAGATGGCTCACGTTGTCGCGTAACTGCTGGATAACCTCATGCCGACGGACGTTCATCGCGGTAAAGTCGGGACGAAAACTGCCCTCGACAGTAATGCCATACTCACTTGCCCGACGCATCAAGCGCAACACGTCCACCGATTCCAGCAGGGTCTTGGTTGGGATACAGCCGCGATTCAAGCAAACGCCGCCAATCTCGCGCTCTTCCACTAACCCCACGCGAGCACCCAGTTGCGCCGCCCGAATCGCCGCCACATAACCGCCCGGTCCGGCTCCGATCACCAACACATCATAATCGTGCGGCACCGCTTCGCGCAGCAATTGCTCGGCGGCTTCGACGATGGACTCCGGGTCAATCTCTGGAATGGGGTCCGCTTCGAGTTCGTCGGCAACGGGTAATACCAGTGTTTCTTCTTCCGTGAGAGGAGCTGTTTCCGAAGCCGTCTCGGACTCGGCAGCTACAACTGGATTGATTTGATGGGTTGTAGCAGGGTCATCATTCATAGGAGAGGGAACCCGCCGCTAAAGCAGCGGGTGTTTAACTGCGCCGCTTTTGGTAGAAGTCTGTGCTATGCCCAAAAAATACTTCAGCGGATTCCATGACCGTTTCCGAAAGAGTCGGGTGGGGATGGATGGTCATTTCCACATCCGAGGCCAGGGCCGCCATTTCGACTGCCAGAACGCCTTCGGCAATCAATTCGCCTGCGCCCGATCCGGCAATGCCAACTCCTAAAACGCGTTCGGTTTCCGGGTCTATCAGCAATTTGGTCACACCATCGTTGCGGTCTAAGGTGGTGGCACGACCCGAAGCGGCCCAGGGGAACCTTGCCACCTTCACTGCACGATTATCTTTCTTGGCCTGGGTCTCAGTTAAACCACACCAGGCAATTTCAGGATCGGTAAAGACGACAGCGGGAATGGCATTCGGCTCGAAGGCCACTTTATGGCCCATAATCGCTTCCACTGCGGTGCGCCCTTCATGCGAAGCTTTGTGCGCGAGCATCGGTTCTCCGGCAATATCGCCGATAGCATAGATAGTTGGCTCCGCCGTACGGCGCTGCCCATCAATAAGGACAAAGCCGCGCCGGTCAACCTCAATTTTGGTGTTCTCCAAGCCCAAGTCCTGCGAATTAGGCACGCGACCAACCGAGATAAGCACCTTCTCGAACAATTGCTCCGTCTGCTTGCCATCGGCATCTTCCAGCTTAACGCGTATACCCTTTTTCTCTTCGTTCAAGCTTAGCACTTTGGTGTTGAGGAGAATGGAGTGGAACTGGGCTTCCAGGCGTTTGGCCAGGATTCTGACTAAATCGCGGTCGGCTCCCGGCAACAATCCGCCTGTCATTTCCACGACGGTCACGGCACTGCCCAGAGCATTATAAACCGTGCCCAATTCCAGGCCGATATAGCCGCCGCCGATGACGAGCAAGCTCTTCGGAACATCCGGCAGCATGAGGGCACCTGTGGAATCCATAACACGCGGGCTATCTATCGAAAGCCCCGGCACCTTAGCGGGACGCGACCCAGTGGCTAAAATGGCATGGTCGAAGGTGAGTCGTTGCGTATCGCCAGCGGCAGCTTGAATCTCCACTGTAGTCGGATTAACAAACCTCGCGCGCCCCTGAATATAACGCACCTTGCGCAAGCGGGTTAATTCGCCCAAACCGCCCGTCATCTTTTGCACGACACCCAATTCCCAGCCGCGCAGCTTTTCCAAATCAATTTTGGGCTTAGAGAACTCGATGCCAAAATGACTCGCCTCCCGCGCTTCGGTCAGCACTTTGGCCGCGTGCAAGAGGGTCTTGGACGGGATGCAGCCCCGATAAAGGCACACGCCACCGGGATTCACTTCCAAGTCAATCAGGGTGACTTCCAGCCCCATATCAGCCGCAAAAAAAGCGGCGGCGTAACCTCCCGGCCCGCCACCGATAACCGCCAATTGTGTGTGATTACTTTCGCTCATACCTTGTATTGGAACCACGAATGAACACTAATAAACACCAATAATTCGGATACTTGATATTGGATATTTAGATACAAGATGCTATAATACGCGATCTTCTATCTTCGATTCTCTATCCTCTATTTGGTGTTTATTAGTGTTCATTCGTGGTTAAAATTAACCTTCAAGGGACATTAAGAATGGTTGTTCCAGGGCGTTGGCGACCCAGCGCAGGAAGCGGGCACCATCGGCACCGTCAATGACGCGATGGTCATAGGAAAGCGCGAGGGGCAGCATCAGGCGGGGCTGGAACTCGCCCTCTTTATAAACTGGCTCAAAGCTGGCACGCGCTACGCCCAAAATAGCAACTTCGGGTGCGTTGACAATGGGGGTAAACGATGTGCCGCCGATGCCGCCCAGGTTCGTCACGGTTAAAGAGCCACCCAGCATATCTTCCAGGCCAATCTTGCGATTGCGGGCACGTTCGGCAACCTGACCTAGCTCCACCGAAAGCTCAATAATGTTCTTCTTATCCACGTCGCGGATAATCGGTACTAACAGCCCATGTTCCGTGTCAACCGCCACGCCAATGTGATAATACTTTTTCAGCACCAATTCATTAGCGGCTAAGTCGAGGCTGGAATTAAATTGGGGAAACCGACGCAACGCGCCCACCAGGATTTTGAGAATAATCGCTGTAACCGTCAGCTTACCCCCCGCACTTTCAGCTTGCTTGGAGTAGCGTTTGCGCAACTCTTCCAGTTCGGTAATATCGGCTTTATCGAATTGTGTCACATGCGGCACAGTTGCCCAGGAGCGTGCCATCTGGTCAGCGGTGGCCCGTCGGACACCACTGAGTGGCTGACGCTCGACCTGGCCCCACTTTGAGAAGTCTGGTAAAGCAATCGAGGGGATGGCCCCGGCTGTAGCTGCGGGCGCAGCGGCGGCCTGCGTTAATAGCTTTTTAGAGAGGTTCTTAACATCCTCCTCCGAGATGCGCCCACCAAGCCCAGAGCCTTTGACCTGATGAATGTCTACGCCGATTTCCCGCGCCAGACGCCGCACCGAAGGGGCTGCCGGAGCCGGATCATGGCTGACGGGTGTGGGTTGCTGCACTGCGGTTGCCGTGGATACTGGTGTACTGCCATTGGTGCTGGCTGCTGGCCCCGGTACCGGGCTGGATGCGGCTCCAGCAGGTAAGGTGCCCGTCGCCGGAGGCTCTGCGACATCGTTGGCCGGGGGAATGAAGGGCCGGGAAGAACCGACGGCGGCTTCAGCCTTAGCGCCCTGCTGTTCTTGCCCAACCGCCTGGGCGATTTCTCCGGCGGAGGCACTGCCGTTAGAAGTGGCTGGTGCTGACTGGGCACCCGTCGAAGCCGCACTGACTCCATTCGACTCGGCTTTGGCATCCGCAGCGGTCGCTTGCGCGGCGCTACCAGCCGCCGCTTCCTGGCTGGCTCCCGGCCCGCCTGGTGCGGCACCCCCTTCAACGCTCAGAATAGCCTGCCCAACCTTGACTGTCTCGCCCGCGTTAACCAAGATTTGCTTGACGGTGCCGCTCACATTGGAAGGCACTTCCGTGACGGACTTTCCGGTTTCCAATTCCAGCACAGACTGGTCTTCTTCCACCTGATCGCCGACTGCGACCAGAAGTTGCACGACGGTGCCGGAATCAACATTCTCGCCCAGAGTGGGCAGCTTAAATTCGGTTGCCATATTTCAGTCCCTAATCCAGAACTTGCTCGTTTATTACGCGGTGAGGGGATTGGCCTTGTCCGGGTTAATCCCTAAATCTTTTACCGCTTTTTGCACTACTTTCCATTGAATTTTCTTTTCCCTCGCCAGGCCCGTCAGTGTCGCCAGCGTGATATAACGGGCATCTACCTCAAAGAAATCGCGAAGTGCCCCTCGATTATCACTGCGGCCAAAACCATCGGTGCCAAGCGCCATTAGCTCCTGGGGAATCCACTGTGAAACAGAGTGGGGCAACGCCTTTACATAATCCGAAGCTGCCACAACTACCCCCAGCGCATTGGCCAGGCATTGGGTGATGAAGGGCACCCTTGGTTCTTCGCCAGGATGCAGCAGATTCCAACGGCCAGTTTCCAGACCATCACGGTGCAATTCTTTATAGCTGGTGACGCTCCACACATCAGCCGCCACACCATACTTCTCGCCTAATATCCGTTGGGCTTCCAGAGCCTTATTTAAAATTGCCCCACTCCCCAAAAGTTGGGCGTTCAATTTAGTCCCTTTAGTTGCGGCTGCTTTGAACTTATACATACCCTTGAGAATGCCTTGCTTAATCGCCTCGCGGTCGCCCTCTGGCATCGGCGGCTGAATGTAGTTTTCATTCATCACCGTCAGATAGTAGAAGATGCTTTCTTGATCCTCATACATGCGGCGGATGCCATCCCGAATAATAACCGCCAGTTCATAGGCATAAGCCGGATCATAAGCCACTAAATTTGGAATCGCATAAGCTAACAGGTGGCTATGCCCATCCTGGTGTTGCAGCCCTTCTCCGGCCAAAGTCGTGCGTCCTGCGGTGCCACCGACCAGGAAGCCACGACAACGCAAATCGCCCGCGGCCCAGAATAAATCACCGACACGTTGTTGCCCAAACATCGAGTAGTAAATATAGAATGGGATAGTGTTAATACCATGCGTGGCATAGGCTGTGCCAGCCGCAATGAAAGAAGCCATTGAGCCAGCTTCGTTAATGCCTTCTTCAAGAATTTGCCCATTCTTCGCTTCTTTGTAATAAGATACGTTGGCGGCATCTACCGGCTCATATAACTGCCCAACGTGTGAGTAGATTCCATAGGGGCGAAACATTGAGTCCATGCCGAAAGTGCGGGCTTCGTCAGGAATAATCGGTACAATAAGCCGTCCGATGTCCTTATCACGCATCAGCTTGTTCAAAATACGGCCATAGACGCCCGTTGTCGAAGGAGCCTGTTGGTCGCCTTTAGGTTCGCCGGAGCCTGCATAAAATTCCTCGAAGAGTGCTTCTGGGGGAGTTTTAAGCGGCGGCGCGCAGGTGGTGCGCTTGGGTAACGAGCCACCCAATTGCTGACGCCGCTCACACAGATACTTCATTTCCGGGCTGTCATCGGGAAAACGATAGAAAGGTACTTTGGCAACTTCCTCATCAGAGATAGGAATATTGAAGCGCGCCCGAAAAGCGCGCAACTCAACTTCATTCATCTTCTTCTGTTGATGAGTAATATTCTTGCCCTCGCCAGCTTCGCCTAATCCATAACCCTTAACCGTTTTGGCAAGAATAACGGTTGGGGCACCCTTATGCTCCAGGGCCGCTTTGTAAGCCGCATAAACCTTACGCGAATCGTGTCCGCCGCGCGTCATTTTGCGAATCTGCTCATCCGTAAGCTGCGCAGCTAACTCTTGGAGACGCGGAGAGTTGAAGAAGTGGTTGCGCGCGTAGGCTCCTGTTTCGACAGTATATTTTTGATACTGTCCATCTACTACTTCGCCCATACGCTCAACTAATTCCCCGGTGGTGTTCTGTGCTAATAGGGGATCCCAGTCACCGCCCCAAATGACTTTGATAACATTCCAGCCCGCGCCGCGAAAAGCTGCTTCTAATTCCTGAATAATTTTGCCATTGCCGCGCACGGGGCCATCTAATCGTTGTAGGTTGCAGTTAATAACAAAGGTCAGGTTATCTAACTTTTCGCGGGCCGGAAGAGTAATGGCGCCAAGGGTTTCCGGTTCATCACACTCTCCATCGCCAATAAAACACCAAACATGCTGCTGGGAGGTATCTTTTAAGCCCCGATCATGAAGGTAACGGTTATAGCGCGCTTGATAAATGGCTGTGAGCGGCCCCAGACCCATCGAGACCGTCGGAAATTCCCAGAAGTCTGGCATCAGCCACGGGTGGGGATAAGAACATAGGCCACGTTCGGGCCGTAATTCCTGACGGAAGTTAATCAGGTCTCTCTCTGAGAGGCGTCCTTCGACGAAGGCACGCGAATACATGCCAGGCGAGGCGTGGCCTTGAAAATAGACCTGATCGCCTCCACCTTCGGCTCCTTTGCCACGGAAGAAATGATTGAATCCGACTTCATAGAGCGTGGCCGAAGAAGCATAGGTCGAGATATGGCCGCCAATGCCATCGGAGGCTTTGTTAGCCCGCACCACCATCGCCATTGCATTCCAGCGAATGATGCTTTTAATACGGCGCTCCATTTCGTAGTCGCCAGGGTAGGGCGGCTGCTGGGTCACCGGAATGGTGTTGATGTAGGGTGTATTAGCGGAAAAGGGGATTTCCACTCCGGCTTTATGGGCGTGGGTTTCAAGTTGTTCCAGCAGACGTTGAACGCGCTCCGGGCCACCGTGCTTTAAGACATAATCCAGGGACTCCAACCATTCCTGAGTTTCCAGACGATCCAGTTCGTCACGCGAAATATCAATATCCGAATTAGCCATACTTATCTTTATTCTATCCTTCCCATTATCAATATACACACTTTTAACGGGATGGTCACTATTTGAGGCAAATTGAACCGCCAAGGACGCCAAGAGCGCCAAGGAAGAGAGGGAGAAAAGGGGAAGGGGAGAGCGGGAATAAATTAGGTGTCATGTTGAGTGGGATAAAACATCTATGCTGCGGAGTATAAACTCTATTTTATTTTATACGCACTCGAAGTAGATGCTTCGCTGCGCTCAGCATGACAAACTCCTACTCCACCTTGTTTCCCTTCTCCCTCTCTTCCTTGGCGCTCTTGGCGTCCTTGGCGGTTCAACTTAACTCTTCTTCTGCAACGCTGCTTTCTCGTATTCGCGGTTCATCACGGCGATGTTGCTCATGGAGATTTCTTTGGGGCAGACAGCTTCGCATTCGCCTTCGTTGGAGCAGTTGCCGAAGCCTTCATGATCCATCTGTAACACCATGCGCCGTGCCCGGTCGCTCCGTTCCGCCTGGCCTTGCGGCAGCAGAGAAAGCTGGTTCATTTTGGCACTGGTGAACAGGGCCGCCGAAGCATTTTTGCACTGGGCTGCACACGCGCCACAGGAGATGCAAGCGGCGGAGTCCATCGCCCGCTCCGCATTGTCTCTAGGCACTGGAATCGCGTTAGCATCAGGGGCCGACCCGGTGTTCACTGAGATATAACCGCCCGCCGCAATGATGCGATCAAAGGCGCTACGATCTACCACTAAATCCTTGATAACGGGAAAAGCGCGGGCACGCCACGGCTCGATAATAATGGTGTCGCCATCTTTGTAACGGCGCATGTGCAGTTGGCATACAGTCGTGCCGGGGTCTGGCCCATGCGCGATGCCGTTAATCATCATGCCGCAGGAGCCGCAAATGCCCTCACGACAATCATGGTCAAAAGCAATGGGGTCTTCCCCGCGCTTAATCAGACTTTCGTTGACGACATCCAGCATTTCCAGAAAAGACATATCGGGCGAAACATCTTCCGCCACGTAGCTCTTCATCTGTCCCGGTTGTTTGGGGCCTGCTTGCCGCCACACCTTGAGGTTTATTGTCATACTGCCTTGATTTTCTGCCATAGCATCTGCTCCGCAAAGCCCATCTGAAATAATTTAGCGCGTCGCAATATTTGCTAATTGACGCGCCAATGCATGAATCTGCTTGTAAGGCCCTCTGGGTTCGTCTCTCATGTTACACATGAGAGTCACAATGAGATGCTCCTGAGGGCGCATATAGAGCAAGGTGGTGGTGCCACTTTGACTGCCAGAGTGGTCTACTTCAAGATGTCCTGCATATTCTATTAAGTCCCAGCCCAGGCCATAAGCTGTGTATTTGCCGTCGCGGGTGCGCTGGCGCGTCCACATTTGATTCAGTGTCTCTGGCCTGACTAATTTGCCACTCTGAAGTGCGACTGCGAAGTTAGCCATATCTTCCACAGTTGAATAGATGCCACCACTGGGAGTTTTGTAGCTGGTGTCACCAGGTTCAGACCGCACAACGGTGCCATCAGGTTTAACGGTATAACCGCGCGCCAAGTCTGCTGGGCGGTGACGGGGATCATAGATGCCACTGGCCTTCATGTTCGCCGGTTCAAAGATGTATTGACGGATGTAATCTTCAAACTTCATGCCAGAAGCTCCCTCGACCACGCAGCCCAACAGGTTATAGCCATAACTGGAATAGTGGTAGGTCGTGCCGGGTTCAGAAAGGAGAGGGGCATCTTTGAAAACGTCCAGTGCATCAGTCAGGGTATCGTAGTGATGGTTGGTAATGACTCCTTCGCCCTCATAATGGCGAATACCAGAAAGGTGCCCCAACAGTTCGCGCGAGGTAATGGGCCAGGGTTTGACCGGAAACGACGGCACATACTTTTGCACTGGAGCATCTAAATCCAACTCCCCTTTTTCTGCCAGTTGCATCACGGCCACTGCCGTGATCGGTTTTGAAAGAGAAGCCAGACGATATTTAGTGCTGGCCGTGGCGGCCAATGCGTTAGCGACATCGGCTTGTCCATAGCCCGCGCTCATTTGCCCTCGCTGACTAATAATCGCCAGCGAAAGAGCAGGTATCTTTTCCTGCTCCATGACCGCCTGCACCTGTTGCTGTATTTGCGCCACTTGAGCGGCTGAAAACTCTCGTGGTTGCTGCGCATAACCACACATGCACAGCAGCAGCAAGACTATGAAGGTCTTGCTCAACAGTGAGTAATGGACAGCACGTTGCTGGTTGTGTCGTCGGGTGCGCTTCATTTGCTGGCTTTTAATACTCAATAACATTCGGCCTCTCCCTAAGTGTCTGTTGTTGAAGCCAAAGTTTACCAAATGCAGTCGTTACTTATAACTGCGCTGTGAGGGATGTACTTCTTCAAACACCAAAGGCTCCTGATGCAATGTAGGCTTGGCAAAATCGCCAGTATATTCCCAGGCCGCGACATAGCTAAAGTTCTCATCGTCACGCTGCGCTTCGCCTTCGGGGGTCTGGCTCTCTTCCCGGAAATGACCGCCGCAAGATTCGCGCCGGTTAAGGGCGTCCAGGGTCAGCAATTCCGCGAATTCCAAGAAGTCTGCCACTCGTCCGGCCCGCTCTAAGTTGGGATTCAAGTTATCCGCCGGGCCAGGCACCGTGACATTTTCCCAGAACTCTTGGCGTAGACGCGGGATTTGTTGCAGGGCTTCTTTTAACCCGGCTTCGGTGCGACCCATACCGACTTTTTCCCACATAATATGGCCTAAGTCACGGTGGAATTCTAAAACGGTGCGGCTCCCCTTGATCGAAAGCAGCTTATTGATCTTGGCTTGTTCTTCCACTGCCGACGCCTTGAACGCTTCATGGTCGGTAGACACCTTGGCAAATTTTGCGGTCGCTAAATAATCACCGATGGTGTAGGGAATTACAAAATAGCCATCCGCCAAGCCTTGCATCAGGGCGCTGGCTCCCAGGCGGTTCGCTCCGTGATCGGAGAAGTTCGCTTCCCCCAGCACATAGAGGCCGGGTATGGTACTCATCAGGTTGTAATCCACCCACAGGCCGCCCATTGTATAATGCACCGCCGGGTAAATCCGCATTGGTGTCTGGTAGGGGTTTTCATCGGTGATTTTTTCGTACATCTGGAACAGGTTGCCATAACGGGCGCGGATGGTATCTTCTCCTAAACGCTTGATGGCCTCCGCAAAATCCAGATACACTGCCAGCCCCGTCGTCCCAACGCCGCGTCCCTCATCGCAGACAGCTTTAGCGGCGCGGGACGCCACGTCACGCGGCACGAGGTTGCCGAATGCGGGATAGCGTCGCTCCAGGAAGTAATCACGCTCGGCTTCGGGAATTTGACTCGCGGGTCGGTTATCGCCTTTGGCCTTGGGCACCCACACGCGACCATCGTTGCGCAAGCTTTCACTCATCAACGTCAGCTTGGATTGATGCTCCCCGGAAACAGGTATGCAGGTGGGGTGGATCTGGGTAAAGCAGGGATTGGCGAAGAACGCTCCCTTTTTATGAGCACGCCAGGCTGCGGTGACATTGGAGTTACCAGCATTCGTCGAAAGAAAATAGACGTTGCCATAGCCGCCGGTACAAAGCAGCACCGCATCCGCTGCATACGATTCAAGTTCACCCGTAATCAGATTGCGTATGGTGATACCCCGCGCCTGGCCATCAACTAATACTAAATCGAGCATTTCACGGCGCGGGAAGAGTTTGACGGTGCCAGCATCTACCTGGCGCATGAGGGCACCGTAGGCTCCCAGTAACAACTGTTGACCCGTTTGGCCGCGGGCATAGAAGGTGCGGGAGACCTGTGCGCCACCAAAGGAGCGATTGGTGAGTTGGCCGCCATACTCCCGCGCAAAAGGCACGCCTTGCGCCACGCACTGGTCTATAATGTTGTTGCTAACCTGGGCTAAACGATAAACGTTGGCTTCACGAGCGCGATAGTCGCCGCCTTTAACGGTATCGTAGAACAGGCGGTAAACGCTATCGCCGTCATTGGCATAGTTCTTGGCGGCGTTAATGCCACCCTGCGCGGCAATGCTATGGGCGCGACGTGGTGAGTCGTGGATGCAGAAAGTCAGGACATTATAGCCCAATTCGGCCAGAGAAGCCGAAGCCGAAGCCCCGGCCAAACCTGTGCCCACACAGATGATAGTGTATTTACGCTTATTAGCCGGATTGACCAATTTGAGGTTGAATTTATGATGCTCCCACTTCTCTGCAACGGGGCCAGCCGGGATTTTGGAGTCGAGTTTCACTGATGACCTCCCCGCAGGACATGAGACTGGCTCAGACGCGTGTGTGTCAGGCGTGGATGCGTTAGAGGCACAACGGCCATACCATTATCCGGCCCGGCGATATTGCGGGGTGGCGGCGTTGGAAACATGAGATAGACCCACACGGGCAGGAACGCGAAGCCACCCGCAATAACGATGGTAAAGATTTGACCGGTGCGCAGTAAGATGCTCCGGTAGCGCGGGTTACTCACCCCTAACGACTGAAACGCGCTGGAGAACGCATGGAAAAGGTGCATCCCCAGCACTATCATGGAGGCGACATAGAGAGCCACAATCAACGGCTTTTTAAACTCGGAGATAACCAGATAAGCCAGGTCGCGCACTTGTTCCTGGGCTTCTTGCGGATTGGTGCTGGAAGTCGCCACTCCGGTGTTGGCCGTGCCTACAGCCACGTTAGCTGGCTGCACCGCGTAGAACTTCCCATATTTAAAATGCCAGACATGCAGCGCCACGAAAACTAAAATGATGATGCCCGACCACATCATCGTTGTAGAGGAAACCGACTTAACGCTCTTCTGACTCTTGGTGCGCGCCCAGACTTTGGTCTGATAACCAACGGGGCGCGCATTACGATTCTCTAAGCTAACTTTAATGGCTTCGTAGATATGAATGAGGAAGATGGCAAGTAAGCCTAACTCAATCAACGGTAAAATCGGAATGGCCGTTAGCGTGTGGGCGTAAGCGTTGAATTGGGTGCTTCCTGTAAGCAGGAGCAGGTTGCCCGCCAAATGCAACACCAGATAAATACATAAACCCAGCCCGGTTAAGGCCATTGCGACTTTTTTTCCGACAGCGGTCGAAAATATTTTCGCACCCTTTGCCATAGTATCCTCTTTAATTCAACATTGCTATGTGCAAGCCAGTGGTTAAAACCACGGGCTGCAAGACGAAGTCGCCCTGCGGCGACTGAGGAGTCCACACAGGAGGGAGTCCGCGTAGGCGGACTTCGTCTTGCAGCACGCGAATTGATTCGCGGCCTCCCTGCGTGGAGCATGATGAACCCTGCTGGACATACAGCCTACTTTAGCGCCGCGCCATTCGACTTAATCACTTCTGCATACCAGTGGGCTGAGTCTTTCAAGATGCGCTGTTGCGTTGGATATTCCACATAAATCAGCCCAAAACGTTCTTTATAACCTTCGGCCCACTCGAAGTTATCCATCAAAGACCAGTGAAAATAGCCGCGAATATCTACCCCATCTTGCCCGGCGCGTTCCAGTTCCAGCAAGTGGCGAGCGGTGTAATCAATGCGCTGTGGGTCATGCACCTGGCCATCTAAGGACACCCAGTCAATGTTAGAAAGACCATTTTCCGTAATCACAATCGGCAGCTTATAACGCTCCCAGAAGAAGCGCGGCCCCCAGTACAGGGCATCTGGCGTGACGGGCCAGCGAAAAGCCGTAAGTTCGTGTCCTGTCCGCAAAGGCACACTTTCAGCCTGTCCCGCAGCATTCGCTTTAACGCGCTCGCCCTGATAGATATTGGTGCCAAAGAAATCTAAAGGCTGGCAAATCGTTTCCAGATCGCCGGGGCGCACTTCCGGCACATCCGCTCCAAACAGCTTAAGACCATCTTCGGGATATTGCCCAAGGATGACCGGGTCCATCCACCAGGTATTATTCCAAGGGCCTTTATTAGTGACCGAGAACATGGCCTGACGTGCGACTTCAATATCCTCTGGGGCATCTGAAGCGGGCATTTTGACGACACCCACCGGGGCGTAACCAATCTCACAGGGTTGCTTGGAGTGGGCGCGGATGGTCTGCACCGCTTTACCATGTGCCAACAGGCTATTGTGCCCGGCACGCAGCACTTCGGCAAAAGGCAATTTGACGCCGGGGGCGTGTTCTCCGGTGGAGTGGCCCAGACCGATAAAACATTGTGGTTCGTTGAGGGTCATCCAGTGACGCACTCGGTCGGAGAGTTTATCCACCACAACCGCTGTGTATTCGGCGAACCAATCGGAGCTGTCACGGTTCAGCCACCCGCCGCGACAGTAAAGCTCATATGGGTAATCCCAGTGAAAGAGCGTCACATAAGGCGTAATGTTAGCCGCTAAGAGGGCATCTATCAGTCTGTCGTAAAAGGCGAGACCGGCGTCATTTACTGTGCCAACACCATCAGGCATAATGCGCGGCCAGGAGAGAGAGAGGCGATAGGCGTACAGGCCAATTTGCTGCATTAGCCCAATATCTTCGGGGTAACGGTGATAGTGGTCACAGGCCACATCCCCACTGTGTCCGCTCCAGATCGCTCCCGGCTTGCGGCACAGCATATCCCAGACGGAGAGACCTTTACCGTCTTCTCGTGCCGCGCCCTCAATTTGATAAGAGGCGGCGGCAGCACCCCACACAAACTCTTTCGGAAAGCTCATGGTAGATTCTTAATATAGCATCTCAAACGGCAGATTTAGGATGGAGAGGCAAACGATTATATTCTAACTGAATGGACTCTGGGGCACCGCAGATGAACTCATGCATTTCCTTATCGCTTTTATTAAGGGCGTTAAGTCAATGGACGATAGAGCGGTAAATCATCATCTGGGACATCCGTCAGGCGGGGATTGCGACGGTCTTTATCCGATAGGATTGGGTCTTGGACTTGCCAGTCTATACGCAAGGCAGGATCATCCCAGGCAATGCCCCGCTCGTCGGTAGGAGCATAGAAATCATCGCACTTATACAGGAATTCAGCGGTTTCTGAGAGCACTACAAAACCATGCGCGAACCCGGCTGGCACGAAGATAAGTTGCTTGTTCTCGGCAGACAGCACCGCACTAATCGCTTGTCCGAAATGCGGTGAGCCGCGCCGGATGTCTACCACAATATCCAGCACTTCGCCTTGCACCACGCGACACAACTTGGCCTGGGGATGCTGGAGCTGATAGTGCAAGCCGCGCAAGGTGCCGCGCACCGACTTGGAGTGATTGTCTTGCACAAAGCGGTTGGGGATACCAAGATCCTGAAATTTCCCCTCGTGGTAACTTTCCAAGAAAAACCCGCGTGGATCGCTAAAGACACGCGGTTCCAGCAGGCAAACACCAGGCAGAGCAGTTTCAATGCGTTTCATAAGAAGAACTCATTACTTAATGTGCAACACTTTTGATGAGGCTTAGAGGCAAACTAAGCCATCTAAGTCTAAGGGTGGACGACCTAATTGTAAGTTTAAGAAGACCACCACTGTATGAGCCAACACTTTGCGAATCAAGCGATGTTGAAAGTGCCACAAG
>JAFAZH010000042.1 GCA_019239895.1 Abditibacteriaceae bacterium | reverse complement strand
TCGTGCTTGCGCTGGGGCGCAGCAGGCGTCATCAACGTCAAATAGGGCATGACGAATTCCCATTCCTCATGGCTCACATCGCTCGGATAGTGCTTGCGGTTCATAGCCGCAAAGTTTATATAAGAAGTTCATAACACGCTCTTAGATAACTCTTCTCGAATCCCCGATTTCTGCCCATCGGCAATGCCGCTATGTGATTGCACCTTTTCGTTCAATTGCAATTCTTTCAATTTGGGGTTTTCTTCGGCAGCATCATCCTGGGGATCATAGCCGACCAGTTCACGGGCATCGGAAATATCGAGCCGCTTGAAGCGATTGTTGCTTAAGCCGTGGAAGATAGCGAATTGAAGATTTTCCACATCAATACAACGGTTAATAAGTTGATTTAAATCACGGTGCGATACAAACGCATCAAACATATTAATGGACTCTGCTTTGCGCGCCGCCTCAATTGGCTGAAAAGCTCCGATACGCAAAGTAATAACCGAAAGTCCTTCCTTTTCGGCCATGTAACGCCCTAGGGCTTCACCAAAACACTTCGACACACCATACAAATCGCCGGGGTTTACGGGGTCAGTCGTCTTAACTTGTACATCAGACGGATAACCTGATACGGCATGAATTGAGGAAGCATGAATCACCCGACGACAACCCGCCGCTTTAGCCGCGATAAAAATATTATAAACACCGGTAATGTTGGCATCTAATAAATCCTGCCAGGTCGCCGAGGGGCTGGGGTCGCCTGCCATGTGAACAACGGTATCTATGCCCTGGCAAAACTCCTTCAATTTATCCAGTTTTGACAAATCACAGGCTACTACTTCACCCAGTGGCTTAATCTTCTCTATACCTTCTTCGTTGCCCTGCACATGCAGGCGCAAGTCATATTTATCCTTTGAGTTTTCAGCGAAATAAGAACCAATACGCCCGGCGGCTCCCGTAACTAAAACGCGCCGTCGCGTATTCGTATCGGCCTTAAATAACGCGCCCGTTCCAGTGGCGGTAAAAGAAAGTGACATATTTCAACCTCGCTACTTGAGTAAAGAATTTCCCCTTGAGTTGGCTTTTGACAGGGGCAAGTGATATGCCACGCCGAATGCTCCTACTTTGGCATTTGCAGCGTGGTGGAGGCCGCGTAGACTGAAGACTATGGACGAATCTTTAGAGCGTTCAGTGCCGTGCGCGCTGGCCATTGGTGGCCTTGATCCCTCTGGCGGGGCCGGGCTGCCCGCCGATATTCGCGCGATGGCTGCTTTCGGCGTCCATTGTTGCACCGTGGCCACGGCGGTTATTGCTCAAAACACCAGGGGCGTAGTTGCCATTGAACCGGTATCCACAAAGATGTTTGAAGCTCAACTGGATAATCTACTGGAAGATACTACCCCACGAGCTATCAAGGTTGGTATGTTGCCCACTATCGAAATTGTTAACAGCCTGGCCGTCCGCTTACGGCAATTGAGCCATATCCCACTTATCGTTGACACGGTTTTTGCGCCTAGCAGCGGCCCCCGCTTTTCTGATATGGCAACGACCAAGCAGCTTGCTGAGCAGCTACTTCCCTTAGCAGAGTTAGTCACGCCCAACATTCCAGAAGCTATACAACTGACAGGTCAACCTATTACAGACGGAGCATCCATGATTCAGGCAGCTCAATTCATTCATCATCGCTATAGAGCACGCTGTGTACTCATTAAAGGTGGACACTGGACGGACATAGTTGAAGAGAGCAGTTCAAATCCGCTGGGGAATGAGGCTGTAGATTTATTGCTTACAGGCACAGAGATAGTTGAACTTCGTGCGCCACGTATAGCAGAGTATGAGGTGCGGGGCACCGGATGTTTGCTGGCCTCAGCCATTGCCGCGCAACGGGCGCAAGGATTGCCCGTAATCGAAGCCGCCCATAACGCCAAGCAATGGCTAACAACGCAGATTAGAGAAGCAAAAGTAACCGGGCATGGACGGCGCGTTGCTACTTTGTAGCCGTGAGGAGCCTGCGCAGGCAGGCTTTGCGCTGTTGCAGCCTGCGACTTGAGTCGCCTAGCTGGGTTAAGTTAAAACAACGCTTCGGTTAATGTCCCAGCGCGGCTAAACGCATAACATCTTCAGCACCGGCGCCATGCTTGAGTTCGCCCGCTAATTGCCCCTGGCGCATCACGAGGATGCGATGAGATAGGTTCAATACTTCGGGCAAGTCGGAGCTAATCATCAACACTCCATAGCCGCGTGTGGCTAACTCGCGCAACAGGCGATGCACCTGGGCCTTCGCGCCGACATCTACACCTTGTGTCGGTTCATCCACAATCAGTAGCTTCGGCGCAACAGTTAGCCATTTACCAATAACCACCTTCTGTTGATTGCCACCACTCAGAGTTTCCACGCTAATCTCGGTGCCTGCGGTCTTAATCCCTAAATCGTTGATGCGCTCGTTCGCCAATCGCCTTTCCGCCCCGCCATGCACTACATTGGCAGTGGCTAACTGGGCCATATTAGAGGCCAGTGCAGGCAGGCTTAAATTCTCTCGCACGGAGAGTTGCATTACTAAACCCTGACCCCGACGGTCTTCGGGCACGAGGGCAACCCCAGCTCGAATCGCATCTCGCGGGCCACGCGGGGTATAAGCTTGACCATTCAGCAACATCTGCCCACCGGTAGGCAGATCAAGGCCAAAGATGCAGCGGGCAATTTCACTGCGGCCACTGCCCACCAGACCGGCAAAGGCTACGATTTCTCCTGGCCGCACTTCAAACGAGACACCTCGAAAGGCTGGTTCCCGACTGAGGTTTTCGACCTTTAAAATAGGTTGCGCGTCGCTGGCTCCGGTCTTGGCGATAAGTTCCTCGGTTTCGCGCTCTTCATCCTCTAAGGCACGCCCCACCATTTGGGACACAATATTTTCTGGGTTGACTTCACTGATGGGTTGGGTAGCAACGTGGTGCCCGTCGCGCAAAGTGGTAATGCCATCACACAAAGCGAAGATTTCCGGCAGACGATGTGAAATATAAAGAATGGTGACGCCTTCACTGCGCAAGACGCGGAGCCGCTCGAAGAGGTTATTGGCTTCGCCCTCGGATAAGGCAGCAGTCGGCTCATCGAGGATTAACACTTTGGCATCTTCGGCTAAGGCGCGAGCTATTTGCAAGAGATGGCGTTGGGCCGAAGAGAGCCGTTCCACCAGGGCATCCGGTGGAATATCAAGAGCCGCACGGGCCAGAGCAGCTTCAGCCCGCAAGCGCATCGTTTTGCGATTAACAAAGCCAAAGGCTTGCGGCTCATGCCCTAAGTTAAGGTTTTCTTCCACACTGAGGTTAGGACACAAAGCAGGCTCTTGCGGCACCAGGGCAATGCCTAACTCCCGCGCCCGCCGGGGCGAACTGATAACAACGGGTTTACCTTCAAGGCTAATGACGCCACTATCGGGCGGCTGCACCCCGGCGGTAATTTTCATGAGCGTGGATTTGCCCGCGCCGTTCTCCCCCACAATGGCATGAATGGTGGCCGGAGCCACGCTGAAAGACACATCTTCCAGTGCTCGCACGCCGCCGAATCGCTTGGAAATATGCTCAAAAGTTAACATAGGAACTTGCGGGTCTAACACGAAATTACTTAACGTCTTTAGGATGTACGGCAGTTATTTGGTCAAACCGCTTAAAATCTCCTGTATCAAAGGTGAGCAGATAGCTTATGCCATGACTACTCATGAAGGCCGCTATCCGGGCATCATGCACTTCCACGCCTCTTACCTGATGGGTCAGTTTTGCCAAACCCTCAAAATTAGCGGTGGCTCATGTAACACAGGAAAGATAGCCTGAAGGCGGTTTACTTCAGCTTCCGCTTGGAGAGGTGTCATTCCAAAGCCATTCTTATCCTTAGGACGTGTAACAACATTCCACAACTCAATGATATTTTGTGGGGCCAGATAAAGCATTTCGCCCTGCTCGATGAGAGTTTCTACAGCGGCCACTGCCATCTCATAAAATGGACTATCCAAGTCCATAGAGCGCAATAATATGTTTGTATCCAGCAGATAAGACATCAGTCCTGCCCTTCATAAAATGACGCCCGCTGAAATGCCTCATCTGTTAGTTTGGGTAGTTTTTTCTCTTGGTGGCTTGCAGCCCAGTGGTGCCAATCGCTTTTGCGTTGATCCCGCCGCGCTCTAAATCCCTCTTCTATGTCGTTCCCTTTAGCTTGCTCACGGGTTAAAACAGTCTGCTCTAAGAGTATCCCGGCAAGCTCTGATGCAGAAGTGTGACTTTGAGCAGCTTCTTCTCGCAGCAGTTCTACCACTTCAGGTAAGACATGCACTCTCAGGTATCCGAATTGAATATCTGCATCTATCTTTTCTGTGCTTGCATTATCCATAGTTCACTACTCCTACCAGAGTATTACTTTAACCGGTAAAAACATGAAGCAAGCTCTGCGCGTGGATTGCCAATGGCTTGTGGACTTCTATTGTTGGCGCAGCGAGACGTAAAGTGCCCGTTTCGGTCTGGTCAATGCAGGTGCTGCCTAAATGCGTGCTGGCTGAGACCAACAGGGTATAAGCCCCCGCCGGAAATTTTAAAATGGCACGAGGCAAAGCGAGATCAAATCCACTAGCGGTTAATTGCAAAGGGAGTTGCCCTGGCATGTTGTCTAGCGTCGCCTGCCAGTTATTATTACGCCATTGCACATTAACGATGCGGTTTTGCACGGCATCGCCAGTCAAAGCGTGCAGGCACAGGCGATAGGTCAGGCGCGGTGAGACTGGCTTGGCTAAGCCAATTTGCAAAGTTAATCCGTCGGTTAAAGTGTGGGGGATAGCTGTAATGCTTTGCAAATCAGCCGCCGCCCAGACATCGTGCAAGAGTGAATCGTGAGTTGGGTCTTGCACCAGCAGGATAGGCGATGCACTTGTTTTATGGTGTCCGTTCTTATGATGCCCATTGGTTGCGGCTTGGGCCGGAGCAACAGGGTGAGAGGCAAGCGCATTCACTGGCACGGTGCCGAATAGCTCATCGCGCCGGAGAAACCCCCTTAGATATTGAGGCGTAAAGGTGAGTTGACTGACATAGCGTTCCAGGGCGGCTTGTTTAGCGGTGCGAGACGGCTCATCCAGTGGTGACTGTGCCCAGTGGGTGCCCGTGTCTTTAAGAAAAGAGGGTGGAGCTAAGTGCGCGTCCGGGTGGTAGCCATGCGGTGCAGGCCACCAACCACGATGCACTAAGAAAGTCAGTAATTGAGTCTGGCCAGCCCAGGTGCGCGTAGCGGGCCGCAGCCGCAACATTTCCAGCGCGGCGCGGGAATAGGCATAGGCAGCCCAGTGATCGGGATGGGTATCATTAGGATGCGTTGTGAAGACGACGGTAGGCTGCCATTCGGCAATGGCGTCGGTCACATCTTTGAGTGCCTGGGAACCGCAATAAGCCGCTTGGGGCGTGCGCGAGTTTGTATAGGGTGAACGTTTGACTCCCGTGTAATTGGAACGATAGAGCTTACGAGGAGACCAGTAGTTTTCCCACATCTCTTTCGTGCCACCATCAGGATAGCCCAGAAAAATCACATCACTGGGGGCAACACCTAATTCACCCAGAGCAGCAATGGTTTCCCGTTGGCGCATATAGGCTAATTGCTGCAAAGAGTTACGGCGATGGAGCAAATTGCTCGGATGCTTGACGCCTTCGCCAAGCTGTGTCGAGCGCGAGCCATCGCCATTGGTGAGAAACACCACGCGCACCGCGGCCCCGGCAGACCGTGCCGCTGCTAAGGTGCCTCCTACGCCCAGCGTTTCGTCATCGCAATGCGGTGATAGCACCAGCAAACGATCCTGGGAGGTGAAGGTAGGAGCTAAAGGAAAGGTCTCATGGGCTATCGCCAGGTTTTGCCGATAGAGCACAATCTGAAAAATAGCTAGGGGTAACGCCACGCACATGGCAAAGCCGCCCAAAGCCCCCAGAAACCGGCGGATACGGCGGGCTTGCTCGCGGCGCACCCGGCGTGGGGCGGTGGCGGAACCAGCAGGAGTTGCACAGACAGCAGAGACAGCGATAGGAATGGGAGCGTCTTGTCGGCCATCGGGAGCCAATGGATCGCAAGGATTAGCCGAGTTAGCGTTGGAATTTCGATGCAGGGGGCGGCGCAGATTCATAAATTCAGACAGTGCAAATTGAATGCAGTAAAGTTGGTTACTCAGCCGCTATAGAGTGGTGCTCAAGGCCAGGTAGAACTCAACGCGACTTTCTAACGTCTAAGACTCCGTAATTGTGAACCACGCGCTACTATGCCACAATTATAGTAAATGGCTATTGCCACGAACAGGAAGTGCCATAAAAGTTTTGTTGTCCCTGGGCGTAAGTGTCGCCCTGGAGGTGCCATAGTAGCGCGAGAATAACTCGCTCACGCCCTAAATATCCATACCGAGTCGTGGACCATATCATCGCAGCGCAGTTATTTGTATCGCAGTCCGGTCCTGATGTCAAACTTTTTGCGTTCTTTCTCACCTCGTCCCTCGCAGCGATTCCTGCCTCGCCCGGTGCGGCGCATGGAACATTTGAGTCGGCTGCGTCATCACCTGGGCAGTCTAAGGCCACCGCGCCGACCTATAACGCGCCGTGATTGGCGTCTGGTGGCTCCCTTTATCGTCTTAGCTCTCCTGGTTATCGTCGGTCGCCGCTATGTGCTTCAACAGGTTGATATTGAAGGTCGTATCCGGCGTCAGATCATCCCGCAGTTAGAAAAGCAGTATGGCACTCACATTGAAGTCGGGCGCATTGAAAGCGACTGGCTTTCTAATGTCACGCTGCATGATATTGTGGTAGGACGTGACCCACATCTTCCCCTCGGCGCACTCTTTCAGGCCAACACCGCTAACGTTCACCTGAATATCATTGATCTAGCGTTACATCGCGCCGATGCGATGCAGGCGCTGCAAAGTGTCATTTTGGATGCGCCGCAACTCTATTTACAGCGCGATGCGCAGGGGCAACTCAATGTGATGAAGCTCCTGAAGCACACGACAGGCACTACGACCACGCGCTGGACGGGATTTGTTCAAGTCAACAATGGCCGCCTCTGGTATCACGACCTGGGCCTGCGTTCCGCCAGTGGGCAAACACTCTTAGTAGATGGTCACGGCTTGCAGGGCAATGTGCATCTCAATGGTAATGACCCTTTGAATTTTCGCTTAGCTGTCGGCACGGCTCTCTTTGGGCCAACGCAGACACCCATTAAAGCAGTGGCCTTGCAGGGCGAAGCAGGAGTTAACGGGCGCTGGCTCTCCCTCGGTGTAACGTGGCCAGACGCGCCCGCCGCACTTTTAACCGATTATGCTTTTCCCAAACGTGAGGTAGTAGCCAGCACGGGCAGGTTGGGTGGTCAGGTGCAACTCGCCTGGGATAGCACCCTACCCGTTAATGACCAATGGACAGTTGCCGGGAACATCACCAGCCGGGCTACTGATGGTTATTTGCAAGCTATCAAGGAACCTAACACCACGCACCCCCTCGCCATTGCACAATTCAATGGCCCGCTCTCGTTCAGCAACAAAGCATTGTCATTTAATAATGTGAGCCTGGTGACGCTGAACACCCCGTTGCGCGTCAGTGGCAACGTGGCATTATTACAGCAACCCGCTTTTGATCTGAACCTTCAATCGAACTCCGCTGATACAAACCGCTTAGTCGGTCTGTGGCACGGCCCTCTACCGGGCGGGATAAATGCGAGTGGTGGACACGCGCGAGGCACCGTGCGTGTAACGGGTCACCTTCAGGCGGCGCATATTAATGGGAATGTCAGTATTGCTGATTTTCGCTTGGCGCTTCCTCATTACGGTACTGTTACCACTCCCCTGCTGGCCGGTGTGATTCATGCCGATGGCAATTTACAGTCGCCTAACGTAGATGCGGATGTCACGGGGATGAGCGTCAGCGTGACGCTACCACAACAGGGACACCTGACCTTTGGTGGCTTGCATGGCCTCATTCACGCTGGGGGCAATTTACAGGCAGCACGCCTGCAAGCCGATCTTAAAGGCTCGAATGTCGGGGCCACATTGACCAGTTATGGACAATGGCACGGCGACAGTCTGCACAGTTTGGTGCAGGCTGAAGGCAATCTGCGAGAGGGCAAGCTGAAAAGTGAAGTCTGGGGCAGCAACGTTAGCGTGGCCCATCCACAATATGGTGTGTGGCGGGCCGGAGACCTGCACACTATTGTCCAAGCGAACGGAGCTACTCAAGCGCCTGCCATCAACAGCGATACTACTTTAACTCGCTTAACGGGCAGCAACCGACAATATGGAGCAACCAGTGGTACCGTCGTCCACTTAATAGCGGCTACAGGTGATGCCGTCCATGCGGCCTGGAGTGGTGAGGCCAGCGTCGAGAATCTGGATGCATCAAGGCTTAATTTAGCCGCATTCTCCCCCAGTGCCGCTAAACAGGTGCGGGGTCTGGGCAACATTAGTGGACGTGCCCGCTTTGCCGGATGGCTGCCGGGGGTTTCGCCCGTCATTAAAGGCCGCTTGCAACTTTCCCGTGCCACGATTGCCGATTTTTCTTTACATAACGTTTCCACCGCCATCTCGCTGGCGCAGGGCAGGTTACGTTTAGCGGGAGTGCAGGCACAAAGTGAGTTGGGTCTGATGTTAGCCGATTTAGATACCAATTTGCATACGGGAACGACCAAGCTTGCTCTCACTTCGCCGCACACTGTTATCCCGGCTCAACGCATTAATCCCTTGCTGGCTTCCCAGGGTTTGACCACCAGTGGCACGGCAGTCGGGCGCGTCACCGTGGCCACCACCAATCGCAGGCTGCCTCGCTCCTTAAAGAATAGCCTGCTGCGAGGCCGGGTGGCGGTGAATACTAACTCGCCGCTTGCATTAGAAACGAGCTTTGACCTTGCAGTTCCAACCCTTGGACTGCGCTCTCAACTGCCTAAGCAATCTAACAGCCGTTCTGTAAAAGCTGTTGGTTCCCGGTTACAAGGACGTGGCGCGGTGCAACTGGTCTCGGCCCATGACTGGCATTTTGTGGGTGAGGCTACCCTGACCAGCGCACGCGCCAGCATTGCTGCAAAGGGCGCTTCCCCTGCTAATAGCACCTGGATTGAACATCTTAATGGCAGCCGCTTTGATGGCTTGAAAGTCACAACACGGGGTAGTCTGAGCAGCACTGGTGGACACTTGGAACCACGCTTGGCGGGACAGGTGCAGGCCGTGCGGAGTGTGCTGCCAGTGCCAGTCGCAATGGCTTCGAGTGGGGTTTCTTCCCCAATACGTCCGGTTGCATTCAATCAGGCTCGTTCCGCTACCCGTTGGGTCACAGTGGATAACTTGCGCACGGATTACGTCGCCTTGCCCCATGCTTATGAATTGCCCCGCATCTTTGCTAATGTGGGTGGCGGGCAGATAAGTGGGCATTTCGCGTTGCATGGCGATGGGCTTTCAGGACAAGTTCTGGCGGATAAATTCCAGGCAGGCGAATTACAACATCTCTTGACTGGGACAAATGCGGCAACCCCTCCGGGCGACACGGGCACCTGGAATGTGGATGGACTCGCTTACGCACGGGCCGACATTACCGGCACCACTCGCAATCCCCAGGCCACTGTGCAGGCGCGGCTTTATAATGCCACAGTTCAAGTAGCCAATACCACGATACCAGTAGACATGGCACGAGCCGGGTTTAGCGTCGAAATGGGTAACATGAATGTGCTGCCCCTGCACGAGCTTAGTGTGTGGAGCAACGGGGGGCATTTAACGGCCAACGGCACCCTCACCCGCCGTCAAGACACCTATGATCTTGACTTGCAAGCATCGGCCCATGATGTACGCGCCCGTGATCTGACCCTGACTGAAGGCTTACGCTCTATCAGCCATGATGCTGAACTTCACGCACTTTTAGAGGGCAATTTCCACATTTCTGGTGATTTGGCGCATCCTCGCGTTGCGGGCCAGGTCGGAGCCAGGCTCGCCCAGGCTTATGGCCTTAATATCGAAGATGTCGCTGGCCAGTTAAATTATGAAGAAACTGTAGATGGCCCACGTATCTCGCTCACTAAAGCAACGGGGCATTCGGAGGGTAAGCTTTTCACGGGATCCTTTAACGCCGATTATGCAGGCGGCACCTGGAGCGCGAAACTCGACAGCCAGGGCACCAATGCCAACCGCTTAATGCAGCTCATCGCTAACCATACTGATCCAGCTTCGGCTAAAAGGATCGTGGGGCTGCCCTTCCGGGGCACTTTGACTGGTGGCTTAGATATTAATGGCACGATAGCGACCGATGCGGCGGGCACGTCCTTCGTGCCCCAGACTGGCAATGTTGTGCTGCAAACCGACACCCTGCTCTGGCGCGGGCGGCGCGTGGGCGTGTTGACGGCTAATATGACCCTCGAAGGCGGCCTGCTGCACGCTTCTAAAATTGAATTGCGCCGCCCTAAAAGTCCAATCCTTAATCCCGACGGAACTGTTACCACACCCGAAGATGCCCTGGTGACTGTTACAGGCGTTTTACCGGTGGCCGTAGAGACGCCCGATCTTAACGCGCAAGTCAATATCACCAGCGAACGCTTGCCCGCGATTGTTGATTTCTTGAAAGAAGTGCAGCGGACACTGGGGGAGCAAGGCCAGCATGTGAGATGGTTGGAACGTCTTCTCCAATCATCAAAGTCCTTACCGGCTGGTCTGGAAGGCGATTTTGCCGTGGATTCGCGCATTACAGGCAGTTGGCGCAATCCCTTTTTCGCCGTTCACTTAGCGACCCTGCATAACGTGCGCGCCCGTGCGCCCTCTGGCGGCTTACAAAATTTGCCAGCGGTGGATGCGGCTTTCACCTATAGCCAGGGCGCTGTCACAGTGCAAAAGGCGGAATTGCGCCTCTCCAAGCCGCCTGCCACCGGGGTGCAGAATGCGGGCAGCGAAGCGGCTGACGAAGATACCTTGCTGCGCATTGCTGAAGGTGGTCGTATTGTGCCGGGCGGAGAGATTTCGTTAGACGCCGAAGTTCTCAATGCCAACCTGTCGCAATTGGCGACGTGGGTGCCATCCTTACGCGACACTAACGGGCAGCCTGCCCTCAGTGGCGTGCTTTCACAGTTCAGCTTTCAAGTTGGCGGTAATACGGATGATCCCACTGTCACTGGCTCCATCACCGCAGAAGATTTGGTGTATCGCAAATATACCCTCGACCGCCTGCGCGTGGCGCGCTTTGACATAGATAATGGACAATTAGCAATTCGGCCTGGCAACCTGACGATTGTTAAGGGCAGTTTCCAGTCGTCGGCAGCGTCTGGCTTTGTGTCCTGGAGTTGGAATGCGCCGGGGCCACGCCCGGATGGGCCAATGGAAGTGCATCTGCCCTTACAACGCGCCGACTTTGGAGCCTTGGCCGGAGTTTTCATCCCGGCTATTACCAACGTAGATGCTAAAGCTTTTAGCGGCATGGTCAACGTCACTGGCACTCTCGACACCCCGCAATTAGGAGGTGAAGTGACCATAGATGATGGGCGATTCCGTTTTAATCCCGCGACGGTGGCCTTCGATGGCGGTATTGCAGGCTTATCGGGCACGGTGCGGTTCATCAATGGCAACCAAATCGCCATAGAACCGACCAACATTCTGCGTGGTCAACTGGTGACAGGGGCCAGCATTCAGGCAGCGGGGACGGGCAACCCTACGCGTGTTAACAGCCCAACGGTCACTGCTGTTGCTGATAAAAGTCCCAGCAAAGCCGTTAAGCGAGCCATCCTGGAGACCAAAGCCACTCCCTCAAACATGACGGGGGCCTTTACCTTACGTGGTGATGTCGCCCTAAATTTAGACCCGCGTCTTTTCACCCGTGCCGTGGTGGCTATGAGCGAGCATCGCTATAATCTCGCCTTTAGTCTGGATCGTGCCAATTACGGCACCGATGCCTTTGGTGGTTTACACGATATTTCAATGGGCCTCATCTGGCGCACGGGAGATGGTGCGCCCAGCACATCTCAACAGGTGCGTTGGATGCTGGCCGCCGCCGGAGAGAGCGCGAAAAAGAAAGCTGCCGGGCAAGTTTATTCGCTCGCCGCTTTGACTTTAGCTCCTGATTTTGCCACCGGTTTCGATGCCTTGCTCCGTTCAAAAGTCACCAGTTTTACCAACGAGCAGGATTTTAGTGATCTTCCGGTTTACCGGCGCATTGCTGCTCCCACCTTGCAAGACCGCCGCAGCCGCATTGCTTTTCAAGCACTCGGCTTTAACGCCCGCGATGTTGGCAGCGGCATTCTAGATGGCACCCTCTTGCTGGACAACCAACCCTCGACACTCCGCACGATTTCTCCCCTACTGCGCACGGCACAACGCTCTATCGCCACGCGACTGGCCGCAGCGCACCAGTCACCGTTCGGCATCCATGAAGCTACAGCAAAAATTCAACCGATCAACGATGTCGTCGTCACCGGCACCACAGCCAGCAAAGTCAATACTGACGCTCCACCAACAGCAGATGCACCCCCGCAGCCCACCAGCCATCAGCAGCGGCTGGCTCAAGCGGCACCGAATGGCGCACCTGAAGTTGACCCTGGCGCAGCACCCCCACCCGGTGCGCAGCCAGCAGCTAACGGCACTTTACCCATTCGTGTAACGGGCAACCTGACGCTCTCACAATCGCAACTGGCTGGCGTGCCAGCGGGGGCTGCGGGCGGCCCCATCGCCTTGCCAGATGCGCCGCGCCTGGAGGTGCAATTGACTATTGGGCATAATGTCCAATTTGTGACCCCAACACTACGCGCTGAGTTAGTCGGCAGTATTGACATTAACGGCACGCCGCGTGACCCTCTGGTGCAGGGCACGGTAGCCACACGGAGTGGACAGGTGCGCTTCCCCAACGCCACGGCCCGCGTGACCAATGGCGAAATCACTGTTGCCGCCTCACGCGATCCTGTCACCGATACATTACGCTCACGGGCCGATATTGACGCTACCGCCGTTGGACGCTCAGGACAATATCAAATTACCCTCACCTTGCGCGGCCCTCTTGATTTTAGTTCAGAAAATACACAGAACTTACGCGTGGATGTAACGTCCAATCCGCCATTATCGCAAGATGAGGCGTTTGCCCAACTCCTGGGCACCTCATTGCGTGAGTTGCAGGGCAACGAGCAGGACATCGTCAGCAACAGCCAGATTAACCAAACATATGCCCGCGCCGTGGTGAACATGATTTCAGCACCCTTGTTCACTGGCCTGGAACGTTCTCTGGAGCGTGCCCTGGGCGTCAGCAGTGTCGTCCTAGATTACCGTTTCAATGAGCCTTTGACGGTGGAATTTGGTAAAGCCCTGGGGGATCGAGTCTTTGCTTCGTATCGGCGCTCGCTGTCAAATATACAAGCGGGGCAACCGACAGCCTATACCTTTCGTATAGATTATCGAATCAAGGGCAATTTACAATTAGGTCTGCAAACCGATGAACGCGGACGCAACCAGATTACATTAGATAAAACTTGGCGTTTCTGAGATTGCAATCAGGTAGCACGCAAAACTACGTTACGCTAATTTCATGCGCTATTTGAACGCTATAAAACAAAATAGCGTAAGCTTGCGCCGCGCAGCGTAGTGAAACTTTGCGTCCCATCGAAATTTAATAAAATGGTCAAAACTATTACAGGTTCAGATTGTCTTAGTGGTAATTGTGTTATACTGACGCGGAACCAGATTATGAAAACAATCTCTAAAGCGAGGCCCCGGTGACTGTCTTCACGCGTTTTGCAACGTTAAAGCCGAAATCATCCACAGTGTCTGCCCCGGCACCAACTTCTCCCGGTGACGAGGTGGCTGCGTTGGTTGTGGACAACGAAGCCAGTCATCTGGAAGCGGCAGCCCTTGAAGCATCCGGCGACGATGCTGCGCCTGTCACAACCTTGAGCGGCAGTGCCCTGGCTGGGGCGCTTAGCACGGGCCGCACAGCAGCTCCAGTCTCCTTTGAGGACGTGGTCGAAAAGTATCATGGCAAAGTTTTTCAACTCGTCTACCGCTATACCGGCGACTATGAAGAAGCCTGCGACCTGACACAAGACACCTTTGTCCGCGCTTACACCGCCTGGAACGAGTTCCGAGGCGATTCGCAGATTTATACGTGGCTCTATCGCATTGCCATCAACCTCTGCCATAACCAGCAAAAGAAACTGACGCGGCGGCGCCGCGTGGAGCAGGTTTCCCTTGATGCCAGTGCCAATGACGATAATTTCGAGGGTTGGACTACACATCAAGTAGCCGATGAGCGTCCTTTGCCATTGCAAGTCCTGGAAAGTGGCGAGTTGCGGGTGCGGCTGCACGAGGCATTGTTGGCCTTGCCAGACAATTATCGCACGGTGATTGTGCTGCGCGACATTGAGGGCCTAACCTACGAAGAAATCGCCCGTGTCACAGATTCGACCCTGGAAGCTATTAAAAGCCGCCTTTTCCGCGCCCGTAATGCCGTGCGGCGACTGATGGAACCCTATTTAATTGCCGAACAAAATGCGGTTGCCACGTCCCACACCACGTCATCTCACACTGCGTCCCAGACGCGGAATTCATGATGATTGAGGCGAGCCGTGAAAATTCTTGTTAAAGTTAAGCTGCATCTGAATGCGGCTTAACTCAATAAAGCTTTTTAAGCCACAATCTAACCATATTGGAGGCCCTCCCCGGAATGCACCGGACTCAAACCCGATTTATCCAAGAAACAGAACGCCCTGCTCAACCTTCTTTTCTCTGTTCTCCTGCTAACCCGGCGCGTAATGCGCCTTTCTTTTTGACTGCCGCCCTAGGTGCTTCGCTTTTAGGCACCTGTGCCCGTCCCGTACTGGCGAAGTCGCACCGGCCTAAGACGACGGATGCTCTGTCTGGCGCCCGCATCGCCCAGGCGCAAACCAATAAACCGGCGGCTGATCCTGACAAGCGGGGCGATATTCCTCCTGCCTTGACAGTGCCAGTCGGCCCCGACAAGGGTAATTCACCAGCCCCTTCCCCTGGCAATACGCCACCGGGCGCGCCAGGCACAACGCCGACTACGCCTGGGCCAACGACCACCACGCCAACGACACCGACGACTGCCACAACCCCTACGGCACCTGTAACCGGGCCGACGCTGCCACCGAGCACTACCACAGAACAGCCCGTGCCTGGCTCCGTGGAGGCCGAGGGGCGCGAAGTCGTCAACGTTAAAGTGGTTGGCAATCGTGTGGTGCCTGCCGACAGCATTTTGCTTAAGGTCGGCACGCGGCGCGGTGCGGCTTATTCGCCCAATCAAATCCGGCTCGACATTAACGCTATTGATGCTCTGGGCTTTTTCGCTTCCGTGCAGCACCAGGTGACACCCAACCTCGAAGACCCCAACAAGGTGGATGTCACGTTTATCGTGGTGGAAAACCGCGTGATTACGGGGTTCAAATTCACAGGCAGCAGCTTAGTGCCTGCCGAAGACATCGCCAAAGTTTTACAGAGCAAAACGGGGACGGTGTTGAACCATAACACCATCAATAGCGATGTCACAAAAATCCAGGATTTGTTCCGCTCGAAAGGCTACGCCGCCCTGGTCACGGATGTACATCAAGCCGACGATGGCGCGGTCACTTTTACGATACAAGAAGCTAAAGTTTCCAGTATCGTGCTATCTGGTCTGCGCAAAACGAAAGAGTCCCTGGTGCGTCGGCAGATTCGCTCCAAGCCGGGCGATATTTTCAACCAGGTCAAGCTGCGCCAGGACTTGAGCCGCATCTATGACCTGGGCTTTTTTGATGAGCCGCCCACCCTGAAGGTGGATGATGATCCCAAGAACCCCGGCACCCTGATTGTGACGATGGTGATGAAGGAAAAGCGCACTGGCCAATTTTCAGTCGGTGTCGGTTTCGACAACCGCTCCAAAGTGACGGGCTTTGTCACGGTGGGCGAGAACAACCTGGGCGGTTCCGGCAAGCGAGTTTCGGCCTCGGTGGAAGGGGGCGGGACTGGTGGCGAGCGCACCTTCGATCTTGACTTTAGCGATCCCTTTATCGGCCAGAAAAATGCCGGTTACGATGTCTCTATTTTCGACCGTCGCATTTTCCGCGAGCCACGCTCAGTGCGCCTTTTCGTGCCGGGCGCGACCGAGAAGTTCTTTTATGAAGAGCAGCGCAAAGGTGGGCGGCTCAACTATAATATGCCGCTCGACTTAGACCAAAAGAAGGCATTGCTCTTTGGGTTTCGGGATGAAACTGCCCGCTTGTTTCAAACCAGTGGCGTAGGTGTCATCACGCCGGTTAATCTACCTATTAACGCATCCGGGCGAGTCGCGGCACCCTCCATTGGTTTCCTGCGTGATGTGCGCGACTCGCGTATTGATCCTTCGGTTGGCTCACGCCAGCAGATAACACTCGAAAAAGGACTGCGCTTCCTTGGCGGCAACACCATCTTCACCAAGGTTGACCTGGATTTGCGCCATTACCTTCCTCTTATGCGCGGCGCAACTCTGGCTGACCCACCCAAACTGGTCGCTGCGGGACGACTCGTGGTTGGTAAATCATTCGGCCAACTACCACCGTTCGAGCAATACTTTATTGGCGGCTCCGACACAGTGCGTGGTTATGATATAGACGAACAGTTTGGCGACAACCAGGTCTTTGGTAACTTTGAATTGCGTTACCGGGTACAGAAGAAGCTGCAAATAGTCGGCTTCACCGACGCGGGCACCGCTTATGGTGGCCGTTTCTCTTCCAACGTCGGTTCCAAAGGTCTCTTTTCAGTCGGAGCTGGTCTCCGCTTGCAAACGCCCATTGGCCCCATCCGCCTGGATGTTGGTAAAGGCAGTCGCGGCGTGCGCACCCACTTCGCCATCGGCCCAACATTCTAAGCTGGAAAATTGTTTGACGTAACAAAGGGCAGCAAGTCTTTGTGATTTGCTGCCCTTTGCCCATTGGTGTTATCCAATGACTTATCATGCGTAAGCTTCTGGCGTCCCCGCCGCTCAAGCAGCGGGCTGAACTATCAAGCCCCCTGAATGGGGCTACTCAACTACGCTTCGGCAGGCACCTCGGTTCACGAGTAGATCTAAGTCAGTCGTATTAAAGATAACGGGCAAGAACACAACCAGGAGTTGTTAAAGATGCCCCTCCGCTCCACACCAGAGATAAACTTGGCATTATGCCACGCCTGTTTATTGCCATTGATCTGCCAGATGCCATCCGCCAGCAGCTATCCAGTTTGCGAACCGATCTGGCAGGCGCACGCTGGGTCAAACCGGCGCAGATGCACCTGACATTGCGGTTTATTGGAGAAATGGATGAGACAGTAGCACAGGCCGTCAGTGTAGCCTTAACGTCCGTCCAGGCATCAAGGTTTGAACTTCAGTTAAATGGTATAGATTGTTTTCCGCACCGCCGTGCGCCGCGCGTCTTATGGGTCGGCATTGAAGACAATCCTGCTCTACACCGGCTTTATGAAACTATTGAAGGCAGCCTGAGACGCCTGGGATTAGTAGCGGAGACGCACCCCTTTGCAGCGCACATTACCTTAGCACGGTTCAAGAATGCACCCGTCGAACCAGTTAAGCAGTTTATCAAGGCCAACAGCGAATTTGCTGCTGAACCGTTTCTAGTGGAAGAATTTCGCCTCTATTCCAGCACCCTTGAGCGCCAGGGGGCACTCCACCAAGTGTTGGCTACTTATCCGCTGGATACTGCACCCGCCGCTAAAGCAGCGGGCTGAACTGCAAGAGAAGCCCCCTGAACGGGGCTACAGTTAGCAGCAGAACACGCTTAGCCCGGTTCACCGGGATTTTTGTACTCAGCCCGCTGCTTTAGCGGCGGGTAGCGAGTCAGTTCTAATTCTAAAGGACGGGTTGCTGTTGGGTCTCTTGAACCATGCCATTAGGGGTGGCACTTTCCGTTTCGGTGAATGGAATCGTTGCTGGCTCGGACGCAGTGGGATCCGCTGCTTCCACCCCACCATCACTTGCTGCGCCAGAGGGTAGAGTCGTACCATCATTCGTGCGGTCCGTTTCTCGGAATTCCGGGCGGAAGATGGGCCAGGGTACTGGCGGCATGGCTTCAGAACTGTCAGCTTGTGATGAATCAGCATTTTTATCCGAGGGAGTTTCGACAATGCGCGTGCCAAGGGCGTAGTTGTCTTCCTGTTGCAAACGGGCTGCGGCACGACGGGCTGCGGCCACGCGCAGGTTGCGCGACGCTGGGCGGGGGATGTCTTCGCCGGGAGCTTCTTCTATAGCACGCTTTTGACTTTCTAAGAGGGGCGCATCCGGGCGTTTCGAGCCATCGGCGTTATAAGAGGCCTGGTAGAGCTTTATACTTTTATCAATGACATTATGGGCATCCACACGCCCCATAAAGCGTTCGATATGCACCGTTTTGTGCTCTAAAACCTTATAATCTTCAAAGAACCGTTTTAATTCGAGGAGAGTGTGCTCAGGCAGGTGGGAAATGTCACGGTAGTGGGCAAAAGCCGGGTCATGCTCGTGGATGGCAATGATCTTATCATCTTCCTCGTTTTCATCCACCATCTGCATCAGCCCAATCGGTCGGGCAGTGAGAATGCACATTGGCACCACGGGTTCCTGGCCTAAAACGAGAATATCGAGCGGATCGGAATCATCACAGTAGGTGCGCGGAATGAAGCCGTAATTGGCCGGATAGAAGACCGATGAATAGAGGACACGATCCAGGCGCAGTAACCCGGCTTTTTTGTCAAGTTCATACTTATTCCGGCTGCCACGCGGAATTTCGATGATACAATCTATAATCTCTGGGGTGCGTTTGCCAGGGTCAACATCATGCCACGGATTCATAATCATTCTTGGAATGCCAATTGCTGCCGAGATTCAATTAAATGGCACGCAACGCAAGGGCGATGCTAACTTCATGCGCTAGTTGAACGCTATTAAAAAAAATTTAGCGTTCCGTTGCGCAGCGTAGGTTGGCGTAACGCAGTTTTGCGTCCCATTGTAAACTTCTACTGATAGAAAGGATGCCGCATAACGGCGCAGCGTGCAACCAGAGACGGCTTTAAAAACGCCTTAAATTGCGCCACAGCGGTGAACCCGCTACAATCTTTTTAATGTTAGCAACGAGTATGCGTGGCTCTCGACGCAACCCTGGCGGACGCAACGATCAAGATTGGGGATCAGCCGCCTCACGTTATGAAGTCCTGGAACGTGTGGGGGAAGGCACTCTTTTTGTGGTCTATCGCGTTCGTGACCGCAACGATAATCGTGTCTTCGCCCTGAAAGCTCTTAAAGGAGCCTTCTCACGTCATCCCAAGTTTGCTCCGGCATTAGCTCAAGCCGCTCATCGCGCGGTTCAGCTTGCCCACCCGAACCTGGGCCGACTCTTGGAAATGGGAGAGGAAGAGGGCACGCTCTTCCTGGTCAGCGAATGGCTGCCGGGGGCATCGTTGGAAACCCGCTTGCGTCGTGCCCCTTTTACCCGCGCTGAAATCGTCGCCGATGTCCAGCAGATAGCGGAAGCCTTAAGCTATTTGCATCAAAATGGCGCATTGCACGGCGACCTCCGCCCGCGCCAGGTTCTCGCGGCAGCCGATGGCACCCTCAAGCTGACGGATGCCAACTTAGCCGACGCTTTCACAATGGCGGGCGTAGCTCTAAGCGATGTCGAGCATGATGCGACTTATTATCTGGCTCCCGAACGCTTTGATGGTGCGCCGCCCACCGCTGCTTCCGATCTCTATGCCCTGGGCGTCATCCTCTACCGGATGCTGACGGGACGGGTGCCCTTTGATGGGCCATCGCCCCTCTCCATTGCGATGCGCCACCGTAATGATGCGCCACTCCATCCTTCCCAATTTAACCGGGAGTGCCCACCGGATTTAGAAGCCATTACGTTGCGCCTGCTGGAAAAGAATCCGCAAATGCGTTATCCTTCTGCGGCGCAATTGCTAAATGATTTAGCAGGGGGTGTCGGCCCCACAATAAACACGGCTCCGCCCAGCGCCGCTGCCGTTGCTCCGTCACCTCAATCCAATGGATTAGCTTCCCCCCCACCGTTGGCCTCGGATGCGGCCAATGCAGACTCACCTGGGTCATCAGCCTTTGTGCCTTCCCCAGTGCCACCTGGAGTACCGTCTGTGGTGCCAACGGTTGTGCCACCTATCGTTCCTGTCGGCGTGGCAGATGCCCCTACTGCTAATGGTGATCCCTACGCGGCAACTGCGGTGAACCGTATGGGGAGCGCCACCAGCAGTGTGGCAGCGGCTCAGGGTCTAGGGCCTGCCCCCGCTACCATATCTGACACAGATTTGGTAGCGAATGGGGCTACCCTTCCAGCAGCTTCGGCGGTGCGACCTGTACCGCCTGCTCCGGTGGCAGCCGTTGCCGCTCCGGTGACAACGGCCCCCGACGATGTGGGTATCTGGGAAGAGGAAGAAGCAGCGGTCACAGCCAAACGCACCGTGGGGCAGCATCGTCGCCGCGAACGGAATGGGGCGCTCTTAGCCGTGTTCTGGACACTTGTCGCCGCTGGCCTGCTGGCAGGCATTATTTATGGCGGCTACTATTTCTGGGTCAAAGATATTCCCCACGATGTCATCGTCCCCACTTACGTGGGATTACCGCAATATGAAGCCGAACGGCGGCTGGCAGCGCATGGCCTGAAGCTACATATCGCCAGTGAAAAATATGATACCCGGCATCCCAGCGGCACCGTGCTGTCCGGCGATAGAGACGCTGGCACACGAGTTAAAATCGGCCATGATATTGGTGTCACGGTATCACGCGGCGAAGAACGCATCGCCATGTACGACTTTAGCGAGATCACCCTGGAACGTGCCCGCCAGATTATTGTGCAGCATGGAATGCGTTTAGGGCAGGTTGCCGAGCAGTACCATGACCGCATTCCCCAGGGCTACATCTGCGGCCAATACCCCGAACCCGGCCAGCCATTTAGCCGCTCCGAGCCGATTAACCTCGTGGTGAGCAAAGGCCAGCAACCCTCCGAAGTACCTCAAGACCCCGCTCTCTTACCGCCACCGCCCGCGCCACCTTCCATCACTGACGACAACGCTTCGGGACAAGCTGCCATCGGCTCCGAGGCACCTTCCAGCGTGCCAATGGTCTCACGTGCCGTGCGGGTGCGCGTCGCTATTCCAGCAGATGGCCCCAAACAGGAAGTGCGCGTCGTGGTGCGCGATGCCGATGGCGAGCATATCCTCTATCGCCGCACCCATGCGCCAGGCGACCTGGTAGACCAACTAATTCATGTGCCCCGGCCCCAGGGCACCACCGCCACGGTGCGGGTTTACGTTGGCGGTGCGCTACAACGCGAAGAACAGGTGTAAGCAGCACCCCGCCACTTAGAACAAAGTGCTGTTTTGGCTGTCTGAGCGGAGAGCCAGTCAGCGTGAAAATCGGATGGCACGGGCAGGTCCCCCGCACGTCCGCACTCTTGTTAAGTTGATAAGGCGGCGCATCCATGCTGAGTTTGGGGATTAGCCTCGCCTGAGTATGTTTAAGCACACATCTTTGGCCAGGCCCATTATTCATCCCCTATGTCTCAAGTCTCGCCGCCCACCCTGGTTAGCCCAGCAACCGACACGACAATGCGGTTGCTGGAACGCTGCCGCCGGGGTGACACGACGGCTTTCGATGAAATTGTGGCGCAGCACCAAAACCGCATCTATAACCTGTGCTACTGGATGCTGAGCGACCCCGAAGAAGCCGCGGATGCAGCCCAGGATGCCTTCGTGCGGGCTTATCGTTCTTTAGACCATTTTCGTGGCGATTGCGCTTTTGGCACCTGGCTGCATCGCATCGCGGTGAATGTCTGCCTGGATGCCACTCGCCGCCGCAAACGCGCTGCGGTGCCTTTTTCCACCATTGAGGGCGACGAGGATCAATCACGGGAACAAGAACCTGCTGATACCGCCCACACCCCAGCAGAACAGGCCGACCGGCAGGAACGCCACCGGGCACTCTATGAAGCTTTAGCCGCTCTCTCCGAAAACCACCGCACTGTCCTGGTGCTTCTCGATATTCAGGGCCACTCTTACGAAGAAGCGGCGGCCTCGCTGGAACTACCTCTGGGCACCGTCAAAAGCCGCCTTAACCGGGCACGACTGGCGTTGCGCGATAAGCTGGAACCAAAAAGGGAACTCTTTCAGGACTAAAGCGGTCGAATGGGTGTTATGTCAATTTCGTGTCAAGAATGCCGTGAGCGATTGAGTGAGTTGCTGGATGCAGAAGACTCTACCCTGCCCAACTCGCTCTCGAAAGCACGGCTTCCCCAAACCCATTTTAATCCTATCACCAATGGTCTTACGGATAGGATGGCCCCGGCCAACGCATACCCTGAAATGGCCGCTCATCTGGCGACTTGTCCAGGCTGTGCGTGTGATCTGGCCTTTTTGCGTAGCATACGTGATGAGATGCACAGCTTGCCCAAGATGGCGGCTCCTTCCAACTTGCGGGCGCGGGTGCGGTCTCAATTAGAGCAGGCATCGGTTGCGGCCCCGTTATTATCGGCTCCAAAAACTTTATTTGTGAATTCCCAACCGCTCTCTACGCCGTCCGCTAACGGTGTCGCAAATGGCCATTACAGGGAGCGTCCAGCACGGCAACCCAGTTTGCTGGATACGTTCGTCAGCTTCTTCAGCCGACCACTCAATATGGCAACGGGCGGCGTGGCGCTGGCGGTGTTCTGCCTTGTGCTATTGACGCATGAACAATCGTCCACTGTAGTACCGTCAACCACCGTAGCCGAAGAACAAGCCACGCCTGCCGCCAAAACCGTTATTAAAACAGCGGCGGCCCCGGCTGCTCATCAAAATTCGGTAGCCCATAAAGCACAGCCTGCCGCAGCGCATATCGCGGCTACCCATGTCCAAGGCCGCAAGGCGCACAGCACCAACACTGCGGCCCATGTGACAACAACGACATCTGCGCCTGACGAGTCAACTTCGCCTGCGGATGTTTCCCTGCCTCGGTTGGATGCAACCAGAGATAAACAGATAGATCGCCGTTTGGCTGATTTAGGGCGCACACACCTGTCAACCCCTGCTGCTGGCGGTCACATGAAGCCAGTTCACAACCCTTTAAATGGGGGAGCTGCTACCGCAGTCCATAGCAAACCTGCTCGTGGCACAGCAGGCACTCCTGCCACTGCCGCACCGACAAAAGCGGACACCCAACCTAACGCAACAAGCAGCCATCAGGAAACTACTGCGCCTAATCCGCCCTCCCTTAACAACTCGAATGCGCCAGGGATGTATGCCAAGGGCACCGAAGTTAGCACGCCTCTCGTCCATCTGGCGCTGTTGCCAACGACTGTGGATAATAATCTGCCGCCTGCCATTAGTGGCAGCCAAGAAACCACTACTTTGTCACAGAATCCTGTCCCTGGGCCAACTGGTCAAGGTAGTGAAACAGTAACGGATACCAATGTCGGGTCAACTCCAGCCGCCCCCGGCCCTCCTCTGGTTGCGACTGTCCCCAGGACAGATACGCACCACCTGGGAACTCCCAGAGTAAGGTCGAATGTTGGTGTCGCACCGAACCCCAGTTTAAGCTTTGGCATCGCAGGCGAGACCCGCCGCGCTCAATTGACAGTCATTGCGCCACAGGATTTAAATGATGTTCAGATCAGCATCGCTTTATCCAGCGGCTTGCGCTATACAGATCAGCAGACCGGCGGTTATCGCGTGGTATGGTCCGGCTCGGCGCACCAAGGCCAGGCCATCCCCATTACTTTAGACCTGGTAGCCATCACGCCGGGTGATCAAGAACTAAGGGTCAGACTTTTGCAAGCTGCTAGCACTGTGGGCGCAACGGGTAACGCTACAAATAGTCCTAACATTATCAGCAGCCAAACCGTGGTGCTGAATGTCAGTGCGCGTTAATTGAGGCTCCTCTCTTTAGCTGCGCGCACCGGCACGGCCTAACGCCCGCATAGTCATACGCTATGCGGCAGCGGGGCTACGTCAGGAGGCCAGCACGATGCAAGCACAGAGAACGCTTCTCACCCTTGGCACTGTTGCCGTTGTGGGTTTACTCAGCAGTCTCGTTCTTACCGTCCAGGCGCAGACAGACCGGGTTATTGAGCCGACCATTTTTCCACCGCGTCCCATTCCGCGTCCCTGGCCCAACCCGATACTCAACCAGGAACTTCAACTGGTCGCGCAAACGGCACGGGTGGAGATTAACGGCGGAGTCGCTCGCACCCATTTGGAGCAAACCTTCCAGAATGTGACCAACCGCACGGTGGAAGGCACTTATGTGTTCCCCTTGCCCGAAGGTGCGGCAGTGTCCGGTTTTGCCATGACGGTTAATGGCAAGCGCACCGAGGCTGAAATTCTCGATGGGGATAAGGCACGCGAAATCTATACCGGCATTGTGCAGAAGATGCGCGACCCGGCGATTCTCGAATTTATTGACCGCAACCTCATTCGCGCCCGCATCTTCCCTATTCCGGCAGGACAGGAACAGAAAGTGGAGTTGGATTACTCGGAATCGCTGCGCTCGGAAAGCGGTAGTTTCCGCTATGTGGTGCCCCTACGCTTGCCAACCGGGGGAGCCGCCCGCCGTGCGAATGTAGACATTCAGATTCAATCGGCTAATGGTATCCGTGCCGTTTATTCGCCAACGCATAACGTGGAAGTCAAGCGCGAGGGCAACACAGCGCACATCAGTGGCGAGTTTGGCACCCCGCAACCCCTTAATGAAGAGATAGCCTTACGCGACACGCCCGCCCCCACACGGAGGGGCGGCAGTGACCGCGATTTCGTGCTGTATTATACGGTAGATAATAGCCGCGTGGGTGTGAATCTTGTCACCTATCATCCCGCCGATGAAGATGGCTATTTTATGCTCTTAGTGGCACCCGACGCCACCATCGCCCCCAAGGAGATCGCCGCTAAAGATGTGGTTTTTGTGCTGGATACCAGCGGTTCGATGGAAGGTGAAAAGATCGAGCAAGCTCGTCGCGCCTTATTAACTCTGCTGGGCAGCCTCAACCCCAACGACCACTTTAACATCATCACCTTTTCTTCCGATGTGCGGACTTTCCGGGATGGCCTGAATATAGCCACGCCGCAAAGCATCGCTGCGGCCCGTGATTTTGTGCAGGACATCAAAGCGGTGGGCGGCACCAATATCAACGATGCCTTAACCGAAGCCATGAAAATGCTAGGCGCCACGAGTGCCGATGCGCGACAACATTCGCGGCCTCAGCAAATCATTTTTATGACCGATGGTGAACCAACAGTGGGTGAAACGGATGTAGCGCAGATTCTCAAGAATGCGCGTAGTGCTAATCAGTCATCAGACACTGGTGGGGCAGCGGACACAATGGCGCGGCTGTTTACCTTTGGTGTCGGTTACGATGTGAACACTCGCCTGCTCGACACCCTGGCCGAAGATAATCGCGGTTCTTCCGATTACGTCCTGCCGCAAGAAGACATCGAACAGAAAGTTGGTTCGCTCTACTCTAAAATGGCCTATCCGGTGCTCTCCAACCCACGCCTGGATTGGGGTGACATGAAAGTTTATGATGTTTACCCCAAGCGACTGCCCGACTTATTCAAAGGGACACAGACGGTGGTTTTCGGACGTTACAGCGGAGCCAATAAAGCGCAGGTGCAACTGATTGGCACAGCATCAGGACGCGAAGAACGCCTGGCGGGGCATGGAGATTTTGAGGGCACGGGACGCCGCAACGATACCCTGCCCCGCCTCTGGGCCATGCGCAAAGTTGGCTATCTGGTAGACGATGCCCGCCGCAGCGGTCGCCCAGTGGATAATGAAGTCAGAGATGAGATCATTAAGCTCAGCAAGCGTTACGGCATCATCACGCCTTACACAGCCGGTTTGATTACCGAAGACGAGCGACCTTCTCTTCCACCGATAGCATTAAATATGCATGGCCCCGCTTATTATGGAGCGCCACCAGGGGGTGCAGTCACTGGATTCCGTGGCCCACGAGGGCCAATGCAGGATACTAACCGGGTAGATGCCTTAAGTGCAGGCGGATTCGGCGGAGGTTCTTCAGGAGCTATTGCTTCGGGACAAGTCGCGGTTACAGCCGCTAAAGCCACGCATGAACTGCGCGAAGTGGAGCAAGTGAAAGATTCTTCTGGAACACGTTATATCGAAGGTAAGGCGTTCTTTCTGAAAGATGGCGTGTGGATAGATACCTCCTTCGACGCCGCCAAATCACCGAAAGTCGTTACGATTAAATTTGCCACACCGGAATACTTTGCGCTGCTCAAAGACGCCAAAGTTGCGAAATGGCTAAGTCTGGGCGAACGGGTGTTGATCGTGCTGAAGGATAAAACAGTGCGCGTGGAGCCTTAATTTCGGTATAAAAGGGTTGTAAATAAAGGGGATAGCTGATGCAGCTATCCCCTTCTTGTGTCTCTTCAAGTTACTACTCGCGGATGACAATGTCATTTCCGAGCGCAGCACGCGGAGTCGAGGAATCTTTAAAGCGTGGAGCGCATCCAACGGCAAGATTTCTCGATTGCGTTCCCTGCGGTCACTTCACTCGAAATGACAAACGACTTAGATTACTAAATGACTCTACGGCCAAAGCACATGCACAGTATCTAAGCGGTCATTGAGTCCTGGCAACACAGACTTCACAAAAGCATCAAAGACGAACCGATTCCAGAAACCTCGCGCCACTTCCTGGCGCATGACATCAATGGCCTGGCCCTCGCTCATCGGTTGACGATAGGGACGCCAGGTGCGCAGTGAGTCGTAGACATCGGCCACTGAGAAAATTTGGGCCAAAACGGGAATCTCATCGCCACGTAAGCCATCCGGGTAACCGGTGCCATCGGCACGTTCGTGGTGGTGGCGAATAATTGGCAAGACTGGTTTGAGAGCCGCCACCGAAGTGCATAAGCGTTCACCAAAAACGCAGTGATCCTTGATGATCTCCATTTCACGGGGCGAGAGGGGTTGCGTCTTATCAAAAATGGCACCGGGAATGGAGACCTTACCTATGTCGTGCAGGTAGCCAGCTCGTTCTAACGCTGTAAGCTGCCATTCATCGCAACCTAAAACCGCGCCTAGCTCCACACTCATAATCGCCAGTCGGTTACAATGCCCCCTGGCTCGCTTGTCCTGCTCTTCCACGCCCTCGGCAATGGACATGAGGGTGGTGATAGAATGGTGAATTTCGTCCTGGTAACGCCGAAACCGCAGCAGCCCTTGCAAGCGCAGCATCATCTCTTGCACCGACATGGAACGCGGGAATAGGTCGTCAGGAGATGCTAACACATCTTTACGCCCGGCCCCAAAGGTACTTTCGACGGATTGACCAGCAATATCCTCTAAGCCCAACAGCGAATCAACTAAGAGGGCAACTGAAACGCGATACAGGTCGGGGTTCGTCTTGATGAAATTGCATAACGTGCGGCCATCGCCATCTGGCAGCTTTTGGGCACATAATACCACATCAAAAACTGTCCGCTCCAGGTGCCAGCGGGCTTGAGCGGCACCGTCACAGAGGACAACTGTGTGGCCGCGCTGTTCAAGGGTCTGGCGAATCCCGCCACGAAAAGCCTCGTTCGGCTCCACCAATAATATGTCACCAGGCCGTTGCGCTTTCATAAACCCTTATCGTTGCTTTCATTAAATCGTTCCATACTATCTTTGTCTGCTTGAACTTTGCCACTTGACAGTTTCTCAACCTCTGCGTGGCGCAAGACATATCCTGTGCCTATGACTTATTTAACAGCTAATGAGAGAATTACGCTATAGCACGGCGAAGAGGAACTTCTGAACACAGGAGCGTGTGATACCTACGCATGGAGAAGACATGCCACAAATTGATGAATGCTAACTTAGCGCCAACGGGAGTCGAACCCGTCTTTCAGCCTTGAAAGGGCCGTGTCCTAACCGATAGACGATGGCGCCGCAATCGTTTAGCATCGCCAGTATAACCAAATCGCTGATTCAGCGGCAAGCCCAGGCCGAACCAGTCATAATGTAAGTCATATAGCGGTGCCTCCCGGCTCCTGAACTAACCTTAATCATCTCTGGAGCATGAGAACAAAACTGTAGACGCAAAATCACACGAGGTGTTCCACATTAATGGGTGAACGGGTTTTCGAGAAATTAAGTAGTCCCCCAGGTTTACATGATGCGCCAATTCTGGTCTTTGCCGGTGACGCCCTGGCCGCGGGCGGTTTGCGCGGCTTAGGACGCGTGGTAGAGAACGGTCGCCCCCGGCCACGACGCCACCCGGAGTTCTTGCAACTGTGCCGCGATTTGAGCAAAGATGGTTTCATTGATGGCTGTCTCTTGACGCCTGCCGATGCCGAAACCCTCGCCGTGGAAGAGCGGCTCTTCGATGCCCTACCCGTCACGCCTTTAGTGCGGTTGAATGCCGAAACTTCTATTTGGAGTCCGCGTCACGGGCAATATGGCAGGCAAGCAGCCCAACCCTTTCAGACCGTGACCATTAAAGCCCAGGCTCCTGAAGCCGCCTATTGCAGCACCATTGGCAACGCCCTGGAGTGTCATGTGCGGATGGGACTTTATTCCATCACCCTGAATAATGACGTAGATGCCGACCGCCGCACCCTGATGGCTTATCTGGAGTTCGCTCGTGAAGTCGGCGACCACCCACAATTCGAGCACTTCCTGGAAGTCTTTCTGCCCAATATGAACCTCCCCGGCATGGACACCGAAAAACGCGGCCAGTATGTCGCCGATTCGATTGTGCGGACTATGAGTTATCTCAAAAAGCACCAGCGCCCCCGCTTCATCAAGACGGAGTTCACCTCCGCCACCACCTGGCGCGAGCTATGCGACTTCGACCCAACCCTTATTGTCGGTGCCCTTGGTGGCCCACGCATCAATGCCCGCAAGACTTTGGAACTGGCTTATAACGTGGTAACTAACGGCGGTCGTGCTGCGCTCTTTGGCCGCACCATTTTCGACGACGAGAACCCACGCGCCATGTGCCAGGCACTTAGAGCGGTATTAGACCATAAAATGAGCGTCGAACAAGCGTATGCTGCTTATCAGAAAGGCTTTTGATTTTTAGCCACAGAAACACACAGAAGAGACGAGGATAGAGGATCGAAGATAGAGGATGGAGGATCGCCGCTGCACTTAAAGGCTAACTTGTCTCTGTGCCGCCCTTTCGATCCTCTATCTTCAATTCTCTATCCTCGTCTCTTCTGTGGCTAAGATAAACTAACGTCTATGCTCCTTTCCCCACCCTTGCTCAAAAAGTTAGATGCGCTGTCGTTGCAGGCCAAACGCGCCTTCACCGGGGCGTCGAAGGGTGAGAAGCGTTCGACCAAGCGCGGATCGTCGGTGGAATTCGCCGATTTTCGCTCTTATAATATGGGCGATGACATTCGGCGTATTGACTGGAATGCGTATGGTCGCTTCGAGAAGTTCTACCTCAAGATGTTTCTCGAAGAAGAAGACCTTGACATTACCCTCCTGATTGATGCCAGTCTTTCGATGCAGTTTGGCGCTCCCGTTTCTAAGTTGCTGGCAGCCCAGCAAATGGCGGCGGCGATAGGCTATGTCGGGCTAACGAATTTTGATCGCGTGGGTGCAGCGGTTTTCGACAGCGGCATTCGCGCCTGGTTTCCGCCGACTCGCGGGCGTGGCGCGGCGGGGCAACTCTTTAATTTCTTAGAAAAGCAAGAACCGGGGGGGAATGCCGATTTCACAGCGGTTATGAAGCGCGTGGCGGCGCAAGCACGACGCAGCGGCATCGCTGTGGTGATCTCTGATTTTCTTTTGCCCGAAGGTTACGAGACGGGTCTTAAAACCTTAGCGGCGCGCGGTTTTGAAGTCACCGCCATTCAAATTCTCGACCGGCGCGAGTTGGAGCCGGATATTGTGGGGGATTTGAAGTTAGTGGATGTCGAGACGGGTGTCGCCAGGGAGGTCTCGGTCAGTGATACACTTTTAAAGACTTACAAGCGCACGGTAGATAACTACTGCGCCAACTTGCGCGCTTTCTGTTTGCGCTATAACATGAACTACTTGCTCGTTGCCAATGATACACCCATTGATTTAACCATGCTGCGCTTGCTGCGCAGTGTGGGCCTTACCAAATAAGTCGTATGATCTGAGGCTAGACACCCGACTATGAGCCTTATTGCCCCGCTTAACTTTCTCTTCGCTGGCCTGCTGGGGGTAGTGTTGCTGCTCTATGTGCTGCGTCTCAAGCGTAAGGAGCGGGTGATTTCGTCCACGTTCCTGTGGCACTCGGCGTTACGCGATTTGCAGGCGAATGCACCCTGGCAGCGATTGCGCTCATCACTTTTGATGTGGTTGCAACTGGCGTTTCTGGCCTTAGCTATTTTCGCCCTCGTGCGGCCTTCGATCAAAGTGTTGGCAGCGGGTGGGCAAACCATCGCTATCATTATGGATGCCTCCGGCTCAATGGTCGCCACCGATGTGCAGCCTTCGCGCTTCGAGCAAGCTCGTTCTGAAGCGGGACGCTTAATTAATGCGCTTTCGACCGGAGACCAGGCGACGGTTATTTCTTCTGCGGCACAAACGCGCGTCTTGGCCCCGCTGACTGCCGATAAAAACATTTTAAAGAAGGCCATAACCAGCGCCCGCACCCAGGACACGGGCTGCAATTTGCGTGAAGCGATAGTGCTGGCTTCCTCATTGTTACGGGGCAAGCAGAACCCGCAAATTTATGTGCTTAGCGATGGGGCGGTGGCTCCTATCAATGATTTGTCGCTGGGCAAAGTTGGTTTGCAATTTGTGCGTATTGGTAAGGGCAACGAAAACCTGGCTATCACCGCGATGGATGTGCGGCGCGGCTATGGCGCGAATACGAATCCACAGATTTTCGTAACAGCTTCCAACTTTTCGTCCCACGAAAAAAGTGTCAATTTAGAACTATCACACGATAACGATCTGGTCGAAGTACGTCCCATGACAATCCCTGCCGCCAGCGAAAAAGGCCCTGGGCAGCAAGCCCAACTCTTCGGCGACCTCACCTTTCAACAGGGACTTTTTAGCGTGCGCTTTGATGCCGATGACGACCTCAAGACCGATAACGCCGCTTATGCCGTGCTGTCCGCGCCCCAGAATCTTAAAGTGCTTTTACTTACCAACGGCAATACCTTCTTAGAAAATGCTTTGAATCTTGATCCCCACGTTCAAGTGTTTCGCACCACCCCCGGCGATCTGGCTGCGGCCAAAGCCAAGGGTAGTTACGATGTCGTGGTATGCGACGGTATCAATTCGCCGAACTTGCCCGATACCAATCAACTCGTTTTTAACACCGTTACGGATTTATCTCCAGTGACTAAAGTCGGTGTCGCGTCTGCGCCCAGTGTAGCGGATTATGACAAGAAGCATCCTGTTACGCGTTCCGCTCCGTGGAACGATGTGCGTTTTACGCAGGCCATCGCCGCACAGCTTAAACCGTGGGGACAAGCGATTGTGGAAGGCGAAAAAACACCGCTCATTGTAGCGGGTGAACAGAAAGGGCGGCGCGTTGTCTGGTGCGGCTTTGACCTTTTCGATACTGACCTGCCAATGCGTGTAGCCTTCCCCATTTTTGTGACGAATGCCCTGCGCTGGCTAACGGCGCAACGGGGAGCGACTGGCCCCGCCGAAGGTTCAGCCCTGCGTGCCGGAGAGATGGTGCCCTTAATGGTGCCGCCGGGCATTCAGGAGATTACCGTCACCGCCCCCGACAAGACCAGTCGCAGCATTCCCGTTTCTGCCTCGCCCGTGGCTTATGATGGTGCTGACAGGGTTGGCGTTTACACGGCGACAGGTCGCGTCGGCAAAACCGATTGGAAGCAAGTGTTTGCCGTAAACCTGCTCAGCAAAAGCGAAAGTAATCTGCAACCGGGCGTTGCGCTCAAGGTTGAGAATACCAACATCACCGCCGAGACCCACGCCCGCGCCAACCGTGAATTATGGGGTTACATCACCTTAGCGGCCCTGGCGCTTCTTGGCTTAGAATGGTGGGTCTATCATCGCGGCTCCCTATGGAGTCCCGACTCCCTTGTCACAGTTTTCAGAAAATTAAGAGTGCGCTCGACCTAACTCCATCCTTCAGGATAGGTTTACGGTTGGGATAGCCCTCACCCCCGGCCCCTCTCCCAACCTTGGGAGAGGGGAGGTCACGCGCAGATGCTGCCCTATTGCAAACAGTAATGCTCTCACGAGAAAATAATCCTTTGTGCTCCCCTCTCCCAAGGTTGGGAGAGGGGCCGGGGGTGAGGGCTATCCCCTCCCCTAAACCTACCCATCCTTACATACCTACGCTTGTCGAGGCAAATGCCTAGGTTCTGGAACTATTCCCTTCTACTCATAGTCTGTAACTACGGTAACTTAACTGTGCCGAACGAGGCACGGAGCTTGGGCAAGGGCTTTGTGGTGAACCCTTCAATAAACTCCGTGCCTCGTTTGCTATACTGGGATGTGCTGCCACAGCGCAGCAGAGTTTATTTAGGCCGCAGGTGATGCATCCAAAATCATGCACCTGTGCGGCTTCTATATTGTTCTCTCATGGCTACAGCCTCGCCCGCAGTTTCAGCACGCCCACCCCACAACCCAGAAAATCAACCAGCGCTCCCCACCGGCATTAACAAGCCACCGGGATCGGTGCAATGGTTGCGTCTGAATCTGTGCGACTGGTGCTATGCGCGCGAGATGCTGCTGCCAATGTCCATTGGCCTTATCGTCCTGGTATTAGTCCTGGCAGGCAATTTTGTTTACTGGGCCATTAACTCTATTGTCAATCACGGCATGAGCATCTTGCCCGTGCTACGCCTTTTTATCCTGGCTTCGCCCGGATTTTCGGTGCAGGGCATTCCCGCTGGCGTCATCTTGGCCGTTTGTCTGGTGCTGAATCGAGCGGTGCGCGATAACGAGATTATTGCGTTGCGCGTTGGGGGCGCGTCCATCCCACGTATTATTATGCCGTTCCTGGCGATGGCCCTAGCCGCATCACTGGCTGATTGGTGGATTGTCGAAAAGGTCGCGCCTTATACCAACGATATGGCCGAAAAGAGTCTGTCCCAATTGATGTCGCGCTCCATTGAGCCAGTGATTGAAAGCGATAAATATTTTCGTGTTGGGAACTACTATTTTTATGTTGGCAGCGTCGAAAACCATGTGCTCTATAATGTGATGATTTACGAGCGCGGTTCCGGCACTTTCACGGCCATTGCTCCTACCACATTCCCGACTGTCATCATCGCCAAGACCGCACACGAAAATGCCAAAGTGCCTAACCAGTGGATTCTGGAAGATGTTGTGCATCATATCTATGATGACCAGGGACGGTTGCGCTTCGAGGCTCCCTTCCGCACTGAAAAAATCAACGTGGCACAAGAGCTTTCGACTTACTGGGCCGACCAGAAGCAGCCATTCTCCATGACGACCGATGAGTTATCGCAAAAGATGAACGACCTTTCTCATTCGGGGTTCGACCAGAACAAGATCAAGGAATGGCGCGTGGATTATTACCGGCGTTGGTCGCTGCCTTTTGCCTGTTTCGTCATGGCTCTAGTCGCGGCTCCCCTCGCCTTGCGCTTTGCTCGTCAGGGTTCCTTCGCTGGCCTCGTCTGCGCCTTTGGCCTGGCGTTTCTCTGGCAAGGTTTTGACGGCTGGTTTCGTGCCCTGGGAATTGCCGGGTATCTGACTCCTTTTACCGCTGCCTGGCTCACCAATGGGCTTTTTGTACTGGCAGGACTTGGCTTACTCTGGCGCGAACGGTAAGGAAGGAAAATGCAAAAGCAAAGTTAAAAGTTAAAAATGAGACGTTAAGCTATAGTGCTTCGGCTGTATCTGCTGTTTGCATTTTACCCTTTACATTTTTCCTTTTGCCTTCTAAGATGCCTTTCCCTACACCCAATCGCCGCACTCGACGCCTTCTCTTTGCGGTCGCTTACGGACATCTCACGCTTGGCTGTCAGGCACCTATTCTGGCCGCGCCAGCAATACCTAATAGTCCCACACCAGCGGCACAACCGAACTCTGCGCCCCAGATTGCCCCGACTCAAGAGCCAGGCAATGTCACTGCGGAGCAAATGCCATTTCAGAAGATTCCTGAAATCGCGCCGCCTGTTATTTTGGCTCAGAACACTCTGCCACCTTCAGGGAATAATCCGACCGCCCTGGAAAATAATCCTACAGCTCCGGCCACCACAGTGGGGAGCAACACCCAGACTAACACTTCCAATACTAACGGTACGGGGATCGCGCCTCCCGTGCAAAATCCTGCCGCGCCGCCTATTAACGGTCAGCCGAATAGCCCAACTTCCAATAACGGCAATCCGGCCAATGCGATCATCACGCCCCCGGCTAACCATGCGGATGATCCAACTTCTGGCAGTGAGCTACCGCGCCAGGAGTTCCATGTTGATGCACCGGGCGGCGTCATTGAAGATACCGAGCAAGAACTAATTTTTAGTCAGGGGCCGATGACCTTTACTTATGGCCGGGACTTCGTTGTCCACGGTGATCGTGGGGTTTACGACGAGCGCAGCCATAAAGCCGTGCTGACGGGCAACCTTACCGTTACGGTGCGTGGCAAGGAGTTTAAGGGCAAGAAGATTGTTTTCAATACCGACACGGGTGGCTGGGTTTTATCCCAGATTGACCGCATCTTTCAGCCGGATGAGTTTCCCTATGGCACAGTGCTTGATCCGCTCTATGTGAGTGGCGCGGCGGTTTCCGGCGCTTACGACCGCACTACGGGCGACATCAGTTCGGTGCAGGGCAGCAACTTTAAGTTTACGTCCTGTGACCGTGACCACTACTATATCTTGTCGAAACGCCTCGACTTTTATCGGGATGCCAAGGGCGAGCCAGACCGCATTGTGCTGCACCGTAATTCGCTTTATCTCTTCCGCCACAAAATCATACCGCTGCCTGCCTATGTAATTCCACTCAATGGCCAGCGCAGTCGCCGCCTCGGTTTACAACCGACGGTAGGCCAAAATGATATTGATGGTTTCTTCGTGCGCACTCTCTATGACCTGGCGGCCAACGAGCATCGTACCGATTCGTTGCTCATTGACGCTTTGCAAAAACGCGGCATTGGTCTGGGCTTTCAGCGGGAGTTGGCCGCTGGAGCCGGATTGTTTTATCTTTATGGTTTAACCGGCAATGGCAAGACCAGCGGGCGCGAGTTTGATACTCGCATTCAGCGTATATTGAGAATCTCCAAGTCGTTGACCTCCAACATCAATTTCCAATCCACGCAAAATAATGAGTTTGGCTTGGGGAGTGCGCAAAACGGCGATATTGCTTTTAATTTCAATAGACCGCGTATGCAAAGCGGCCTTTTCCTGCGCTATAACAATACCACCTCTAGCTTTTCGACCTTCCGCGATTTTGGGGTGACTTTCCAGCATCAGCAGGATTTGGGGAGTGGTTTCCATCTCGATGCTTCATCCATTTACACCGATACACAGAGTAGTGGCGTGCCCGCCAGCAAGACCTTAGATAACATCTTCGATCTTGTCCATCAGGCGCACACCTTTAATGCTACGCTGCGCACCGAACTGCACTATGATCTAACAGGCCGCAGCCAGGTTAATGGAGCCTATCAGTTAGAGCGCATCCCCGAACTGCTGCTAGAAAGCGATGCGAACCGCTTGCACCTGCCATTTTTGCAACGTTACGTGCCGGGCAATCTGCTTTTGGGCATTGGGGAATTCAACGAGCCAGCCTCCCAACAAAAGCTCACGCGGGCCGACTTTCTCTATGATGCCTTACCGCGCCCGATTCAGCTCTTTAAATCAGGGGCCAGCGAATCTACCCTCAATGCAACTGGACGCTTTGAACAAGCGTTCTACTCAGACGACGCCGCGCGTTATAACTATAACTATGGGCTGCAATGGGATAATGGACTCTTTAAGACCACCGGGCCTTTTAACGCTGACTTAAATCAGGGTTTGGGCACACCTTTCTATGAAACGCCACAGCAGCCCACGATTCCGACCGCAATCCCTCAACCGAACTATGGGCTGAACACCGCCAGCAACCATCTGCTGAACTTCACGGTGAACTATTACAAATTAAAAACAGTTGGCTTCACTCCGTTTCAGTTCGATTTTCTCACGCCAGGGGAAACTATAGCAGGCACTGTCTCGTTGCAGCCCAGCCGAATGTTTCGCTTTGGCTTATCCACCGGGCGAGACCTGCAAAATAGTATCTCCAACGACATCATCGGCACCATTCAATTCGCCCCCACGCACTCGTTTTACTATTCGCTCAATATCAACTATTCACCCCAAAGCGGCAAGTATGGCGATTTAGTCAGCTATCTTCACGCCGCCCGCCGCCCCACCAAAATTTTAGGAGGCACTCTCGACCTCGGCTTGCGCTACTCTCCCACAACGCATCAGATTTCTCAAGCCAATGCCACCGCCGATCTGTTCGTCACCCACAAAACCAGGGTGCAGGCTCTCACCAGTTACAACGGATTCACCAAACAGTTCGACTTCACCCAGTTTCGCGTCGTGCAAGATTTGCACTGCTTTAACCTGTATGCCACCTTCGATAGTGAGCGCAAAGAATTTCGCCTCGATCTCGCTTTGAAAGCGTTCCCCTTCCTCGACTCCCGTTTGGGCATGAATCAGCAGGGCGCAGGCTTCAATCCTCAACTGGGAGTGGTGCGTTAAGCTCCGTTAGGCTCCACCCAAACCAATGTTCGTGCTATAATTTTCGCAATACACCGACCACGATCAGCGGCTTAATCTAACTCAAATAAGGTGAATGTAATGGCACTTGAAGTGACACCCCCAATGGTTTCTCGTCTGCTCATGCACATTCGGGAAAAAATGCTCCAGGAAATAGATAGCATCAAGAACGCACTCCCCGAAAATGTAGAGCGGCACACAGAACGGGTTTACGTTGGTAAGAAACCGGGCAACTTGATTCAGATGGTGGCCGAACGCACCAAAGCCGAAAACTGGGAAACCCGCCAGACTGGTGATCCAGTATGCTTAGATGGCTTAAAAGACTTAGTGGACGAAATCGGCAGTTATATTGATGCTCTACCACGCGAATGAAAGATAGTTAAGCTTTGAGTCATATCAGGCACAAGTGTGCTTTGATACCGAATGATGTACAATTAAACTACATCAGTACTACCTATTTGGCTGCACTCGTTTGAGCGTTTTGTTACTTGGAGGCAGATATGTACGTCACGGTTAGCCCTTGGCACAGAAGATTTCTTCTGCTAATTGCCTTGCTGATCTATAGGACGATTATGGTATCAGCACCCCTGTCGGCACAGGTAATCAACAACAGACCTGAGCCTTCCCAGGTAGAAGTGACTTTTCTGCTTGATTGCAGTGGCAGTATGTGGTCACTACATAAAGACGCCAAACAGTTATGTTGCAAATACTGCATGAAATTTATAACCGTGAACCGCGTCCCCGGTTGCGGGTAGGACTGCTGCTGTACGGTGATCCAGACCAATACCGCACCTTCCCTTTAACCGATGATCTCAACACTTTTCAACAGACTTTAGCGCAGGTTGTTGCTACGGGTTTCGGGGGGGAACGAATGGCCAGCGCACATTGTCCATGTGGCTACGCAACAGATTCAGTGGTCGCCAGGCCAGGATGTGCAGCGGGTTATTTGGGTGGTAGGGAACGAACCTATCGGCTACATTAAGAACGATGCGCGGTCCGATCCCGCTCTAGTGATTCCCGAAGCGGTCAAGGCAGGCTTTATTCTGAGCGTGATTGACTGCAACTATGGCCAGTATGAATCTGCCACTCCAGAGTGGAAACATATGGCAGAAATGGGCGGGGGGCGTTACCTGCGTCTCTTTGGGCCAGGCGAACTACCTCAGGCGGTCGTGCAGGGACTGACACCTTATGATGCCAAAATTGATGAGCTTAATCGTCAGCTCAACGCGACTTACCTGCCTTACGGCAAATTAGGGGTTGTGGCATGGAAGCAGCAACTCCTGCTTGATACAATGGCACGACAATCAGGAAGCAACGCGTTCGTGCAGCGCGTGCAATCTAAGCTTCAACCTAACTATGATCAAAGCTCTTGGGATTTTGTAGACGCTACAAGGCCACAGAATTTCGAGTTGCCACCAGGTCTCACGCGCCAGGATTTACCCCCGGCGCTGTGGGGGCTGTCCCCACTTGAGCGCGTGGCGTACCTGAGGATGCTCGATAAAAACCGTGTTGCACTGCGCGACCAAATTCAGAAGGTCTTGGCTCTGCGTCAGGTGTGGGCGGCGCGCTTTCTGATGATCCATTTTCTTAATCCTGGTGCCGCTGCTTACCCCAATAATGCACAGCCAGTTGCACCAACAGACGCGACTGGCTATGCCTCTAATGAAATCCAAGATTCCCAACCTCCTGGTCGTGGTTCAACACGGTCGAACAATAGGACACAAAATCAAAGCAGTAGAAGGCGGTCACTACCCAACTCGTCGGGAGCGGCAAATCATGCATCTGGCACTGCTCCAGACATTACGGCTTCAAACGCTACGGCTCCGGCCACAACAACTGATGGCACTGCTTCAAGTGCTGGCACTTCAACCAGCGATGCTGCTCCAAATCCTGTGGCGGACGGAGCCACAGTAACAGGCCAGACACAACCAACAGGCGATGCAGCGGAAACAGCACGTTTGGCTGCCGTGACACTGTCGGTGGATGCGCAGTTGCCCGATCTCACCGCAATGCAAAAGGACGATATACGGTTTGGCCGTGAATTAGGGCGTCAATTACTGGAAAAGATGACATCTGAAGAGCGTTTAAAAGTTCTCTGGATGTTAAAAGTAACGCCCTCATTGCGCCGTCTCATTGTAGAAAAGAAGCAGGCCGTTCAAGCAGCCTCGAGTCTAAAAAACCCAGCAGCCCCAAAGGACGCCACCACCCCTAAAAGACGAGGCTACAACTATCGAGGTCGAGTTGCAAATTAACACAGGAGAACCTGTAAGCACTGCCCAGGAAAAACAGTTGAGTGCTGCGGGATTCACGGTTGAGAATGCAGGCAAGCCGACCCAATCTACGCCACCTAAAACAGGGGACACGGTTTTTAGCCTTTCCGGGCGTCTCGACTGGAACCGCATTGAGAAACTCATTGCGCTACCTTTAGTGCATCAAGTTTTGCTGCCACCTGCTTAATCTCAGCTCTTGCCATATCAAAAGCATTGTGCGATGACAGAATGCTTTTGATATGGTGCAGTCAATGAATTAAGGCCACCATAACTTGCTCGAATCTCTCATCTTCATCTATCTCGTCCGAATCTATTTGCTGAGACCAGCTACGAGGTTAATCGTCGTTGCCACAATCACGGTACCGAAAACATAGGACAAGAGAGCATGGCGCAACGCCGCCACGCGCAACTCTCTGGTGCTGAGGCTGGTATCGGAGACCTGGAATGTCATGCCAATCGTAAAGGCTAAGTAGGCAAAATCTAAATAGCTTGGGCGTTCATCCTCGTTGTTAAAATCTACCCCTCCTACAGGCTCGGTATAATAGAGCCGAGCATAATGCAGGGTAAAGACGGTATGCACCAGGCTCCAGGAGAGGACAACACTGATGACTCCAAGACCCACCTGGAGAAGCTTAACCCAGCCCTCAGCTTGACCCGCTCTAAAAATTAAGACACCAACCGCCAGCAGACTCACAACACTAGCCAGGAGTAACAAGCCAGTAGTAGCAGCCCGACTGGGGTCTTCCCGCCCCGCTAAGCTCGCTGTTTCTTGAGGCGTTAAGCGCAGCACCGTTACCATGACCCAGGTTACATACACAACGGCCATAACATCCCAGGCCACTAATGGCGCTAATTGCCACGGCCCAAAAAAGGTGAACGCTATGGCGGCACAGACACCAGCTAAAGCGGCAATAGAGGCGTGTAGGCGGGCGGACATGGTCTTCGGCGGATGGGATACATCAGGTCTCATTGTATTAATGATACTGCATTCTTTGCCTAATTTATTGCTGAGGAAATAATCGAGGTCTGCCTGATGTCTTTACCCTAGCCATCATGCATACTTACATGCGATGACCAATAAGAATCATTCACTAAACGATCTAAAAGCTGAAGTCAACAATTTACACCGCGCCCTCAATCAAGCACAGCACGAGGCAGCACGCTATCGCTCAATGGTGGAGCATTCTGAAGACCTGTTAACCCTGCTTTCTTCGACCGGGACAATCCTTTATTACAGCGCCGCTGCACAGCCGATGTTGGGCTATAACCCAGATGAGTTGGTGGGTACTGATGCCTTTAGCCTGGTGCATCCTGAGGATTTGCCTTTAGTGCGAGGCGGTTTAGAGGTCATCGTGTCCGAAGGCCGTTCGCAGACCGACGCTTATCGCGTCTGCCGCGCCGACGGTACCTGGTGCTGGGTAGAGACCACAGGCGCCAATCGCCTGGATGATCCGCATCTGAAAGCCATCGTCCTTTACTCGCGGGATGTGACTTATAATCGCCAAATGGAAAGCCAGGTGCAGCAGGTGATAAGAGGTGCCCGGTGTTTGCTCTGGCACGCTGAAGTGACCCAGGTGGGAGGGGAATATGACTGGAAGACCATAGTGGTCAATGCTGCTGCGGCCCAGGAGTTCCTGCCTGTCGAAATTCCACCAGGCGACAACTACAACGCTGGGTTCTGGCGGGCTAAGATAGATGAGGATCGTTCTCACATGGATGAGGTCGCGCACGCCGCCCTGCAATCCGGCACCACGCACTACACTCAAGAATACCGGCTTCGATGCGTTCATGGCGAAGTACGGTGGCTACATGAGGACGTGCAAGTGGAGGTAGTAGCTCCTGGAAGTTGGCACCTGGTCGGCGTCTGCACCGACATCACCCGGCTCAAAGCGACTGAAGGTCTCCTAAAGGACTTTACCGACCGCCTAGAACGCAGCCATCTCGCCTTGCAGCACGCCAATCTTCAATTAGAAATTTTGTCGCGGACGGATGGGCTGACCGGACTCAACAACCACCGGGTCTTTCAAGAGAGATTAGAGGCTGAGTTCCGCACGACCTTGCGCTATGGCACTCCACTTTCCCTTTTGCTTTTAGATATTGATTGCTTCAAAGAGTACAATGATCGCTTCGGCCATCCAGCAGGTGATGAGGTCTTGAAAATGGTGGCGCATACGCTACGCGACTATGCGCGGGCCACCGATTGTGCTGCGCGCTATGGAGGAGAGGAATTCGCGCTCATTCTGCCGCTTACGGGCGCGGCAGAGGCGCTGGCGACAGCCGAACGTATCCGCACCAGTATCGAGCAGATGGCTTGGCCGCAACGCGCCATAACCGTCAGCATTGGTGCCTGCACACATACCGCCTCCATTCAAAGTAAAGCCGAATTAGTGGCGGCTGCTGACCAGGCTCTCTATCGTGCCAAGGCACAGGGCCGCAACTGTGTCGTGTCAGCAGCCAGCACTTCAGACAGCAGATAACTTGTGGATGGCTTTAATATTAAGCTACCTCACGAGGATTCATTCATGCGTCACTTCTTTTTTGTTCTGCTTACCTGGTGCTCACTGATAGTTTGGCAACCGTCGGTGCAGGCGAGCTATATACATTTTTGTGATTTGCCGGAGTTGGTCACCAAGTCCGATGTCCTTGCGGTGGCTGAAGTCGTCAAAGTAGCCACAGTAAGCAGCGAGCCAAGTCACACTCTACCATTGCTGCGCCGCCGGGCCACCTTGCGCGTATTGCGTTCGTTTGCGCCGCCAGGAGCAGTCAAACTCACGGAGGGGCAGACCATTGAGGTGGAATATGAGACCAAGGACTGGAGCCGCCTCTCATATTATACGGGCAGTTTCGACTATCCCGACTTTAGCGCAGATCAGGTCGAGTTATTCCCACTCAAAGCTCCCTTACCCAACGCGACGGCCTGGCAATTGGTGTCGCACGAGGAGGGTTGCACTCTCCCTGCTACTGCTATACCGTTAGCAAATGTTCAACCTGCCGATGGTTACGAGTTCATCGCGGCCCAACTTGCGGGTGCCTTGGCCAATGGCACCCAGAGCCAGCGATGTGCCATAGCCGAGTATTTGTCATGGGCTAATCGCGGCCATATTGATGGCAGCAACGCGGCGCCGCTGGCTCAGATTGACTACTTGCTCACCGCAAATCTGAACGATGAGGCGGTCTGGTTTAATATTTTCCTAGCCCTGTATGCCCCCTGGGGCACATGGGAAACGCCGCACCCAAAAATCGCGGCCTTGCTCGCTACATCCCACGACCGACAGTTGCGTTGGTATCTCCCAGCGCGTGCGTTGAGCCACGTCAACCCACAAGGTCTAAAGGAAAGGATTATTGAAGCCCTTATTGCGCAGGGTGCGGTCGGTGCTTTCGCCAGCGTCGGAACATTGAAACTAAACTATCCAAACGATCCACTGGTCATGCAGCAACTTCAGGCCGCGTTAGAAAAATCCACTCCGGGCGCACTCTCTATAGCAAACGAGTTTCTTTCCAAGCGTTCCCTCTTCAATCAGGCTCCTCCTATCCATCCTGATAAAACGCTCTTACCAGCCCTATTAGCCGCCGCCCGGCGAGTTCTCTCCCAGGCGCAAATGCACCCTCACGAGTTGAAAACTGCCGCCGCTCTCCTGATCGAATTTGGTACTAAAGATGACATCACGGCACTCGTGAGCGAGGCTAAACACGCGCAAGAAGTAGATCCTCGAAGCTATCAAGAGTTGGTCTTAGCCAGTCTCTCCAGCCCAGACAATACGCTTCCCTTCTGGCGTGTTGTAATTAACGATACCACTGTCGTGCCACTAAAATATTGGGGTAACAACTGGCGTTACTGTGACTTGGCGGCTGGGGAAATCCAACGCATTACTAAGATGGAGTTCGGTTTACAGCAGCCCAGAATGCAATTTGAGTTAAAGGAACAAAATCCTCAGCCTACCATAACTGCACGCGATCAAGCCGTTGCTAAAGCCAAAGCCTGGTTAGCCAAACATCCGCCAGATTAACCTCAGAGATTCTTTGCAACCTCTTCCAATTTAAAGCCGACATTGAAGACTGCACTATGTTAACTGCGCTTAAACCAGGAATTAAGTTATCCGCACCTAACAATGGATTGGCACCCTATAAACCACATCGCTCCCGTGTAGTCCAATTGGATATGTTACGGGGCCTTGCCATTTTATTGGTTATGGGCCGTCATAACTTTACCAGTCCTGAAGAGGCTGGTATGTTTCAACCTTTAGCCGAAAGTTTGCACACCATAGGATGGTCAGGTGTTGATTTATTCTTTGTTTTAAGCGGCTACTTAATTGGTGGATTACTGTTGCAAGAACTGCATACTTACGGCTATCTCAACATCTGGCGCTTTCTATTGCGACGGGCACTCCGCATTTATCCGGTTTACTTTACTTATCTCCTATGGTTCGTCCTGTGGTCGAATTACCTTGCTGCCAGCAAGCCTGCAAATCACTCTCTACTTAATACATGCCACGCTTTGTGGCCCAACTTGCTGCACTTGCAAAACTATCTGGATTCGCCTTGCACACAAACATGGAGTCTGGCCGTCGAAGAACACTTTTACTTACTATTGCCCTGTGTCCTCGCTTTCATAACCTCCCAACGCTATTCAATATTTTTCCGGCCAGCCATTTCCATTATTAACCCACCTGCAACGGGAAAAGGAGTGCAGTCCATTCCCCAACTGCCATTGATTGCCGCGGCCTTAATCGTAGCGTGCTTAAGTTGTCGCTTATACGCCAGCATTGGCGTGCCTTTTGATTTGTATCACCAACGTTACCCGACTCAGTTCAACCTCGACACGCTGTTTTTCGGGGTATTAATCGCGTATTGCCAGCACTTTATTCCCAGTTCCCACGAGTGGGCGCGGCGTTATCGGCGCATTTTGTTGGTGGTAGGGGTATTACTCATTAGCCCCATGCTTTTAATCAAAATGGGAGACGGCATCTTCGTGCAAACTTTTGGCATCACGTTTTTATATTGCGGCTATGGATGCATCCTCATCGCTATAGTGCAGCAGCCACTGGATAATAGTCGAACTGGGCGTTTGCTTAAATCGCTGCCCCTCCAGGCTTTGGCCACAATTGGCTACTTCAGCTATCCGATGTACTTGTGGCACCAGGACTTGACGAATATGCGACTAACCGAAAAGGTCATCTTTCTTTTTAGCCGCACCTCTATCCCCAAAGAAATACAGTGGATTTATGGGGGGTTGGTCTGGGTGCTGATGTCAGTCGGTATTGGCGTTTTTCTGCTCCACTATGTCGAAAAACCGGTTCTGGCTCTGCGCGACCAGTGGCTGCCCGCCCGCTCAAACTCAGTGTGAGTGAACTCCCCAGACTGACCAAGCGGACTAACAACGACCATTTATTGCACAATGCCTTTGGTCACCTTCATAAAGACATCTTCCAGATCAGCTTCCCGTTGCGAGAAGGAAGCAACGGGAATACCGTTAGTGACGAGATGGGACAGCAGTTGGGGCAGTTGCTCGTGGGTGCCGGTGAAGTCAATCGTGACGTGGTTGCCCTCGGCGCGGGCTTCTTTAATTTCGGGGTAGCCGTTCAAAAGTTGCAAGGCACGAGCGCCGTTTTCCGGGTCTCCAGTGAGGCGGGCATCTAGGACAATCGCCCCTTCGAGACGCTGTACGATGTCGTTGACGCTGCCTGCAACCACCAGATGTCCCCGCTCCATAATCCCGACGACGTTACAGAAGTCAGCCAGTTCAGGCAGAATATGGGAGGAAACGAAGATCGTTTTACCCATTGCCTGTAGTTCTTTTAAGAGCGCGCGAAATTCGATGCGGGCGCGGGGGTCGAGACCTGACGCTGGTTCATCCAGCAACAGAACTTTCGGGTCATGCACTAAAGTTTTGGCTAAACAGAGCCGTTGCTTCATGCCGCGTGAGAGTCCCTCGACATAAGATTCGCGCTTGCCCGTTAAATCGGTCAGTTCTAATACGTCATCAATAATGCCTTTACGCTTGTTGGTCGGGATTTTATAAGCAGCGGCAAAGAAATCCAGATACTCCCATACCTTGACATCATCATAGACGCCAAAGAAGTCGGGCATGTAACCAATGAGACGACGCACTTCCAGGGGATTGCGCACCACATCCACGCCATCCACATAAGCTTGACCCGTGCTAGGCTCCAGGAGGGTGGCCAGCACCTTAATCGTTGTGGTCTTGCCCGCTCCGTTGGGGCCGATGAAGCCGAAGACATCACCCTTTTCAATTGTCAGATTTAAGTCTTCCACCGCCGTTAAATCACGGTAGCGTTTGGTCAGGTTATTAATCTGGATCATTGCCATAGCAGTGCCTTTGAATCGGTGCCTAATTTGCTCGTCGTGAGTCTCTCGGTGTCACAGGACAAGCGCACCTGGAAGATATAATGCAAGAGGATTGGTTGCGGGAAGCACCCCATCGGATGATCTGCCAGATAGAGAGTTCCGCAAAAGATTATACACCATCTGCCTGCCCCAACTACAATCACTCTCATAATTAAAAACAATCAATTCAATAGCTTGACGTACCAAATAGTCTTTATTAAAATAGTTCTTATAGAGACTATTCTTATTAAATCTATATTGACACAAAATTATTTTTCTGGCATTAGCCAGCCGAACGAACTTTACTGCTAAATCACTGAGAAACAGCGAAGTCAGAAATTTATGAACGGCAGGTGGTAGGAGCAAGCCGTGACGAACACCATTGCAAAAGTGACTGAGCCAAAGCATACGAATAAGAAAAACGGGGCATCCCCAACAACCTCTGCGAATGGAATGTGCAACGGGCATTCTGTCACGCAGGCATTCATGGCGCGCATGAAGCCGCGCTGCCAAGGTTCCGAGATTATACCGCCATCGGCGCTGTTCTTTCATATTTTTATGCTGAACAGTGTTTTGGAGCGAGCTGCTAATCGCGTGGCCGAGCAACACGGACTCACGATGCCACAATGGATGGCCTTGGGTTGCATCGCCAACGGGGAGGCGGCTGGCGTCACTCATTCTGAGTTGGGCCATCGTTTGATGCTCTCGAAGGCTCCTATCACGGGTGTGGTAGATCGCCTGGAACGGGGCGGGTATGTACAACGAACAACCGACGGCAAAGATCGGCGCGTGTCAAACATTGTTATTACCCCCAAAGGACAGGAAACCTGGCAGATGGTGCGTAATGAATTGCGCGCCTTAGCGACTGAACGCTGTTCCAGCTTATCAGCCGAAGAGTTACAGACGGCGCTGACCTTACTGGGTCGCCTCTTAGAATCAGCAGCCGAGGCCGACCCAATTTTATCCGGTCTGAGTTCTGCACAGGACTAGCCCTGGCGTTCTGGCATAAACCTCAGGATGACAGAGGTTGGTCAAGAAGCGAGTACTGGGAATATGAAAAAGAAAGACAAAAAGCATTTATTAGTTTTACCATTAGCCGCACTTCAGTTAGCCGCAGGTCTTGAGGAACTGCCAGTGCTGGCTCAGACAGCACCCACTGCTCCGGCACCAACCGCGCCCCCGCTCACTGTGCCACCAACGAATCCCATCGTGGGAGCACCGGCTGTCGCAGCACCAGAGGTGCCAGCAATAAATCCGGCTGTGCCCGCAGTGCCCACCGCACCCGGTACGCCGTCAGTTGCGGCGACCGCCGTGCCGCAGCCGCCTTTACCCGCGCCTCCGGTGATGCCTGCCAGCATTGCTGATGCCCGCAATACAGCCAGTGAGCAGACACCTCCCCTCCTCTTGGAAGAGGCGCTGGTTCTCGCTCTCGAAACCAGCCCGCAACGGGCTGCAGCCCGTGCCGCTTTAGCTGCGGCTCAGGCGCGTGTGGGGACAGCTCGTTCCGCCGGAGGCTTGCAGCTTAATTTAGGTGGCAGCGCACAATTAACACACAATGTGAATGGCGGTTTTAGCAGCTTTGGTAGCACCAGCAGTTCCGGTGGCCTAAACGGTGGCGTCGGTACAGGCGGCACCGGTACTGGTGGTACCGGAACTGGTAGCACTGGCACGGGTGGAACTGGCGTGGGCAGCACCGGCACAGGTGGGACGGGAGGTATCGGAACTGGCACAGGCGGTGTTGGCACCGGGACAGGCGGCACTGGCACGGGTGGCATTGGTACTGGCACAGGCGGGACAGGAACCGGGACGGGTGGTACCGGAGGGATTGGGATTGGCGCAGGTGGCACCGGAACTGGTGGTATTGGTAGTGGCACAGGCAATCCTGTGCAGAATGTTTCTTTTGCCCAGCCAAGCGCCAACGGCAGTGGGCTGCGCCGCAATGCTACCACAGGTACTACTGGCGGGGGAACTACGGGCGGCACTAACACAGGTAACACGGGCACCAGTACCGGTTTCGCTAACCATTCCGAATCGCTGAGCCTTAGTGCCACTTATCCACTTTATAACGGAGGCCGCGTCAAAGCCAGCACCCGTGAGGCACAATATGCCGCACTCGCCCAGGCCGCGCAGACGTTGCAAACCGAATCTGACATCTTACTGGCGACGACCAACGACTACCTCGCCGTCTTACGCGCTGGTCAACTGCTGGATGTAACAGAAAGTAATCTAAATGTGGCGCAAGAACGGCGGCGCGTGGCGGGGGTGCGCTACACGGCAGGGGCCGCCGCACGATTGGAAGTTTTGACAGCGGATACGGTCCTGGCCGACGCCATTCAGCGCCGGATTGCCGCCAGTGACTCTTTAGCGCAATCTAAGGCAGCTCTCAATACCTTAATTGGGCGCGTGCCCGAAACTCCCCTACGGGTTGAGCCAATTGCGAGTTTATTGCCGCGCATACCGATGATGATTGGTACGGGCGGGACAGCGGTGGCCACGGCCACTGCGCCAGGCGGGGTAGATACGGCCTCTGGCCCCGGGGCTACCACCACGACGCCCCTTGGCACGACAACCGCGCCCGGAATTAATAATCTGACCCAGACTAGCAGCGCCGAATTACGCGCTTTGAGCGATAAATCACGGGCGTCGTTGCAAGCGGCTCAACAGCAGGTCAACGTAGCACAGGCGGGAGTGGATTTAGCAAAGGCACAGCGCAGGCCAAACATTGGTCTGAGTTTGACGGGTTTATTGAACAATCCGATTTCGGCCTTTGTGAAGCGGTTTGGCGCGTTGCTGGGCTTGAACGTGGCGCAGTCACTCATTGATAGCGGGCGCACAAAATCCCAGATCGCCGAAGCTCGCGCCTTACTGGATCAATCGCAAAATAATCTGCAATTGCAGCGCATAAACTTGTATAGCCAAATCGAACAGGCGCTACTGGCCTTCGATTCTGCCCAAAAAAGCGTGGCGAGTGCCGATACTGCCGTGGCCTCTGCACAAGAAGCGGTACGCGCTGCCCAGTTGGGCTATACCGCAGGCGTCAGGACTTCCTTAGATGTCAGCGACGCGCAGAACAATCTGCTCCAGGCGCAGACCAATGCGGTCAATGCACGCTTCGATGCGGCTATCGCCCAAGTATTGCTTGCTTCTTCGGTAGGCATCTCAACCGAGGCGGGCCAGACCGCCTATGAACGGGCGTTACGCGAAGAAGCCCAGCGGGTGCTGGCAACGCAGCCCTCTAATACAACCAAGGTATCGCGGAAGAAGCGTCGTTAAAATAAGCGTTAGTTTTAAGTTATTACTCTTAAATTATTACTTTTAAATTATTCTCTAGAGTCGCTTTTAGACTCTTCTGACATACAGGCTTAAAAAGAAGTAAAAGATAATGGCACAGTTAGATAAAAGAGATGGGGAAAGTCGTACCCCACAAGTTGAACATACCAATGGCAATAGCAATGGGACAGCTAATGGCCCGGCTCCTGACAATCGTGCTGCTGGCTTAGGGCGCACACCTGACTCTCGCCGCGGTGGACAAGGCACAACGCCTGAAGCACCGTCCCCCAATACGCCGCCAGCGGCCCCTGCGCCGAGTGCTGGTAATGCGAGTGCCCCGCCAGGACGTGCGCCAGATAGTGGACAAAAGCGTGCCCGGCCACCGTGGGTTAAGACTCTCTTAATTGGAGTGTTATTAATCGCCTTAGTGTTCGGCGGCATCTGGGGCGTGCATTATTGGCAGTGGTCGCAAGTGCATGTTTCAACTGATGACGCTTATCTCACGACCGATGTGGTGCAGATAACGCCGCAGGTCAATGGCAACATCGCCAAAATTCTGGTGAAAGAAAACCAGCAAGTGCAAAAGGGCCAGTTACTCGCGGTCTTAGACGACGCCACCTACCGGGCTGATGTTGCCCAAGCGCAAGCGAACCTGCTCGTCGCCCGCACCGGAGCGGTAGGAGCAGCGGCCAGCACCCGGTTGACCCAGGGCACCGGCAATGCGCAAGTCCAGCAAGCCGTCGGTGGCTTGCAACAGGCTGCCAGTGGCATTGGCTCAGCGCAAGCGGATGTGCAGCGTTCTCGCGCGGGGGTCGCCAACTCCTTAGCGGGAGTGGGCAACGCTATCGCTAACGTCAGCAAGGCTAATGCGAATATCGCGCAAGCTCTCGCCGCCCGCAGTCGCGCAGGCCAAGGCGTCAACGTAGCTCAGACTGGCATTGCGGCAGCGGTGGCAGCGCGCACCCGCGCTGTAGATACGGCTAAAGCCGCCACCGCTGCGATTAGCACGGCAGTCGCCGCACGTAATGCGGCAGCGCAAACGTCTAACGCCGCGCAGGCAGGAATTGGAGTCGCCACGTCTGCTCGTGACCGTGCCATTCAAGCGGTGACCGCAGCCCAGGCGCAAGTCGCCACTGCCCAGGCCGGAGTGCGCTCTGCTGAAGCGGGCGTGACATCCGCTGAGGCACAGGCCACGCGAGCCACCCAGGACGCGGCACGTTATGCCGAATTGTATCGTGGAGGAGCGGTCAGCGCCCAGCAGGTGGATACGGCCAATGCCGCCGCCACTGCTGCGCAAGCCGAACTCTCGACCGCACGCCAGGGCGTAACGCAAGCTGAGGAGACGGTAACAGCACGCCAGGCTGATGTCGCCAGCGCGCAGGAACAGGTACGTGCCGCCAATGCCAGTATTACGCAAGCGCAGGCGCAGGCGGGTGCGGCGCAAAGTTCGATTGGCCAGGCCGATGCCGCCGTGCGCCAGGCCCAAGCGCAACGCCTGGCGGCACTCGATGCGGTGCGTGAAGCCGATGCTATGGTGAATCAGAATCGAGCGCAACGCTCAGCATCTGAGGATGCGGTGCGTGAAGCGGCGGCGGTCGTGGGACAAAATCAGGCGGCCAAGGTAGCGGCCCAACAAGGCGTGCGCCAGGCGCAGGCCACGGTAGGCCAGAATCGCGCCACTGTCCTCGCTTCGCAGCAAGGTGTGCAGACAGCCCTCGGCAAACGCACGCAGGCATTAGGCCAGTTGCAACAAGCGCGCACAGTACCTGGACAGGTCGCCGTCAGCACAGCCAATGAGCGCACTGCTGCCGCGAAGATTCAGCAAGCGTTGGCGGCTTTGCGCACGGCAGAAATCAATCTGGCCGATACTCGTATTGTGGCTCCCATGAGCGGCCAGATCAGCAAGAAAACGATTGAAATAGGGCAGCAAGTCGCTATCGGCCAACCACTCATGAATATCGTTCCTAATAACGATGTGTGGGTGGTGGCTAACTTTAAGGAAACGCAGATGAAAGGTGTCGAACGCGGGGAAAAAGCTGAAATTGAAGTAGATGCGTTTCCCGGCCACACTTTTACCGGGCATGTGGATTCGATTGCGGCGGCCACGGGTGCCACTTTCTCCTTGCTGCCACCCGAAAATGCCAGCGGCAACTTTACGAAAGTCGTGCAACGCGTGCCCGTAAAAATTCTTTTTGACCGCGACCAGCCGTATATGGAACACCTGCGGGGCGGCCTCTCCGTGGTAGCCACTATTACGCTGCACCAATAGAAGGCGTAACTTTTACAATTAACTGCCCCTCCCCTTCACTCCCCCACGGGGAGGGGCCTATTTTACTAACTCGGCTCAGGCCATCGTTACATTTATGCGGATGTGTTTCAGAAGAGGTTAATTAATGCAAAAACTTGCTGAATTATGCGTGCGGCGGCCCGTTTTCGCTTCGGTGCTAGTTTTAATCCTGGTGGTGGTGGGCTGGACTAGCTATACGAAACTGGGGGTAGACCGCTTTCCCAAAGTGGACTTTCCAACTATCATCGTCACAGTCTCGTCTCCGGGCACCGCGCCCGAAGAAGTAGAAACCACGCTTACGAATAAAATCGAAGAGTCGGTCAACACCATCAGTGGTATTGACGAATTAAGCTCGACTTCCAGTGAAGGCGTGGCACAGGTTAATGTCACCTTCGTCCTGGAGAAGAACGTGGATGTGGCGGCGCAGGAAGTGCGGGATAAGGTGAACCTCGTTACCTCCGACCCCACCTGGCCCAAAAACGTGCGTCCGCCCACGGTGCAGAAAATTGACCCCGACGCTTCGCCCGTTTTAGGTCTGGCATTGTCCGGGCAGCGTCCCATCCGAGAACTGACAGAGTATGCGGATAAAAGATTGCGCCGCCAGATTGAAAGTACCAATGGCGTGGGCGATGTCACTATTACCGGTGGCCGCGCCCGTCAGGTTAATGTCTGGTTAGATGCCTATAAGCTGCGTTCCTATGACCTGACGGTGAGCGATGTAACCCGTGCCCTGCAAGCTCAGAACGTGGAGATTCCCGGTGGCCGTGTTGAAACTGGGCCTCGCAACTTCACATTGCGCACGCGAGGCCGCTTACAGAATGTCGCCGACTTTAACAACATTATCCTGCGCTCTTCCGACGGTGGTCAGGTCTTGCTTTCTGATGTGGCGCGAGTGGAAGACTCCACAGCCCAGGAGTTAAGCGCGGCGGAGTTGAACGGGCAACCGACCGTTTTGTTAAGCATCCGCAAGCAGAGCGGCACCAATGCCCTCGACGTTATTAGCGGCATTAAGGAGCGGCTCAAAGGCATCGAGCAAACGATGCCACAAGCCTACCACCTCAAGATCGTCCAGGATCAGTCCGACTATATTAAAGCCGCCGTAGATACCGTGAAGGAGCACTTGATGTTAGGCTCCATCCTGGCTTCGGCAGTGGTCTTAATCTTCTTGTGGAACTGGCGCTCGACTTTGATTTCAGCCATTGCAATTCCCACTTCGATTATCTCCACCTTCGGCCTCGTCTATTACATGGGCTTTACGCTCAACCTGATTACCCTCTTAGCTCTGACCCTCGCGGTAGGTATCGTGATTGACGATGCTATCGTGGTCATCGAAAACATCTACCGCTATATCGAAGAAAAAGGACGCACGCCTTATCAGGCGGCCATTGAAGGCACCCGGGAAATCGGCCTGGCAGTGTTAGCGACAGCGTTATCTCTGGTTGCAGTATTCTTACCAGTGGCCTTTATGACTGGCATCGTGGGCCGCTTTATGAACTCGTTTGGCCTGACGATGTCATTCGCTATTCTGGTCTCCCTGTTGGTTTCGTTCACCCTGACTCCCATGCTGGGGGCACGAATGCTGAAAAGCCCTGCCGCACCGGTTGGTGAACCTCCTGCTGGTGGCGAGTTGGGTCATAATCACAATACCGATGGGGTCGCTACCAATGGGAGACATGCCCCGCAGCCGACCTCTTCTGGGCACCATGCCACTTCCAAGGAACGCGGCTTTTTCGCTATCCTCGACCGCGTTTATACGGCAATGTTGAAGTGGAGCCTGGCGCATCGCTGGGCCATTGTTCTCGCGTGCGTCTTCTTCCTGTATCTAACCGGGCCAATCGTCAAGCAAATCCCGAAGAACTTCTTGCCCGACGACGATGAATCCCAGTTCCAGATCACAGCGCGTGCCCCAGAGGGCACCAGTTTGCAGGCAACCCGCGACATTGGACGGCGCATCGTATCGGCTGTGCGCAAACTGCCCGACATAGATTACGTCACGCTGAGTATTGGTGGCGACCCACAGCAAACGCTTAATAATGCTTCCCTCTATGTGCGAATGCTGCCCTTGGATAAGCGCAAGACGGATCTCAGCCAACAACAGATGATCCTGAAAGTGCGTAAAGAAATCATACCGCAATTCGCGTCGGAACATTTGCGCACCATTGTGGGGCCGATTTCGGCTATTGGTGGCGGTGGCGCTCAATCGGCGGCGATTCAGTATGTCGTTTCTGGCCCTGACCTCAATACCCTAATTAACGCCTCACAAAAAGCTTTAGCGGCGATGAAGAAAATCCCCGGTGTGGTGGACGCGGACACTAACCTGATTCCGGGTAAGCCCGAATTGAGCGTGCAAATAGATCGTCCGCTCGCATCGCAACTGGGCGTGCAAGTAACCGACGTGGCCAACGCCCTGAACTATCTGGTGGGCGGCGATACGCAGGTGACTGATTTTGAGCAGAATGGGGAAGAGTATGAAGTCCATGTGCGGGCCGAGCAGCAATTCCGCAGTAGCCCTGAGCAGCTTAGCCTCCTCACCGTGCCCGCTAATAGTGGCGGCGGCGGAGCCGGTGACAGTTCCGGTGGCACGGGCGGCGGTGGCTCTACCAGTGGCCCCAGTTCAGTGCCGCTCGATCAAATCGCCCACTTTGTGTCTTCCACTGGCCCGGCAGTCATTAACCACTTAAACCGCCAGCGTTCGGTGACACTGTATTCCAATACATTACCAGGAGCGTCCGAGGCGGCGATTACTTCCGCTATGGCGCAAAACATCCAGAGCTTGAATCTCGGCCCCGACTATCGCGGCAGCGCAGCCGGGCGCTCCAAAGAGCAAGGACGCGCCGCCGTAGCCTTCTTAACGGCTGTCATGCTCTCCCTGGTGTTCATGTATTTGATCCTCGCCGCCCAGTTTGAAAGCTGGTTGCACCCGATTACGATTCTGTTATCCTTGCCGCTTACCGTTCCGTTTGCGATGTTCTCGCTGCTGATATTCGGCCAATCATTGAATATCTTCTCGGCTCTTGGTGTATTGGTCTTATTCGGTGTGGTTAAGAAGAATGCAATTTTGCAGATTGACCACACCAATAACTTACGCGCTGAAGGCATGAACCGTTACGACGCTATTATTCAGGCCAATCGAGACCGCTTTCGGCCTATTCTGATGACCACCGCGGCCTTCGTCGCTGGCATGTTGCCCCTGGTGCTCAGCCGAGGCACCGGCACCGCAACGAACCGCGCTATTGGCAGCGTTATCTTTGGCGGCCAGACACTATCACTACTGTTGACATTATTAGCAACTCCGGTGGCTTACTCGCTCTTTGATGACTTGACCAATATTTTCGCTTCCGCTCGGCGGCGCGTTTTCGGTGGCACCGATGGAGGCGTCCAGAGTGGCGATTATCCAACTCATACCGATGGGCAGGGCACATTTGATCCGAATGTAGTGCGAGTGGCCAGTCGCGTTGATCATTAACAAGGGTATAAATTCATGGGACGATTTAAGCTACCTTTTTCCGAGCGGCTGAGATCGTCCCCAAATGAAATAAGTTTAAAGGTAAGGTGGCCTTAATGAAGGTATCGAATTATCAACAGTCAACGGAGGAGCAGACGACCGTGCCCCGTGAGACGGTGCCTAGAGTCGAAAGGCCCGGCCCGGCTCCGGCTCCCCCACCCGGCAAAACGCCGCGCTGGTTGCCCATTGCCATTATTGCGGCCCTGCTGATTGGCGGGTTGTTCTTGCGGTCACGGAATAAAGGGGCGTCCACCGCGCCCGTAGCGGGCAATACCGCCGCCCAGGCACCGCAAATTACCACGGTAAAAGTGATGCCCGTGGCGGTGGGCAATCTCGCGCAGAGTCTCGACATCACTGGCTCCCTTAAGACGAATCAGAATATTAATCTCAGTTCTAAGATTGTCGGACGCATCGCGCAGTTATATGTGCAGGAAGGTAGCCGGGTACGCATGGGCGAATTAGTCGTGCAGTTGGATGATGCCGACCTGCGCGCTCAGGTTGCCGCCGCTCAAGCCGCTTTGCGCACAGCACAGGTTCGCTATAATCAGACCGTTGTGGGCTTGCCCGCGCGCGTGCAGCAGGTCGGCACCACCATCGAGCAAGCTCGGACTGCATTGCAAACCGCACAGGCCCGTTATCGCCAGGCGCTCTTAAATGAAAACCCGCGCATCGTCGCAGCGCAACAGCAGGTCAATACCGCCCGCGATACGGTCAAGACGGCGCAGGCGAGGCTCAAGCAGGCGCGTGAAACCGCAACACAAACACAAGTGCAGGTCGAAGAAGAAATCAAGCGTACCGCTACTGGCGTAGAAGCCGCCCAAAGTGGCGTTACCTCCGCACAATCGCAGGTTGCTTCATCTCAGGCAGCCCTGGCCGACATCCGGCGCGGCGCACGCGAGCAGCAAATCGCGCAGGCGCAGGCAGCGGTTAATTTAGCGCAGGCCAACCTCAAGGATGCCGAAACCGAATTAAATCGCCAGAAGATTTTAGTGGCGGGTGGCGCAGCGGCGCAGTCGGCAGTGGATGCCGCTCAAACCCGTTACGATGTCAACCAGGCGCAGCTTCAATCCGCGCAACAGAACTTGTCCTTAGTGCGCGAAGGCAACACCAACGAGCAGATTCGTCAGGCCGAAGAAGCCGTCAACCGCGCCCAACAAGGTGTAATTCAAGCCCAGACCAATGTGCAGCAAGCCGAAAACCTGCGTGCCCAGGCGGTAGCGGGCCGTGCCCGCGAACAAAACGCGCAAGCTGACGTATCTGCCGCACTAGCAGCTCTGGCCACAGCGCAATCCGGGCTGCAAACTGCGCAATCGAATCTGGCCCAGATTCCTATCACGCGCCAGGAAACCGTGGCGGCCAAACAAGCCGTAGATCAGGCGCGGGCCGGGCTAGTGCAGGCACAGGCCAACAGGTCACAGATACCTATTGCGCAGTCGGATATTCAAGCCGCCGCCGCCGCCGTGCAGTCGGCCAGAGCAGGCGTGCAACAGGCTCAGGTAAACCTGAGTTATGCGAGGATTTATTCCCCAGTTAATGGTGTGGTTAACACCAAATTAGCGGATGTCGGCTCTGCCGTTTCCCCTGGTTCAACCATGCTGAACATCGTGTCGCTCGACCGCGTGTATTTCGAGGCTCTGGTATCAGAAAACAATGTAAATCGCATCCGCACCGGGCAACAGGCCAGTCTTATCGTGCCCTCCGTTTCGGCTCAGGCGTTGCGCGGCTTTGTCTCTGATATTATCCCCAACGCCGACCCTCGTTCGCGCCAATTCCGCGTCCGCATCACAGTACCCAATGCCCCCAGCCAGCTAACGCCGGGAGCTTTCGCACGGGGCACCCTCGTCACGCAAACAGTCTATAATGCGCTCGTGGTGCCATCGGATGCCATACAGGAAATCAATGGCCAGTCAGCAGTCTTAATCGCCTCTGGCACTGGCAATGAGGCCCGCGTGCAGCGGCGCAACGTCCGTGTTGGCATTGCGGCGAACGGGCGCACTCAGGTGATGGGTAACATCGTCAAAGGCGAGCGCGTCATCATGGGCAATGAGCCACTGGAAGATGGCGAGAAAGTCAAGGTCGCCAGTGCAGCTTAGGTAAATATCGAGATTATGGAAAGGGCCAGAGCTTATTCAGCTTCTGTGCCCTTTCCTATTATTTAAGAGGGTCTGACAGTTCTTTGATAATCATATTTTGCTAAAATGCAAAGGGCGTAAGAAATGCATTATCAGTCAATGACGCACCACCAGCGTAGGAGGACACAGAGTTGGATGTAGCGATAGTTCGCACGCTTTTGCAAGACGTGAGCACGGGCGCAGTAACGCCTGATGCAGCCATTGAAGCTTTGCGTGATCTGCCCTTTGAAGACCTTGGCTTTGCCAAAGTAGATCACCATCGCGCCTTGCGTCAAGGTTTCCCGGAAGTTATTTTTTGCCAGGGCAAAACCCCGTCCCAGGTCGCGGCTATCGCGGCCAGGATTCAGGAAGCGGGTGCAACTTTACTGGGCACGCGGGCAGATGAAGCCGCTTTTGCCGCCGTGCAGCAAGTCTTGCCCCAGGCGGAATATCGGGCAGTTGGTCGCATTATTTATGCGCCGGGCCTGTATCCCCCGCACTTGCAGGGGCAGGTTGGTGTTTTGTGCGCTGGCACCAGTGATATTCCCGTAGCCGAAGAAGCCGCCTGTACCCTGGATGCAATGGGCGCACAAGTCGAGCGCATCTATGATGTCGGTGTGGCCGGTTTGCACCGCTTGCTGCACTATCGTGACACCATGCGCCAGTGCGCTGCCCTCATCGCTGTGGCTGGAATGGAAGGCGCGATGCCCACGGTGGCCGCTGGTTTGGTGGATGTGCCCGTTATCGCCGTGCCCACCAGCATCGGCTACGGGGCGGCTTTTGGTGGCCTGGCGGCTCTGTTGGGAATGCTCAATTCATGCGCCAATGGGGTGGCCGTGGTGAACATTGACAATGGCTTTGGTGCGGCGGCTTTTGCGGCTTCGATATTGCGCAGCCGGGAAATAGCTGCGGCCTCTGCTGACACGGGGCACCCAGGCCACAATGGAGAGGCCACCTCCTCCTGATCCGTAGCTCCAAATGGCTTCACGCGGCTTGCACGCATTCCTATGACTATCGCTTATTTTGACTGCTTTTCCGGAATTTCCGGTGATATGGCACTGGGGGCCTTGCTTGATTGTGGCGTGCCATTGGCAGCCCTGCGTGAAGGGCTGGCATCACTTCCCGTAAGCGGTTGGCAGATTGAAGCCCAGCCCATTCTGCAAAATGGTATTCATGGCATGGATGTTTCCATTTCACTGAATGGTTTAACTGATGCCCAGGAATTGCAGCAAGCTTCCCACGAAGCCGTATCACAGGGAGAACACAAGGGGCATTCGCACCATCATGAACCGCACCACGATCACGAGCATGGCCAAGATAACCATCACAGTCATGACCATCATAACCATGAGCATGAACACTACACCCATGCACCGGACGCCATAACCACAGTGCCGCACGTGCATGGCCGCTCCTTTTCTGAGATTCGAGCCATTATTGAAAGCAGTCAGCTAAGCGACCGCGTGCGGCGGGACAGCCTCGCCATTTTCCAGCGTATCGCTGAGGCTGAGGCGCATATTCATCACACCACGCCTGAAGAGATTCATTTCCACGAAATCGGCGGCATTGACTCCCTGCTCGACATCTGCGGCGTCGCCTGGTGCTTGGAATATCTGGGGGTGGATAAAGTGCATTGCTCGGCTCTCCCCCACTCTACTAGCTTCGTCAATTGCGCACATGGCTTAATGCCCGTGCCCGCCCCCGCGACTTTAGAGCTAATGAAAGGGGTGCCTCTCGTCCCCACGGAAATACGGGGGGAAATGGTCACTCCCACTGGCGCTGGCATTGTGGCGGCGTTGAGCCAAAGCTTTGGGTCTCCACCAGCCATGACGCCCCAACGCATCGGCCTGGGTTCTGGCAAGAAGCGATTTGCTGATCGTCCGAACCTGTTGAGGGTGGTCATTGGGCAAACCGCTACTGTAACGCAACAGCAGGCCGCTGCTGTCACTTCGGCCCCGACTCAACCAGCCATCACTGCGGATGCTGCTTTAGCGGGTTTAGAATGGCAGAGTCTGGCGGTTATCGAAAGTAATATAGATAATATGAACCCGGAGTTCTTTCAGTACGTCCTTGAGCGATTGTTTGAGGCAGGCGCGGTAGATGTCTGGATTCAGCCACTCCAAATGAAGAAGAACCGGCCCGCTTCGCTGCTGGGTGCCCTCTGCCCGCTGGAAGCGCAGCCTGCCGTAATTGCCACGATGCTGCGGGAAACAACGACGTTAGGCGTGCGGGTGCAAGAAGTTAGCCGGGCGGCACTGCCACGTAAAATCAAAGAAGTTGAAACTAAGTTTGGCACCGTCCATGTAAAGATTGCCAGTTGGCCGGAGCGTCATTTGTGGCGAGCAACCCCAGAGTATGCCGATGTGGAGCATCTGGCGGCGCAGCATAAAGTGCCACTGCGCGAGGTTTATGAGGCGGCTCTGGCCAGCGCACAACGCGCGGCAGATGGAGAATTGTCTTAGTTAGTAGTAAGATTTAGATAGCAATAGTAACCTGTCAAGAATTATCGGCAGTCTGGGTTGTGCCAGTTTTAACGGTCATGGCCCTAGCGGTTGATAGCGCCGTCTAAGGAGATTCCATAAAGATGAAGTTTTTGCAAAGTTTGGCTAAGTCCAAAGTTCGCCTGGGGACAGTGGCTCTGGTCGCTGCGCTCAGTGCTAATATCGCGTTATCCAGGCCAGTGCAGGCACAGTCGAGGACCTGGGCCACCGGGCTAACCAATATCGCCGCCGCCGCGAACGGGGGGCGCATTATCAATGTGTCGTCCACCATTGATAATGATGCGAAGTTTGCGGCTACCAATCTGATTGACGGCAAAGTCTATAACGCCGACAAAAAGACGGGCAGTTTCGGCTGGGCCAGTGACAAATACGATCCTGTCAACATGGAATATGTCACCATTGGCTTTAAAGACAATTCGCTGCACACTATCGGCAAAATTGTGATTAACCCTGCTGCCTCGGTGGCCCCGGAAAGGTGGGTTAAGGATGTCGAAGTCGAGGCTTCCACCGAAAGCGCCGAAGGCCCCTACCAGGTCGTGGCACAGTTAACGGTGCTGAAGAAAGGCGAGCCACAGGAGTTCACGATTCTCCCGGCTCCGGCGCGTTTTGTGCGCCTCCTCTTTCGCACCAACTACGGTTCTGACCGTGCGGTGGCTTTAGGCGAAGTCGAAATCTATGAAGCAGTCAACCCTACGGACGGTCTCGGCGGGCTGATTAGCCGCATGGAAGGCGCGGTGAATGAATTAAAGCAATATCGCCAGGCCCAGGCCGATACCGGCGGCACCACAGTGGCGGATGCTGCATCCGATAACGGTGTGACCAATGCCGCGCTGACCTCATCTAACCACAAGCCAGGCAAGCCTCAGCTTTCAGAAGCTACCCTGCAATTGATTCAACAAAATGGTGGCAACCCTGCCACTGCGTCTGCGGCCTCACCGCGCAATATTGCCGCCGCCCAGAATGGTGGCCGTGTGGTGGATTTTTCCAGCACCTTTGTCAGTGACCCCGCCAAAGGCGCTGACCCGGTTTACAGCCCCGATAATCTCATTGATGGCGATGTCTTCCGCGAGAAAGATAATGCGGGCAGTTTTGGCTGGGCCAGCCAGGGCTTTGCTCCCGGTAAGCAGTATGTGACGATTGGCTTTCGCGGCGACCGCACGCATGTGATTAACCGCATTGTGGTGAACCCATCCTCCAACCAATCAAGCCTGCGCTGGGCGCGGCGCATTGATGTCCAGGTGACAACGGAATCCTCCAAGACTGGCCCCTGGCAAACTGTGGCCACCTTGAACCTGCGTCTTGAACCAGTCAATCAGGAATTTAAGATTCCTTCTATCGAAGCCAAATATGTGCGCTTTGTCTTCATGGCCAATGGCCCCGGCGATGTAAAGCTGCCCGGTATTGACCAGGATGTCAATTCCGACCGTTCCGTGTCTCTGGGCGAAATCGAAATTTACGAACCCGCCGCCGAATCTGCCGCATTAGATTCTGTCATTGGCCATCTGCAACAGATTCTCGTGGACTTGAAGCGATTGTACGAGCAGCAAGGGAAGAATACCTAAGCATCAATTAGACACTAATTTAAGGTCATTTTACACTGCAACGGGGAGCATCATAGTGAGCATGATGCTCCCCGTTTGTCTTTCTCTCCACCCGTTTTATCACTAACCATTGCCTGGTTTCCTAATGTCCCGTGGCCTCATCTACACAGAGATTCTCACACGCACCACAGAAGAAAACCTTGCCCCAGGGGAACTGGGGATGCCGTTGCACCTCGCCATAAGTTGAAGTAAAAGGGACGAATTTCTTCAACATCAACGTTTGGCGAAGAACTGGGCAGTCTGCACGCCAATGGCAGTGGCAGAGACCCTTGAACAGAACAACGCGAGTATTAGGTGGTATATGAGTTGAGGCATAGGCTGCTACACCCTCTGATTCAGGAGCTGTTGGCGTGGCTCTTAAATGAGACGGGGTGGAAGTGACGCCACCACTACAAACACACATTGCCGACCAGATACCCAGGATAAGAATCCCCAAACTCATGAGCGTTAGTGCTCCCCATCCAGGGGTTGAATCAGAGGAGAAGATAGCAGCCCTTTTATTTTTAGTGCAGTTGTGCTTGGAGAAGAATTGAGGTTTCATGATGAAAATTCACCTTTGGGGCAGTAACAGGCTGTTTCGGGGAGAAGCGAAGTTCTTCCAAAATACGAAGGTGGGATTTAAAGGGTTTTAAGGATTGAGTCAAATGAGGCTGCTGTGAGTGAGATTACCTAATAGCCTCAATAAAGTTTATGGGGGCGGCTGTGCGAGGCGAGCGCTTGTTGGAGGATGGCGCGTTGGAGGGTACCAGGCACTTGTGTGCTGAAAGTTGCCGCAATGGGTGGCCCATTGCACCCACTCCGGTTTATAGGCTTTCTCGGTATTATAGACGTAGAGGCGTCCATCCGTAAGACCAAAGAGAATGTCAGCTTTGCCATCACGGTCAATATCTGTAATAGTGGGCTGGGTGGTGGTCGGAGGACGGTTCGGTAACATATCGGTGACGGTGGCCTTGCCGTCCGGCGTGAGTTGCACCCAACAAGTACCGACAAATAAGTCCATAATGCCATCGTTCCCCAGGTCAGCAACCGCTACACCACCATAACAGTTAAGACCGGGAAGATCAATAATAGTGCCATCTGGATTGGCAGGCACGACACTGGTACCATCACCGTGCCAGCCCATCAGCTTATTTGTCGCCGGATTAAACAGAATAATTTCCGCTTTACCATCGCCATCCAGGTCGGCCAGGGTTGGACATGAATTGAGAGCGTGAATACCCGTTTTGAAGACGCTGGTAAATTCACCTTCCGGGTGCGTGGCGGGCAAAGGCTTCCCGTCCCACGTCCAAAGATGAACGTTACCCCTTGAATCCGTGCCACAGACTTCCATTTTGTCATCGCCTGTGACATCGCCCATAACCGGATACATGATGAGAGAACCGATCTTTTGAGGCCAACCGGGTAGCCGATTGCCAAAACGATCATAGCCGCCGAGCATACTCTGTTCGGCATAGAAAGGATGATAAATCTCCGGCTCGCCATCACCATTGGCATCGCCAATACAAGGCGCATAGCCGCCTTTGATTCTTTTTTCCTCCGGCCAGTCCGGTACTGGCTTACCCATGATCGTGGAGAGCACGCCGCCACACACCATATCCATGACGCCATCCCTATTCAAATCCACGATAGGTACACTGCTCCACGCGGCGGTATTGCCCTGAAACTTCGGAGTAAATATATTGCCATCGCCCCAGATAACCCAGGGTGGTTGCAGTGAGGGCAACAACATCACAATCTCATCGTGGCCTTTGTTGCCAATATCCACCACCGAGGGGCTGCTTGCCCACATATCAGCATACAGAGGGCGCAGCTCGCGTTCACGCTTGCGCTGTCCGGCATCCATCAGCACAATGGGCCAACCTTCCAGGGGCGTGCCGTCAGCGTGCAGGGCAAAGACCTGCGCCGCCAGATCAGGCTGCGGATGTGCCATGATAAAATCATTCCCTGGCTGATCCTCACGATGCATACAGGGCGCTACAACTTCCAGTTGCCCATCGCCCCCTAAATTCGCTACCACCGGAGTGCCTGTCACCGATCCGGGTAAAACCACCGGCCAGCCTTTAGCAATATGGGGGGGGCGTGCAGGCTTCACTACAGGCAGCGTAACAGCTAAGCTGGCCTTCTGGGACACGGCCTTAGCAGCCGAGAGGCTCTGTGCCCAATTTTGAACTGTAGTGAGCGCAACCGTTTTAGGCAACATTCCGGCTGGAACTACCGGTGGGGATGCTTTGTGCTGCGGTGTCTTGTAGGCAGGCAACACTTTTACAGGAGAGTCTGATGGCTGAGGTGTAGGCAGAAAGCGCAGATGACCAGGCTCCGTTGCCGGGGGTGTTGGTGGACTCTCAATGGCTGGCGATAAGTTCGCCTGAAAACCATGACTTACTGCTTTGGGCACAATGGTGGGCTGTGGGCGGCTCGAAGTCAACCGTCGTTGAGTATCTAAGATATTACCGGCACCAACGTTACGGCGAGTCTTATTTATGTTTGAGGGCGCTACAGTTAACCCCGCAGTTGAAACAATAGCTGGTAACTGAGGTGTTGCCGTTAAACGAGCTAAGGCAACGGCCCCCTTGCCTACTAAGATCAGGGTAAGCAGAGCACTTGCCGTCGCTTTTATCTTGGTGAGCCAGACCGTTTTGACAACGCCTTCCCACAAAGCATGAACATTGACGCCTACTACGTCCACCGTAATGTGCCCGGCTCCGGCGGTAGCAGTAGCGGCGGCGCAGGATGCAGCGTGTAATGTGGCGCTGACACAAGTGACCGGGGCAGCTTGCACAGCATTGTCCGTCAGCAAAGCCGCAATGAGAGCAATCGAGACTACAAAACCATGACGCGAGAAGTAGCCGCGCAGCTTGTTCAGGGCGCGTGAGACACGCATCCGGGCGGCATCTTCGGTGACGCCCAGCGCATCTCCAGTGTCGCGCAGGCTTTTGCCCTCGAAGAAGCGCAAGAGGACTGCATTGCGATCTTCCTGGCTCAGGCTGGCCATAGCATCCTGGAGGATGGGTTCAAGCTGCTCCCAACTGGCTTCCTTGGTTTGCAATTGCCGTATCATTTCTTCTGCCGCCTTACGCTCTCGATAATGCCGTCTGGACTCCTGCTTTAGCGCATTTTTGGAGGCGAAGCGGGCGGTGTTAAACAACCATCCTGAAAGGACGGTACCTTCCCGAATGGTATGCGCTTTGTTAGCCAGGATGATAAAAACCACCTGCGTGACATCCTCGGCAAGTTGAGGGTCGCCGACCTCGCGCAGGCAGACGGTGTAGACGAGATTCACATAACGCTCCACCAAACTGGTAAATGCTGTCTGCGAGCCTTGCTCCAGATATTCTTTTAAGAGTTGTGTATCCTGCATATCGAGCTGCTTTCGGTCTCTATAATGTCCACTCGAATTATAAACCGAACAGCAGCAGAAAAAATTTCCTCAGAATTTCAGGGATGCTCTTATTCTAGTAAACAGCCGATTAAGTAATAGGCAACTCAAGTCGAAGGTTATTCAGTCGTGACATAAAGCCACAGCGATGAAAAGTGAAGGCTAAACGACTACACTATAAGCCCAGCCGTCCCAGGAGAGATTGCATTATCAGGCTTATTTCAATCAGCTATTAAGCTGATACTCTGACAAGCAACCATAGTTTCAAATTCAACCTCTTCAAAATAGTCACTGGTAAGGAACCATTAAATATGAGCCAAAGTTTAAAAGTAGGCGTTATTGGCGTGGGCGGTATTGCTGGCACGCATTTCCCCGGCTGGCAAGCCTCGCCCCACGCCGAAGTCATCGCCCTGTCTGATCCGGCAGCGCCCGTTTTGGAGCGCATCGCACGTGAGCAACAAGTCACCCTGACGTATGACAACCCGGCGGATCTCATCGCTAACCCTGACATTGATGTAGTGGATATTTGCACGCCGAACATGTATCACGCGCCCCTCGCCATTGCCGCACTCCAAGCGGGCAAACACGTCCTCTGCGAAAAACCGTTGGCTCCCACGCCAGCGGACATAGACGCTATGATTGCCGCGCGCGATGCGTCAGGTAAAATGCTGATGACAGCACAGCACTTCCGCTTTGAGAACGAGACCCAAGCCCTCAAGAAAGAGATCGAAGCGGGCGTTCTGGGTGATATTTACCACGCCCGCAGTTGGATGCTGCGGCGCAACGGATTCATCTTGCGCCCTGGCTTTATTTACAAGAAAAATTCGGGTGGCGGCCCCTGCATTGATATTGGCGTGCATATCCTCGATTTGACGCTCTGGATGATGGGGCATCCCAAACCGGTGGCAGTCTCCGGCGTTACCCAAGATCGGCTGTCTAAGTTACCCGGTGCCTTTGCCGCCTGGAGTGGAGAGGCCGTACCGCGCGACATGGATGTAGAGGAGTTTGCCGCCGCTTTCGTGCGCTTTGATAACGGCGCGTCTCTTATTTTGGAAGTGTCCTGGTTGCTGCATCACAAGACGACAGGCGAAGACATGCAAATGTGGCTGTATGGCACTAAAGGTGGCCTGCATTGGCCTCAACCGGAACTGCTTACCACTAACTACGAGACAAAACGCTTTCTTAACACCCAATATTCCCCGGTCAAATCGGGCTTAGAACCGCACGCGGCTGAGTGTGTGGCCTTCGCCGACGCCATTGTCAACAGCGCACCCTCGCCCGTGCCCGCCGAGGAGTCACGCGATGTGATGGCAATTCTCGATGGTCTCTATCAATCGGTCGAACGCGGCGGTGAGTTCCGTTTAGCATAAAATCCTGTCAGAAACCCCTCATGCGCCGCAAACCAACAAGGGTGCCCAGATTATCTAGGCACCCTTGTTGGTGTATTTTCTATCTTACTCACTGAGAGCACTTGCCAACTGCTTGCCCACGACTTCAATAACCGGTGTGCCATCTTCATCCACCCATACACCACACAGACCGCCGCCATCACTGGGCGCGAGGCGGACGGGCGTGCCATCCATGCGCCAGGCTTGGCCGTTGTACTTTTGGGAGTTTCCCTCGATATAATGCCCAATTAAGGCACGCCGAAAGCGGTTGGTGGTGGAGTTAGGAAAGCTGCCATGCACCAGGGAGCCGTGAAAGAAGAGGGTATCGCCCGGCTGCATGAAGACAGGTTCAACTTTCTGCCCTTCAGGAATCGGCACCGTAACATCGGTAAAACTGGTTTTCGTGTCGGCTTTTTGAGTGCAGAGAATCGGCCAGCGATGACTACCAGGCACAACTTGCATACAGCCATTGGCCTCATCGCAAGGGTCTAAGGCCAGCCATGCCGCCATGCAGGTGCCGGGTTGCGCCTTGAGATAGAAGTTATCTTGATGTAACGCCTGACCGCGCGCTTTGGGTGGCTTAAAATAGAGCATCGTCTGCACTGCGAATGGCTCCCGCTCTAAGAGTGTCGTTAAGCATTGGTTGATGCGCTCATCCAGCATCCAGCGCAAGCTGGTATCATCCCAGTTATGCATCTGAATCATGCGCGGATAACGCTTGAGCGGGTCGCGGCTTTGTTTGGTATCGGCCACCATGTCACCGGGGTAATTGCCCGTCTCGCGCAACTCCATAAAATGGTCACGAAAGAAAGCGGCTTCGTCGGGGGATAAGAGTTTTTCTACTACAACGTAGCCATTCTCATTATAAAATTTTCTATGCGAATCAGAGATCATAGTTTTCCTGGCCCATATTACTCTTCTATTCTAATCTTTATTCCCCAGGGAGACAGTAGAACCAGTGTCATGCTTCGCGCAGCGAAGAATCTGGTAGTAGTCTCCGTAGAATTATGGTTGTCGAGGTATAAGCATGGTTCTAGGCACACTCTTACAAGATTCTTCGCTGCGCGAAGCATGACACGTCGTAGAGGGCGCCTTCACGTTTCCCTAAACCCAGTCTTTAATAACCACCATATCCATTGCTCTGTCCATTCTGGTGATGCCCATTCTGACTATCATGGTCATCGTCAATATCAGGATCAGCAGGCATAACGCCCATCATGCCGCTGTCCATATCGCCCATCATGGCTGCTGCGAACTCGCTTTGCTGGCGACGTTCTTCTGGTGTCAGCAAAGCTGCGCAAGGCGTGCCAAAACGCGGCAGGGCAAAAGGCAAGTGTGTATTACCGCGTGCTAAGATATGCGAGCCATTTGTCATGCCCGTCACTGGGTCTACCACCGGTGCGCCATGCACATCATCAAACTTTGCCACGTCCGCGCCCCATTGGGTAAAGGAGCGAGCATTACAATAATGGCTGACAAAAGCGCGGCGGAAGCGGTCAGTCGTGAAATTGCTCTTACTGCGGTGCAAAATATGACCACCGAAAAAGACCACATCGCCCGCCTTAGCTGTTACCAACGTATGCTGATACTTATTGGCGACTCTGGCTAAATCATTCTTCTCATCGTCCGGGTCGCTGACACCGTTGACATGCTGAATTTCTTTTAAGGCACGGTCGCCATGACCATAGCCACTCACTGGGGGATACACCGGCTCCACGTTACTGCCATTCGCCATCCACATCGCGCCATTAAGCTCGTCGCAGTCGTCAATGGCAATCCACGCCCCGCACAGGGTATCCGGGTGCGTGGGGATATAATAAGTATCCTGGTGCCAACCCTGGCCAGGCTTGCCAGGTGGCTTCAAGAATAACATGGTCTGCATCGCCAATATGTCCGGCCCAATGATCGCTTCCAAAACATCCAGGACGCGAGGGTGCAATAAATACCGCTCATGCAACTCTAATTTGCGATGCAGCATGTGAATGCGCAGGAAATACTGCGCTTTTTCGGTTGGTGATAGATGCTCCGGGGGAGCTTCCAAGTCTTGACAGGTGACGCCACCATCCTGGGCTACATCCCGCTCGCTCATGCGCCGCTGCTGTTGCGGCAAACGGCCCTGCATCAAGTCTTCGGTGTGCTGGCGCAATTCATCAATATCTGCTGGCGGCACTAAGCCACGCACCACCAGAAAACCCTGCTGCCTAAAGGCGCGATATTCCTCCACCGAAACCCGGTAGCGGTCTGTCCGCGCTAACAACCCACTTATATCACTTTTTGATGCGACCAGAGAAGCAACCATCAATAGCCCCTTACCTGTTTAGCAACTGTTTGATTTAGCAATAGCTATACCTTACTTAAAGTATGTGACTTTTCGTTCAAGAAGAGCAATAGACGAAATTTTCATTTCCACCCCACCTTTTGGCTTTTCGGAGTTGCCATGAGGCTTAATCTCCTTCGGTCTCATCCACTGTGGGGACAGCACCAAATATTACCACAAACTCACCACGCACTTCTTTGCGGCTTTTGAAATCGGCGGCGACTTCCGCAGTGGTGCCACGCACTACTTCTTCAAACTTTTTGGTCAATTCGCGGCACACTATGGTGGGACGATTGGAAGCGAGATTTGCCAGCACTTCGAGGGTCGCTGCCACACGATACGGGGATTCATAGAGAACCAGCGTTTCGTTGCGGGCGATGGCTTCTTCTAAAGTTTTACGGTGGCGGCCTGGCTTGCGCGGGAGGAAGCCGAGGAAGGAGAACCGCTGAGCATCCAGACCAGAAATCGAAAGGGCAGCAGCTAAAGCGCAGGGGCCAGGGATGGGAACGACGGGAATGCTCTGCTGCGCAGCAGCTAACACCAGACGAGGGCCAGGGTCGGAAACGCCGGGAGTGCCCGCATCGGTGACGAGCGCGAGCGACTCGCCTGACAGCAGGCGAGCGACGAGAGCTTGGAGCTTAGCGGGAGAAGTATGCTGGTGGCACGATGTCAGCGGGGTATGCACATCATGGCGTGCCAGTAGGCGTTGGGTGTGGCGCGTGTCCTCGGCACAGATGAGATTGACCTCGCGCAAGGTGGCTAAGAGCCGCAGCGAGACATCTTCCAGATTCCCAATAGGGGTCGCACAAACGTACAACAAGCCAGACATTACAGTGCTGAATCCCAAGTGCTGAGTTCTGAGTCCAAGTTTATTACTCAGCACTCAAAACTCAGCACTCAGAACTTATTTAACGCCCGCGACGGCGCTGAGCGCGCTGGGCGCGACGGCGCTTTTTCTGCCAGTGAGTCTTCACTTTGCGCCGGTGTTTCTTTTTATCGGAACTCAACAACTTCTCCTTTCACTCTGCTTTTAAACGTCTGATACTGCCTGTTAGGACTCAATCTATGACTTATCTGACACCAAAAGGTGCCATCTCGGTTCTGCTATCTGTAAAAATAATTTGGCTTCAGGCGTTTTCATTATAGCCAGAGAACGCCTCAGCGTCAATGGAAACTTGCCAATCCAGTGCCTAAGTGTAATCTCAAGCCTGGTCGGAAACTCGCGGACTGGCAGAGGTGTCAGCGGCTTCGGCTGCGGGATGGGGTTTGCCCCGCTCTTGCAGGTAGTGAATCAACATGGGGAGCAACGAGAGGACAATGACGCCAATGACAACTTTATCTATATGCTGCTTGACGCCCGGAATTTGTCCCACAAAATAGCCCAGCAAAGACATGCTGGAAATCCAGGCAATGCCACCAATGACACTAAAGGTGAGAAAGCGCGGGTATGGCATCTCTGCCGCACCCGTTACAATGGGAGCAAAGGTGCGCACAATAGGAACAAAACGCGCCATCACAACAGTTTTAGGACCATGCTTGGAGTAGAACTCCTGCGCACTGAGCAGGTGCTTGCGCTTAAAAATCAGCGAGTCGTTGCGCGCAAATAATCGTGGCCCTGTCTTGCGGCCAAACCAATAGCCCGTGTTATCGCCCGCAATAGCTGCCACGCACAGCAGCGGAATCATCACTGCAATATTCAAATTGTGAGGATGCGTGGAAGCATAAACGCCAGCCGTCACCAATAACGAATCGCCTGGCAGAAAAAATCCAATAAACAGGCCGGTTTCTGAGTAGACAATGCAAAAGAGGACGACCAAACCACCCCACGCGATCAGATCATCCAGATTATGCAGCCGCGACAGAAACTCCTTCAATAACTCCATTCAAACATCCTTTCAGAAAGCTACCCTATCTATTATCCGTTTTCTGCCCTAGCCGCTGCAAAATCGGACATTGATTTTTAGCAGGAAGTCAGGGATGGAGGAAAGCAGGAAGAATAAAGATTTGAGTGAGAGCAGCAAATATAAGAGCGCGAGTGCGGGGTAAGGAGAGGGTGCTTGGCCCCTACTGCACTATTCCTGCTTTCCTCCTCCCCTGTCTTCCTGCTAAAAGAATGAAAGTTCCTGGGTTAAACTGAGACTTATGAACGCGGAGCAATTTGTCAAAGCCCATCGGGGTGACTGGCACCGGCTCAATGAACTGGTGCAAAAAACGCAGCAATCGCGGCTCAATTCACTCAGCGATGAAGAGTTGCACGAGTTAGGCACGCTCTACCGCCGCGCGGCTGCCGATTTAGCCCGCGTCCAGACGCGCTATGCCAGCACGAGTGCCGGGCGGGAACTCGTCCGCTCACTTAACGATCTGGTTTTGCGCGCCCACACCCAGGTCTATGCGGCCCCGGCTCCGCAGCCGATGGGCGGCGTCAACTTCGTGCTCTATGGCTTCCCGGCCACCGTCCGCCGCCAGTGGCGTGTTATTGCCGTGTCCGCTTTTCTGATGTTTGGCCCGGCCTTGCTCGCTCATTTAGCGGTTTTATTTAATCCTGATCTTGCGCCACTCTTTGTACCGGATAGCGCCATCCGAGAAGTCCAGCACCGTGCCCAGAAAAAAATAATCACGGGGTGGGGTGGTAATAATGAGTTTCAAGGCTTGCTCTCCTCCCCAGCTATTTCTTCGTTCATCATGACCAATAACATCTTGGTGACTCTCAAAGCCATTGCGATGGGCGTGACAATGGGACTGGGCACGGCTTTAGTGCTAATTTTCAACGGCCTGATGCTGGGTGGACTTTCTGGCGTGGCAATGAATGAGCACGTTGATTTACTATTTTGGGCGGTCATTCTGCCACATGGCATCTTGGAGCTTTCGGCTATCACAATCGCTGGCGGGGCTGGCTTAGTGCTGGCGCGTGCTCTCTATGCTCCCGGTGATTTGCCACGCCGTGACGCCATTAAAATCGCCGGGGGCGAAGCCGCGCGCCTGGCGGTCGGAGTGGCCGGAATACTGGTCATTGCCGGATTGATTGAAGGATTTATTACCCCGCAACCTATCCCGCCCCTGCTCAAAATCGCCTTTGCGTTATTAACGGCGATTGGCCTCATTCTCTATCTCAACTTGCGACCACGACCGACGGTAGTAGGTTGAGAGCGACGGGCTTACCTCAGAGTTTCCAGTGACTACAGCGGCAGCCCGTCGCTGACGCTCTGGGTTCGTTGGGTCTTGATGAGGCGCAACAGAATCACGACTATTAATCCACACAGGTAGGCAAACCAATCACCATAGCGCGTGAAGACAGTTCCCTGCCCATTGCCCAGGGTTACATCGCGCACAAGGACTGTACTGGCGTTCAAAGGAGTCTGACCAATGATATGCCCGCTAACATCCACGATCTGGCATAGGCCATTCGAGTCCGTCCGCACAAAAGGCACCCGGTTTTCTATCGCGCGAAATGGTTGCAAAGCACCATGCAAGTAGTGCAAGATGCCGTGTGGCGTGGGTGGATCATAATTGGGCATGGCTATGATTTGCGCTCCATCCTGGGCTAAATGCCGCGTCACATCCGTGAAACAACTATCGTAGCATATCTCCATGCCGACTTTACCAAAAGATGTAGCAAAAGCTCTTACATCGTGCCCTGGTTGCGTAATCTGTCGCTCGTCACTAAAGAGGTGAATCTTACGATGGATGCCAGCTACTTTGCCGTCCGGTGCAACCAAAGCAGCACAGTTAAACAGCTTGGGACTGGCCTCTTCTTGATAACCCACCACGAGATAAGCCTTTAAGCTGCGTGCTAACTTACGAGATGAATCATCATCTTTTGCAGGTATAAAGCTTGAACCCAGGCATTCTTCGGAACCGACGACCAATTGGGCACCCTGTCGCACGGCCTGACGCGTTAACTCAATTCGTGTCGCATCCACCTCACGGTCTTGAATGGCCGCCACGCGCAGGCTGGGCGTATGAGCCTGTCGCAGCGAGGTTAGTGTGAAAGCGCCATAGCTATGCACTGTAATTAAGCCCACTGCTGTGGCAGCTATAATCGGCGTAAAGGGCTGGCGGCGTAAAGCAGCATCGGCAATGACGGCATTAACCCACCAGACTAAAAACGAAACGCCCCAGATACCCGTCACGGCAGCGATTTGAATGAGAGGCAAATTCTGGAACTGGCACACGGCTAAATAAAGTGGCAGAGGTGACAAGGTTGTAAGCCACTCTGCCATCACACCACTACTCGCCAGTAACAGTACCCAGAGCAAGCCATTCTTGGCTGCTAACTTTGGTCGCGTAATGGAGCCAACTATGGTGATGGTTCCAACTAACATGGACAACCAGAGAAATGGCACGTAACCCGCCAGCATCAAGAGCGGCTTCGGTTCCCAGCCAACGTGTAGGACGCCACAAATTGCACTGGCCACCATGCCAAGACCCATCGCTTCAAAGAGCCGCCGCCCCTGCGCCGCAATCAAAACTGGAGCCACTGCAAACCAGCCAACCCATTCCACGTTGTAAGGCGGCAGGCAAAGCGCCAGCAGGATGCCACTGGTTAGGGTTAGAAGAGTAGTTCTTAGGATGGGGGACATGGTCTATGGCATGGCTGCTATGGTGGGACTTGCACACCACCCGCCGCTAAAGCAGCGGGCTGAACCGAGAAGCCCCCTGAACGGGGCTAACTACCCCCACGCAGCCCGGTTCACCGGGCTTCTGCTCTCAGCCCGCTCGTTCACGGGCGGGTCTGCATCAGATGCCCAGTTTTTGCCCGGCTCTATCACGCCATAGCCGTTGCGCTCGCTGTAACTGTTCTTTGACACGTTCCGGGGCGGTGCCGCCAAAGCTTTTGCGCGCCCCGACGCTATCTTCGACCCGCACGATGTTCAGCACATCCTGGGCGAAGTTCTCATGCAAGCCCTGCCACTCGGTTAGTGTTAAGTCGTCCAGTTGCTTGCCGTGCTCTTCACAGTAGTTGACCACGCGCCCGACAATTTCATGCGCTTCACGGAAAGGCACCCCCCGCCGCACCAGGTAATCAGCTACATCCGTGGCAGTGGAAAAGCCGCCCGCCGCGACAGAGCGCATTTTTTCGGTGTGGAAGCGGGCCGATTCTATAACACCACGCGCAATGTCCAGACTGGCTAAAGTGGTATCAAAGGCATCGAAAAGAGGCTCTTTATCTTCTTGCAAATCACGATTGTAGGTCAAGGGCAATCCCTTAACCAGGGTGAGGAGGGTCATTAAGTCGCCGACCACACGCGCCGCCTTACCGCGCACCAGTTCCATTGAATCAGGATTCTTTTTTTGCGGCATGATGGAAGAACCAGTGGCAAAACGGTCATCTAAGGTGACAAAGCCAAACTCCGGCGCACTCCACAAGACAAGTTCTTCCGCCAGACGGGAGAGATGCAACGCAATCAGGGCACAGTGGGAGACACTTTCGATCAGATGGTCACGGTCAGCCACGGTATCCATCGAGTTATTAGAGACTGTAGAAAAATGAAGTTCCTGCGCCACAAAAGCACGGTCAATGGGAAAAGTGGTGCCCGCCAATGCCGCCGCGCCCAGGGGCAATACATCGGCGCGGCGTGCGGCTTCACTCAGACGCTCGTCATCGCGCTGCAACATCCAGAAGTAAACCAGGAGATGATGGGACAACAGCACGGGCTGGGCACGCTGCAAATGGGTGTAGCCCGGCAAAACCACCTCACTATGCTCTTCGGCACGCTGCAACAGCGCACCCTGCAAAGCATGGATGGCATCCCGTGTTTGCTCCAAAGCATCTTTCAAATACAGCCGGACATCTAAAGCGATTTGGTCATTGCGCGAACGAGCCGTGTGCAATTTGCCAGCGACTGGCCCTATACGCTCGGTTAAGGTGCGCTCCACAAAGGAGTGAATATCTTCATCGGGCGCCGCATCGAACTTTAGCCAGCCCGATTCCAAGTCCGCCGCGATTTGCTCTAATCCCAGGCGGATTTGCTCGGCTTCAGGCTCCGGGATAATGCCGGTTTTGCCCAACATGCGCACATGGGCAATGGAGCCATCTATATCGTAACGCCACAAACGGGCGTCTATGGGTAACGAAGTTGAGAAGCGGCGCATGGCCTCGTCGGGCGTCTTCTCAAAGCGTCCACCCCATAAAGCTTTTGAATTCATAGTGATATTATTTTAGACCCGCCGCTGGCCTACGACAAACGCCAGCAGCCCTGGCCCCTCTTTGCCAACCCACTTTCGCATTGAGGGAGGTTTCGCTACAATTCAGTTTGCGGCTAGCACGCCGCCGAGGACGTATGGCCAAACCAATCAACCATGATAATGTGAACACCTATGTCCGCTGCTCACGCTGTGGCGACACTTATCTGGCTCCCTTTGCTAACAGCAAGTGCCTGAACTGTGGCTACCAGCGGGGCGGCTTGACACCTTTTACGTGCCTCACCCCATTTATCTTCCTTATTCTGCTGTTAGGCGGTCTTTACACCATATGGTGGTATAGTGGCTACTGGACTCCTACCTCCCTGTCGCACCCTCCTACGCAAGCGGTACAACAGACTCATCACAGGCATTCCCACAAGCGGGCATAGGGTTGGGGGATGGGGGTGAGGGGAGAAGAGCGGAGGGGCTACACCGTTTCAATTTCTCTATGCGATAGTCAAACCATAGCCCCTCAACCCTAAACAGTTGTCGCTTTGGGGACGTGGTCGGCAATCGGCGGGCGCGGTTCAAAGTGCTGTGGCGAAGAGGAAATCTGCTGGCGATAGGCTCTTAAAAAGGCGTCGGCGATGGCGGGGTCGAACTGCTTACCCCTCCCCCGCTCTATCTCGGCAAGGGCCTTTTCATCGGTGAGACGTGGACGGTAGGGCCGTTCGGCTGTCATAGCCGCAAAACTGTCGGCTACAGCCAGTAAACGGCCCAGCAAAGGAATAGCTTCACCTTCAAGCTTGTCAGGATAGCCGCTGCCATCGAAGCATTCGTGGTGGTGGCGCACGCCACCTAAAACGAGGTCAAGGTGGGGCACTTCGCGCACCATCATGGAGCCAAAGATTGGATGCTGTTGCAGAATAGAGTTTTCTTCAGGAGAGAGGCGTCCAGGCTTGCGCAACACGGCATGAGGCATCACAATTTTGCCCACATCGAAGAGCAGACTGCTCAGGTGGATAGCTTCTCGCGTCTCTGGCGTCACCGCTAATTCATCGGCAATGAGAGATGCATATTTCCACACGCGCTCGCTATGTTGCTTGGTGTAGTGATCCTTCTGGTCAATTGCCTCAATAATAGATTCCATCAAGCCAATGCTTTTCCAATTGGGTTTATCTGGTGACTCGACCACGGCCACTTCGACCGCAGGGCTATCACTCGTGGTCTTGATAAGCAGTTCGCCCCGCTCTTTGGCTTCATAGAGACGACCATCTGCCGCTTCTAATAAATCGGAGACATGCTGGCCATCATGAGGAAATGTTGCCACGCCACACGCTAAACGGATGTTAATGGGGGAGCCATCCGCCGCGGTTAGCACACCTGCGCGCAAGGTCTCGATAATGCGGGAGCAAAGAGTTTCTGCCCCTGCATAATTGGTATCCGGGAGGAGGGCAATAAATTCGTCGCCGCCATAACGCCCGACCACGTCGCTGGCCCGGAAGGTGCGGCGGAGACATTCGCTGACACTACGCAGCACCTGGTCGCCAACCGCATGGCCATAGGAATCGTTAAACAGCTTAAAGTCGGTTAAGTCCATCATAGCAACGGAAAGCTTAACCTCCGCACCCTTGGCCTGAGCGCGTTGCAAGCGGGCCACTTCCTGATTTAATCGCTCCTGAATCGCCCGGTGATTATAAAGTCGCGTTAGGCCATCAATCTCCGCCCTTTCCGTCGCTGATTGATACAATAAGGCATTCTGCAAGGCTGGGCCAACGCCCAGGGCCACATCGCTGAGAAAGGTGCGGTCTTCCCTTTTAAGCCGGTGACGCTGGTCGTTGATGAGCAACACTCCAATGCACTCGTCTTTCCACAGGATGGGTAGAGCAAAGGTGGAATCTGCTACTTGCGTCACTTGCCCTAAAAGTGTCGAATCATCTCCCCCACCCTCAATGCGATATTGCTGAACTTCTGTGATGCCATCGTCACGCTCTAAGATTTTCTCCCAGGCATCCAGCAGCCGATGACCCTCAGAGGTGTCCACATCTTGCACGGCAACACGGTACCAACGACGTCTAGAGGCCTCTGGTGTATCGCCTGTCGTTAAAGTGGCCGTGGCGTCGGGTTTCAGCAGGCTAGCTGGCACGAAGTCGTTACGGAGCCAAAACGCGCCTTGCATCGCATCCAGCGATTGCAAGGTGTAATTAAGCACCGTTTGCCCAACCTGCACAGTGTTAAGCGGTTGGTTCAGTTCAACGGCCAGGCGATGTAAGCCATCAATCCGCCCATACGCGGTGTGCAGGCGTTGCGCGAGGCTAATCATGAGGTCGAGCATCCGCCGTTGATGTAACATCGCCGCTGTCACTAAGAGCGCACCAATAAAGAAGATGGCTGGCAGGTAGGCACCATATTCATCCTGAAGCCCGACCCGCACCAGCGCGGCACCCACCACTGCCGTGGTGAGGGGCAACAGGAGAATCCAGCGCCGGATGGCCTGTTGCTGGCGCGTGGATTGCGTGAGCCGCAGGATGTCTTCGGCTAGCGAATCACTGGGATTTTGTGGTGCTTCAATACTCATGAACTTGACTCAGAGATGGCTAACTTAGCTGCTCAACTTCCCTTACGCAATAGATTTAATCTCGATTTACCACCTGATTGCAACATAAGGGCAAAGCAGACAATGCATAATTCACCCTGCATTGCCTTTAATTTGTTGGCTCTGAGCACGCACCGCTCGCCGGTAGCGCCAGATTCCTGAAGCCTCCATTAAGGCCACTGTAGCGATAAAAACGGGGGGCGCTAAAATGGCGCGGTAATGCTTTTCATAGAAAAGCCGCAGGGCACGATGCGAAGCCGCGATCATTTCTGGCTTGACCTGGCGAGTGCTGGCCCCGCCATGATGCAACACCTGTGCCTGATGAAGATACCATATCTGCCAGCCCCGTGCCCACAGCCGCCAGCAGAGATCAACATCATTAAAAAAAATCGGGAACTGTTCATCAAATAAGCCGCCCGCATCCTCGATAGCCTCCCGTCGCAGCAAAAGGCTGGAAGCCATTGGTTGATCTACGGGACGCGTATCATGGTAACGCCACCACCCCATGCGATAGAAACCAAAGCGCCGCGAACGGGAATAGAAGCGGGCTAACCCTGTAGCTTCACTCCATAAGGCCGCAGGCGTGGGAAAGGTGCGGCATGAGCGTTGTGGTTTGCCGGTTTTGGCATCTATAAGGGCTGATGCTACGGCCCCACGCTTGGCATCTGCCTGCAAGAAGTTCAACATGGAGTCTAAGGCATCATCTAACACTTCTGTGTCAGGATTAAGCAACCATATCCATTCACCTTGAGCCACCGCATAAGCCTGGTCATTTCCGGCGGCATAACCCGCGTTATCTGCATTGGCGATGAGTTGCACAGCGGGAAACTCATCGCGCACCATCGCGGCGGAACCATCATGCGAGGCATTATCAACTACGATCACTTCATGTTTGATAGCGGCACAAGTCGCCTCCAAAGAAAGCAAACACGCGCGAAGATAATCGCGCGTGTTCCAGTTGACAATGAGGATTGAAACAAGAGGCTCAAGGCTCATGCGGTTAGCGGGCGACCTGCTGCCGCTCCGCTTGTTCCTTTGCCAACGGCGTAGCAGGCCGATTTTCGATCATGAGTTTGCGCCCGCCACTCATATCAATTTGAATGAGGCTTTGCGTAGCAGGCATCGCTGGCTTGCCAGTCGCCATTTTAGGACAGCCCCCAGTCGAGCCACAACCGCACCCCTTTTTGTTACGGGAGGGCCACCAGGCACGGATAAGATAGCCAACCGCACCTGCCACGATGAGATAAACCGCAATATCCTGATTGAGCATAAGCTACTCCCTTCCCTTTAACCCAACCCCATTAATCTGCCGCCCTGATAGACGATAAACGATGCAGTCCAGGCCATAGCGGTTAAATACACCTGCATAAATAACGGCCAATGCCAGCTATTGGTTTCACGCTTCACCACGGCTAACGTAGACATACACTGCATCGCTAAGACAAAATAAACCAGCAAAGCCACGGCCACGAGGGTTGTCCAGACGGGACGGCCATCGGGCCAGCGATCCCCTTGCATTGCCTGCTGCAACGGCTGAGTGTCCTCATCGGCTTCGCCCACGCTATATACAGTGCCCATCGTCGAGACAAAGACTTCGCGCGCCGACATTGCACCAATGAGGCCAATGCCAATCTTCCAGTTAAAGCCTAATGGTGCAATGAACGGTTCAACACCTCGGCCAATGTAACCCGCAAAGGAATTGCGCAATTGTGCTGCTGCGATTTTCTCGTCATTGGCCTTTTTGATGCTGTCCATCTTTTGCTGCAATTCTTCGCTTGTATGAATAGCAAATTGATCCGCGTCTGCTGTACGAGCACGAAGTTGTTGAGCAGCAGCCGAGCCAGAGTCAGCGGCTAACACCTGATTAGGGTCTACTTTGGGATAGCTCAACAAAAACCAGAGGACAATCGAAATCGCTAAGATAACTGTGCCTGCTCGCTGCAAGAACTGTGAGGCACGCTCCCACATCGTTATCAGCACATTGCGCCAGGCTGGAACTTTGTAGGGCGGCAATTCCAGCATGAGCACGGGAGCCGGGCCTTTAAAAAGCGTTTTCTTAAAGACGAAGGCCACCCCCATCGCTGCCGCCACGCCCAGGGCATACATCGAAAACATCACAGCAGCCCGCAAGGAGAGAAACCCGAAGACTTTATGATTAGGAATAAATGTCCCAATCATCAGCGTATAGACGGGCAAACGCGCCGAGCAACTCATAAGCGGCGCAATAAGAATAGTGGTCATCCGGTCACGGCGCGAGGAAATCGTGCGCGTTGCCATAATGCCAGGGATAGCACAGGCAAAGCTCGACATCAGAGGGATAAAAGCCCGCCCATGCAAACCGACTCGCGCCATCAGGCGATCCATCAGAAAAGCCGCCCGTGCCATATAACCGCTGTCTTCCAGCAAACCGATAAAGAAGAACAGAATAAGAATTTGCGGCAAGAATGTTAAGACCGCGCCGACACCTGCAATCACACCATGCACGATTAAATCGCGCAATGAGCCATCCGGCATACGGGCTATGACCTGGTTGCTCACCCCCGACACACAATTGCCAATCCAGGTCATCGGGTAGGCCGCCCAGGAGTAAATCGCTTGAAAGACTAAAAGAGTGATGAGGGCAAAGACCAGCAAGCCCCATACTTTGTGGGTCAGGATGGCATCTGCTCGGTCGGTGAAACTGTGCAAGAAGGTGTCGTCTTGATGCACTGCCCGTTCCACAACCCCGCTCAGCATCGCGTAGCGCGCTTGTGCTTCCGCCGCACTGGCCACCGCCGGTTTAAGCGCAGGCTGTGTGCGTAGCTCGTCCAGCGCCTCCGCCACCAAAGGGCCAAACCGCTCGCGCACCGCCGGGGGCGTCACCTGGCTGCATAGCAAGCGCAGGGCGATGCCACGCGCTCCTGTTGTGCCATGAGCAGCTGCCAAACCCTCAACCTCTGGCTCTATAACCTGGGCTAAATGGGTGCGGGCTTGCTCTACGGCCTCCGGCAAACGCAAAACGGGTGGTTTAGGCGCAGGGATGTTCTCCGTTAGGAGATCGCGCAATTGCGGCAAGCCTTCGCCGCGCACCGCCACCAATTCAACAACGGGCGCACCTAAATCCTGGCTGAGTTGCTGCGCATCCACGGGCTTGCCGTTGGCTTTAGCCACATCACCCATGTTAAGCGCAACCACGGTAGGAATACCCAACTCCAACACTTGTGTCGCTAAATAAAGGTTGCGTTCCAGGTTGGATGCATCCACGACCACGACCACCGCATCTGGCACCGGGGTATCAACGCGCAGGCCCAGCAGTACATCACGGGCGATTTCTTCATCGGGCGATTTCGGGGAAAGTGAATACGTGCCGGGTAAATCGAGAATGAGGACTTCCACCCCATTACCCAACCGGCAGCGACCTTCCTTTTTCTCGACTGTCACCCCAGGATAATTACCCACCTTCTGGCGCATCCCCGTGAGGGCATTAAAAAGCGTGGTCTTCCCAGCGTTGGGGTTGCCCGCTAAGGCAATGCGCCGCACGGCTACGGAAGATGCAACGGAGGAAGCAAGGGTTGCCATCGCAGTGATTTTAACAGTAGGCACTCAAGGCAGGAGGGGGCTGAGGTGAGAAGTAGAAAATTTTGGCAGGTAAAACTAATTTCACTCCAAAGTTGCGACCCTTACGCTTTTAGTTCAACCGTAATGCCAGCGGCTTCAGCCTTGCGCAACGTCAAATGATAGCCGCGCATCAGAATTTCGATAGGATCGCCTAATGGGGCATATTTAAGAACTTTAAGCGCAGTGCCAGCAATCAGGCCCATCTCCATTAAACGTTCAGTCGTTTCGGGGTCACCTTGCAGTTCCAACACCACGGCCTCGTCGCCGGGCTTTAAGGTATCTAAGGTTTGGGACACTCAGCATCGCCCTTATGAATCTCACACAACACGTTCATGGCTGCCGCGCGGCCAATGCCAAAACGAGCGTCGGCCACTCTGACAATTAAAGGGTCTCCATCGCGCAACACCTGCACCGTCGCCCCCTCGCAGATACCAAGATCGCGTAGCCGGGCCGCTTCCGCCGCGTCGCCAACCAGTTGCACCACATTCGCCCGCTCGCCATGTTTCGCGCAACACAACGCGGTGCAATGCATTTCATGCTCAGCGTGCGTATCCTGTTTCTTATTTTTGGCCCGCCAGAAGGCAAACCTCTTAGGCTGTCGTTGATTCATTTTTAATCCCGACGAATTCTCTCGGATTTAATTATAGCACAACGCGCTATATTATGTGGGCAATAGGTAGAAACTGCAAGAGACATACCAAATTTTTCTTATGACTTTTATAAAAGCCCCTATCTTAAAAGCCATGCACCTCGTTTTTAACACAAAGCACACTAAGGAGGCACAAAGATCACAAAAGTGGTTGAAGAATAAAGAAAAATATAAAGGCAAGAGGAGCAGATGCTTCCTTCATTTTGTGCCCTCTGTGTTCCCTTTGTGGACTTTGTGTTGAAAACAGCAATTAAGGGTGAGGGTTCACACTACGCTTGACTATACTGTAATGCGATGCGATATGATGTCGGAATTATAGGCGGCGGCGTGATTGGCTTAGCGTGCGCCTGGCGTTTAGCCCAGGCCGGGGCGCAGGTCGCTGTATTTGAGCGCGGCCAGGTTGGGCACGAGGCGAGTTGGGCGGCGGCGGGTATGTTAGCCCCCCAATGCGAGATGATGCACTATCCTCCGCAGCGTGTCGCACAGGCAAAGCGAAAGGCTATGTTTGGGCTTTGCCACCAAAGCCGTGAAATGTATCGAGCTTTTGCGGATGAACTCTTAGCTGCTACTGGTATTGACATTGAACTATCTTTGCAAGGGCATTCACAAAGCGATTGGCGGATACCAGGCATTCTATATGTGTTGGAAGCAGGCGATAAAGCGGCGATTGCGGCAATCAGAGAGAAATTTCCAGCCAGCCAATTCATCGCGTCTGGCTCTCCTGAAGCCCCCGATTTTGGGTCGCTGCTTTCATCCCGGCCCTTTGTAAAGCAGGATGATGCCTTGTGGCTGCCGGATGAAGGTCAAGTCGAAAATCGTAGATTGGTTCGAGCTCTCCATATGGCAATCACAAAAGTTGGAGTGCAAATCCATCAGCAGGAATCCATCGAAAGAGTGCGCGTAGAGGGGAGCCGCATCACCAGTCTTATCAATTCTGAGCGAGAAGTACAGTGCGCGCACGTTTTGCTCTGTGCCGGAGCGTGGAGTGGACAAATTCAGGGGTTGCCGCGAGAATGCCTACCGCCAATTAAGCCAATCGCTGGACAGATTATAGCTTTGCACGAAAAAATTAATGCGATACGGAGTATTGTCTATAGCCGCCACTGTTATGTCGTCCCGCGCCGCGACGGGCATCTATTGATCGGGGCCACGATGGAAGACACAGGTTTTGAAAAGTCCGTTACGGTTGGCGGAGTCACTCAACTCTTAGGAGCAGCCACAGCCTTAATTCCCGCGTTGTCACATTCTTCCATTACTGACCAATGGGCTGGCTTGCGTCCTGGCACGCCCGATGGTCTGCCAGTTCTGGGACGCACAGCAATGGAAAATTTGTATGTGGCGACAGGTCATTTCCGCAACGGCATCTTGCTGACCCCAGTTACAGCAAAGTTAATGGCCGATTGCCTCTTGAAAGATGTCGAACCGCCAGCAGAGTTTAGCCTGCAACGCTTTCAGGAGAATCAGGCAGAGGTAGAGGCAGGTAGAGAGTAGCAATGAAGATTAAACTAAACGGTGAATTACGCGAGAGTTCCGCTCAAACCGTAGCTGAACTTTTACAAGAGTTGCAAGCGCCGGTCACGGGAGTGGCCATAGCGGTCAACGAGCAGGTGATTCGTAAGAGTGAATACGCTACGACACCTTTGCAGGAAGGCGACGTGGTGGAGCTGATTCGCGCGGTGCAGGGCGGATAATGAGATTTAAATTTAAAATGAGGTTTAGTGCATGATGGACGAAGGATATACAATAGAACCCTTGAAAATAGGCGGACGAGAGTTTTCGTCTCGTCTTTTAGTTGGCACTGGCAAAGGCGTGGCTTACCCCCTCATGCGCGAATGCATTGAGGCCAGTGGCGCGGAGATTGTTACGGTGGCCATTCGCCGTATTCCGACTGATGAAAAGCCCGGCGAAATGTTGGTGGATTATCTCAAAGGCTTAACTCTGCTGCCTAACACTGCCCTATGCTTTACGGCCAAAGATGCCGTGCTGACGGCACGCCTGGCACGAGAGGCGTTGGATACCAATTGGGTGAAGTTAGAAGTCATTGGCGATCCGCAAACGCTCTTTCCTGATAATGAACAATTACTGGAAGCCGCTCGTGAACTGGTCAAAGATGATTTCGTGGTTTTACCTTATTGCATTGATGACCCCATTATCTGCCGCAAATTAGAAGACATCGGTTGCGCTGCTGTCATGCCCTTAGCCGCTCCCATTGGCTCTGGGTTGGGTATCCGTAACACGACTAATCTACAAATCATTGTAGAACAAGCCTCCGTGCCGGTGATTGTAGATGCCGGAGTTGGCACCGCCAGCGATGCAGCCCTGGCAATGGAACTGGGTGCCGCCGCCGTGCTGATGCAAACGGCTATCTATGGTGCCCGCGAACCCGTCAAGATGGCCCACGCCATGCGCCATGCCATCGCCGCCGGACACCTCGCCTACCATGCCGGACGCATCCCCCGCAAACTCTACGCCACCGCCAGCAGCCCACTCGAAGGTGTGGTTGGAAGCTGAAACGTCATATCACCACAAAGACACAAAGGGCACAAAGAAGAAAGAGGATAGAAGATGGAGGATCGAGGCTAACCACAATTAGCGGCTTTACTGCGATTCTCGATTCTCTATCCTCAAAATCTCCTTTGTGCCCTTTGTGCCCTTTGTGTCTTTGTGGTGAATCTATTTCAGTACTAAAGCCACGAAGAACGGAATAGTCAGCAGGCACACGATATAGCTCAGTAAGCTCGCAGGCGGGATAATCCGCATGGGGTAATCGTGCTGCTGCGCGAAGACTGTAAGAGCAATGGCCGGGGGCGAGGCGAATTGAAGCATCAAGAGCAGTCCAACCGCATGGTCGGTGTGGCCCAGCCAATGTTCCATCAGGGGAATTGTAAAATAGCCAAGCAATGGCACAATCGCTAAGCGCATTAAGGTAACTTCCACGGCGGCGCGTTTATACTCAATGCGACCTCGTAAATTGACGGCAATGGAGCCACCTAATGCTATGGTTGCTAAGGGCACAGTTAAATCGCCAATTTGCTGCACCGCCCCTGGCGTTCCCCCGGCCTGCTCATTACCAAATAAGACCTGCATCAGCAAAGTATTATCCCACTGGTGCATCCAATCATGGCACAGGCCATAAATCATTAAAGAGCTGACAGTGGCCACAAAAGGCGGCGTGAGAATAGTTCTCACATCAAAATCACGTCGTTTGAGCAAGAGCCAGGAACCAACCAGCCATAAGGTTGCATTAAAGGGAATGATGAGGACAAACAGCAACAGAGAAGCGCGTTGATTTTCCTGAGCAGGCAGCAAGGCTTGCAGCATGGGCAGCACAAAGAACCCGGCATTTTGAAAACCCACCAGCATGGTGGCTTCTTCGTTATTGCCATGCCGCAGGGCCACAAGCTTGCCCAACAGCAAACCAAAAATCGTAATGCCCGTGCCGATGAGAGTGTATTTCCACCAGTCCGGGAACACGACAGGATCAAATTTACTGGCGAAACGATAGAAGATCAGGCAGGGTAAAGTCAGATAAGCGACGAGTTGCCCCAGCACGGGCAGCCCTTCTTCCGCAATCCACTTGCGCCGCACTAAAACGAATCCGGCACTGCCAATAGCAAAGACTTTAAGAGTAGCAATGAGGGCCGTAACAAACGCTGGCCAGAACGATGTCCACGAAATAAAAACCACGGCGCGGCAGTTTAACAAGGATACAGACCGTGTGTTGTTGTCATACTAATTTAGCTTAGCCATGACTCTGCCCCGCCTTCTCCTCATTACCGACCGCCGCAAAATGCGTCCCACCTTCGAGGCAGCCTTGGCAGCAGCCCTGCATGGCGGCGCACGCCTAATACAATTACGCGAGAAGGATTTGTCATCCTCAGAAATCTTGGCCTTAGCTCGCCAGGCACAACGATTGTGCGAAAGCTATGGCGCCCAACTGCTTATTAACAGCCGTGCTGATCTAGCTTACGCCTCTGGTGCGGCGGGGGTGCATCTACCGGAACAGGATTTATCACTACAGGAAGTCCCTTTGTCGCTTAGCAGTCATGCGTTATGGGGCGTTTCAGTGCATTCAGTCCAGGCAGCGCGGCGGGTTATGGAAGCAGGCACGGATTATTTAGTGTTTGGCCCGGTCTTTCGCACGGCCTCGCACCCAGACACCGCGCCAGTCGGTCTGGATGCGCTGCGCCAGATAACCGAGGCTACTCCCCTTCCCGTCTTTGCAGTGGGCGGTATTGATGTCCATTCCGTCCAGCCTTGCTTAGAAGCCGGAGCGCATGGCCTGGCGGTTATTAGCGCGGTTTGGCAAACCGATGATGTGGCGGCTGCCACTCAAGCCTTGATTGCACGAACTGAGGAGTTTTTAAAGCGGTAAGCAAATGGCTTGGCGTGAATTTTGCGCTTTCAAGAGAGATTCTCGAAGTTGGAGGACCTCCATGTCCGTTGTAAAAATTGTGCATATTGTCGGACAGTCATCAGAAAGTTTTGCTAAAGCCGCCGAATCCGCTGTCACAGAAGCCTCCCGCACCATCCGCAACATCAAGAGTTTCCAGGTAGATCAACTTTCCGGGGAAGTCAATGACGGTAAAATCACCAATTATCGCGCTTCTGTGCAAATCGCCTTTGTTATAGATCGCCCGGAAGATGCCGGAGCCTAAACCCATAACAAAACAACCCACCGCTTAAGCAGTGCGCTGAATGGCAGAAGCCCCTGAACGGGGCTTTTTATCAGATAGCAGCCCGCTCGTTGACGGGCGGGTATGATTGAGGCATCAAGTTAGAGTTAATAGGAAAGCCGCCCACAGGAGAACGCAACTCCTGCGTGGCGGCTTTTGTCTGGTTACGGGTAGTTTAGGCGGCAGAAGTGCACATTAGGTATAATTCTAATGGCAAGACCAGGAGGAATTCAGCAGTGCCCAATTACGAGTATCAATGCACCCATTGTAATCATCTGTTTGAGATTTGGCAAAATGTTGGCGAGGCCGCACCGCCCTGTCCTGAGTGCGGCAGTGATGTCAAGAAGGTATTTCATCCACCTCGTGTCATTTTTAAGGGCAGCGGTTTTTATGTGACTGACTTACGCGCTGAGCAAGCGGCCAAAAAAAGCGGTAAGAACGGTAAAGCCGAATCATCTGGCACCGGGGAATCAAGCTCGGCTGGCAGTGATTCATCCAGTGGCGATTCCAGCACCACAGCGACTTCGGGTGAAACAGCCAAAAGTGAAACTAAAGCCGAAGCCGCGCCTACAACTTCCACTAGCAATGACAAGAAGTAAAGTTCTCCTAATCGCACGCGAGGAGCACTCCCAAAAGGATTCATGAGTAGTCACGCCATCAAGATGGTCAAAGGCATTGGGGTTCGCATGTTGCGCGAAAGTCCCCAGGAGGCGCTCCGTCAGGCGGAGCGGTTTGTACCGTGGTACATGCATAACCGCATTCGCAGCCTGGCGATTCCCTACGAACAAAACGTTTGGGGCCGCATTGATGGGCATTCACAGAATCCCCGTTTTATTACTATCAAGCCGACCTTTCGCTGCAATCTGCGCTGCGGCTTTTGCCGCTTCGTCGCTAATGGACAGGTTTTTGGTAAAGCGGATTACTTCGTAGACGACGAGTGGCTTAACTTGATTGACGAAGTCGCGCCCTATAAGCCCTATATTGCCATCACGGGCGGCGAACCCCTGATGTATCCGGGTATTGGCAAGCTACTCAAGCGAATTAAGCATCATGGCTTGCACGCCGCAATGGTAACCAATGCCACCCTGCTCGAACGCAAAGCCGAAGAGTTAATGGAAGCCCCGCCTGCCTCGTTACAAATCTCGGTAGATGGCCCCAGAGAGACACACGACGCACTACGGATGGTCAATGGCACGTTTGATAAAGTGCAAAAAGGTTTAACTAAGCTCTTGGAATTGAAGCAAAAGTATAAATCCGCAGCCCCGGTGGTAGTAATTAATTCGGTAATTACCGAGTCGAATTACCACAACATGCCCCAGATGACCAAAGTGGCCCATGAACTGGGAGCGACACTCATCAATTTCCAGCACTTTTGGTTCATGACGCCCTCCATGATAGATGACCATAATCATCAGTGGAGTGACTGTTTTCCGATGGACGCCGAAGAGATTGGCTGTACGGAGACCACAGGCATTGACACCGATGACCTACATCGTGTTATGGAAGAGACGGCGCGCACTTCACCCATTCCCGCCGTGTTCTACCCCGAATTGAACCGCCAGGAACTCCACACTTATTACAATGAACCGGAAACGATGGTGCGGCCTCGCGTGCCGGGTTGTGCCTGGTTACAGACAGCGATTTTCCCGAATGGCGATGTTTCGCCGTGCTTTAATCTCGTGGCGGGCAATATCCGCGAAAAATCCTTTATGGAAATCTGGAATGGCGCAGAATTTCGTGCCCACCGAATGCGCTTAGCCGAACACGGCCCCTATTCCGTCTGCGCCCGTTGCTGCGCTTATTTCCGTTACGATTGATAAAAGTCGGATAAACAATCAAAATAGTAGTCAACCAAGTTGCGATCCAGGAAAGTAGTGTCATTCCGAGCGGAGCGATAGCGCAGTCGAGGAATCTTTGAACATATCGGATGCGTTTAACAGCAAGATTTCTCGACTCCGCTCCTAACGTCGCTGCACTCGAAATGACAAATGACACCCGGAGTAACTTGCGTTGGTGATATTACAAGTAAAAGCCACATTTAGTTTTTAGCCACACGACGCTCAAACGATAAAGGATTAACACTCTCGTGCGTTTTGGTTCTTCTTCCGCTCGCCATGCCTTATCCCTTGCCTTAACCGCCGCGTTGCCGCTCGTCATGGCCCCACTATGCTGGGCACAGAATGGCGCTCCGGCGGCTAACACGACGCAAAACAACGCCACAGGGGGCGCAACCGTCCCAGCTACGGCCAATGAAGCAACGATTACGGCCATTCGTGGTCGGGAAGTGACGCTCGGACTAGGCGCGAATGATGGCGTGCAACGGGGCGCTGTCTATGGCATCACCCGCGAGGGTAAAGTGCGCGCCCGCTTGCGCGTCACGGATGTGCGCCCAGCGGAAAGCACCGCCACCATTTTTGGCGCAGAAGAGGATTTTGTGGTGGCGGTTGGTGATACAGCGCAATTTATTGCCGTTGAGCCACTGCCTGCCCAACCCCTCACTCCGACGACGCCTACGGTACCAACAACACCGACTACGCCCACAACACCAACCACACCGACCAATCCGCCTTTAGTGGGACCGACCACGCCAACCGTTCCGACAACTCCAACTACCCCCACAATTCCGGCTGGCAACACAACGTCTACCACAGCCACTAATCCGGCTCCGACATCAACTGGCACAGTGGGAACAGCGAATACCGCCTTGCCAACAGCTCTCATTAGCGCGGTAGAAGGCACTGCCGTCACCATCAGTGCTGGCTCCGCGCAGGGCGTGCGAACAGCGTCCACGGTGCCGGTGCTGCGGGACGGCAATGTAACGGCCCTGGTGCGTATTCAAACCACAACACAAAACACCAGCACGGGCGTCGTAGTCTGGCGCGATGAAAATGGCGCACCCCTGACCGTAGGCGACTCAGTAGGAATCTTGCCCGGCGCAGGCATTCCCGGTGCCGGAACACCAATGGGAACAGGAACCACTGGCCAAACGCAAACTGTTGATATGACCAAGGGGCATGGGCAAGAGCAGAATCAGGCGATACCCGCTGCGCCGATCCGCTACGAAACAGGTGCTTCCAATGCGGTCGTGCCGCGCGCGGATCGCACTTATCAGTATTTAGCGGCCCTGGCCTCGGCTAAACTGATTACGCGCTATCCGGCGGATGTTTTCTACAATTCTGGTGCCCGCTATCATCGCACCGAAGAGGATATTAACTTCACACGCGCCCAGATCGCCGATTTAATCCGCGAGGCGCTCAATAGCGACGAAGCGCAAGACCCCTCGCCCCGCACCCGCGCTGCCCTGGAATTTCTGACGCAAGGTTATGCCAATGAACTGCGGCAATTAGGCGTCGCTGCCGACACTCTGGCCAATTTCTCAACTTCTACAGGTTCTACAGGCTTTTCCATTGGCTATGCCGGGCAAAACCGTGCCAGTTTAGTGGGCGGCACGACGAAAGGGGTAATTGACCCCTTCTCGGAGCGCCAGGGCGGGCGGCGCACCAAGAGCGGCTTAGATTCGCAGGTAAATATCTTCGCCCAATCTGGCAACAAGCTCAATATCTTTGCCCAGGTTGACTCCAATACAACGGTTCGCAATAACACCAGCTTTAACGCAACTGGCGGCAACGACTCTGGCCTGACCTTGCGGCGTGCCCTGCTCTCTTACAACGCCGAACATTTGCTAAAGGGGCTGACCATAGATGTGGGGCGCAATGAATTATGGTGGGGGCCAGGGCACTTTGGCACTTTGTTACTGAGTGATGTCGCGGGGCCGCTTAATCAACTCCATACCACTTATCGGCGTGGCTCAATTCAACTAGAAAGCCTGTATTCCCCATTGGATAAAGGGGCTTTAGGCGGCAAACGCTCGCTCTATGGGCACAATTTGCAAATTGCCCTGGGGCCGCAAACGCGCATTGGCATTGCCGAAACGCTATTAGTGCCCACTTCGAGCCTGGACGGGGTCAGCTTCATCTCCGCCTTCACACCTTTTCCGCTCTTTACCGCAGAACGCTTGCGCCATCGTAATACGTCCGCTTCTAATGGCAATGCCCTTGAATCGGTCTACATGGAAAGCAGCATTGCACGCGGTTTCCAGGGCTATGGCGAGTTGCTGATTGATGATATTGGCGTCAATAACCAGAATTTAGAGCGCAACCGCCTTGGCACGCTGATCGGCGCCCACTTATTCACGCCAAAAGACCCCGAAAAATTGGGGGCTTATGCGGAATTTGCCAATTTGCAAGGCCGCACTTATTTGGGATTAAACGCCCTGAGCAACCAGGATTACTATTATCATAATCGTCCCCTGGGCTATCCTGTCGCGCCGTTGGAGGGGGCTGGCTTGGGTGGGGCCGAAAGCCTGCGCTTTGAGGCCTACTTGCGCGCCGCCCGACGCTGGCGATTGAGCGCCGGAGTGGAACTGGCTGATCTGCAATCGGAACAGACGATCTCTACCGGGCCGCGCTCACGCCAGCAGACCTATCGCTTACGTGCGGCCTATGATTTGTCGCAAAATCTGACTTTAATTGCGTGTGCCCAGCGTGTCTCGACCAGCCAGCCCAATTTCGTATTTGGAGCGCCCTCAGTTGCCCAGCGATTGTTTCAATTAGAGATTGCGCAGAGTTTTTAATAACCCATCATTTGGCCCTATTTTCAGCACTTTGGGCATAATAATCGCAGGTACACCTTGCAATGCGAGTCCCTGCATTTTATACTGCCGGTGAACCGTTGAAATATTCAAGGAGGCGTAGATGAAACTGTTTGGACGATTTGCTCTTGTGGCAATTCTCGGCTCGCTGATGGCAAGTGCTCTGCTGGCCGGTTGTGGTGGTAGTTCAGATGATACTTCCAATACCGCTGCCAGTGGTGGCAGCACAAGCGGCGCAGCAGGCAATGGCGCAGCAGGCAATGGCGCGTCTGGTAACGCAGCCAGCGCTGGCAACAAGACCAGCTAATAATTATTACCTTTAACTATTAGCTTGCCGAAGTAGTCTTTCGTAAAATGAAAAGCCCCCGCTTGGCGGGGGCTTTTCATTTTCTGCTATGCCTTTAGCTAACGCTGTAGGGTCATCCTGCCATTACCCATCGTCATCTATTGGAATAATCCCTAAGAGGGCAAAAGCTCAACGACCATTGACTTTTCTTCTTGCAATTCGGCTACCGAAGCATCCACTTTCTGGCGGCTAAACTCGTCGAGCGAGACGCCCTGCACGACAGAAACCTTGCTGCCATCGGAGCGCACCGGGAATGAAACGATTAGACCTTCTGGAATGTTATAACTGCCCTCGGTCGCTATGGCCAGACTGTGCCAATCGTCGCCGGGCGTGGGAGTGATGATGGACACTACACTATCCACAATGGCATTGGCCGCCGAACCCGCCGAAGACATGCCCCGCGCCTTGATGATTTCTGCCCCACGCTGCTGCACAGTTTTGATAAAATCTGTCTCCAGCCAGGCGCGGTGGGCAATCGTTTGAGTGACTGGCTTGCCGTTAATGCGCGCATTGGTGAAGTCAGGATATTGCGTCGCCGAGTGATTGCCCCAGATCGCAATGCGGTCTACCGCTGTCGTATCTACGCCAGCTTTTTGCGCTAATTGGGTTTTGGCGCGATTTTCATCGAGTCGAGTCATGGCAAACCAGCGGTCTTTGGGAATATCGCGCGCATTATTCATGGCGATCAGGCAGTTGGTGTTGCAGGGATTGCCGACCACGAGGATACGCGCATCCGCAGCGGCATTTTGTTGGATGGCTCGCCCCTGCTCGACGAAAATCTTGCCATTGATGCCCAGTAGGTCTTTGCGCTCCATGCCCTGCTTGCGCGGCACGCTGCCAATCAGGAGTGACCAATTGACACCTTTGAAGCCAGTGTTTAAGTCGGTTGTTGGCACAACGCCCTTCAAAAGCGGAAAAGCGCAGTCTTCCAATTCCATGACGACGCCCTGCAAGGCTTGGGCAGCGGGTGGAATTTCAATTAGATGCAAGATGACAGGAGTCTCAGCTCCAAACATCTGGCCAGAAGCGATGCGAAACGCCAGTGCATAGCCAATTTGGCCAGCAGCACCCGTGATAGCGACTCTAACAGGTTGACCCATAAGTGTTATTTCCTTTTCGTGAAACTTCGCTGAAGTTAATCGCCCCGCGCCTGCGTTGACAATGGGGGCTTAACTCGCTATAATTTTACCTGCTCTGAACAAAGACTATCAAGCAAAGATAAAGTCGAATGGAAGAGTGAGTGAATAAAAGGATAGGTCGTTTAGCGAGAAGATCGCAGCAGAGACTTTCATTATGCCCGCCATTGATTTACCGAGACTGCAAGCCTATGAGATGGGGCCGTTAGAGCAGCTTGACCATCAGATGAACGATGCCGTGCGCTTTGAGCACGCTGACCGCCGTCGTAGGATTGAAGATCGCAAACAGAAAAAACAGAAAAAGAAAAAGCGCAAGCGCCGCCAGCAACAACAGGACAACTCTTAAAGGATGAAGGCGGAAGGATGAAGGATGAAAAGGCAAGGCCACGCTATGATCGCATACTCCTGCTCTTAGCGTGCAGCAATCCTTTGGTTTCCTCTTTCATCCCTCATCCTTCCGCCTTCATCCTTACTTCTGGCGGAGTAGCTCAGTTGGTTAGAGCAACGGAATCATAATCCGTGTGTCGGGGGTTCGAGTCCCTCCTCCGCTACGTGACAGAAATCCTCCATTTTATGGGGGATTTTTCGTTTTTGAGATGATAGGAAACTAACTTAGTTCGCCATGCTCCGCAGTCGCAATGCTGCGCAACGCTATTTAAACCATTGTCGAAATAGCGGACAAATAGCGCACGTAGTTAGCGAAGCAGTGCTTAGCGTCCCATTAACAAATTTTTGTGCAAAATTTGATTTCACCTATTTCAATGAAAACAGGAGCGTGTTATACTTAAAAACGTCAATTAAGGGAGAAAAGGAGCTTCAAGATGACAAAAGAAAAAGTGACAGAACAGACGGCGGACACCCTGACGCTGAATCCTCCTGACGTGTTTCCCGACTTTGCGATTAGCCTGGAAGAGGCTAATCGCCGTGTGAAGATGCTACAAGAATTTGTGCGCGATCACATGGTCGAAGGCGAGGATTATGGCGTTATTCCAGGCACACAGGCTAAACCAACCCTGTTTAAGCCGGGTGCCGAAAAGTTAAACGCGATTTTTGGACTCGCTCCACTGGTTGAGATCACCAACCGCGTGGAGGACTGGGACGAGAGCTTTGTGGCATATGAAGTTAAAGTCACCCTGCTGAACAAGCGGAGTTCTCAAGTGGAAGCAGAGGGCATTGGTTCCTGCAACAGCCACGAGCGGCGCTACAAGAGCCAGGATGCGGCTAATATCGCTAATACGGTGCTAAAAATGAGCAAGAAGCGGGCTTTAATTGATGCCACGCTTTCTGCGACACGGGCTTCAGGACTCTTCACCCAGGACTTGGAGGATATGGAATCTGACCGTCCAGAGCGTGATGCTCACGAACGCCATACTGCATCAGCAGCGGTTTCAGGACGTGGCGAACGGGCGAAGCAAAGTGGTGGCACGGAGGCGGCAACGCTCCGTTTCACCCCGGCGCACGAGCATTCTCGACCAGCTGGCAATGGCAACACCTTGACGGATGCGCAACGGGGAGCCATACTTTCGATGGCTAACAAGGCTTTCGGGCCTCTGGCACAGGAAGAACTGGCCCGATTCGTTGACAAACCCATAGCCCAGCTTTCAAAAAGCGAAGCCTCTGCGCTGCTGGATCGCCTGCGTTCATTGCTCATCGAACAGCAACTACCACGCGACAGCAAGGGCTTTACTTCCTCTGGGCAACGCGAGGCTGTTACGACTCGCTAATTCAGGTTACAAGTCGTCGCCGCACCAGGTCGTATCTTAATTTAGGACACGATGGCGGGATGAACCGCGTGTTAATACAGGGCCGCGCTCCGGGAAGCGCGGCCCTGTATTTTTTCTTTACAGCAGGAAAGCAGGGAAAGAGGAAAGGAAGAAAAAGATTTGGTGGTCAAGATGGGCACAGAGAAGAGTCAGAGTGTGTCATGCGGAGCGGAGCGATAGCGTAGTCGAAGCATCTTGTCCCGGTATCATGAGAAAAGTCGTTAGACTGCCACTTTCTAGTTGCTGTGAATAGCTACCTTATTGCGTTCAACATGACAGGCTGTATTCTTTCGGTATAACTTACTTTCCTGTTAATTATTTTGATGACTTTGCAGCAGGCGAAGCGCATTCGCTGTCACCAATAGGGTTGCGCCCATGTCGGCGATAACGCCCCCAGCCAGGCTGTAACTGCCCCACAGATTAAGAAAAAGGCCCACGATGAAGATAAATTTCATGGCTAAGGCCAGGGCAATGTTTTGCATAATAATCGAGCGGGCCTGGCGTGCAATCGCAATGGCCTCTGGCAGTTTGTTGAGATCATCGCTCATCAGCGCCACATCAGAGACTTCTAAGGCGGCATCTGAGCCAGCAGCACCCATTGCCACGCCAATATCGGCCTGAGCTAAGGCCGGGGCGTCGTTGATACCATCACCGACCATTGCAGTCGTGCCATGCTGTTGCCCAAACTCGCGGATAATGCGCAGCTTGTCGGCAGGCATTAATTCCGACTGATAACTATCGGCCCCGACTTGCTCAGTCACATGGCGCACGGCTGCCGTGTTATCGCCCGATAGAATAATTCGTGGCGCTATGCCCTGAGCTTGCAGATGCAACAGCCCAGACGAGGCCGAAGCGCGAACTTTATCCGTAAAACCAATCACTGCCAACGGCTTACCCGCGCCGTTCAGCAGAGCCACACTACGCCCTTGAGATTGCAGCGATTGAACCATAGCCGCCGCGCCATCGAGTTGTGCCTTAGCTAAACCAATGCGTCCGATATGATAGCGCGTTCCCTCATAGGTGCCACTCACGCCCTGCCCTTCTTGCTCTTGGACATTCTCAGCCACGACAGTTGATGGCACTTCACGGCGTGCAAAATCCACCACGGCACGGGCTAAAGGATGCTGACTCTGCTGTTCCAAGGCTCCGGCCACAGCAATAAGCTGATCTCTGGGTTGACCATTGAGGGTGATAAAATCAGTGACATGGGGCACGCCTTCGGTGATCGTGCCAGTTTTATCGAAAGCCACTGCTTGCACAGCAGCTAAAGTCTCCAAGGCGGTGCCGCCACGAATGAGAATGCCCCGGCGTGCGGCGGCTGATATAGCGCAAATGGCGGCAATCGGCCCACTCAGCACGAAAGCACAGGGGCAGGCCGCTACGAGGAGTGATAGCGCACGGTAAAACCAGCTATGCCAGTTAGCCCCGAAAATGAGCGGCGGCATAATCGCCACGGTTGCTGCCACTGCTATAATGACAGGCGTATAAAGCCGGGCAAAGCTTTCCATCGTGCGTTGACGTGGCGATTTTTGAGCTTCCGCTTCCCCGACCAGACGGGCAATATGCGCTAATGTGCCATCTTGCGCCAGACGGGTCGCTCGTGCTTCCAGAACACCAGAATCATTAAGTGTGCCTGCGAAAACCTCGTCGCCAATACCTTTTTCCACAGGCAGACTTTCACCCGTCACGGGAGCCTGATTAACCTGGGAGTGGCCTTCTGTAATAACCCCGTCTAAGGCAATACGCTCGCCTGCACGCACCACGAAAATGTCGCCAACCGCCACCTCATTGGCATCCACTTCTATTAGGTCTTGTGCTTTCCCTTTAAGCTGGCGCACTAACGCACGCGGTGGCGTCAGGCTCATTAAATTGGCGATAGCGCGGCGTGAGCGGCGCACGCTTTGTCGTTCAATCCATTCGGATACCGAGTAGAGAAAGACCAACGATGCCGCTTCGCCCCAATCACCCAACCAGCACGCGCCAATGGCGGCAATGCTCATCAGGACATTCATATCCAGCGCCAGCGCCCCTATAGCCCGCCAACTGCCACACAGGAGGGGCCAACCTCCGGCGACGACTGCCACAAAATAGAGCGCATGGATATATAGCGCGGGCAATGCAAGGTGATAGCCACCCCACCCGGCGAAGGTTAATAGCGCACAGGCAAGACCGCCCCAGATTTCCCAATTTACGCCTGCCTTTTCTGCATCTGGTCGCACAGCAGAACCGGATGGACACGCGCAACAGCCACACGCACTGGGCGCGGCTGAAACATTAGCAGATGGAGGTTTAACCGCAATATCGGACATTGATAACCTCGCAGGTTGCCTGAATGCTACATTCAGCGGTCTGGTAAAGCCGAACGTGATTCACGGATATGGCTGAGACCAACATGCAGCAAAGTCAGCACATGGTCATCGTCCAGGGAATACAGCACCATCTTCCCGTCACGGCGCGACTTGACCAGGCGCAAAGCCCGCAGGCCACGTAGTTGATGCGATACCGCCGAAGGGGAGACACCTAACAGAATGGAGAGATCGCAAACGCACAGTTCCCCCTGCACCAGGGCACAGAGCAGCTTAAGGCGGGTGCTATCGCCAAAAGCCGCAAACATATCAGCCATGTCCCGCGTTGCCCCGTTCGGTAAGTGCGATTCGATATATTTTTGCGCCTGCTGCACCGCAGCCTCATTGAAAGCATGGACTTCACAAGCCTCAGCCGCTTTAGTCATAGTTGTCATAAATTCACCTGAACGTTTGTTCATATGTTCAGTATAACACAGATAATTACAGCCTAAAAGATAGAACGCTGCGCACAGACGTTTTGTGTTGTAATATGGGTGTTAGAGGAGGTCGCAATATGAAACACACGCAAATCCGCTATGGCATTGCTCTGGGAGTCACTGGGGCAATGTGTCTGGGGCTAACAGGCACACCATCAGCTACGGCAGCGCCGGGGCTGCAAACCGCTGATTACAATTGGGGTAAGGCACAAGCCATTCCCTTTGACCCACCTGTGGTTCATCCCGGTTGGGCACAAGGAGATACTGTCCCTCAACAGCAGGCAAAGCCAAGTCACCAAATTGGAACGATGCGAGACCTAATGTTCCGGGATTCTGACCGTCATCTTTTTCAGGCGATGCACCCATTCTTGCTGCACCCCCCTAAGACAGTGAAAGTCCAGAAATCTCCACGCAAGCCCATAGCTCCTCAAGCGAAAAAAGGGCAAGGCCAAAAATAAGGCTAGAGCCGGGGCTATAAAAGACCCGGCAGGAAGGCCGTTGGCCAAGCGTCCGTTGGACGCCATATAGGGCACGATAAATCATGCCCCTACTGTGTGCCGTCCGTGAGGACGATTGGCTTTAGCCTTACTGCCGGGGCTTTTATAGCCCCGGCTTTAATGTTTCTGTAAAAACTGCTCCACCTCGGCACGCGTCGGTAAGGCAGGAATGGCTCCTGCCTTTTGGGTTGCTATGGCACCGCAGGCATTAGAAAAACGAATGATTTGGTCTAAGGCTTCCTGGTTTAAAACGTCATCCAGACTCCCTCGCTGCAAGACTTGAGCGAGCAATCCTGCCACGAAAGCATCGCCTGCTCCTAAAGTATCCACTGCATTGACTTTGAAAGATGAAATCTCGCCCTGCGCTCCGGCACAGTTGTAGTAGGCACCGTCTGCGCCGCGTGTCACGACCACGAGACGCGGGCCACACTCGCGGATTTTAGCCGCGCCAGATGCAAAATCAGGCGTGCCCGTAATAAATTCCCATTCTTCATCCGCCAGTTTCACAACGTCACAGTGGGGCATCATGTCCCAGATAATCTCGCGGGCCAAGTTATGGTCGGGCCACAAGGAAGGCCGCCAGTTGGGGTCATAAGAAATTAACAGGCCACGCGCCGCGGCCATTTCAGCCGCACGGAGTTGCGCTTCCCGGCTGGGGCTTTGCGAAAGCGAGACACTGCCGCAGTGAAAGACTCGCGCGCCTTCTAACATGGATTCGTTCAGATCCGTCGGCCTGATTTCGGCATCTGCGCCGGGGTTGCGATAAAAGCAAATATCTTTGCGCCCATCGCTCCGCGTGGCAACGAAGGCAATCGTGGTGCGCGCGGTGGGACTGGTCAAAAGAGCAGAAACATCCACGTCTGCGGCGGCGACAATACGGCGGAGCCACTCACCAAAAGGGTCATCACCCACTTGCCCAATAAAACGCGTCGGCACGCCCAAACGGGCTAAGCCCACCGCGACATTAGCGGGCGCACCACCGGGAGCCTTGAGAAAACGAGGAGCCTCTTGTAATGCGGCATCCGCTGTGTCACTGACCATATCCACCAAAAGTTCACCAAAACAAACGGCCAAAGCCATTGTAATCTCCTTCGCAGCAACCACTCCCATTATTTTTAGCAGGAAGACAGGGGCAGAGGAAAGCAGGAAGAGAGTTTAAGGATATGGAACAAGGAGAGCCGCGTGCTGAACCCGGGCAAATAGAGAATGGCAGCTTTAACGACTCTTCTCAGGACACTGTGACCAGATGCTTCGACTACGCTATCGCTCCGCTCAGCATGACACACTCTGACTTTATGCCGTTTAGTTGTATCAATTAGCCTATTGGCTTTCCTGACTTCCTGTTCCTCTTGCTTTCCTGCTAAAAATGAAGGGGCTATGCCTGATTTTAGCCAACTTGATGGGGATGTGGTAAAGTTTAGGAGGTAAAATTTTTGGCCTGTAGCACCCATCATAGCCTGCCAAACCCAAGGAGATATAAATGCATCGTAAGGGAATTGTGATTCTCACGACGACCACGGCGCTGGTCATGGGCGCTGCCGGAGAACTGGCCCACGCTCGGAGCGGCCTCGCCGCTTACAACGAACACACATCGGCGATGGTGACTGCCGCCCGCTATGAGCCACATGGCTCCATGCTGCGCGTGACCAATCCACGTAATGGCAATTCAGTCGTAGTCCGGGTCAACGACCGAGGCCCCTTCAATGGCGGGCGTATTTTAGACCTTTCCACGGGCGCTTTTAGCCAGCTATTCGGCGGCTTAGGACGCGGCACTGGCCCGATCAGCTATGAAGTTATCAGCGGTGGCGGTGGTGGCTATGAGTTGGCCTCACGCGGTGGCAGCCCACGCTCGCGGCATTGGACAAGCCACAGAAATAGCCGTAGCAGGGGCCATCACTGGGGCCACTGGCGGCGTCACCGTTAGTTGGTAGTCGGTGGTCGGTAGCCAGTAGCCGGTTGAGGAAAACCAAAGGCTAACGAAGTCCTTTTAATCAGGTCTTCCACACCGACAACCGACTACCGACTACCGACAACTGGCTACCGACCACCGACTACCTAGAACAATGTCCTATCTTCTGGCGGGAGCCTGGCATTTTTCAGCAGCGATGGCCTTTGCGGTCGCGCTGGGCATCATTCGCAACGGCGATGCCCTGCTCTGGTTGCGCCACCCGGAATTTGACATTCCCTTAATGCTCGGTTCGTCCGCTCTTTTTTTTATCCCCGATGCCTGGTCAAAAAAAGGCTTACTCAAGTTTTTGCACTATCCCCTGCCCGATTGGGATGTGCTGCTGTTAGGGCCAGCGTCGCATCGCAACTGGCTGACGCATTCGCCGCTCTTACCCCTCCTCCTGTTATTAGGCTCTATACAGTTGCCATCAACCAGGACACTACCCTACTCATTGATTTTCATGGGGCTGAGCATTGGCATCGGCAGCCATCTTTTCTGGGATTGTGTTGGCTCGCGCAGTCATAAAATTATTGTGGTGCCCTACTGGTTCTCACTGCGGGAAGCACCCTCACGCGTTTATCTCCTGGTGGGGGCCGCGCTTTCGTTGGGAGTTGCCCTCCACTTTGCTCTACCACATAGCGAACTTCGTGTCGCCCAAATGCGAACCTATGCTCTGCATCTGCGTCATTCCTCCGTATCTCTGTTCCATTAACGCTGTAATTCCCATGCGGCTGTAGGCAGGAGCACTCAATATTTTTAGCAGGAGAGCAAGAAAATTTGAAACCAGGAAGTTAACCAGGCAAAACAAGCTATATACATGGCTGAATGTCACATAGTGAGCTGCCACCTCTCTCTTTTCTCCTGTTTTCTTCATTCCCTGTCTTCCTGCTAAATAAATTAGATGTTCCTGATGTGAGGCGTTTCATTGACCGCGCAGGCGAACGGCGGTATAAATAATCTTTGCGTCTGCAAAGAGGAGTATTCATGTTACGAAGTCGTCCTGTTCAATATCTGGGTTTAGCTTTATTAGTTTTAGTCAGCCTGGCTATTATCTTTTATCCCTTCGGCCCCCGGCCTCAAGAGCAAGAGTATGCCCTGACTCTCACCGCCCCCAAGCCATTCCAACAATTAGTTGGCTCCACCAAGAAAGTTGGCGATGAAGCCAACAAAGCCCTACTCAAAGAATTCAGCACCGGGGAGAGGCTCCCTGGCGACCTGACAGTTGTGGAAGGCACCGGTGCGAATGCGGGCACCAAAGCGACTATCACGGATCGCGCCGCCACGCGTGCCCAGGCTACAACCCGCGCTAATCGCATCGTAGCGGCGCTGGGTAAAACATTTAAAGGCGTGACGCTCGACCCCGCTTCGCAAGCTAAAATTGACGAATTGCCGCCCGCGCCTCTCGCCACAGTGGGCCAATACGCGGTTTTTCCCATCCGCCAGCGTGACGGCAACACCTTTCCAGCCATTAAATTGGGCCTCGACTTGCAGGGCGGTGTTAACCTCGTTTTGCAGGTGCGCCGCGCCCTGTTTACTTACAACTTTGATAAAAAGCTGGGCAACGACCCGGATGCGCGTGATCAGTTCGCAACGCAAGTCCGCGATGCGCTCGCCAAGTCTTCCCAGGTGGCGGGGCTGAACCAGGTAGATGTCAATTTAGTGCCGGATCAAAATGTATTGGAAGTCCGCACCCAGGCCAAAGACCGGGCCGAATTCGACGCACAGCGCCAGGCGATTCAGAATGCACTCAAGACGGCGTTGCCGGATGCCAAATTTACCGAAGCGCACGACCCACAGTTCTTCGACCCCGAAGCCGCAATGGGTGAGCGAGGTGCCCACTTGGTTAATGCGGGCGGTAGCTATTCCGGTGAGTTGATGCAGCGCACGGTCGAGATTGTGCGCTCTCGCGTGGATAAATTGGGCGTCAGCGAACCTTTGATTCAGCAGCAGGGCACCAACCGCATTATCGTGCAGTTACCTGGCGTCAACGATCCCCAAAAGGCCGTGGACGTAATTGGTAAAACCGCGCAAATGGAAATCCGCCTACTGCCCCAGGGTTGGCACGCGATGGCCGATCATACCGGTCAAAACACGACCTTTACCGATGACAAGGGTAATCCGGTGCCCGCTGCGGTGGCTCGCCAGAAGTCGGAATTGATTATTTCCGGTGCTGATGTTAAGCCCACTTCCACCGTCGGCTCGACCGAAAAAGGCCCGGCGGTTTTCTTTGAGTTACAAGGCTCTGGCGCAGCTAAGTTCGGCGAGGCGACGACCAAATACGTGGGCCGCATCATGCCCATCTTTTTAGATGAACGTTGCATTTCAGCCCCCAATATTGAAAGCCCCATCACGGGTGGCAGCGGCCAGATTTCTGGCGGCTTTAAGGATATGGAGGAAGCGAGGGGCTTGGCCCTCCTGCTCAACTCCGGTGCCCTGCCCGCCCCGATTGATGTAGTAGAAAATCGCACCGTTTCCGCAACGCTCGGCACCGATTCCTTAATTAAGAGCGTGCGTGCTGGTCTGGTCGGTATCGCAGCGGTGGCGGTCTTTATGCTGGCCTTCTACCGACTGCCCGGTTTGCTGGCTAACTTCGCCCTGGTGATTTATTGCATCTTGAACCTGGCTTTCTTTATTCTGCTCGGCGGCACCCTCACCCTACCCGGTATTGCTGGCTTCCTGCTAGCCATAGCGATGTCACTGGATACCAACATTCTGGTCTTTGAGCGATTGCGCGAAGAAATGGCGATACAGCCCACCTTTGCCGCTGCCCTACGTGCCGCCTTCTCCCGTGCCTGGACGGCTATCCTCGATAGCCACGTCACGACTCTCATTGCGGCTCTAGTGTTGTTTTATTTGGGCACAGGCCCGGTCAAGGGTTTTGCCCTCACGTTGGGCATTGGCGTGCTACTCAGCCTATTCTCGGCTATCAGCGTGACGCGCTTATTTATGTGGAGCGCAGCAGGCTTAGGAGAGCGCAACAAGGGACTGTTCGCCCGCCCGGTGGCCCGCGCTACGGCACTTGCCACGCAGAGCCGCTAAACTATACATCAATCCATGTGGGAGCTGTTACCAAAAACAAGCGGCTCCGACATTATGGGGTTTTAGAAGAAGTGAGTTATGAATTTTCGCGGTAGAAACATTGATTTAGTCGGCAAACAAAATTTGTGGTTTGGCATTTCGCTCGCCGTTATTCTCATCGGCATGGCCTCGTGGATCATGTTCGGCCTGAACCTGGGCATTGATTTCAAGGGCGGCGGCCAATTGCAATACCGCATCCCCTATGATAAGCGTCCGGCAGCGGGGCAGGAAGCGGCTTACATCACCCAGGTGCGCGGCCAATTAGATCAAAAGGGTCTGCGCGGCGCGCGGCTTCAAATTGCGGGCGGCAACGCCCTCGTGGTGGCAACTGATGCGCGGGGCGATGACGAATTGCGCTCTCAGGATCGGATGGTGCGCGAAGCTCTCGCGCAGCAGTTAAGCGGCAAGGATTCTCAAGGACGCCCCCAACTTGCCACTGATCCGGGTATCCTCTTAGGTCGCCAGTTGGTTGGCCCGGTGATTGGGGAAGAGTTGCGGCGCAATGCCATCAATGGCGTATTGCTGGGCGTTTTGCTGATCGCCCTCTGGATTTATATTCGCTATAACTTCGCGGGCGATGGCCTACGCTATGCCGTAGCGGGCATCCTGGCCCTGGTACATGACGTGTTAGTGCTGGTTGGTCTCTTCGCCCTCATCGGTAAAATTGATCCGCGCGTGGAAGTAGACGGCTCTTTTATCGCCGCGCTTTTGACAGTGGTTGGTTACTCCATTAACGACAGCGTGGTTATTTTCGACCGCATCCGCGAGAACCTGCGCGCCCGGCGCAAGGAACCATTCAATACCATTGTCAACGATTCCTTGTTGGAGACCATGAGCCGCTCCATTAACACGGGCTTGACGGTGTTAATCATGCTTTTCGCCCTTTTGCTTTTAGGCGGCGAGAGTATTTACAACTTCGTCTTAGCCATGTTAGTCGGTATCACTTCCGGTCTTTACTCTTCGATTTTCAACGCTTCAATGGTATTGACAGCCTGGCATAGCTGGGACGAGAAAAAAGCGGCGGCAGCGCGGGCCGCTCGTGGCGCGGTGCGCGGCCCAGGCCGTACGGTAACAGTGCGTGACACAGCACCAGGCCAACGTGCCTCACAGCCTGCCTTTGCCGGGGTCAATCGGCCAGGGTTAGCAACATCGCCGCGCGTTACCAATGGAGCCAGCGTCGCGGCGCGGGATACGGCCCCCCGTCCAACCGAAGGGGCCGTGACTTCCGTATTACCAAGCGATGCCACGGCAGCGGGAACCGCAAGCGCGGCTTCAGATTCCGGTTCAGTGATTAACTCTCCGATCTCGACGGAATCTGGAGAATCAGCGACTTCTACCCCGGCCAGAGCAGCGGCCTCGCGTAAAGCCCGCGCCAAACGGCGTTTTTAATTGACCTACTCCCCTCATTGTTGCTATGGATTTTATTAAGCCCTACCAAACCGAGATTATCATCGGTCTCGCGGTTCTTGTCCTGATACAATTTGGCATTCTCATCGGCTTCAATGCGCGCTTAGGTTATATGCGCAGGCAATTGCGCTCGTTACTGACTGGCCCGACCGGAGAAGACCTGGAAGCCATGCTGCGCCGCTGCCTGGAAGAAAGCAAGAGTGCCCTACAGCGTGGCGATGAATTAGAGACCCGCTTTGATACTCTCAGTGGCGATTTGCGTGGTTGTGTGCAGCGGGTTGGCCTCGTGCGTTATGATGCCTATGGCGATGTAAGCGGCAAGCAGTCGTTCTCCATTGCTTTACTGGATGGCCGCAATAATGGCGCATTGATTACCGGGTTATTTGGCCGTCACGATGGCCGCTGTTATGGCAAGGCTGTGGTAGGTGGCCAAACCGAGCAGGGTCTCACCGATGAAGAAACTTCCGCCTTGCAGATGGCCTTGGAAGGTGGCGTGGCCGATGGTGAGACTATGCCTACTCCAACTTTAAACGGCAAGCGCCGCTTGATTTCGCGCTAAGAGTGTTGCATGACCATGAGTGACGCGCCTATCACCATCTTGCTAAAACGGGAGTCTGGCAGCGAGGATTTAGAATTGCCTGCCTACCAGACAGCAGGCGCATCGGGCATGGATGTGCGCGCTGCCGAAGATCGGATGCTGCAGCCTGGCGAAACAGCCTTAATACCCACCGGTTTCTCTATCGCAGTGCCTTTGGGTTACGAAGCTCAAATGCGCCCGCGCTCTGGTTTGGCGATCAAGCATGGGATTACCCTGCTCAACACGCCTGGCACCATAGATGCGGATTATCGTGGTGAGGTGAAGATTATTCTCTCCAACTTCGGACAGGCTCCCTTTTACGTGCATCGGGGTGATCGTATCGCCCAGATGGTCATTGCCAGGGTGGAGCAAGCCCAGATAGAAGTTGTGGCCGACCTTGACGAGACATCACGCGGCGCGGGTGGCTTCGGACACACCGGGCACAAGGTTGAAGCCGGGGATTCACCATAGCAGCCGGTGAGGAAGTTGCATAAAATTAAGTTGGTCTTTTGTTATTTTCGGAGGGATGGCAGAGCGGTTGAATGCGACGGTCTTGAAAACCGTTGAGGCGCAAGTCTCCGGGGGTTCGAATCCCTCTCCCTCCGCCAGAGCATTGCGGATTTCGGATTGGCGATTGCGGACTATATTGGCCGCACCAATGTAGGGAGAGACTTATACTTCTGAGTCATTCCTACCGCGTAAGGTGTTCCTACTCTTGGACAGTTTGTTGATCTTCGCTCGCTGTCCAGCATTTTGCGGAATAACCCCATGCTCAATAGCCAGACGCAGCAGATTGGCCTGCACCTCGCGGTTCATGCGCGGTGGCAAGCCTTCTTTTTCATACTTGAAAAGCTGTGATGTACCACAACCGACACGCGCCGCAAATTCCTGCCGCGTGAGACCGCTGCGCTCTAAAGTGGCCTGCACCTGTTCAGCCGTTAAATGAGAGCTTGATGTTTTCATAATTCATTCGCTCAATGAGCAAATGGAATGCTAAGGTAAAAGAGTAGGCTTCAAATTTATAGTTGAATAGGCCGCGATCCAGAGGAATTAACTGCAGCAGCCCTTGACTCAGACGCTAAATTATTGTAATTTTACTATTTGCGGGTGAGTTGAGAGACGAACCTTGAGGGCGAGTAGCTTAGTGGCTAAAGCACCACGTTTACACCGTGGCTACCGGGGGTTCGAGTCCCTCCTTGCCCACGCTGCTAAGACAAAAAGTAAAGTAGCAGGCAAAGTGGACGCTTCTAAACTTTGGCCTCATCAATCTGGTCCCGTAGCGTAGTGGCTTAACGCGCCTGCCTGTCACGCAGGAGATCGCCGGTTCGAATCCGGTCGGGACCGCCACTCCATACATTACTTTCTAACCTATTTTCAAGAGCACTGAGGGGTGGCACAGGGTTGCTGCCCCTCTTTTTTCTGAGGGGATACAACTCAATCCTGTGATTCCCATCAGGACTCCACTCCACTTTGCGCACCAGGAAACAGATCAGTCTTTGCAGTTCCTGGGGTTCCGCAACGCGAGAAGCCGCAGCAAAATCCGTTAGCTTGCTCTGCAAAGCGGCGGTATCAAACTCAGCTATTGTCGGTGCCAGAGCCTCATTGAGACGCCGCTGCTCGGCCCGAAGCTGTTGTCGCTCCAGGTTCAGTGTGGCGGCTTTTTCGTTCAGGAACTTCAAGAGTGCTCCATCGGTCTGCCCGGTCGTGATGGTGTCCACAATTTTCTCAATCTGCTCCTGATTCTTTCTCAGAGCTTCCTCCACAGCGGTAAGGGCATCTCGCTGCGGCTGGAGATTGCTCAACAACTTCTTATTGGCTGCCTCAATCACACCTTCAATCAAGCCCTTTTCCTTAGCTATTTTGGCGACTGCACCGATAACCCATGATTCGGACTGGTGCGCTAAAACTCGGTTACTATGACCACAGGCGGCGCGACCTTTTATATGCTGTCGCGCACAAATATAGTAATAAACGTAGGACGCTGATCTGCGGCCCGGCCCCGGCTTATGGGAGATGTAATAGGGGGTCATGGCATGGCCACAAACCGCACAGGTTAGGCGACTCTGCAACAGGAAGACGCGCTGGCACTGATTTTGGCTAAAACTGCGAGGCCTGCCCCGGCGATTTGGTGATTCGGCGGCTTTCTCCTGACGAATGGCCTGGGCCATTTCAAAGAGTTTACGCGGAACGATTGGCTCATAGGGGGCTGGCACCATGCGATAAGCATCGGCTTCGGAAACACCTTCAATGCCCTTGCTGCCACGATTGATCTCAATTTCTCCGATATAGCGCCTGTTACTCAGCAGATCGCTGATAGAACCGATCGCCCGGATAGCACTACCGTGTGGTGCTGGAATCTGATGAGCTTTGAGCCAGTCGCGGACGGCAAAATCAGAGCGCGTCTCCACATACACCTGAAACAACTGATCCAGGGTGCTGACCTTCTCAGGATCAGGAGTCAGTATCTTGGTCTCGGCATCCATCTTGAAGCCAAAGGGGACGATACCTCCCTGATGCATACCCTTTTCCAGGCGCATCCGCATCTTATTGCGAACTTTCTCTCCGGTTTGCTCCCGCTCATAGGTTTTAGCCGCCACCAGCATACACTCCATGAACCGTCCTGCGGCGGTCGTAGTGTCCGTGGGATCATGCAGGGTATAAAATTCCACCCCGTGACTCTTAAACTCATTATCAAGGATATAGAAGTCACGGCTGCGGGTAAGACGATCATACCAGGTGCAGATAATGCCATCAATCTCACCGGAGGCCACTAACTGCCTCAGTTCGGTAAGACCGGGACGCTTCATGGTGCCAGCACTATAGCCATCATCATGAATACTGTGCTGAACTCGCCAGCCATGTGCTTTACAGGCGGCTTCCAATTCTTCCCCTGTGAGGTGCAACTGGGGTAATTACCCTTGGTTTGTTCCTCCGTGCTCACACGGGCGTAGACCGCCATGCGTTTGGGCACTGAATTAAAGGTGATAGGTCTCGGAGTCTTCATGATCTTGTTTTAAGGCTCGCAGTGCAATGGTAGCCAGGATATCAGTAATCGCATCGTAGCGTTGCTCAGGCGTTAAAAAGTCCTCAAAGGGGTCAACTGTTGCGGTGAATGTCATCTCTGCGGGCTGTGGACGAATAGGACTGGAATCCATATAAAAAGTTATTCATAGTTTCACTTCTATCATACTATAGTTTCCTATAATGTCAACATCTAAGTAAGGAGTCTGCTCTAATTACCTTAATTCAACTTGCTACCTCTAAAAGAAAGCTGTATTCTCCTCATTCTCCTCATCAGAGGGCGACCAACCTCACCAACGAGGAGAATACATTGTGCAAGATACCATATTAACCATCTACTGTCTGTGTGCTAATCTACTTCAAGCTCT
>JAFAZH010000014.1 GCA_019239895.1 Abditibacteriaceae bacterium | reverse complement strand
GTGGGGCCGCAAAAACCCAAAAGAGGCTTAGACGCCCTAAGAGCGAGGCGGGATGTTTCATAAGCAACTCGGCGGCAAGGATAAAAGAGAGCGGACAACTTAAAGTGAATATGGCTCACTGCTATAGCGTGGTACTTTAACTCTCTTCAATCCCTATGTCAATAGGAAAATACAAAATATTTTTCCGCCTCCGAGAACGAGGCCGCTGAAGGCCGAGAGGAGAAATGCGTTGGGCCGCCGCAGAAACCTTTGCCCGAACCCGGACATAGGCAGACCAAATTGGGCATCTTGGTCTTGCAGAAAACATTGATGACTTTCACGGTGATATGCTAGGAGATGTCCTCTTGCGACAACATAGCGATGACTTGGCGCCCAAGGCCCGGTAGTGGCCCAGTGCCGTTCCTTTATGGCCGTAGAAGTCAATCAGGAGGGTTAGGACGAGTTGGTCTGGGCGCTTCGGGCGAAGCCCATTAGAAACCGGAGGGTCAATTGTGAAGTGACCGCTGGCACGGCTTCGCGGTGATGAGGCGAAGCCAACCCGCCCACTCGCCCACACGAGGATTATGACTTCAGTACGGCCTTCGCCAGTTCCAACGTGTGCTCTGCTGTATCCGAGTCCACGCTGCTGCACCAACGTAGACAAATAGAGGCTAAAGCATCCTTTTGTAAGTTATCAGAGCCATTTTCCGAGAGTTCGATTGAATGAAATTCCCGTTCTAAACGAGGGTAATCTTTGTGGAGCGACAGCAACAAAGAATCCGCTTCCAGAGCCAATTCCCCGTCCCGCAGCAGGTAGTTCGATGCGACCGCCCGTGCGAGGGTGCGTTTTACCTTGATGTCGCCGTTTTGAAACCAGCCCCGCACGTTGCACATGAAATGCAGGGCATTCTCGATGATGCCCGTAGCCTGCCTCCCATCCTCATCACAGTCAGGCTGACTCTGCTCAAGCTGAGCTTGCGTGAGACATAACTGATTCTTCTTTTCCAGATATTCCTTGTCGCTGATGAGTTCGCGCATCCGCATATCCAGCAAGACCTCAAGCTGGCGCTGCGTCTCCTGCAATGCCTTGCGCTGCTGCGACTGTACAGCCTGCTGTTTGCTGACTTCCGACTCCTGCGACTTTTTCAGCTCTTCCAAGCCCCATTCGTAGAACCGGGGCAGAATGGTCAGCTCAGAAAAGAGCGCGTCCAGTCGCTGTTCCAGGTCATCCTCGCGGATGCTGAGCTTGCGGCAGCCCTGGATGGAGCCGTTGCAGTGGTAGTAGGTGTAAACCTTGCCGGAGTTCTTGGTCTTGGTCTCCGCCGTGACCCAGCCGCCGCAGGAGGCGCAGCGGATCAGCCCCGTGTAGGAGAACTCCCGCTTCTTCGGCTTGATGGGGTTGTTGCGGCCGATGAGCTTCTGCACGCGGTCGAATTCTTCCAGCGTCACCATCGGCTCGTGGGCGCCCTTGTACAGGACGCCCTGGTGCCTGAAGTACCCGGCGTAAAATACGTTCCCGAACAGCTTGTACAGGCACGCCTTGGAAACCGGCGTGCCGCCGCTGCCGTTCTTGCGCAGGGGCGTGCGCACGCCCCACTCTTCATTGAGGATTCTGCGCAGTTGCGACACGGTGTAGCTGCCCGTCAGCATATGTTCCCAAGCTTGCCGGATCAGGGGAAACAACTCAGGGTCGCGGCTGATGGTTCGGTCGCCTTTGTCCCGGTACTTGTCGTTGCGGTAGCCGATGGGCGCACAGTGCGGGTACCAGCCCTTCTCACGCTTGCTCTTGAGCCCGCGCAGCACGCCTTTGCGCAGATCCAGTATGAACTGGTTAGCTACGGCGGATTCGACGCTCAAGAGCACCACGTTGTCGCCCGGGCGGTATTCTTTGTCCGGGGTCAGGATGGATTGGATTTGGCCTAACTGGAGCATCCAGGAGATGGTGCCGTAATCTACGGGATTGCGGAAGAGGCGGTTCGTGTTCCAGCAGAGGATGCTGTCCGCCTCGCCTGCTTCCAGCCGCATCACCATCTCCTCGAAGAGGGGCCGGTTGCCGGGTGCCTTGGCCGAGCGTTCCTCACGGTATTCCTCGACTATACGTAGACCCCGGCGCTGGGCCAACCGGCGCAGTTCCCGCACTTGATCCTGGATGGACTGCACCTGGCGGTTCTTGTCTTCTTCCGATTTGCGGGCATAGAGGAGATACCTCGGCGACGACCAAAAGGATGGTTGCCTCTCAGATGTTCGAGATGGTTCGGGCCAAGACTCTGCGCGCACCTGTTCTGGCCCATGAGCTTCAAGCGCTCGAACGTTACGAGCCATAGCCTGCGAATGCCGTTGTATTGTAGCGAAGATTGGGACTCAACATAACTTCAACATAATGAACTAATATGGTCATGCCAAAGGGGTTGCGCGACAGCATTCGGGGCACTACCTATAGGCAACTTCTGTACCCAGTACTAGCCAGATCTCCGCGCGAAGATCAAGGGCGTATATGAGCGGGAGTGTCTAAAACAGGGCAGGTGAGAAATCTGTTAGCGGGAAATGATAGAACAAACGCCATCGCAACGGATGGCGCTGCTGCTCTCATTCCAGAAGATCAGTGTAAGCGAGGAAGAATGGAGCAAAAATGACCTACACTTGGTTCACCCCCACGCCCGTGGGGAACACCGCGTTATCCCGCTTTCACTTGATACAAAGGGCGGTTCACCCCACGGGCGTGGGAATACACAGCAATGGATATTTTCGTATTGCAGCGCATCGGTTCACCCCCACGCCTGTGGGGAATACATCAGCCCCCAACAGGCATCGGCACCACTCCACTGGTTCACCCCCACGCCTGTGGGGAATACGTCTGCACTCCCAGGTACAGGGGTTGCGCTAACGGTTCACCCCCACGCCTGTGGGGAATACATTGTGTCTAACAAGTGTCTACACTGGCAAGTCGGTTCACCCCCACGCCTGTGGGGAATACTGTAGCGCAGAGCGTCTTGCTGCGATTGCAGTTCGGTTCACCCCCACGCCTGTGGGGAATACCTCATGTACCGGCTCAGGTTGCCGCTCTCTGGCGGTTCACCCCCACGCCTGTGGGGAATACGCCTTCGCAGTGGTAGAGAAAACCCTTTCTGAGGCTCATGTGACCTATCCCTTAAGTAGGCATAGCAGGCTCAGCAGGTTCATCCTCTACTTCAGCGATAGATTTAGGGACGCAGATCAAGGCCAGACCTTCAAAGTCTACCACTTGGCGGCTGGTGGCTCCAAAGGTGCGGATGGAGAAACCTTGCTCCGTGGGGCTGGAATAAACCAACAGGCCGCTGCCGCCTTTGGCCTTCTCTTGTGCAATGTCCCACAGCTTATCCCGCACCATCGCTGATATTTTGCCGATGAAAACGCCCGCTTTCGGCTCAAGCATCCAGCGGCTCAGTTCCCCGCGCAAGGTGGCCGGGACGCGCTCCATAATTAAGATGACCATGCTGCTTCATCCTCCTCATTAGCGGGAGAGTTGCCATCGCTACCTGGCGTTGCCGCTCCCCCTGTATTTTCCTGACCCGATATGACTTGCTCCACGCCGTTTGCTGGCGACCACAACTCGGTGGGTAGGGCAGGGTCTTCATCCAGTACGGAGGGAGCTTCGGCCTCGGCAGGGGTGCCCAGCACTTTGCGGATGTCCGGCACAATGCGTTGCAGCAGGCGGCTTTCGCGGAAAATGTCACGGCAACGCAGTCGCACCGTGCGCTCCAATTGGGCAGGTTTATCCGCTGCGATGCTAAAGGCGATGGGCACGGTTAATTCCACTTTGTAGAGATCGGCAATGTCGTACACGAAAGAGAGGGCCTTGCCCGTGTGGATGAAGCCCAGCCCTGGACTGTAGCCGGTGGCCAGAATCGCGGCGTGGCACAGGCCATACAGACAAGAATTGGCGCAGGAGAGGGCGCGGTTCACCAAGTCCGTGCCGCCCCAGTTGCCCCTGTCGTAGTTGCGCCCCGACCAGGGCACGCCCATGTCGCGGCTCAAGCGGCTGTAGCTTTCGCGCACGCGCACGCCTTCCAAGCCGCGCAGTTGCTCGACCGTGAGGCCATCGTCCACGGCCTCATTGAAGCGCAACTGATACATGCGCTTGACTACTTCCAGGCGGGTCACTTCATTACTGGCTAACCGCGCCTGGTGGATGAGCGGCGCACCGCTGCGGGTGCCGCCTGTGCCCATCGCGTAGAAGCGCACGTTCTCCTCGCCGCACCAGATAACCAGACAGTTGTTATCGGCCAGGGTGCGGATCGCGGCGTGGGTAATGCGCGTGCCGGGGCCAAGCATCAGAACCGCCAACGACGCCACCGGAACCGGGGTTTTGCCATCGGCATTGTGGATGGCGATGCTCTTATCGTGCTGGTCAATGGTGGCGTGCTCGACATACAGATAAGTCAAAGCATCGCGGAACTTGGGTAAGGCGTGTAAATCGTCCATAAGCACCTCCGTGAGTGATTCTCTCTAAGAGACAACAAATTGAACACGTTTGGCCAGGCGGCGTGATTCGTCGCACGCCGCTCAGCGAGGCAAGCAAGATAAGGTAGGGTGAGGAACTTAACCCAGTGTTTGAGGGACAGAGTCTGCCATACGGCAGACCGCTGTATCCAGCGTTAGGTTAAGCGCGGGCCAGCGACAAGAGACCAAAGCCAAAGGCTTTGCCGGAGCCAATGCCAGCACACAGTGCGTCTTTGAAGACTGCCGGATCGAGGATCGTGAGGCCGCCATCAAATTGCGCGGCGCTAAAGGCGGCTCGGTTGGGTACCCGCGTGGAGTCAATGCGATCCCCGCCTTTAAGCGGCACTCGAAATTGAAGCGGCTCCCTATCATCGGCAGTGGGGCCAGGGTCGCGCCAGATTTCGCCCAGGGGTTGCGGCCCTGCTTCGCGCAGCACCGCATGAAGCACGCGAAAGCCATTCTCCTGCGCCTTGCGATTCAGCCAGGCGCGGCGCTCCTCTTCTTGGTACAGGCCCACCCGCTTGCCGTTGCGCTTGACGGTAGGATTGCAGCGCAAGCGGAAAGCGAGTCGCTGCCCGGCCCGAAACTGCGGATTCGATTCGCGTATTTCCGGCACGCCAATGAGATAGTCCCCCGCTACGGTAAGACGCTCCCAGTGGGGCAGCGCCAGGGACTGCACTAACAGGTGCGGCGCTTCCATCTCGCGGGCAATGGCAATGGGCCGCTGATCCACCCGAAACAAGCACCGCGCCGCCTCCCACTCGCCCGGCCCATCACCAAACGCCTTGGCGAGCGTGCGGTGCATCTGATAAGGGTCACGCAACTCCGCCTGCACCTGGCGCGAACGCGGGTTGAGAATCAGTTGTGAAATATAGAGCATTATGCCTCCACAGGCGCTACCGGGTCGGGCGGCGGCACAGGTTTGAAAGATGCGCGGCGCACCGGTCGAAAATCATAGGTACGGGCCGCATTGATGCGGATGGCGTCCTGGCGCAGCAGGTCGCCCGTCTCGTCTTCGATATAGGCCACCAGATCGGCGGGTTTATATTTGCGTCGCCCGTGACACGCGCCCAGCCATTCCCACGGGTGTTGGGCCAGAGCGTCTTCCAGCCCATCATAAGTGGTGACACAGCCTTCAAAGATGGGGCGGGTCGGAATGCAGGCTTTACGTCCCAGAAAGAGCGGCCACTGCGGGGCTTGCAGAGCTTGGGCGCAGCGTGCCACCAATCCATAAAATGCGGGGCGCTCCTCTAAGGCCACGAGGAACGCTGCATCTTCGAGATAGGCGCGTGGCGAGATAATTGTGGCGGGCAAGTCACCTTCGCGCTGGATCGCGTCCCACGACTTGACGCCGCCGCGACTCTTATATTGGCCCGCCGCAGTGGGCAGGTAATCGGTGATCGTCTGATAGTCCACCGTCACCGTGCCGGGATGCTCCACGCGCACGCCAAAGCGCAAGCCCGCGTTTAATTCGCTTTCCAGGCGGGGGTCGTGCATAGGGTAGCCGAGGGCGCAACCGAGCAAGCCGATGATGCCCGATTTGGTTGGCTCTGTACCGGTGTCGCGCACATCCCAGCGCGAACGCACCCCCCACGCTTGCAACGGCCCTTCCAGGCGCAGCAGAAGAATGGGTTTAGCCATTGCCGCCTCCATTGCCTCCTTCAACCGTCGCGTGGAGTTGCTGGCATAATTCGTTCAGGCTGGCGACTCGCGTCACACCATCAATTTGAAACTCCTTGTGTTCTGGCGCGAGCAGGAAACGCGCAGCACTGGGCAGATTGAAGCCAGTAGTAAGCGCCTCGACGTGGGTGCCAAGTTTTTTGAGGGAGGCTTGCACGAGGTCGCCGTCGCGTCCAGGCCGCGCCGGATCAACAAAGGCATTGGCATAGGATACGGGAGCCGCATAGGGCCGCACTTCCACGAGAATAGCAGCGGGTAACTGGTGCGCGGCGAACGAGTTCTGCTTGCCCGTTGGCGTGGTCAGGGTCATGGCGCGCAGAAAGGTGTCCACGGTGCGCCCCGTCAGTTCACGGGCTTCCTGCTTTTCAGAGTCAAGGATGTCTTTGCGCCGCGCGCTAGCCCCTGTCAGATTGGCGATGAGGCCATCCACATCCAGGGAGAAATACTTGTAGTAACAGGCGGAGTTGTATTCCACATCACCTAACATATCCGCGCCTGCGTCCTCTTCCGCCGCCTCTTCCGCCGTGTTTTTCAAGTCGTCCACGGCGGTAAAATAATCAAATTCGTGATCCACTTTGTGGGTTGAAAGCGCATGAGCGACTTGCATGGCAGCTTCCACATCGCGGAAGGCAGCAGAGGTTGTCATGCGGCCAAAGAGGGCAATGTCTACGGTCGTCTGGCGAAAGCCCTTTTGCTGCGCGAGGGCTTGCAAGTCGGCGGCTTTGAGCGCCGCGAACTTCTTGGCGGTGCCTGCTTCACGCGCCGCATTGAGCAGGACAGTGGCAACCGCTGCAATGTCATAGGATGTGAGAAACATGGTCTGCGCGGTGGGGTATTTGCCGTCTTTGGGCTTTTGCTCTTTGCCTTCATTGGTGCCAAAGCCACTGGCCTTTTGCGCGGCGACTTCGGCCATCTCCGCATCGAAGCCTTCGGCCAGGAAACGCTCGCGCATCAGCTCAGGCAAGCGGCGCGTGCGCGTGGCGAGATGCCCTTCTAATTCCTGCTGAAACAGAGCGGAACGGCGGATGCTGCGCTTGAGACACTGGCTCGAAATGCGGGCACGCTTGTGGCCACCAAACATGCACTCCTTGGGGCTGCCAGACTCATCGCGGTTGAGGTTGCTGGGCGCGTGGTTTTGTAAAACATGAATTTCAATCAACATAAACTGAGTCTCCTCTTCTGTAGACCAGACTAGAGCATCTGGTTGAATTTGCGAACAATTTTCTGGTTGAGCCTGAAAACTTAGGGGTTAAGCGGGGTCGCTACTAAGCAATGACACAGCAGATAGGTCGTCATCTGGCGCTAAACGGGGCGCGTAGAAATTGCGCGCCCATTTTTTCTGCACCGGTTTGCCGGGCAACTCCCAGCAACAGAGGTCGGCTAACAGCACCGGCCAGTTGACGCCGACTTCTTTGGACGCGGCCAGTTTCACCATCTGGTCTAAGCGATAAGTCAGTTCACCACCCCCGCTCCTCGTGCCGTCGAGCGCATCATAGATAAGGTCAAATTGCGCGTCGAGCAACACGAGGAAGCGTCGCTCAAACGAGTCGCTGGCATTCTCCTTGACGCGCCGCATCGTCTCGCCGAAATCTCTCATAATGGGCGGCTTACGATTGAGATCGAAAAGAGTAGCAATTAGAAAAAATTGTTCGTGCTGACCTACAGGCACCTCATGCAGCCAATCCGCAACCCATGCCACACCGCGTGATGTCCCTGTTGTGGCCCCGGCGTTACGCCTTAACGCCGCCAACTTGCCTCGGTTGATGCCACGCAAACTTGCTACTTTCGGGTCGCGCAAATCCTCTAACTTCCACACGAATTGACGGGCCTGAGCCAACGCCTCCCACCAGTCTTTAATTTTCAGCGTGTCGTGTTTAGGAAATTGCTGCGACTTGTCGCTGGCTCTACTCTCGCCAGCGGCATCTTCAATGACGGCTGTTGCCGGTTGCGGCGCAACGGCGGCTACTGTTGCCTCATTCATGCTTGGACTCCTTTTTCTTCTTTTCTTTGGCGGTTGCGGCAGCTTCGGGATTCAAGAGTGCCCATAATCGCCCCGCAAACTGGCTGCGTGCTTCCATCTGGCGTTTCATGGCCGCGCCGTCAGTATCCAGTTCACCAATGGCCTGGTCTAACGCGCGTTGCGCCACTTGTCGCATCGCCTTGTGCCACTCTTGAATAGCGGCCTGAATTTGTGCGCCGTCACGCTCTGGATGAAGAGGCGCAAGACGATATAATAGCGAATCTGGAGTATCAGTGTAGTAGGGACGCAAACGCCGCCAGAACTGGCTTTGCGCCCGCGCGATGAGCGGCTCGAAAGCCTTGTCGTTGCCCGCGCCGTCGCGTGGATAAGTGTGTTTGATAGCGCGTCCCAGGGCATAAGCAACATCGTCGGCCAGTTTTATGGCATCCGTCGCCTGGCTTTGAAACTGCTGTTGCCATAAGAGGGGTGCGGGCAATCGGAGCATTTCACGGTGCCACTCGAAAACTTTCATTTTCATGTCCGTGCGCATCCCATACAGCGCCAGGCGGAGTGGCGTATCTTCCGGCAAATATTGCTGCTCAATGAGTGACGCGAATTGCGAGACGATGCTGGGCCGCTCACTGCCCCCGCGCTCGCTATGGCGGAGGAGGGCGAGCGCGCCAACATCACGCCACACTTCGCGTCCTTCACGGGGGCGCAACACAATCGCGCCTTCAGTGGAGACGCGACGCGGCACGTTGGGGTCGCGCCATTCAAAGCGCGTACTCCAGGCAGCGGCAAACTTCATGCGCCCCACCAGAACCGGCGTTTCCTGTCCGCTCAAAGCGCAGCGCCCATTGCCTTGGGGAGCCAAGTGCGGCACGAGGCGAATGCGCCGCGGACGCCACGTTAAGGCTTCTAACAATCCGGCTTCGGTGCGATCTGTCTTGAGCAGCGGGCGATCATCGCGCCAGGCTGGAACATCTGCTTGCACTTTGGGCCGCAGGTCGGCCAGCACCAGGCAGTTGAGCCAGATAGTCTCAAACAAATTAGCGCCTTGCAGTAGCACATACCAAGGCGGTGCGCCGTTAATGGAGGGCGACAGCCCCGCCCCACCCGCCGTCATAAAGGGGGCAATCGTCGCCAGCAGCCGCGCCGCCAGCGCGGGCGCTACCGCGAAATCCGCCTCGACCCCATGCTGAAAATGCGCCGCATTAGTGCCCGCTGGTTGCGACGGCAATAAGCCCGCGAGGGGCTTATCATCGCCACCCGCAGCGGCATCTTGCAAGAAAGGATGCACCTCGTCGAACAAGTTGAAACGATCCGCATACTTGTCGAAGTAGGCCCGCACCCGCGCCTCGTCAAAGCGGCCCATCTCCCAGACCTCTTCCCAATCTGCCGCGCCATCCGGTTCAAAAATATCTAAGGCAAAGGCAACCAACAGGCGCACTAAACCACACTCGACGGGCGGCATCGGGTCACGAATCGCTTGTATCTCGTGCGCTTGGCAGAGGGTTTCAATAAGCCCGGCTTCCTCCACATCTCCATTCTCGCGCACGAGAGGCAGCCACGGCTCATAAGCGACATCAAAGCGAGGTTCTTGTTGAGTCGGCATGGCAGGCGTGGCAACTTCATCCAATAATTCCGGCATCGGCTTCTTCTCCTTTATCTGCTATGGCAGCAGGGGTGTAGGTCAGTCCGAGCTTAGCGTCGTCACGGATGACTGCGCCGTTGGCGGCCTGCCATTCGCCACCGCGCAACGGCACTATGATATGGCCGCGCAGCCAGTTCTGGCCCTCAAAAAACGGCTCGAAGCCGGTGGCGGGTTCGGCTGCTTGCAGCCACCACTTGGGCAGATTGACCTTGTGGTTGAACAGGCGGCGCAAGCGACGACGGGGCGGTGGTTTCAACTTGTGGCCCTTATTTTCATCCGCTGACGAGCGCGCCAGGGCGATCAGGCGTTTATCGCTCAAGACAAGCGCGGCGCGCGAGTCATCGCCCAGGCGCGTGCTGATGCGGAGATAGTCTTTGGCCGCGCCCTCCTCGGCCTCGGCCTTGTCGCGTCCCACGAAGTGAAACTCGCGCGGATGTGGGTCTGGCAAAAGATTCACATTGGCTGCGGTGCGGGCCGCAGCTTGCTCCGTTTGCCAGGCATGGGCGGCGGCTTCGATCTCTGACCGGGGCACGATTTCGCTTTCTGGTATGGCTTCGCCATAGACCGCTTCAATGAGCGGGCGAAATTGATCTGGCAGATGAAGTACAGTGCGGCCATGCAGCGCGGCCAGGGTGCGGAGCAGCACCACACGCGCATAGATTTTTTCACTCACGCCAAACTTCAAACTCGCTGCTGCGGGCAACAAGACTTCCAGGACAGGGCCAGCATCTAAGGCGGGACGAGCCGCATCGTGTTTGTGGTGCCGCCAGAGGCGTCCGCTGCGTTGCAATAGCAAATCCACAGGCGCAATTTGGGTCAAGAAAAAGTCAAAATCCACGTCCAATGATTGCTCGACCACCTGCGTGGCCACCAGGATAGCGCGGCGGGGTCGTTGGCCATTGTCTACCGTGGCGTCTTTGCCGAAGAGGGCGGTGACACGCTTTTCGATTTCCTGCCGCCGTTGCGCCCGAAACCGCGCGTGCAACAAGGCCACCACATCTGGGGCCGCAAATTCATTAGTTTTCAGGAGGTCTGCGATAGCCTCATAGACTTGTTGTGCGCCCTTGACCGTGTTCATCAAGAGGCAAGCGCAACCCCCATCCGCAACACGCTCTAATGCCTGCCGCGCAATCTGCGCCGTATCGTCTAATAGGCCGTAATGGAGCTTGAGACCGAGTTCGCGCGCCTGGCTGGGATCGCGCTGGATAGGCACGGTGCGCGGCGTGCCGTCCAACGCGACAAAAGTCAAGAGCGGATAGTCGGCTTCGGCGCTGGCGGCGAGAGCTTTAACATCGCCACCATAAGCGCCCACGAGTCTTTCCTTCTGTTGTGCGGAGAGCGTGGCGGATAGCAAAATGACGGGGATTTCCAAGGCGCGGCACCATTTCAAAAGCTGTTCCAAAATGGTTGTCATGTATTGGTCATAGGCGTGCGCCTCATCTATCACTAAGACTTTGGCGCGCAACCCCAACAGGCGCAGCGTCCCAAACTTGACGTGCAACGCGGCCAGCAACGCCTGGTCTATGGTGCCCACGCCATCCGGGGCCAGCAGAGCGCGCCGCAACGGGCGAAACCATTCGCGGGACAGGAGACGGTCTTCCGTATCGCCATAAGTTTGCGCTGTGGTGGCGGGCGCTACATCGTCCACGAGCCACGCCATGCCATGCACGAGGCGGGGCGACGCGCCAGGACGACGCACCCGCAAATACTTGGCATAACGCCCATGCATCTGGTTGCTGGTGGCCTGGGTTGGCAGTCCAAAATAAATACCCTGCACACCGCGTTGAGCGTTCCAGCACTCGCTTAGGTAAATCGCGCCTTCAGTTTTGCCTTCCCCCATTTGCGCTTCGATGATAGCTAAGCCGGGCATTGCGCGCCCCGCCAATACTTCGCTTTCAAGCGCGCTCTGCGAGGGGCGCGGCGAGTCGGCTAAGTCGGGCCACACATCGCCAAAGCGTGGCTGCGGCGCAAGCTGCCGCGCGGCTGGCGTGTCCAGCTTCATCTTATGCACAACTGCCCGCGCCTGCGCTTGCGCGGCTGCAAAATAGGCTTTGGGATCGTCGTGCCCATGCAAGTCGGAGTAAGGGTAAACCGAGTCATTGGAAGCAATCCAATCAGCGAGGATAATTAGCCCGGACAGCGTGACGCCCAACGCGCCCGCATGATCGAACTTTTGCGGCGCATAAGGCGGTGGTTGTAGCGCGTCCCAGACCAGTTGCGCCAGTTGTTCCCGCATGGGATTCCAAGTGGCGTATTGAACAGGCCAGTCAGACTCTTTGTAGCAATCGGCCCCAAAGTTGCCGTGATGCCCGTTAATGGCATGAACCGCGACGCGCGCGGCACTCTTGCCCCAACCGTGCTGTGCTGGCAGATAATCCAGCAGCCACCCCTGCGAACGCGCCTCATGCCGAAAACGTAGCATGGACGATGAAGTCGTATCCAACCGCTCCGGCAACTTCAACCCCAACTGTGCCAAGGCTTCAGCTAACGTGGCGTCTTTGTTTTGAAACCAGGGGTCAGCCTTGCCAATATCGTGCAAAGCACATAAGTAGCAAGCCCATTCCGTTGGCATCTCCTCCAGCGGCCCAAAGCGTGGTAGGAGAGCTTTGGCGACAGCAGCCACATCCAATAAGTGGCACCAGAGAGGATGATAAGGATCAGATTTGGCCCATAATTTATAAGCGATGCTCGTCATTTCAATCCTTACACGAGAAATACAGCTCAAGTTGCTACCTGTCGCTTTGGCTGGTGTAGGTAGCAACTTAAGCTACGGTGAGTTCATCTACAAATAAGCTTGTGGCTACCCCTGCATTGCTTGTAGTCGTTGCGGTAACGCAGAATTGTACTCTGGAGTGCCTTTGGATGCTCACGCCGCGTATCTCGAATCAAGCTGTCCTCGTCATACTCATAGTGCCTACTCTGGGCCATTAAACCAAACACAGTTGCGCGAACGGAATTACGGGTCATAACTGATCCTCCTAAGATTTAAGGATGTGACTGATCTCTCATCTCAACACAAAGCTTACAAAGATTCAAGGCCCTGAGTATCCTGAACTTTGTCCACTATCCCCAATGACCTTTCTGCGCAACAATTGTAAACTCTATATAGACTCACGTAAGTGGGTGTGAACCGATTTATGGATGAGACTGGATAATACCGGGATCACCTTCCCTACACTAGTGGGGGCGCAAATTGTCTTACTGGTCATATCGTTCCCTCATCCCGCGCACTTCGTTTTGCACGGCGGCGCGTAACTCTGGCGGCTCCAAGACTTCGGCGTGGTTGCCATACTGCATCACCCACCGTTGCACCTGGCCTAATCCGCCGGTGTGCAGGCGCAGGAGGAGGCCGCCATCCGGCAGTTCTTCGATCTGCTGGCTGTCGTGCCAGTGGCGCTCGCGGATGTAGCGAGCCTGGTAAGCATCGAAGCGCACCACGACATCGGTTTGCTCGGCGGTCGCCTCGGCCTGAAACGCGGTTTGCCGCCACGCTTCGACATCGAAATCCGGCTGGAAGGTAAAGCCTGTGTCCAGTTGCTGCCACTCCTCAATGCGCCCGACATGGAAGGTACGCATCTGGCGGCTGGCATCATCGAAGGCCAGGAGATACCAGTCGCCGCCGACATTTCTCAAGTGGTGAGGGTCTACGGTGCGTTCGGTGTGCTCACCACGCGCTGCCGTGAAATAGCGCATCCGCACCTGACGCTGGGTTTGAATCGCCCCATCGAGCATCGCCAAAATCCTTTCGTCTACCTTGAGCGAGGGCGGCGCGGCAAACGTATAATGTTGGCGCAGTGAGTCCAAGTCCACCTCGACCCGACTCTCCAAGCCCTGGGTGATTTTCTGCACAGCAGATTTCAGCGGCGCTTCGAGGGCCGTGCCCAGGTAACGGCGGGCCACCTCGACACTCAGAAAAAAAGCCAGCATCTCGCCCTGCGTGACAAATGCTGACGGCAAGACCCAAGCGGTATCGGTGTAATACCAACCATGTCGCTTACGGTCATAGGCGATAGGTGCTCTCAAGCGGTTCTTCATAAAGGCACGATCATCATAAATGACGCGGGGCTTGAGGTCGAACTCCTCCGCGATGCTGTGGGCGTTGGGATACTCGCCAGCCCGAATCTTGCGATCCATGCTCATGATGCGCTCCAATTGTCCTCGCCCACACATATTGGCTCCTTATGCCTAATCATTATACCGACCCAGAGTGCACTATATCTGCACTTTGATCTGTGTCATCAAAAATCTAAGAAAAAATATGGAGCTTAGTCTTGGAGGGGTAAATCGGTCTGCGTAAACTTTAGACTAACCGAGTTCGTAACGGGGCGACATCTCCTATCCAAGCTATCAGGAATCCGGTGCGAGACATCCCTTAATTCTATAAGAGAATTAGGACAAAGCGGAGAAGGATGTGGGCTTAGTCTACCGGGTCGAAGAGTGTTCCCCACGTAGGTGGGGGTGAACCGTCGTAGACGCGCATTGCACCGCATCCGGTTGCGTGTTCCCCACGTAGGTGGGGGTGAACCGGCTATCTCTTTGCCGACAAGCAGGTGCAGCCGGTGTTCCCCACGTAGGTGGGGGTGAACCGTCACCATTCTGCGCGGCGGCAATCAGCGTGGCGTGTTCCCCACGTAGGTGGGGGTGAACCGAGTGCGCAAGACCAAGCCCGTTGATAAGTGGGGTGTTCCCCACGTAGGTGGGGGTGAACCGCACGGAGCAGGGGTCTTGAGGATTAGGCGTCAGTGTTCCCCACGTAGGTGGGGGTGAACCGCAGGCACGGCGTTGCGCCGGGCGGTTAAGGAAGTGTTCCCCACGTAGGTGGGGGTGAACCGCAGCAGCAGGCCACGGCGGACATGATGGCCCAGTGTTCCCCACGTAGGTGGGGGTGAACCGATTTGAACACCGTGCAGAAGTATATTGATAACGTGTTCCCCACGTAGGTGGGGGTGAACCGAAAGAGGGTCTGGAGGAGGCTTAGAGCGATGAGTGTTCCCCACGTAGGTGGGGGTGAACCGACTATTAGTGGTCGCAATGCGACGCTGACAGCGTGTTCCCCACGTAGGTGGGGGTGAACCGAGCTAAAGCAGGTCGCTGATGAGTTGGACGCTGTGTTCCCCACGTAGGTGGGGGTGAACCGGCTCTCACGCCACGCCAAGCTCGAAACTCTCCGTGTTCCCCACGTAGGTGGGGGTGAACCGCGACGGCACCGGCTTCGAGGATATTGGCCATCGTGTTCCCCACGTAGGTGGGGGTGAACCGCCTGCTTCATTCAGCAAATCTACTGGTTCACCGTGTTCCCCACGTAGGTGGGGGTGAACCGGTATGGCTAAAGGACATATTTAGCCGCCCCACGTGTTCCCCACGTAGGTGGGGGTGAACCCAACTGGGTCGAGTTGAGCGTCTGCTTGATGGTGTGTTCCCCACGTAGGTGGGGGTGAACCGGCGTGGTGAATTTCGATGGTTCGGCATCCTATGTGTTCCCCACGTAGGTGGGGGTGAACCGGGTTAGAGTATCCTAATGTGGCTTTTATTTACGTGTTCCCCACGTAGGTGGGGGTGAACCGATTTTGGGCTTGCCATCTTCTTTAGGGGTCAAGTGTTCCCCACGTAGGTGGGGGTGAACCGTGGCCGCTAACCTCACCACGTTATCAACTGCGGTGTTCCCCACGTAGGTGGGGGTGAACCGCGGTCATTGAAGTGATCGTGGATATGACGCAGGTGTTCCCCACGTAGGTGGGGGTGAACCGCGGCAAGGGCAAGCCAGAGGCAGCGCCATTGCGTGTTCCCCACGTAGGTGGGGGTGAACCGGTTGTGCTGTCGTGCGTGATAACATTGCTGACGTGTTCCCCACGTAGGTGGGGGTGAACCGCAAGGTGACTGCTATATACAGCACGCTCCTAAGTGTTCCCCACGTAGGTGGGGGTGAACCGACGACAGCGCAGGAGCCGCAGCTATGGCTGCCGTGTTCCCCACGTAGGTGGGGGTGAACCGCGAGTGGCAATATTGCCACTCCTGCCACAGAAGTGTTCCCCACGTAGGTGGGGGTGAACCGATTGGACGCGGCACCCGCAAGAGTCCTGCTACGTGTTCCCCACGTAGGTGGGGGTGAACCGAGCAGAAGTGGCAAGGCCAGCGCGAGCGATACGTGTTCCCCACGTAGGTGGGGGTGAACCGCTGCCGGAACCGTCGCATTAGTCATGGTGCCAGTGTTCCCCACGTAGGTGGGGGTGAACCGCCGCGCCGCCACAGTCAGAAAGTTCTCCTCGAGTGTTCCCCACGTAGGTGGGGGTGAACCGCCACAGCGCATTAACCCTGACCTGCAACCCGAGTGTTCCCCACGTAGGTGGGGGTGAACCGGTATCAAACCCTACCCCACTAAGAACAGGTTCGTGTTCCCCACGTAGGTGGGGGTGAACCGAGTCAGACGAAGCACGTATAACCACTGCTTACGTGTTCCCCACGTAGGTGGGGGTGAACCGCCATTCTCCAAGAAACTGGCTTTTAAGATGCTGTGTTCCCCACGTAGGTGGGGGTGAACCGGCTCCCGTTAGCACGGTTTTCTGCGCAATCTGGTGTTCCCCACGTAGGTGGGGGTGAACCGACAGCTTTGCCAGATGGATGGAGGGTTTTGCGGTGTTCCCCACGTAGGTGGGGGTGAACCGCCCACGGATGGTCATGCAATTCATGATCGGCAGTGTTCCCCACGTAGGTGGGGGTGAACCGCCCTATTGCGCGAGGTCAGAAAGCTCAATCCGGTGTTCCCCACGTAGGTGGGGGTGAACCGCGCCCGCCAGCGCATCAACACAAGAAGCATCCGTGTTCCCCACGTAGGTGGGGGTGAACCGATTAAGCACGGAGAGAGAACAAAATGGTAAATGTGTTCCCCACGTAGGTGGGGGTGAACCGTACAGATTGGCGGCGGCGCGTGGAGTGCGGGTGTGTTCCCCACGTAGGTGGGGGTGAACCGATTGAATCCGTTGTTCGCAATTAAAGCCATTTGTGTTCCCCACGTAGGTGGGGGTGAACCAGATGAACGGGTCTTGATCGGCGCGAGTCTATCGTGTTCCCCACGTAGGTGGGGGTGAACCGGCGATTGGCCCCACTGCACCGATGCTCAGGTCGTGTTCCCCACGTAGGTGGGGGTGAACCGCTTTCCGGCTGCACACCGCCACGCATCGTAACGTGTTCCCCACGTAGGTGGGGGTGAACCGACGGCGGTGGGCGAAGATGAGAGAGACGGGATGTGTTCCCCACGTAGGTGGGGGTGAACCGCTTACGGCGCAGCGGTCACAGCTTGGGCTAAGGTGTTCCCCACGTAGGTGGGGGTGAACCGCGCATTGACAACGGCATGAGGACAAGCATTGCGTGTTCCCCACGTAGGTGGGGGTGAACCGTCAGCCGAGAGTCTTACTCTACACCCGCTCTGGTGTTCCCCACGTAGGTGGGGGTGAACCGCAGGGCCAAGCAAATGAGGATCAATACAACGGGTGTTCCCCACGTAGGTGGGGGTGAACCGGGCAGCACGCCATTAACGACAGATAGCATCCGGTGTTCCCCACGTAGGTGGGGGTGAACCGAACATTACCACTCCGCGAATTTGCGGGCAGTGGTGTTCCCCACGTAGGTGGGGGTGAACCCCAAGGCCAAGGAAGCGTCACGGGCGCAACGCCGCGTTCCCACGTATGTGGCACAAGCAAGGTGTTATTCAGAATTGGTCTTCAGAGGCAAAGCCATGAAGAAACCCAAATTCTCGTAAACCGTCCGTAGCTGGCGCTACATTTCTTGTGGTGCAGTTCCACTATTTAATTCTTCTACAAGCAGCCAGGACTTCTTGGTTGGCGAGACTCGCACAGTGAGTTGAATTACTCGCCCCGGCAGTGTGGGCGCAACAGCAGAATCTAACAGAACTCCCTTATGCAGCAGCAATGCCTTCCTTGACATCTTTCTCTACCCTTTCTTTTCCAATTTGCGTTTAGCCCATCGGAGTTTCTGCGCTTCTGATATCCGTGCCTTAGCTTCTGCGCTCATAGGTCTTCCAGCAGGGCGACCACTCCTATGTCCCTGCGGCGTCCAGGCTATCACATCGGACTTCAATAAGCCAATCTTCCCTAAAACCGTCACATGCGGCAGACGGCCTTGAGCGATGGCGGCATAAACCGCTGTCCGCGAGATATCCTTCAGCCGGGCCGCATCCCTTACGGTTAAGAGGTTGTCATCCATAGGCTGATTACAGGCAGACTCCAATCAAGCCTTCACACCTGCAACGCATTGTTGCCCTCGTCAGATTATACACAAACATGGCGATGCAAAAATCAGACTGTACTTATCTATTGACAACCGTAAATATTTAGTATAGTACGGTACGGAAATCACTAATCAGCCGAATATGCAGGACGAATCTACCAGGTTCTCAAAGGGAAGCAGCGGGGCGCCATTGCCAACCGATCCCGAAAGGTGGGAGGACTATCTGACGCTGGAGCAGCGACTTGACCTTATCGCCGACATCCTCGCCACCCTCACCATCAGAGCCATGAAACGCCCAGACAAATAGGAGACCTTAAATTCCGTTATGCGCTCAAAACCTGTGGTCAGACTAACCGGGCAACCGCCAGACGATAACCGAAAACGCGCCGCCCTCTACGCGCGCGTCAGCACCTACGAGCAGACCAAGGGGCTGTACCCAAGCTGCGAGTCCCAAGTCGAGGAACTGGAAGCAGCTTGTGGGGCCAAGGGCTGGGAAGTGTGCGAGCCGATCACGGACGAAGGCTACAGCGCGGGATCGCTGAACCGGCCCGGCCTCACGCGCCTGCGGTGGCTCATTGAGACGGAACAGATCGACGTGGTGGTCTGCACTTGGTATGACCGCTTCACCCGCAGCCGCGACTTCTATACTCTGGACCGGGAGATGAAGAACCACAAGGTCGAATTCGTCACGCTCCATGACCGCGCTGACCGCGCGACGGCTTCAGGCCGCTTCATGGAAACCATGCTGGTGGCCGCCAAAACCTATGAGCGAGAGCAAACCGGGGAGAAGGTGAGGTCGAAGATGCGGATGCGCGCGGAAAAAGGCATGTGGAACGGCGGTCTCGTGCCCTTCGGCTTCTATCTGGACACTCAGACGCACGTCATGTATCCCGACCCGGACAAGGCCGACCTCGTCACGCAGATGTTCCAGACCTACGTTGATACCAGGAGCGACTGCGCGGTGCGCGACTGGCTCAGAGCGCACCGGATACCGCCCTTGAACGGCAAGTCGGCCTGGTCGCCCAGCACGATCAGGAACATGCTGCGCAACCGCCGCTATGTCGCTGAGATCGAGATCAACAAGCGCAACCAGGGCATCCAGGAACTCCCGGAAGCAGAAGCCTATAGAATCGTCAAGGCGCCCCACGATTCGGTCATTTCACGGGACCTGTTCGACCTGGCCCAGGCTGTCCGCCAGGAAAAAGCCCTCTCCTCCCCCAACCGCGTGGGCAAGCCGCACAGCTACACCAAGAACCAGTGCGGGCGCGTTTATCCGCTCCAACAGATCCTGATCTGCGGCATCTGCGGCCATTCCATGACCCCTTATTACGTGCATCACAAGGCAGGGGGGCGGCGCAAGCGGCCCTCTTACATCTTCTCTTACCTTTGCGCCCAGCAAGCCAAGGGGTGGAAGCGGTGCGACCACCGCAACTATGTGCTGGCACGCTGGCCGGAATCCTGGATTTTGGAGCAGATCGCTGCCTTGGCGCAGGACGAAGACCTGGCGAATAGGGCCGTCGCATCCGCGCAGGCCAAGGCGGTGGCGGATCTGCTCCCCGAACAGGAAGCCTTGACCCAGACCAGAGCCTGCCTCCAAGATAGCCAGGATGAGATCGACGCCCTCGTCTCCACCATCAGCTCCGGTAAGGCGGACGCGGCCCTGCTGGGCTTCCTCAACGAGAGGGCGCGGGAGCTTCACCTGGAACGCGAACGGTTGCGCTCGGAACAGCGCCGCCTCGAAGGGGCACTGACCCCATTGGAGAGGCAGTTCGACACGGCACGTTTCCGCCGCCAGTTCGCTAACTTCGCTGAAATTTCGGCGGAGGCGCAGCCGGAGGAGATACAAAGGTTGCTGCGGCTGGTGGTGCGGAAGATCTACTGGATGCCCGATGGCTGCCACCGGGCGCAGTTTTACCTGCCGTTGGTGCCACAAGGCCCATTAACCCCAAAAGGCAGTGACCGCCTGCCGCCCCCAGTGCCGTCCCCTGCCCCTCTTGGGGAGTGGTTCGAAACTTCAACGTCTTTCGATACGCCCGGAGGGAATCGAACCCCCAACCTAGTGGGTAGAAACCACTTGCTCTATCCGTTAAGCTACGGGCGCATTCGATTGCGGATTGTAGATTTGAGCCTCTAATCTGCAATCATCAAACTCACATTGTCTTGTGGAATGTCGTGTCTGGTGCCATTGCGAATACGGTAGATTGTTGTCGTATGGACATCAAATCTCCGAGCTAAATGTTTTGCTTCGTCCGCACTGGTTTTGATTTCACGGATCATATCGTCAGTCAATTTCAATTGACCCGTCCCTAACTTCTTCTTACAAAAACACGCCATTGCCTTATCAATCTGTTGTTGTCTTCGTCTACTCATTAACGGCTTAAGCTGCGCCATTAAGTGGTAGGCACGTTCTCCTTTAAGAACGACAAAGTAAGCCTGTTTCCAACCATTCTCAGCAAATCGTCTTCCAGAAATTGCCCTGGATTTAACCCCTAATAAAGAAGCTACTCTTATTGCTACATCTTCATCTGTCGTCGTCATCTGGATGCTCGGAAGGTTGGGTTTGGATGGTGGCCCTGCCATGAATGACCCCTCCCCCTCCAGGATACCAGCCAGCCAATACTGCTCGACAAGTTCCATAGTTGCAATTTGCTTTGGCAGGTGTGCAGTGGTGGAAAGTAAGCGGGAGACCGGAATCGAACCGGCGTATCCAGTTTGGAAGACTGGGGCTCTACCATTGAGCTACCCCCGCGTAACTGCAAAATATAAGGATACGATGTTAGAAGCTTCCAGTCAAGCACGGCCCTCACCCTCGGCTATACGTTAGGGGTTCAACACAAAGAACACTAAGGAGGCACAAAGGGCACAGAAAAGAGGATAGAGTTTGAAGCAAAAGAGGATGATAACAGTGTTGTAAATTTAATTGTCTGGTTTAACTCTTTGTGGCCTTGTGCTATCCTGGTGTGCTTTGTGTTGAAGAGTTCTCATGCCAACCGTGACCTAAATTTTGCCGAGATGAAATCTACTAATCCAACCGTGATGATAATGCCAACCAGAATCGTGCCGACCTTGGGCCAGTCGTTGTTGATCTGGAATTGAATCAGCGTGCCGATGCCGCCCGCGCCGACTAAGCCCAAGACAGTCGCCGCCCGGACGTTAAGGTCGAAGCGGTAGAGGGCAAACGACAGAAAATCGGGCAAGACTTCCGGCACTACACCGTAACGGAAAACTTCTAACGGCGAGGCACCCGCAGCGGCGAGGGCTTCTAAGGCGTTTTTATCCACCGTTTCAATCCGCTCGGCGTAGAGTTTGCCGATCATGCCAATCGAATGGAAACCAACCGCTAAAACACCCGCAAATGGCCCTGGCCCCAGGGCTTTTATGAACACGAGGGCCAGCACCAATTCAGGAAAGGTGCGAATCATGTTCAATAGGGTTTTGCCCACAAATGGCACGCCGCGTAAGGGAATGAGGTTGCGGGCGGCTAAGGCTCCAAACGGCAAGGCCAGGACAGCGGCGATAGCTGTTCCCAGCGCCGCAATTTGCAGGCTTTCGCGTAGCCCCGTCAGCACTTTGGGGGTGTAAGACCAATCCGGCGGGAAGAACATCTCCTTAAAAAGCGAAGCCATCTGGGGCAAGCCGCGCAGCACCCGCTCACGAGAAACCTCCAAACCGGAAAAGGCCCAAGCTAAAACCGCCAGCGACAGCACGAGGTAGATGACCAAACGGGCTGTCTCACCCCCGGTGCGCGAGGGTCTGGTGAAGCGGTTAGCCTGCTCAATAGCACTCATAAAGTTGATGGGTCTCGTTATACGAGCTTGCTGCGCAACCAGGAGGAGGTGGAGTCAATCAGGAAGACGACGACAAAGGTGGCGGCGATAATCATTCCCACCCGGCTATACATGAAGAAGTTGATGTCGCGGTAGAGAATTTGGCCGATGCCACCTGCACCGACTAAACCTAAGACCGCCGCTACTCGCACATTGATCTCCAAGGCGTACAGAGAATAAGCGATGTAATCGGGTGCGATTTGAGGAAAGATGGCAAAGACAGCGCGTTGCAGGCGGGTACCACCAGCGGCAGCGATGGCTTCCATTGGCCCGGCATCAACTGTTTCGATGGTGTCGGCCAAGAGTTTGGTCACCACACCAAAAGTAAAGATAATCAGCGCCAGCAAGCCAGGCAGTGGCCCCAATCCAAATCCAGCCACTAGAATGTTCGCCAGCACTAAATCAGGAATAGTACGGATAAGATTGAGAAAGCCACGCCCCAGGGTATAAACAAAGCCATTGGCCGCTAAAGGTCGCGTGGCGACCATGACAAAAGGTAACGCCAGAGCCGCGCCAATCACCGTGGCCGCGAAGGAAATTTTGACGGTTTCAAGAAGACGATCTTTGATTTCCGGCAAATAATCTAAAGGCCAGGGCTTATGTGAGGGAGAGAGCTTCTGAAAGTAAGCCAACATCTGCGGCACACCTTCAGCAAAGGCTTTGAGGCTGGCTCCGGTGCCCTGTGCGCTCCACACCAGGATAGCCAGCACAACCCCTGCGGCTACCCACCCGCGCCACGGGAAGGGAGGCTTGGGCAATGATTGAGAGAGAGTCTCAGTGGGCAGCGGAAATCGTCTCCTGCGTTGAATTCTCCAGAGCGTCCGGGGCAGTAGAGGTTAACACACCATTTCCAGCAGCCCTATCCGTCAGGTGCAGATCGGCAGTGCCGCGCAGGTCATCGGGGCGGATGCGGCGATTGTAAATCTCCTCAAAAGTCCCTTCCGACATGCCATCCACCGGGCCATCGAAGACGACTTCACCAGCCCGCAAGCCGACGATGCGGTCAGCGTATTCCTGCGCCATATCAATGAAGTGCAGGTTGACCAAGGTGGTGAGATTCTCTTCTCGTGACAGCCGCTTTAGGTCTCGCATCACCTGGTGCGCAGTGGGAGGGTCAAGGGATGCGACTGGCTCATCAGCCAGTAAAACCGTGGGCTGCTGCGCCAGGGCACGGGCAATCGCCACGCGCTGCTGTTGACCGCCTGAAAGCGTATCGGCACGTTGATAGGCTTTTTCCATGATGCCCACGCGATCCAGACTCCGCAAGGCCAGTTCTACATCAGCAAGGGGGAAGTTGCCCAGCAGCGTGCGCCAACTTGGTAGATGTGCCAGTCGCCCCGCTAAAACATTGCGCAAAACCGAAGAGCGGCGCACCAGGTTATAGTTCTGGAAAATCATGCCGATACGGGCACGCGCGGCGCGCAAGCCCGTTTCATTAAGGCCCGTCATCTCAACCCCGGCCACACTCACGCGCCCTGAAGTGGGGGTGACCAAGCGATTCACGCAGCGAATGAGCGTAGATTTGCCCGCTCCTGAGAGACCTACAACAACCACAAATTCGCCAGGCTTAAACGACAGCGATACATTTTTCAACGCCACATGGCCGTTGGGGAATTGCTTGGTAACGTTTTCAAAAAGAATAGCTGGTTGTTCCATTAAACAATATGACCTAACCCCCCGTCCCCCTTCCCGACACAGGAAGGGGGTGTCTGAGGATTATTACTGGGTTGAACTATAAACATGAAGCACTAACAGGAAATATGAAGCACTAACAAGTGCATTTAGGTCTAAGATTAAAGCTCTAACTTTCCCTTTGAAATTGCCCCTGTTCGTCAAAGTTTAAAGTAGACCTCTGGCACCCCCTTCCCGTTGCGGGAAGGGGGACGGGGGGTTAGGTCTTCTACTTCAACGAGTTGAGTTCCACGCCCATTGTTTTCGCGGTCTGGCGCACAATGTCATAATCACTGTCTTTGGCCTCGGCCATGCCATCAATGCCATAGAGATCCATGAGGGTTTTCTTACCATCTGCGCTCTTGGCATATTTCAAGAAAGCGGCTTTGATTTTATCCGCCAATGCCGAGTCAAGGTCTTTGCGCACAGAAATAGTGTCGTTGGGGATTTCCTGCGTTTGGCCGATTTTCACAACTTTGGTTTTAACGTCTTTATAAGTGTCTTGTTTAGCTACCTGGTCACGCGCATCGTCATACACCGCCGCGACATTCACGTCGCCATTATAGACTGAGATCACTGACTTATCATGTCCACCAGAGAAGATGGTTTGCGAGAAGAACTTATCGGGATCATAGCCTTTGCCCTTGAGGTAGGCCGCCGGGAACAAATAGCCAGAGGCCGAAGCCGGATCAACGAAAGCCATTTTCTTGCCCTTGGCCTGGTCAATACTCTTGATGCCGGAATCGGCACGGGCCACAAACATAGAATGATAAGTAACCGCATTATGGCGAGACGACTTGAGCAGAACTTTCGCGCCGTTCTGGTCATGGGCCAGAACATAAGCAAGCGGGGCTAAAGCTCCAATATCCACTTTGCCCGATCCCATCGCTTCGACCAAACCGGCGTAGGTCGTCGCCGTAAATGTCTTAATGGGAATATTGAGTTCTTTTGACACAAAGTCAGCCATAGGCTTGGCCGTGTCCGCCAGTTTATCCGCCTGCTCCGAGGGCACAAATCCCATGACTAACTGTTGCGGCGTCCCGCCCCCACTGGCGGCTGTGCCATTGGTGCTGCCCTGGTTCGAGCAGCCGCTTAAACCGATTAGAACTGTTGTGCAACCCATCAAAAAAAGACGGCGATAGCGATTCATCAAAGATTTCTCCTACCTGCATCTCATTCAAATTCTATAAATGACTTTCTATCCATATCAACCAAGGGTTAAGTTTCGTTTAAATATAACTTAATAACTACCATTATCAAAAGTAAGGAGTGATAATTGATGTGGATTCTGCACCAGGAGCAAGAGGGGCAGGCTGGTGCAGGCAACAGTTGCACAGTTTCGCTATTATCGGCACATACTGTAACTATGAGTACATCTAAGAGTACCACTAAGGTCGGCGCGGCAGGCGGCATGAATGGAGCGGGGCCAGCCCATCATGATCTGGAAGACGGGCATATTCGTCTTTCGCTCGAAGCGCGTGAACACGCGTGGTTGGCACCGTTGGCCTCCAAGGTTGACCAGAGCAAAGGCCGCGAACGCCCGGAGCCACTGGACTCTTATCGCACCGAATGGCAGCGCGACCGCGACCGGATTATTCATACCAAAGCCTTTCGTCGTCTCAAACATAAGACTCAAGTTTTTATCTCACCAGAGCAAGATCACTACCGCACTCGATTAACCCACACCTTAGAAGTAACACAAATCGCGCGCACGGTGGCGCGTGCCCTGCGCCTGAATGAAGATTTAACCGAAGCCATCGGCATGGGCCATGACCTGGGCCATGCCCCGTTCGGCCATATTGGAGAGGAATCTCTCGATGAAGCCTATCGCCGCTTCGACCCGGATTCTCGCTTCCGTCACTATGAGCAATCACTGCGGATTGTGGATGTCCTGGAAAATAATGGTAAAGGCTTGAACCTCACCTGGGAAGTGCGTGATGGGATTTTGCACCACTCCAAAGGCAAGTCTGATTTGAAAGCCGGGAAGTCGCTGGATTTATGGCTCCAGCGTGGCAAACCTGCCACCCTCGAAGGCCAAATTGTGCGCATTTGCGACCGGGTGGCTTATGTCAACCACGATATTGATGACGCGATTCGCTCCGGCATGATCCACTACGAAGACTTGCCCAAAGATTGTTTGGAAGTCTTGGGCCAGCGCCACGCGCAGCGTATTACCACAATGGTCAATGCTATTATCGAAGCCAGCAGCGAAGTCGTAGCAACCGAACATGACCCATTGCGTCAGGCGCTCGACCGCATTGCCATGCGCGACGACATCATGCACGCGACGGATACGCTCAAGAACTGGATGTTCGATCATGTTTATCTCATTAACACCGCCGATGAAGCACCTCGCGTGCGTAACGTGATTCACCATTTGTTCGAGCACTTTATGAGTAAGCCGCAACTTATGCGCGGTGAATATGCCAACCTATGCCCTGCCGGACAGGATGTGGACAGCCTGACTCAACCCGCCCTGGCCCGCTGTGTCTGCGATTATATCGCCGGTATGACCGACCGCTTCGCTTCCCAAATCTACACCCAACTTTTCATGCCCTCAAGCTGGCGCGGCGTTTAAATTCAGAAGATTGAACCGCCAAGGACGCCAAGAGCGCCAAGAAAAGAAGAGGGGGAGAGTGGGAAGCAGAATAGCTTTGTCATTCTGAGCGCAGCGAAGAATCTTTTATGAGTGTCCATAAAGTAATGAGGTAAATCAGAACTCTATATCTCCGCAGAGTAGATGTTTCGCTGCGCTCAACATGACACTGGCTGCTCTTTCCCCACTCACCCCCTCTTCTTTTCTTGGCGCTCTTGGCGTCCTTGGCGGTTCAATCTTATTCAATAACTTCCTGTATCAAAGGCGCTAATGAAGGTGGCTCGTTGGTGATTTGAAAAGCTTTTTGCAATCGGTCGCGTGCAGTTTCGGCTTGAGCCTGAGTAGCGGCATGAATACGGGCCAACACATTACCGGGTTGAATAGGTTCGCCTGGCTTCGCTAATTGGTCTACTCCTACTGCGGGATTAATAACGGTCTCTTTGGTCAGACGCCCACCGCCCAAATCACGAATCACTTCCCCTATTATCCGGGCGTCGCATTGAGAGACGAAGCCTGCTTTATCAGCGCATAATTCCAGCAGAATGGGAGCCGTCTCTTCGAGGGTTAGTTTCTGTTGGAATGCGGCTAAATCCGCACCTTGTGCCCTTAACATCTCATCCCACTTGCGGCGCGGTTCGCCGGATTGTAAAGATGCTTCGGCTTGAGTCTGTGCTTCCTGGATGTCTGAGGTGCGGCCAGTTTGCACGAGCAGATGCGCGGCGCATTCAATCACCAACTCATGCACATCAGCCGGGCCACGATTTTCCAGGCATTCAACCGATTCTTTCACTTCCAGCCAGTTACCCGCAGCACGACCTAAAGGCACATTCATATCCGTTAGCAAGGCGCGGGTGTTGACACCGCACTGATGGCCTAAAGTCACCATGCTTTCCGCTAAAGCACGCGCCCGCTCCTTCGTCTGCATAAAAGCGGCGGTGCCGAACTTCACATCTAAAATCAGGGCTTGCGGGTTTTCCGCTAACTTCTTGGAAAGAATGGAAGCCGTAATCAATGGAATCGAAGGCACGGTGCCCGTCACATCGCGCAAGGCATAGAGGGATTTATCAGCGGGCACCATGTCAGCAGTCTGGCCACAAATCACGCACCCTATGCTTTGCACTTGCTGGATAATCTTATCTGGTTCCAGCGCTGTGCGAAAGCCAGGGATAGATTCCAACTTATCAAGCGTGCCACCTGTAATGCCCAGGCCACGCCCGGAGATCATCGGCACTCGAAAGCCAAGACAGGCCAGCAAGGGCGCTAAGGGGAGAGAGACTTTATCGCCTACCCCGCCCGTTGAATGTTTATCTGCAATCGGACGGGGATCATTCGGAAAACGTAGCGTGGAGCCGGAATCGCGCACGGCTAAAGTCAGGGCGGCGGTTTCACCAGCAGCCATACCCTGAAAGTAAACTGCCATCAAAAATGACGACATTTGATAATCGGGAATCTCGCCGTTGGTATAAGCCTGCACGATCTCCGTAATTTGTGATTGGCCCAAATTCTGGCCGTCACGTTTAGCCTCAAGGAGCGAAAGGAAATTCATGTTAATATGATTATGAGTAGCCTAACGATGCAGATGTTCAGGAGTAAAGGCTTGTGGCAAGAGGTCAGCAAAACTGGTCGTGATAATCTCACCTTGCAGATTAGCGGCATGGATAACGGTTTGGGCGCTAAATTCAGCAATGACCTGACGGCACATACCGCAGGGCGGCCACGGGGGGTTAGCATCCGTCACCACCATCACATCGGCAATTTGTATCTTGCCATGCTCGCTAACTGCTTTCTGAATGGCGACCCGCTCGGCGCAATTGGTTGCCCCATAAGAAGAGTTTTCCACGTTGCAGCCAGTATATATGGTACCATCAGAAATTCGGATGGCAGCACCCACCTGATAGCCGCTATAAGGACAATAGGCTTTCTCGCGGGCGGCGCAGGCTAACTGGTAAAGCTGCTGAATATGGGGTTCGGCTAACTCAATCGTAGAACTCATACAGAGAAGCATTTTAAACTATTTCACAACCGTTGTGTTGATACTTCTGCATCTCGATTATGCGCGCTCTTTTATTGATTCTCGATAGTGTTGGCATTGGCGGCGCATCGGATGCCGCTCAATATGGTGATGCTGGTGTCAATACGCTGCGGCATATCTTAGAGCAGTGTCCGCACTTACAGTTACCAACGCTCTGGTCACTGGGTTTGGGCCATGTGCTGCAACAAGCCCCTGCCGAATCATTGCAGGCCAGTTATGGCCGAATGCACGAGCAATCAAAGGGCAAAGACTCTACGACGGGCCATTGGGAAATTGCCGGGGTTATTCTCGAAGCACCTTTTGCCGTCTTTGAAAAGTTTCCCCCTGCACTGGTGCGCAGTATTGAGGCGGAGTGTGAGGTTCATTTCATTGGCAACTACCCGCGCAGCGGGACAGAGATTCTAAAAGACTTAGGAGACATCCACCTTCAAACTGGACAGCCCATTCTTTATACTTCCGCCGATTCCGTCTTGCAGATTGCCGCTCATGAAGAGGTTGTTCCCTTGACGCGACTCTATGAAATCTGCACCGTAGCGCGGCGGCATTGCGACGCTTATCACATTGCGCGAGTCATTGCCCGGCCTTTTGTGGGCAAGCCAGGATATTTCACCCGCACCGCCGGACGGCATGACTTTTCGATGCAGCCGCCATGCACTATCTTAAAGGCTCTAACGGAAGCGGGCCTCCCCGTCATTAGCATCGGCAAAGTGGCTGACCTTTTTACGGGCGAGGGCATTAGCGAATCACACCCTACCGCATCGAATGCCGAGGGAATGCGCCAGCTTGAAGAAGTTTGGCGAACGACAAAGCAGGGCTTGGTTTTTGCCAATTTAGTGGACTTCGATATGCTGTATGGACACCGGCGCGATGTGGTTGGTTATGCGCAAGCACTACAACAGTTTGATGCGTGGCTTCATAGTTTTCTGCCGTTTTGTAACGCCGAGGACTTAATCATCATCACTGCCGATCATGGTAACGACCCAACTTTTAAAGGCTCTGATCATACCCGCGAAGCCGTGCCCCTCTTGGTAAAGTATGGAGATAGAAAGCAGGATTTAGGTTGTCGCCAGACTTTTGCGGATATTGCCGCTTCCCTGGCCCAGTTTTTTAAACTAAAAGAATCGTGGCCCAATGGAGAGCCAATTTTTGATTTCGGTCAATGATGCTAAACAGGAAACGGTAATCGCAAGAAGGTCATGCTGAGCAAAGCGAAGCATCTGGTTAGATTGTTCTCTGGTTAGATTGTTCTATAGAATAGTAGTCAAACGATAACACTCTAACTCCGCAGAGTAGATGCTTCGCTTTGCTCAGCATGACAAACTCTCACTCTATAAGCTGCGTTCATTTCGTTAGCGGCCTAAACTGATTAACCATTTAGCAGGATTACAGGAGATTATGAACCAGACCCCTCTAACGCCAGAGCAACTGGCCAGCATGATAGACCATACCGCCCTCAAACCAGAAACGACACGAGCACAAATAAGGCAGCTTTGCGAAGAGGCGCGACAGTTTAATTTTGTGGCCGTGTGCGTGGCTCCCCTCTGGATAGATTTCGCCGTGCATCAGTTGTCTGGCAGCCCGGTAAAAGTTGCCACAGTCGTTGGTTTCCCACATGGCAATACCCTGACCGATGTCAAAGCTTTCGAGACAACACAGGCTATTGAACGAGGCGCGCAAGAAGTGGATATGGTGATTCCCGTTGGCACCCTCAAATGCAAAGATACCGACGCGGTGTTGGAAGACATTGGCGCAGTGGTGGAAAGTGCGCGCAGTAAGCCGGGCTTAGTGGTTAAAGTCATTTTAGAAACGGCACTGCTCACGGATGAAGAAAAAGTGTCCGCTTGCCACTTGGCTGCTGAAGCCGGGGCCGATTTTGTAAAGACCTCAACCGGCTTTAGCTCGGGCGGAGCGACGGTTGCCGATGTAACTTTGATGCGCCGCACGGTGGGTGACCGCCTGGGCGTCAAAGCGGCTGGTGGCATTCGTGATTTGGCGACCGCCCGCGCCATGATTGAAGCCGGAGCCAATCGCATTGGTTGTTCGGCCTCGCTTGCCATCATGCAAGAATTAGCCGCAGACCTAAATGCAGGATAGTTAGTTGTCCTGCATTTGCCATAATAGATTGATCTCGCAGTAAGCAGTATGTCATTGCTTACAAAGCAAAGCGTCGCTCGAAACGACACTGCTATTCTTGAATAACGACGGCGATCATCTAACACTTTCTTAACACATTAAATTCACGTAAAGACCAGGGATAAACCTGTGGGTTGTGGGGAAAGTCACACATTTAGGGGAGCCTGCTTTGTGGCGCTGACCGTGGATGGGCCTGCGCCACAAGGCAGATGGGGTCATGCAGCGTGGTAACAGGGGATAAAATGAATGCTACTACTCTCACTATAACGCGCCATTATTATCAGTATGTTAAGCCCTGACTGGCACGTTTTACGCAATATCACCATTACTTCACTAAACAAACCCTTAAATTTTCATCATGGAACCACGGGATCAACTATTAGACCAGCCCGCTAGTGCTATAGAAAGCACCGAGCAATCGCAAGAATCTACACAGGCTCCCAGTGTTGTTAGCCAGCAAGAGATGGAAGCGGTGCAGCAACTGGCGGTGGGTTTGCTGGCGAAGGTGGAACAGCTACCCGATGGCGATTTAGTCGGGCAAATTATCAATACTGCGCTCAATTTGTTACGGGATCAGACGAACCGGGGCGACATTAAACTCATAAATAGTGCGCTCAAAGAGTTGCGCTACTCGCTCAAGGTCTTCGCTCCTTATCACAACGTGCGCAAGGTCAGCATCTTTGGCTCGGCCCGCACACCTGCGGACGACCCCGATTACCTGCAAGCGGTGGCCTTTGCCAGAGGTATGGCCCACGCCGGGTGGATGGTGACCACCGGGGCCGGAGGCGGCATTATGGCAGCGGGGCATGGCGGCGCGGGGGCGGGCGCTTCTTTTGGCCTGGCCATCCGCCTGCCTTTCGAGCAGACGACCAACCCGTACATCGCCAATGACCCTAAACTTATCAATTTTAAGTATTTCTTCACCCGCAAGTTGATGTTTTTGCGCACCAGCCATGCCATTGTGCTTTTCCCCGGCGGCTTTGGCACGATGGATGAAGGCTATGAGGTTTTGACCCTGGTGCAAACGGGCAAAGCGGTGCCGATGCCCATTGTGATGCTGGAACACCCCGGCGGCGATTACTGGCGCACCTGGGAAGAGCAAACGAAAAATCACCTGTTGGCGCATGGCTTTATCGGGCCAGATGATCTGCGCCTCTATAAAATCACTGATAGCGTGGCTGAAGCCATGCACGAAATATCTCACTTCTATAGCAACTTCCACAGTGTGCGCTATATAGGGAAGAACCTCGCCCTCCGGCTTCAGCACCCGCCCACCGTAGCGCAGTTACAAGATATTACGGCACATTTCTCCGATATTATCGTGGAGGGAGAGTTTCAGGTGAGCGGCCCGTTGCCTGCGGAACACGATGAACCGGTTCTAGCTCACCTATCACGCCTGGTTTTTGCTTTTAATAAACGCAATTTTGCTCGGTTGCGCAGGTTAATTGATTACCTTAATGACTTGCCAACACCTGAAGTTGCAGACCCGGCCTGAGAAAGCTTAATAATAACTTGATTACGCTCAGGGTTGAGGATGGCAGCTTTCTTATAGAGACTCTGACAGGCACTTTTGCGGTATAAAATAAATTAACCACTATATTCCCATTAGGTCAGAGGAGAATTGGCATAGTAGCATCTACCACAGACGCTGTATTTGATAGCCTCGCCACGTATGTGCCGAAGCTTATCTTGCGGCGTCTGGCGTCCACGTCGGCACCGTTAAGCGCACCGGAATTAGAAAAGTTTCCGGCGGCAGTCATGTTTGCCGATGTCTCTGGCTTTACCGCTCTAACGGAACAGCTTGCTCTGCGGGGGCCAGCCGGTGTCGAAGCCTTGACAGGTGCGCTGAACACCTACTTTGAGCGGCTGATGGACCTCATTACCGGGCATGGCGGGGACATCATCAAGATGGCCGGGGATGCGGTTATTTCCATATGGACACCGCAAGAGTCAGGCGAAGACTTAGCCACAGCGACCCAACGGGCCGCCCAGTGCGGGTTGGAAATCCAGGCCACCCTCAACGATTATGAAGTGAGCGATGGCTTGCGTCTCTCTATGCGCGTGGGCATTGGCGCAGGAGAAGCTGCCGTTATGTATCTGGGTGGCTTGTTCGGCCACTGGGAAATTCTCTTAGCGGGTGAACCTCTCTCTCAGGTCGGCCTGACCGGACACGAGGCTGAGCCGGGCGAAATTATATTGTCTCGTCAGGCATGGGCCTTGGTAGATAAGGATTGCACTGGCGCTAACCTACCCAGTGGCAGCGTTCGTTTAGAGGCCATCGCCAAGCCATTAACCATGCGCCATGTTCCCGCGCCTCTTATAGCAGGCGATGCAGAGGCCACGCTACGCACTTTCGTGCCCACCACAGTGCGCTTGCGCCTGGATGCCGGGCAAACTGGTTTTCTCGCAGAATTACGCCCTGTCACTTCGATTTTTGTGCGGCTTCCTGACCTCGATCCAAAAGACCCTGCTATGTTAGATCAAATGCAAGGTTTGATGCAGACCTTGCAAGTGGTAGTGGATCGGCATGAAGGCACCATTAATAAAGTTCTGGTGGACGACAAAGGCACGGTTTTAATTATCGCCCTCGGCTTGCCTCCCTTAGCCCATGAAGACGATGCGATTCGCGGCGTCCAGACCGCTTTAGCCATCCATGACATGCTGCATGAGCAGCGGATACACAGTTCGATTGGTGTTACTTCAGGCCGGGTGTTCTGTGGCGCAGTGGGAGGCGAGCAACGCCGCGAATATACCATCATTGGCGGTGCGGTTAATCTCGCGGCTCGCTTGATGCAAGCCACCACCAATGATGTGCTTTGCGATGCCCCAACTTATCAGGCTGCCAAAGCGCGTCTTTCTTTTGATGAGCTACCGCCCATTCTGGTTAAAGGGCGCACTGATCCGATTGCTGTTTTCCGGCCTCGTGGCGAGGCGATGACCACTGCCAGTCAGCGTCCCCTCGTCGGCAGACGCGATGAACGCACTCTTTTAGCCGAGAAACTCGAAGATTTGGTGGCTGGCACTGGCAGCGTGGTCATCATTGAAGGCGATGCGGGTATTGGCAAGACCCGGCTGCGCGACCATCTTTTAGACCGGGCCAGGGCGAATGGGGTTGTGACGGCTGTTGGAACCGGGGATGCGGTCAAGCAGTCGGCTTCATCCTCCGGTTATCATGCCTGGCTGCCCGTCTTTAAGCAACTCCTGGATTTAGAGTGGCAGCCTGACCCTACCGCCAGCCAGGCGCATATCCTTGCCCAACTCCAGGACGATCCCCAATTAGTGCCGTTGGCGCCCCTACTAAACAACTTCCTGTCATTAGATTTCCCGCCAAACGACGTGATTAAGCGCATGACCGGGGAAGATCGGGCGGAGCAGCGGCAGCAACTATTGCTTCATCTCTTGCAAACTCTGGCTAATCGCGCACCGACTCTGATTGTCCTGGATGACGCGCATTGGTTGGATGCTCGCTCGTGGCTCTTAACCTTGCTCACCGCACAGCGCATTCCTAACTTAATGTTAGTGATTGCTATGCGGCCCTTTACCGAGGCCACGCCGCATGGCCTGAGTGATCTGCTGCAACTGCCGGATGTGCTGCGCTTGCACTTAGATGTCCTGCCGCCCGAAAACACAATGGCCCTGGTGCGGCAACGTCTTGGCGTTACCATCATTCCTCAGGAGATCGCTAATCTCATTCAGCAAAAAGGGCATGGCAACCCGCTTTTCAGCGAAGAATTAGCTTACGCGTTGCGCGATGCCGGATTGATTGAAGTCGCTTATGGCGAGTGCCGCATCGCACCGGGGGTAGACCTAGAAGCCGTCACCCTACCCGATAACGTCCAGGGCGTGATTACAGGCCGCATTGACCGCTTAGAGCCACCCCAGCAATTGATGCTGAAAGCGGCCAGTGTTATTGGGCGCGTCTTCGCTTTTCGCATCTTGCGCGATATTTATCCGATTGAGGGCGAGAAGGATAATCTCGCTGACCATCTTGATACGCTGGAAGAATTAGACTTTACGGCTCTGGATGCGCCCGACCCGGAACTGCGCTACTCTTTTAAAAACACCATTACGCAAGAAGTTGTCTATAACCTGATGCTATTCTCCCAGCGTCGGCAACTACACCGTGCCGTAGCCCGCTGGTATGAAAAAACTTACGCCCGCGATTTAGCGCCCCATTATGCTTCTTTAGCCTATCACTGGAGTCGCGCCGAAGAGAATGTTAAGGCCATTGACTACCTCAAAAAAGCCGGAGAACAAGCCCGCCTTAACGGAGAGCATGAGAAAGCCACAGACCTATTGAGTCAGGCCGAACGTCTGGAAGAAGTCGTCCGCGAGCAGGGCGAGAAAGCCTCCGACGATGAGGCGGAAACGGATACCTGGGGTGAACAGAACGGGGCAAGTCCGGCAGTTGCGACCAATTCACTGTTAGAACGGGCTAGAGCCGAGCGGGTGAAAGGTGAAGCCGCATTAGAAATCGGCCAGGTCGCTAAGAGCCGCGAACATATCGAGCAAGTTCTTACCTTACTGGGCCAACCCCTACCCGTGCCATCCGGGAGTAGCCTGAATTATCTGATGCCACAAGTTTGGGAGCAACTGCGGCATCGCCTGCAACCGGCAAAGTATATTGGCAGTGCCCCAACCGAGGATGCCGAACCGCGAGAGATCATTACCGCTTACGAACGTCTGGCGGAGATTTATTTGTATGCGCAAGAACGCGGCATGGCACTGGATGCCTGCCTCCGGGCTTTGAACCTCGCCGAAGTCGCTACGCCGACACCGCAATTAGGGGGCATTTATGCCTTGGCCTGCGTCGCGGCGGGCACGGTGCCCTCGACCCGTTGGGCCGAAACTTACCACCGTCTGGCCTACAAAGCGATTGAAGGTGTAGATGACCCACCGCTGTGCGCCAGAGTTTCCCAGCTAACAGGGCTTTATAGTCTGAGCCGGGGCGAAGGCGAACCGGGACGTGCTGCCCTGCAAAAAGCCGTGGACTGCTCGCGTCAGCTTGGGGACTGGCGACGTTGGGAAGAAAGCTTTGTGCAACTCTCAGCTTTAAGCACCTATCCCAGCGGGGATTGTGCCCTAACCAGTCGCCAGCTCCAGGAAATCCGCAATGTGGCGCGACGCCGGGGCGATGCTCAGGCGGAAATCTGGGGGTCTTGCGGCCAAGCCATGTGTGCCCTGCGCATGGGGCGTCTGGTCGAAGCCAAAACCCTGTTGGAAGCCGCTGCCACCAGCCTGCGCGCCAACAAGTTGACCGGGGCGGAGACCATTTGGATTGCTGGCTTGTTAGCTTTAGTGCGGTGGCGACAGGACGAACCCGACTTAGCCTGCCAAACCGCAGATGAGGCAATGCACCTGATTACCAAGACTCAACCGATCACGCCTTACGTTTTGGAAGGTTACGCAGGAGTCACAGAAGTGTACCTCGCCTCCTGGGAAGACAGTGTGCAAAAATTGTCGGCCCGTAGTGAGGAGCGTGCCCAGGAAGCCAAGCAAGCCGTAGCCGCATTCAATCGCTTCGCCAAAGTGTTCCCCATAGCCCAACCCCGCGCCTTCATTTACCAGGGCTTAGCCGACTGCTTGGCGAGTCGCCTGGGCCGTGCCCGCAAAGCCTGGCACCGAGCTTTGCACTTGGCCGAACGCATGTCCCTGCGCTATGAACAAGCCTTGGCTCATTATGAAATCGCCCGCCATTTAGATGCCAGCGACGCTTCACGCAACGCTCATTTAACCGCCGCCACCGACCTCTTCGAGCAGTTAGAAGCAACTTATGATTTAGAGCAAACATGTTTGCTCATAGCAAAGTGAGCTACTAAACAAAACGGCTCCTCTGCAATTGCAGAGGAGCTATTTTATGCACAATTGATTCTCTAATCGGGATGGCCAGATTCGAACTGACGACTTCTTGGTCCCAAACCAAGCGCTCTACCAAGCTGAGCTACATCCCGTTATTTTCGACGAAGTGTTCGATTCTATGGCAGTTGGCGCAGAGAACAACGCACTTTTCAATCTCTCTTTTATCCTCTTAATTGATCCGCCATGAATGGCAATATCGCTAATGTGAAACTCTTTTTCTGCCGGATTTCGATGATGGAACTCTAACGCTCGATAATCAGAAAATCCACACCGTTCACACCGCAACCCTTTTTTATATTCCCGCACCCAATTGACAGTTTCGTGGGTTCGTTGCTTCTGCCGCGCGCATTTACAAGCTTTACATTTGAGACGCCTGTAAGTTTTGCCCTTAACAACAACTGCTATCTCAAAGTTCTCTTCCGGTTGTTCAATATTACAATAGCGACACACTTTCATTTAACCACGCAAGTGCGACACCAACGACTAAATCAAACCAATTACATTATACGCAGTCGCTACATTTACCGCAACTCATAACCTCCATCATTATCCTTCTAATACAACGTGTGGCGCACCGGCGGCGCTCCCGATAGTTCCAATCGGTTGCACCGCCACGCCTTGAGCCGCGAGGTGTTCCTGTGCCGTAGCTGCATCTTCGGCGGCTGTAATGAGCACCATGCCGATGCCCATGTTGAAGGTGGTGTACATCTCGCGCTCATCTATATTAGCCTGCTGCTGAATGAGCGTAAAGATGGGTGGGATGGGCCAGGTGCCGCGTTCAATCGTGGCAACGATATTAGTGGGCAGCACGCGCGGAATATTTTCGTAGAAACCGCCACCCGTGATATGCACAATACCCTTCACCGGCACCGTTTCTAACACAGATAGCACCGGGCGCACATAGATGCGCGTTGGTGTTAAGAGGGATTCGCCTACAGTAGTGCCCAAATCGTCACGGTAGGTGTCATAGCCCAGCGGCTCTAAGACTTTACGAGCCAGAGAGTAGCCGTTGGAATGCACACCAGAAGACGAGAGACCCAAAATGACATCACCAGGAATGATTTTAGAGCCATCAATGAGACGCGGCTTATCTACCATGCCCACGCAGAAACCAACGAGGTCATATTCACCCGGTGCATACAGACCAGGGAGTTCGGCAGTCTCGCCACCAATCAGGGCGCAACCCGCCTGCTGGCAACCATCGGCGACTCCTTTGATAATCGCCTCAGCGACTTCCGGCTCTAACTTGCCAATGCCCAGGTAATCCAAAAAGAACAACGGACGCGCACCACAGCAGAGGACATCATTGGCATTCATGGCGACGCAATCTATGCCAATTGTATCATGCTTGTCGAGGGCAAAAGCCACTTTGAGTTTTGTGCCCACGCTATCGGTACCGGATACGAAGATGGGTTCGCTGTAGCTGCTTAAGTCGGGCTGAAAGAGGGCGCCAAAGCCGCCAATGCCACCGATAACACCCGGAATAAAGGTCGCCTGGGCATAAGGCTTAATGCGCCGCACGGTTTCATTGCCAGCTTCAATGTTCACACCCGCTGAGGCATAGGTTGAGACAGGTGTTGCTTGGGATGAGTTAGATTCCATAATGTATTAATTCAGACTCAAATAAAAGCCTCCGATTGAAAATCGGAGGCTACAAACAAAACCGCCTACGCAGATTAGGAACCCACGAAGGTGGGTTTGGTCTTGCAGCCGCCAATTTCAATCAGGGGCCAGGGTAATGGACTCACCTAAACCGTTACGGGCGTCGGCACAGCGTCCTCTTGCACGACCACGTCACTGCTCTCCGGTCCGGGATCATCGGGGCTAACGGGTGCGCTGCCATTGCCATTCCCGTTGCCATCCTCACCCAAAACGAGTTTGGTAAATTTCACATCATGCGGAATGGTGATCGGATATTCGCCATCAAAGCAAGCGCGGCAAAACAGGTTTTTAGGCTGACCGACAGCATTAATCAAGTTATCCATGCTGATATAGGCCAGCGAATCGGCCCCATTATACTGGCGGATTTCTTCAATACTGCGTTGATAGGCAATGAGGTCTTTGCGGGCAGCGGTATCAATGCCATAGAAGCAAGGCCATTTATAAGGGGGGCTGGATATGCGCAGATGCACTTCGGTGGCTCCCGCATCGCGGATCATCTGCACGATGCGTTTGGTAGTGGTGCCGCGCACAATGGAATCTTCGACCACGACCACGCGCTTACCTTCTAAGACATCGCGCAAGGGCGTCAGTTTGAGACGCACGCCTAACTCGCGTTGCGTTTGATCGGGCTGGATAAAGGTGCGCTGGATATAGCGGTTTTTAATCAAACCTTCCTGGTAGGGAATGCCCGAACCCGCCGCATAACCAATGGCCGCAGGCGTGCCAGAGTCGGGCACACCAATGACCACATCCGCCTCCACCGGGTCTTGCTGGGCCAACTTCTCGCCCATTGTGCGCCGCGCCTGGTGAATATTGCGCCCCATAATCTGCGAGTCGGGACGCGCTAAATAAATAAACTCAAAAATGCAGAGGGCAGGGCGATCTTCGCGGTGCTCGACCAGGCCCTTATAGAAGACCGACTCTATCTTTTCATTATTAATAAAGACGATTTCGCCCGGCTCGATTTCACGCACGTATTCCGCGCCCACCACGTTTAAGGCGCAGGTTTCGCTGGCCACCACATAACCGGCGGCTTCGCCATCTTCACTGTTGCTCAAGCGGCCCAAACACAACGGGCGCACACCGTTGGGGTCGCGCATGGCGATGAGCGTGTCATGCGTCATCATCACCAGGGAATAGGCTCCATGAATGCGCGCCATCGTTTCGAGAAGCGCATCTTCTAAGGGCCTGTCATTGAGAGATTCGATGGTCTTGGCGATGATTTCGGTATCCATTGTGGTCTCAAACTGGATACCGGCTTCCTCCATCTCGGCCCGCAGCAGCACCGCATTGACGAGGTTGCCATTATGCGCCAGAGCCATTAACCCCTCAGACGATTGCGTTAAAATCGGCTGGGCATTACACGCCTTGGAGGAGCCAGTGGTGGAATAGCGGGTGTGGGCAACTGAGATATGGCCGGGCAGGTTCGCCAGGATGTCTTCATCGAAGACCTGCGTTACCAACCCCATCGCGCGGTGCAATTGAATATCGGTGCCATCCGTCACCGCGATACCAGCCGATTCCTGGCCGCGATGCTGAAGAGCGAAAATCCCGAAAAAGGCGCGGCGGGCGACTTCCACGCCTGGCGCATAAATGCCGAAGACCCCGCATTCTTCGTGTGGTCGGCCTTCGGCATTCTCTTGAAACTCGGCTAAGGAATTGTCTTGATATTTTTGCACGGAAAAATTAACTTCCGATTGTGTGGTTTCAGGTTTCGGTGCGGCTGGCAACGGATGTTTCCAATGGTGAGCGTCGTGCATCGTCGAAGCGCCTCCCCTGGGCTAACATGCTGTTATTTTAATCTTTAAGCGGCTGCAACGTTGGATATTTTACCCCACCCGCTGCTTAATGCCAAATTAACATTTCTTATCAATGGCTGTGATATTGGACGACTCTATAATAGACGGCATTTGACAACTGACGTTGCACCTTGCATTAGCATTTCCATGTTTCGTTTCGTCAGGCTGTTATATTTTTTACTCCCGCAGGAGAGATGCCCATTAATTCATAGATAGCAGCCCCAAGAGTATAAAGTGCAATCAGTGGCGGACCATAAGAACCAAAGAGTAGTAGTGCGGCTAAGGCGGCGATGCTGGTGCCTAACAGCATGGCGCGGAAGGAATAGCGGGATTGCAAATAGACGCGCAGAATAGGGCGCAGCCAGATAAGCAACATAATGGTGGCTAATAAAGTAGTGGCAAAGGCGATGTCCCACCAGACGAGGTGCCAGGTCGCTAACCAGCCAGGCCACCAATTTGATAGGGAAGTTTCAACCAGTGTCCAACCGCCGCGTTGCCAGAGCAGCAAAATAGCTAAGGCGGCAATAGTCATGGTCGCCGCACGACGTACGCGCAGGCGATGAGCACGTTCGGCACGCTCCAGCCATAAACGCAGCCACATTGCGCTAAAGCCCAGGGCCGCCACCACCGCCGCCGCTGGATTACAGCCACCCCACCCACCCGATAGCAACAAGAGAGTCACGACGATCATCCATAACGCGGCTGGCCGGAGATTGATGACACGGCGCGATTCTAACGCCACTTCGCTGCCCTTTCTGGTGGAAGTCTTATCACCTGTGGGGAAGACATCGTGGAATGATGGTTGGGTTAGCCCGGCGACTCCGAGGAGTGTGGCGGAGATCAGCAAGAGTGCCCACAGGTCGCCGATGCGTGTGGTAGGATTGTTGAGCAGTGAAGACCCTAATAAGGCATTCCACGGCAAAGCAAAGCCACCCAGCAGCAGTCCTATAAGGGTCAGAATTATCCAGGTCAAACCAATGCCGACAGCACGGAGTCGTACGCGGCCAAACATCTTACGCGCCAAGGCCAGCACGCCTAAAATCAGTAGCGCCACGCCCAATAAAGAAAGCACCAACTTCCAATCCGTGCCAGCACCCGCCTGACTACTGGAAGTTTCAACATTACTGGTTAAGTGGCCGAAACGCCAGGTGGCTTCCAGGCATGGCCCCACCAGCCATCCCAGCAGGGGCAAGAGCATCACCAGAAACCAGCCGCTATGCGCCCATTGTCGGCCCTGCCTGGTGGCGTCACCGTTGGTTGCAGTTTGAGACGGGCTATTTGTGTATAGTTGACCAACACTCACCTGCTGCATTAACAGGCCCAATGAAAGCAGCATGGTTAGCACAAAACAACAATCCCAGAGACCTTGACTGGGAGCACGCGCGGCATCCAGCCATTCCACGCCTGCTTGCAGAGCGAGCAGGCGGGCCAGGCGTTTAGAAGCCGCTGCCGGTTTGCCGGTTTCAACTAAGACTCCCGCGCTACCAGGGGCGGGCGGCACATTCAGCCGCTCTAAGAGCGTGGAGAAGACATTTTCGAGGGAAACAATGCCGGGGCCTTGACCATCGTGATTCATTTGCAGCAATGCCCCCTGCCCACCGCGCAGGGGACGCCACAAAACGAGCGGCAACCATTGTGGCTGAGTTGTATCAAGGTCAGGCACAGCTAATACCACCAGGCGATCACGGCGCACGTCCGTCAAGCGCGTCAGCATCGCGCGCAACCAGGCGTCAGCACGCAACAGTGCATCACGGCGATGGCGGGCCGCTGTCTGGGGGCTGCACCAGGGCGCATAGAGCGCGGCCCGCCGGGTGTCGCCCCACTCCACCGTAATAAGAGCCGTTTTATCATCTTGCAAAGCCGCATCGAAAGCAGCCAGTAACGCGCGGGCATTGGTGCGCAGACCAAAAGGCGCAGTGGCATCGCGGGCCAGCAATTGGCGTGAGACATCTCCGCCATCCACGATGCCTTGCCCATTCTCTCCGACTAAGGCCCATTCACGCAACAGCAGGCCACGCCCGCGCAGATAACTGGTATCGGCTGAACCCAGCGCCGCCGTGCGTCCCCCCGCTTGATGGACAGCATCGCCCAGAGCGCCACAAGTTGAGTGGGCTAACTCATCCGGCCCCACATTGGGCGCAGCATTCAAGGCACCCCAACCCAGGTTTAAGAGGGCTTCCGGCGCAGCGGAAAAATCGGTGCGCCGCGCATAGACCACCTCTGATGGGGCCTCTTCGTATGAGGGCGACTGCACATTGAGATGTTCTCCCGCCCCCAGGGTTAAGGCCGCTACAGCAGGAATGGAATGTGGCAAGTTTTTGGTGGCGCCTGCGGAAAGCACCGCCGCTGCCCGTAAGAGGGCTGACGAAATCGCTTCCATTGGGAGAGATTGGCGTTGAGGTTTTTCAAAATCATCAACGCTGGCCCCCTCAGCAGCCTCACCCGGTAAACGCGCGGCGGCCAGGGCACCCTCTTCCAGAATCTGCTTAAATCCAGGTGTCAGCGTGCTGGTGCCTGCGCTAAGGCCAGCCCACTCACCCCATGATACGCCGCCCAGTACCACAATCACGGTGCGGCCAAAACCGCGCGGCACTTCACTACTGATAGCATTGAAAGGAGCGGGCGTAACCAGCGGCACTGGCGTTGCAGGTGTGGCCGAGTTGGATGCAGAGGGCGATGCAGCAGGCGTTGCAGTGTTGGTTGCCGTTGCTTGTGGCGTGGCATCGCTGTTAGGGGTAGCATCACTGTTGGGCGTGTCACTGGCTGCTGGAGTAGCAGTGTCTTGGGGCGTTGGAGAGTCAGCAATAATCCTTTTGCGACGCTTTGCCCTGTGTGTCGTGTGCGATTCCGCCTGCGAGGTGGGTTGCTCCTGATCTAATGCAGGCGGCAGAGACCAGAAAAGCCCTAACCACAGGCTGATGAGAACGCACAGCCACAAGCGAAAACGCCCCACGCGAAGCAGGGCGTTATACGAATGCACGTCTTGAGATTCTAATGGGCGCGGGTTGCGCATAGGAGTTGCCACCTGCAAGCCCTTACACTTGAAGTCACTCCAACATCTTGGGGACTCTATTCAAAATAATAGGACGCAAAACGAAGTTACGCTATGCTCTGCAACGCCAGCCCACACCATTTAATTAACAATATAGTTCAAATAGCGCATGAAATTAGCGTAGCGAAGCTTTGCGTTCCATTAAAATTGGCTTTACTCCATGTGGTCAATAATGTTCTGGCCAAACTCAGAGCATTTAATCTCGGTTGCGCCGCGCATGAGGCGGGCAAAGTCGTAAGTCACACGTTTGGAAGCAATCGCGCCATCTAGACCTTTAATAATCAGGTCAGCAGCCTCGCGCCACCCCAAGTAACCGAGCATCATCTCACCCGATAGAATTACTGAGCCAGGATTGACTTTATCGAGCCCCGCATATTTGGGAGCCGTGCCATGCGTGGCCTCGAAGATGGCGTGGCCTGTCAGGAAATTAATATTGCCCCCTGGCGCAATGCCGATGCCACCGACTTGGGCCGCGAGGGCATCGCTAAGATAGTCACCATTCAAGTTTAAGGTGGCAATGACATCGAAATCATCAGGGCGTGTTAGCACCTGTTGCAAAGTAATGTCAGCAATGGCATCTTTGACCAATACCTTACCAGCAGCCAATTCTCGTTTTTGCTCGGCATTAGCGGCCTTCTCACCTTTTGTCGCTTTAGTCTCTTCCCACTGCGCCCAGGTATAAGTCTGGTCAGCGAACTCCTTACGCACGATGCCGTAACCCCAGTCACGGAAGGCACCTTCGGTGTACTTCATGATGTTGCCCTTATGCACAAAAGTCACGCTTTTGCGCTTGTTCTCAATCGCATAGCGTACTGCCGCTGCCACCAAACGATCTGTACCGGGGCGACTGACAGGTTTGATGCCCAACCCCACCCTTTCCGGGGAGGCTTCGCCAAAGCGGATCTTCTTGAAGTCAGCGGGGATTTCGTTGCGCAGGAACAATAAAAGCTTAATCGCCTCTTCCGAGCCTGCCTGGTAATCTAACCCGGCATAGATGTCTTCGGTGTTCTCGCGGAAGATCACCATATTCACTTTCTCAGGATTTTTGACCGGCGAGGGCGTGCCCTTGAAATAGCGCACGGGACGCAAGCAGACGTACAAATCCAACATCTGCCGCAGGGCCACATTTAAGCTGCGGATGCCGCCGCCCACGGGTGTGGTGAGCGGGCCTTTGATGCCGACAAGGTATTCCCGAAAGGCTTCGACGGTTTCATCGGGCAACCAGTTATCAAATTTTTGAAAAGCCGTTTCACCCGCGAACACTTCGTGCCAGGTAATCTTGCGCGAGCCACCATAAGCTTTCTGCACGGCAGCATCAAATACCTTCTCAGAAGCCGCCCAAATATCCGGCCCCGTGCCGTCGCCGCGCACGAAAGGAATGATTGGATTATCTGGCACAATCAGCTTGCTGTCTTCAATTCTAATCTTCTCGCCTGTAGTTGGAGTCATCGCTTGCTTTACTCGTCTTCTCTTAAGATTTTGTTGGCCTGCTCTGGCCATATTTCAGGACACGCTTGGAAGCTATGCTGTCTTTTCATTCTACAATGAATGGAGATTTTTTGCTGCATGTGACTAAATTTGACGTAGAGAAGTTATCCAATAATATGAACATCAGAGAGGTTAATCGTGTACAACTATCGTCTCCGATGTGGGCGAAATATCAGCTCTGAATGGCTTAACACGAATAGGTGCCGTGTGCTGTGGCGCGGGGTCTCCTGCTGGATTAGAGCGTATCTCTCCAGCAGACTGAGGAGCAATATCGAGTTGATGCACCCCGACTTCCAGACCTTCTAACCTCACCACATCAGTAGAGTCAGTAGTAAGGGTCTGCGGCCACAGTGCACTCGTCAGTGGCCCTGATGGGCGTAACACCCTCAATTGGCGATTGAGCAGCGATTTACCCTGGGTATTCACTAAGTGAACTAGAACCGGTGCACCGGGGGGAGCGATGTCAAGCGTCAAGGGCGTTAGCGCACTGCGCCCCACAACCATAGATTGGCTTTGCGACAGCCAGATACCATCCCGACACGCTTGCACCTCGTAAGTGCCTGGAGTCAGACCAGCCAACTCAAATGAACCATCGGCTTGGGCTGTCACCATAACGCTCAAGATCGAGTTCAACTTACCCCGTCCTTGATATGCTGCCAGGACACGAAAGGAAGAAGACAAGCCAGTCACTGGTTGACCACCTACAGTAACATGGCCCCGCACTGCAATGGGCACGGGTAGCACCAGGCGTGGTGGCTGATTAGCGACATAAGGCACCACTGTCGCCCCATTGGAGCCGGGCAGCCAAGTCACCAGGACTGGCTCAGTTGGACTGCCAGCAGGCGGGGTTGCAGGTGCCTCGCCTGTATACCAATAATCCGCTACATTCAGCCGCCCCAGCGCATCGGTTCTCGCCATCTGTATCGGTTGCCAGGTCTGCGGCACCACGAGAGCCGCTCGCGCACCCCAAGCCGGAGTCTTGCCGTCTGGCATCAACACCTGGCCCACCAGAGGGCTGTGGCGGTTCGAGGAGAATATCCCGCTCATGGTCAGTACGGACTCAGTGTTGTTAGCAGGGACAGTGGTCGGCTCCTGATGGAACGTGAGTACAGTGTGGGTCACTTGCCCACCCACTACTTCCACCCAAAAATCTTGTCCTGTTGCTGGCGGGCCACCCGGTGTGGAACTATAGGGCTGGACATGGAGCCGGGTCTTCCCGGACGCAAATGGCCCGGCCACAAACTCGCCAGTTTTCCGGTTGTAACGCACAATTGGGTGCATATCCGAGTAATACGGGATATACATCGCATAGTTGCTAGGCGCATCGGGGGTCGCCACTTTCCCTTTGACATAACCCTGCGTCTGCGGGCTGAACGTGACCAGACTTGTTTCATTCGATTTCACAACAACTGTCTGAGGAGCCAACAGCTTCACTGCGGTGAGAACTGCATCAGTAGGGAGTGGCTCATCATCGCGTCCCAGGTTAGGCGCAGTGGCCTGGTCAGCATAGTTCGCCCGCAGTTGATAATTCCCCGATGCCATATCGGGAAAGATGATCTCACCAGAAACGTCAGGTCTAGATATGTTAGTGGATGCCATATTTGGCGATGCTACACCAGGTGTCTTGGCATTAATGGAAGCGGCATAGCGGGCATTTTCAAAGTCATCACCAATGTAGACCGCGCCAGTAGCGGGGCGGCACGCTTCGTCCAGGAGACGCACGCGAATGCGCCCTGGCCCACGTCGGACGCTGTGGATGACAACGGGTTGCCCATGAGGTTGTGCAGGTGATACTGCTAACACCGCGCTACCTTGGTAAAACGGCTCAGCGGAGGCGGGAATGGATTCTAACTTGCTATCACGGAAACGAGTCAGAATGCGCCACAGGCCAGGCTGCTCGAAACTATACTTGCTGACACCCTGCTGATCCACCTTAGCACTGGTAGAGGCACCATTTGCAACTACCGCCAGTCCATATTCAAAGGCAACCGACGAGTTGGCCAGAGGTCGCCCTTTGGGGTCTAATACCTGGAAGGCCACCTCATTGGGTTGAGGATAAATGCTCAGTATGAAGTGACGAGTTGGGCCACTCCCGACAATGATACCCGTGCTGATGTTGAAGGCCGAGGTCGGAGCCGTGCCGCCATTCCATCGGCCTATCGAATCTAGTGCGTTAGCTTGACCATCTGTTGCGCTAATGTTCCACAAGCCAGGGGTTAAATCAGTGAAGTGTGCCTCGCCATTGGCATTGGTCGTGGCTGACGGTTCTAAGAGGTTCTCCACGCGTTGGCTGGCAGGGCCGTGTGATGAGCCAACGTAAAAACGATCAAACAGCCCCGTTCCCGACTGTGGCGTCAGGCGCACGGCCACACCGGTTTGAGGTTTGCCTGCCCGCAGCACCTGCACTGCCAGTCCGGGATGACCTACAGGCAATACCAGATCGCCATGAAACGTCGTAGGAACTGCACCAAGACCGGTGGAGATAGCTCCCGTAGCAGACGCCTCATGAGCCTCACCCTGGGCGGAGGCTAGAGCAATTGGATACCCTGCATGGCCAGCCACAAGGGAAACAGTCGGGCCGCTCATGCCAATGGGCAGATCAGAGATGCGATAGGTGCCATCTTGTCCCGTTTTACCAGCTACTACTTGTTGGTATTGTCGAATTCCACCGTCATAAGAGCATATTGCGTAGACATCAGCCCCGGCAATAGGTTTACCTGTCACATCCGTCACCCGTCCATGCACTAAGGGCTTGGCAGTTTCAGCCTTGTTTGCCGTTTGCAATGGCCTCGGATTAAAACTCATGCTCTTGTTATCAGTGGAGGGTGGTGACAAGACAAGGCCCGTGACCTGCTCACCAGGCGACACCATCAGGCTTATGGCAGTCGCAGGTTGTTGACTACCCACTAAGGTCAGGAGATGCTCGCCGGGCAGGACGCCATCCAGCATGAAATGACCCTGTTCGTCTACAACAGCGTGCGGGTTATACCATTTATGCTCATCCGCAAAAGAGTCATCCAGAGAGACGTATGCGCCTGCGCGTATCAGGCTGGGCGCAACGGTGCCGGAGACACGGGCAAAACGTGCCAGTGGCGGCATTTGAGCCGTTGCTTCTCGTCCTGGCAGAACTTCCACCATGCCGGTAGAACCAAAACCAACACCAGGGACGAATACACGGAACCGTCGCAGGCCCGGATAGAATCGCAAATGCAAGTGCCCTGTGGTATCAGTCGTCCCTTCATACACGACTGCGCCAGCATAATTTGCGAAGGTATCCGGCACGACAACCTGAACCGCGTGCTGCAATAAGGCTTGCCCGTCAGGGGCACGCACCAATACGTTGATCCACCCCGCGTCTGGCAGCACCACAGCCAACTCTGAGTTCGCTCCAGCGCGCACCCAACGTGTAGCACAGCGCCGCGTAGCCTTTTCCATCAAGGTGCGCGGACCGCCAATGGCATCATAGTGTGGGGCCAGCGCCACTCGTGCCTGCCAACCTGGGCCAAGAGGCAGCGCATAGCAGGCGAGAGCCTCGTTCCCTGGAGAAGTATCTTGCGGCACGTTCCAGGCCACGTCCGGCGGCACTGTCCAGACGAAACGGCCTTGGGCATCAGTCACTACCCGCCCTTGATTTGGCTGGGGGGTAAATCGAGCAAGTAGAGAACTACTCCCGCCACCGGCGTGCCGCTGTGCGTCGTGGCAAACCCCTTAATGACGCGGGGAACAATAGGGTTTTCCGCTGACCAGCCCAAGCGTCCCCATAGTAGCGGCATGAACACAGCAAGGACGACTTTGATTAAATGGATGCGCCAAAATGCCATGTGCATTCCCCCTTAGATGCTAAAAACCAAATCAAGCCCTTTATATACCGAAGCAAAATTCGTATTCTACTCTCAGCTTTCAGTCAAGGGGAACTCTGGGGTTAGATTCTTAGGTGAGCTATGCAAAATTATCTAACGCAGAATGCATATAGCGCCCGTACAGTGGACACCAAGCACTATCCTCGCTGCATGAATTCCTGCGCTGGACTACTCATTAAGCCGCACAATAGCTGGAATGCTTTGATTACCGCAACGGTCTACAGCGGATACAGCGATCATATCAGACTTATTGGCATCACTTGGCCAACTGCGATTAAGTGTTTGCGTGGGTAATATTTCTGTAGTCCAGGCACCGTTGCGATGGGTTTGCAGCACCCACTGCCAGACGGGTTCCTCGTTGCCTGCCTGCCAATTTAGGCTCGTGCCATTGGTCGTCTTGGTTAAGTTGAGTTTAGGCTGGGCCGGGGGCACGCTGTCCAACCAGGGCGAGGCAGGCACCAGGGCCGGTTGAGCATAGACCCCTTGCATCAGGAGATTGGCTAAATCCTGGTTCTTCATCAATACGTCCATATCGAAGTGGATATTGCCAGTCGCCCCCGGTTGATTGCGGGTCGCCTGCACTTGCGCAGGGATTTCTTCCAGCTTAAAGCTGGTCTTGGGGTCGGTAAAAGATAAACGGCCTGTATAATTACCCACCCACAAATTACGATGCTGCGTGTTCTGCTCCGTCCACCATTTGAGCAGGTCGGGGTAGCTTTGTTTAGGGGCAGCAATGGCCCAGTAGAGCTGGGGCGCGAAATAGTCCGCCCAACCCTTGTTGAGCCACAACTTGGAGTCGGCATAGATTTCTTCGTAAGCGTCCATGCCCTCAACACTGGGTGGATTCTTCGGTCGCCAGATACCAAAAGGGCTGATGCCAACCTTGACCCAGGGCTTCTCGGCTTTGACCATCTCATAAAAACGCCGCACGAAGTTGTTAATGTTATCGCGCCGCCAGTCGTGGCGAGTGAGCGTGCCGCCGCCCTGCACATAATTCTGGTAAGTCGCGTCGTCAGGAAAATCTACATTATTTTTGTTGGCATCTTTGATGACGTAAGGATAAAAATAGTCATCAATATGAATGCCATCAATGTCATAGCGACGCACAATGTCCTGCACTACCGATAGCACATAATTAGTCGAGCCAGGCTCACCCGGATCAAGCCATAGGTCTTTCCCATATTGCCGCACCAATTCCGGGTGCGTCTGCGTGACGTGGTTGAGCGGAACTGGCCCATTTTTAACAGTGAGGGTGGCACGAAAGGGGTTATACCAAGCGTGTAATTCCAGGCCGCGCTTGTGGGCTTCTTCCACCGCAAAGGCGAGGGGATCATAAAGCGGATTGGGTGGCTGTCCCAATTGCCCTGTCAAAAAGGCCGACCAGGGTTCTTTAGGCGAGTTATAGAGCGCATCGGAGACCGGACGAATTTGTAGCACAATCGCATTGAGCTTAAGTTGCACCGCCCGATCTAAAATGGCGATTAATTCCGCTTTCTGTTGATCAGCAGTGAGGTCACAGCGCGAAGGCCAGTTACCATTCCCCACCGAAACGACCCACACGCCGCGAAACTCACGCGGCACAGCAGGAATTTCTAAGGCATTTGCCTGCCCTAAAGTTGAAGCACCATTAGCACGCGCCGGAGAATGTGGCACCAGGCATAAAAGTCCACACAAAGCGGCGAACAAGCAGACTTGCTTAATCTTCATGGAAGGAATTATATCAGAGGAAGTTATGGTATAGGTTTTAGGTGCCAAGGCATAACAAGACCCACCGCTAAAGCAGTGGGCTGAATAGAGAAGCCCCCTGAACGGGGCTACCCCGGCGCACAGGAACGCTCCTCAGCCCCGTTCAGGGGGCTTTTCCACTTAGCCCGCTCGGGTTAGTAAACCCTATACCCAAACCCTAATCCCGAAGTCAATCTCGCTCATCTATAGGCGTAAACTTGAGATCACGCGGGCCGATATAAACGGATTCGGGGCGGATAATCTTAGTCTCTTCTAATTGCTCAATCATGTGGGCGATCCAGCCTGCGGTGCGGCCAATGGCGAAACAGGGGGTGAAGAGTTCCGAGGGCACATCCACTGCATGTAGAATGAGGGCGGCGAAAAGCTCGACGTTGGCATACAGGTCACGACCTGGCTTGACTTCGGCTAACACGCGCACTGTGGTTTCTTCGACGGATTTAGCCAGGTCTAAAAGTTGCCGGTCGCCGGTGAGTTCGGCCATCTTTTCGGCAGCGTCCGAGAGCAGTGCGCCACGCGGGTCACGCACTTTATAGATGCGATGGCCAAAGCCCATAATACGTCGGCCTTCACTAATTTCTTTGCGGATATAGGCTTCGGTTTTTTCGGGAGAGCCAATCTCATTCAGCATCTTCAGCACCGGGCCGGGCACACCACCATGCCGGGGGCCTTTAAGGGAGCAAACCGCCGCCGTTAGCGCCGACACCATATCGGAGTTCGTGGATATCACCACGCGCCCGGTAAAAGTAGAAGCGTTTAAGCCGTGTTCGCACACCGCAACAAAATAGGAGTTGAGGCCCTGGGTGCGGGCTTCGTCAGGCTCCTGCCCATCCAGCATATAGAGGAAGCCTTGCGCTAAGCCATGCTCCGGCTTGGGCTGCACAATGGGGCGTCCGGTTTTTAACCGGTAGGAATGCGCCACGATGGAGGCCATTTGAGATTGCAGCCGAATAGCCCGTTTGCGGCAGGACTCAGGGGCGAGATTGTCTACATCAGGATCATCAATCGAAAGCATGGACGCGCCAATACGCACCATGTGCATCCCCCCCGCATGGGGGGCAAGTTCGTGCAGGGCGGCCATGACGGGTGCGGGCAACTCACGCGACGCGCTCATGTGCTGGCGCAGGTCGTCAAGTTCAGCGCGGTTAGGCAATTTGCCATGCCACAGCAGGTAACAAACCTCTTCAAAAGAAACGCACCCCGATAACTCGCTGATGTCGTAACCACGCAGGGTCAGTTTGCCCCGTTCGCCATCCACTTCGGCAATCTGCGTCGCGGCGGCCACAATGCCTTCTAATCCTCGCGCCACCTTGGGCGGCGCTACATCGGAGTGCAAATGATGTTTGGAAGGGTCTTTATCCACCTGATTATCTGCCATTGATGTTTATCCTTTTCTAATTCACCACAAAGACACAAAGGGCACAAAGGAAATTTTGAGGATGGAGACTAGAGGATAGAAATAGAGAATTGCTGTAATACCGTTAATTGTTACTAACCTCGATCCTCCATCTTCTATCCTCTTTGTGCTCTTTGTGTCTTTGTGGTGAATAAATTCTATTCAGGAAGCACCTGGAGGATGCGGTTGATGCCTTCTTTCATCAGGTGTTCCGACGTGGCATAACTGAAGCGCAAGTGAGCGGGCGCACCAAAACCTTCACCGGGCACAACGGCGACTTTCGCAGCGCGCAAGAGATAGGCAGCGAGGTCGCTGGCGGAATTGATTTGCGTGTTTCGATCCACCATCACGCCGAAGATGCCGTCTACTTTGGGAAAGGCGTAAAATGCGCCTTCGGGCCGGATGCAAGTGAAGCCAGGCACATCTTTGAGCAGCTCGCGGATGACCTTACCCCGGTGTTCAAACTCGCCTAGCATATCGGTATTAATCGGGCCATCCAGAGCGGCCACCCCACCCGCCTGGGCAAAACTGGTGGGGTTGGAGGTGGACTGGCTTTGCAGTTTCGCCATCGCGGAGGCCAGTTCCTTGCTGGAACTCGTCCAGCCTAAGCGCCAGCCCGTCATCGAATAGGTCTTAGAGAAAGAATGCACGAGGATCGTGCGAGCCTGGAACTCTTCGTTATAGGATGCTACGCTCCATTGCTGATTGGGCGCATAAACCATATGCTCGTAAACTTCATCGGAGATGATGAGCACATTGGGATAATTTTCCAAGACCTGGCATAACTCGCGCAACGCCGCAGGCGGATACACGGCACCTGTCGGGTTGGAGGGGCTGTTAATCACGATGGCCTTGGCCCGTGGGTGCGCTTTCAAGCAATCAGCCAATTGCTGGGGCGTGATCTTAAAGCCCTGCTCCTGGCTGGCCTGGATGAAGACTGGCACGCCATCGGCGAGCAACACCTGGTCGGGGTAGCTCACCCAGTAAGGCGCGGGAATGATGACCTCATCGCCGGGGTTGAGGATGCTTTGAAAGATGTTGTACAGCGAATGCTTGCCGCCGCAGGAAACGACGATTTGGTCGGGCGCGTATTCCAACTTGTTCTCGCGTTTTAATTTGCGGCAGATGGCTTCACGCAATTGCGGGGTGCCTGCCGCAGCGGTATATTTGGTGTCGCCGTCGCGCAAGGCTCTGATACATGCTTCTTTAATGTGCTCTGGCGTATCGAAATCGGGTTCTCCTACATCAAAAGAGATAACGTCTTCACCAGCAGCGCGCATCGCTTTGGCTTTGGCCGAAATGGTCAGGGTCGGCGACGGCTGAATGCGATTAATGCGTTCGGATAACATAAGGAAGGAGCCACTTTCTCTGGTATTTTAGGCACGTTCTCACTTTGCGTATCTTACTCTGCACACGCCCTCGTGTCAAACTGCTAAGGGAACCGAAGGTGCGGGGGTAACCCGCAATCTTTATGACAGCGCAATCGCAAGTACGTGTCTCTAAAGCTGGATTTGTTGCAGTCTTCATGCCCGTAATTGGATGGCACGCTGGCAAAAGGGAATTTAATAACCATTGAGCATGACTGATCACCAGTATCCGTCGGAAGATAAACCAGAGGATAATAGAGCAGAGATTGAATTGGCTGACCACTCAGGTCAGGTGCCTGATGCAATTAAGTCCCGGCAAGCTCTAACGGAGGTTCCCTTAGCTGACTCTGAAGCCTTGAGCAAACTTGAGCCAGCCAGCGAGCCGCCACTATTAGCAGAACCCGCAACTCAGGAGTTAGCTTCGGCATCGCCATTGGATTCAGCAGCACCAGATGAAACAACTTTATCAGATCAAAATGCTACCGATGGTGCTCATTTAGAGCCTTCACTGTCTGATGCTCCTTCTGCTCCACCATCCGATCTTCCACCCGCAGACACACCCTTAGATGAACCCACGCCTGAGACGTGGGAAGATGATGAGAATCCGACCACCCTTTTCCTGCGAGCGTTATTTACCCTTCTTGCAGGCGGCTTTCTCTCCTGGGCGCAGAATCAGGCGGTTATCAACCCGGGGCAGGAATGGAATCGCTGGATTAGTCTGAGTGTAGTAGCTAATTTCCTATTGCCCCTCGGTATTGTCTGGATGTTCTTCGCGCAGGGATTAGGCCACCTCGATTGGCTACGCGATCAAAAATATAACGCCTGGAACTATGGCTGGAACTTTAAGCAATGTCGTAGGCATCTCAAGTTGGCCTTGGTGATGTTTGCCTTCATGCTGCCCTTTCTCTGGTTCGCCTCCCGTGACCCTAACACTCGCGCCTTCTACCGCTCGGATGCCACTCATTATGGCTATTTTCCACCCATCACCGGGGCCAGTTCGTGGCTGTGGTTATTGCTCTCATTAGCAATCTACATGCTGTGCTGGGAGTGGTTCCATCGTGGTTTCCTCTTATTTGGCATGGCTCAGGGCTTTGGCCCAGTCCTGGCGATTCTCCTGCAAGCCACTCTCTTTGCCGCCGCCCACTATCATAAGCCGATGCCGGAGTTTGTCAGTTCATTCGCCGGGGGATTGGTATTGGGAACAGTGGCCTGGCGCGAAAAGTCTTTTGTACCGGCGTTCCTCACTCATGCCTTCGTCCATATCGCCTGGGCGATTTTGGTATTGTTTTGAATTTTGGTATGTTTTAATAGGAACTGCACAATTTGCAGTAAGGCTCAAAAGAGTAGTAAGGCTTAAAAGACATGAACTTTCGTCCTCAACAGACTGCCACAGCGATTATCATTAGCGTGCTACTGGCATTAGCGGGTTGCGCCCACGACCCTTCCAGTGGCGGGCCGACGGTGCCCACAGCACACAATCGCCTCGTTGTCACGATGACTACCCAGCAACCGATAAACGATGCCTATATCTACGACTTCGCTTTTGACGACGATAACATTTCATCCACCGGCCCCGCCGCGATTGTTGGCTTCACTAACCTGACTAATGGCGTCGTTGGTGGCTCTTTTACAGTTCTAGTGCAGTATCGGGGCGGCCAATATACGGTTTATCGTCGCACCGCCACCAGCGCCACTACGGAAACTCTGGATCGTGCCTCGCGGGCCTTTGTGGTAGCCCCCACGCCAGCCGGAGGCGGCAACACCCTCAGTTTCACCCTTGATCTGGACGCCCTAACGGATAGCGGGGCGCGGCTGTTTAAGGCGAATACTCAGTATCTTGATACGAACTTCGTCACCACGAATACGATTCTCCGCGATCCTAACGATTTCACCCGCAAAGCCTACGATGCTTTTGGGCCACAACTTCCCAATTTCTATAATACTTTTGATATTCGTGCCAACCGCACCTACACCAATGCTCAAACAGTGCAAGAACCGGCGAATGATGTGCTCAGTGATGATCCTACGGGCAGTATCAACTTAGCCCAACTCGACATTGTGGACTTCACCCTTACCATTCAACGTCAGCAATAAAGATGAAACTCACCACAGAGACACCGCGGCACAGAGATTTGAGAGGAAGGAAGTTGAAATCATAGGTTACGAATTTGTAAGGCAAGTAAGCTTTGCCCTTCCCATCTTCTCTCAAATCTCTGTGCCTCGGTGTCTCTGTGGTAAAAAATGGATAACATTTCGGACTGGATACTAAAATGGTCAACACACAGTTTATTCCACTTGAATCTATAGCTCCTTCAACTCCCTCATCCCTTGCCACCTCGCGGCGTGCTTATGCGGCGCAGCCTGACCCACGTCTACCCGAATGGTTAAAAGTCAAAACCGGGAAAGCCCGCCAGACTGTGCATACAGGGGAGCAACTTAAAGAATTGGGCATTGTCACCGTTTGCGAGGAAGCACGTTGCCCTAACATCGGGGAATGTTGGAGCCATGCCACAGCGACGTTTATGATTGGCGGTGATAAATGCACCCGCAACTGCGGCTTTTGTAGCGTCACCACCCATCGTCCTCTCGCGCTTGATCCCACTGAGCCAGAGCGTGTCGCCACGGCTGCCCAACGCCTGGGACTGAGTTATGTTGTTATAACTTCCGTTGACCGCGACGACATTGCCGACGGTGGTGCCGCCCACTGGATAGCTACCATCCACGCGGTTCGTGCCCAGTTGCCACAGGCTAAAATCGAAATCTTAACCCCGGACTTCAAAGGCGTGACGGGGGATATTGAAGCCGTCGCCGCCACCCGGCCCGATGTTTACAATCACAACATCGAGACCGTGCCACGTCTTTACCGCACCGTGCGCCCCGGCTCCAAATATCAACGCTCACTTGATTTACTCAAGCACGTTAAAGCCTTCGACTCTTCCATTAAAACCAAGAGTGGTTTGATGACTGGTTTGGGAGAAACTAAAGAAGAAATCGTCGAGGTGCTACACGATCTGAAAGCACACAACGTGGACTTCGTCACCATCGGCCAATATCTGCGCCCCAGCCCCCGCCACCTCCCGGTGCAGCGATATTATCACCCTGACGAATTCGCAGAACTCAAAAGCATCGGCGAACGACTCGGCTTTGCAATGGTCGCCTCCGGCCCCTTCGTGCGCAGTTCCTACCATGCAGGCGAAGACTTTCATCGCGCTCAACAGTGATTGAATCAACCGCCAAGGACACCAAGAGCACCAAGGGAGAGGAGAGAAGGATTTACTGTTTAAATTTACGAAAGAGGTTACTCACTCTTGCTAAACCTTTCTGCTCCCCTTGACTCTCTTGGTGGTTGATTGATAGGCGGCAAAGCGCGACTGCTATATCATCTGGTAGCTTGCCCGATGGCGGACGAACTAACTCAATGAGGTGATGAACTGCTGCTTCAATCTCTGCCTCACAAGCCACTGCGCAAATGCTTTCGGGAGAGGTAAATTTCGTTAAGCCATCGGTGGCTACTAAGAGCGTCCCCTCAAGTTTGCGCGTTTGAAATGCCACTGGCCACGCCGCGCCACTACCCAGAAAAGGCTTACGTTCTTGTCTTTCAGTCAGGTCATCGTAGCCACCAGAAGTTATCAACCACGCGACCGAATCCCCAACGCTGGCTCCATTTATGCCGTTTGCAGAAACAGCAGCAATGACAATTGTCGTTTCACCCGCTTGAGCATCGTCAGCCAGGGCACCATCAATGTCACAGAGGAGGCTGCACCAGTCTACTGGCTCACAGGGCAAAGTGAGTTTAGCCAGCGCCACCTTCACTTCATGGATAACAAACTCCGCTGCTTCCGCTCTGCCCCCAACCCCATCCGCCACCACAATAACGGCACACTGCCCACGGTGAATAATCTCAACGCGATCCTCACTGCGGGAATGATAACTATCTACAGCGTGGGCAATCTCAAGCATGGTTGTTTAATTTTGAACCGCCAAGAGCGCCAAGGACGAAGAGGAGAGAAGGAGAAAGGGAATAAGAGTGATAGTCTGTTCAATGCTGCAAAAGGTTAAATCTGCCGAGGACAAAGTATGGAGTTTCCCTTACTTTAAGGTCACTGATAGGAGGTAGTTGGAATAACTATTGACCAAGCGGCCCTGTCTCATACATGGCTCGGCCATCCTCATCTAATTCAACCGATACATTGGCACGCGTATTGTCGGAATACTCAGTGACGCCTTTGTAATAACGGTCTGTCTCTTTGATCAAAACTACACGGGTGCAGGTTCGTGTTTCTCCCCTCTTCTGTAAGTCACTATTAATACTTGCCTTAAGATTTTCTTCAAGGTTTGCTCGTTTGTCCTGTGATTCTCGAATTTGTTGCTGTTGAGCCACCTGCTCATCATGCATACCTGCGCCAGTGACGGTCAGAACAACCATAGTCCCCACAGCCTCTAATGCAATCAAGCCGACTACGAGCCACACAGCATTTACCTTTGGGCGTGCAATTCCCAACGATGACGCCGCTAGCTGTGGGTTGGTTGCAATCTTCTGATACAAAGGCCGGGATAGGCAGTAAGCGGGAAAGAAAACTGGTGAAAACATAAAGCAACAAAACCCCCACTGCCAGGGAGAAAGATCAAAAAAACCTCTCAATTGCCCGTGCCGAGCACCTAAGCGAGATGCATCGAAGATGACCCATATTGCGCTCCCTAACAAAATAACTGGAGTAAAGAGTGCCAGAATTTCTGCTATCAAAACTAGTAGCCAGAACATAAAGGCCAACGCTGACCACGCCGCTACAATCCCCACATGTGGAGCCAATCCCTGTACTGTCGGCACCCACTGCATAGGAACTGCCTGAGTAGGACTTGGGGTATTAGGAAATGGGCTGGTTTTAGACAAGATGGCAGTGGCCCAGGGCAGTTGTGCGCCACAGCTATCGCAGTTCAATTTCCGATAAGGATTGTCCGCGCCACAGATTGTACATTTCCCCATAGCTGGCATAAATAATTGCCCCTAATGATCGTTATGCATACTCTTCTGGCTCAGTATAGAATCGCTCCGCTAAAGAGAACTGGCGGGGCTGCGCTCAGCATGACACACTCTGGCTCTACCTTGTTCCCCACTTTCCCCTCTCCTTTTCTCCCCTTCTCCCCCTCTTCTTCCTTGGCGCTCTTGGCGTCCTTGGCGGTTCAATCCTCACATAATCGTCATCGCATCCACATCAATGGTGATACCTTCGCGGGCATCGCGGGAGAGGCGGTCATAAACGCCCAGGACTCGGTGCAGGCGGGGACGGCTACGATCGCGCAACATGAGATGAAAGCGGTATTTACCTTTAACGCGAGAGAGTGGGCAATCTACCGGGCCGAGGAGTTCTGTCGCGCCACCTTCGCGCTCAATAGCACCCTGAAATTGCAGGGCTAAGGTTTGAATACGTTTTTGTGCCACAGCCGCATCTTCATCCTGGGCAATAATGTTGACTACATAGGAGAAAGGTGGATAGGGCGGCAGTTTGCGCAACTCCATTTCCTGCTCCACGAACTTTTCATAGTCCTGGGAGCGTGCCGACTCAATAGCATAGTGATCGGTACAGAGCGTTTGAATCAAAACTCGTCCAGGTTGTTCACCGCGCCCGGCACGTCCCGCGACCTGGGCCAATAATTGAAAAGTGCGCTCGGCAGCACGGAAATCGGGCACGTTGAGGGCAGTATCGGCGGCAATCACGCCAACTAATGTGACTTTCGGGAAATCCAGCCCCTTAGTCACCATCTGAGTGCCGATGAGAACCTGCGCTTTGCCCTGCCGGAACTCGCCCAAGATTTTGCCATGTGCCCCTTTCTGCGAAGTGGTGTCGCGGTCGAGACGTAAAACGGTTGCGGCACATAAGCCACGCTCTTTAAGCAAAGCGGCCACTTCACTTTCCACTTTTTCCGTCCCCGTGCCGGTGAAGCCAATCATCCAGCCTTTGCATTGCGGGCACTCTTCTAAGACAGGAGCCGCATGATCGCAGTGATGGCAGCGCAGCATCTGTGCTCGGCGGTGGTAGGTCAGGGTCACATCACAGTTCGGGCAGCGTTCGACATGGCCACATCCCAGGCATTGCACATAGGTGGCAAAGCCACGCCGATTGAGGAAGACAATCGCCTGCTCGCCCCGCGCCACCGTTTCACAAAGCGCATCTTTAAGACGTTGGCTAAGGACAGGCAAAGTGCCCATTTTCGCCTCCTCCGTCATGTCCACGATTTCGACATCTGGCAAACGGCGCGTGCCAATGCGCTGGGTCATTTTGATGTGCTTAAAGTCACCCTTGAGGGCGTGTTGATAACTTTCCAGGCTGGGCGTAGCGGTGCCCAACACCAGAACGGCATTTTCCAGAGCAGCCCGCTTGAGCGCGACATCCCGCGCATGATAACGCGGCATTGCATCTTGTTTGTAGGAATGGTCATGCTCTTCATCAATGATAATCAGGCCGACATCCCGACAGGGAGCAAAGATGGCCGAACGCGCCCCCACAATAATATCCGCGCGCCCGGAGCGCACCCGCCGCCATTCATCGAAACGCTCACCCGCACTCATTGCCGAATGCAGAATGGCGACCCGCTCTTGAAAGCGACGTTGGAATATCTCCACCGTCTGAGCCGTTAATGCGATTTCAGGCACCAGCACTAAGGCACGCCGCCCCAGGGCCAGGCAGTGCTCAATGGAATTTAAATAAACTTCCGTTTTGCCGCTTGCGGTCACGCCTTGCAACAAGATAGTGCTGAGTGATGAGGACTCGGTGTTAGTTGCTGACCGCTGATTGCTGACCGCTCGCAGCGATTCTTCAATGGCGGCGACAGCCGCTTTTTGCTCTGAGGTTAATTGAATGTGCCGCGTATCGCTGGGGGGCATATGCGGCACCGGAGCACGGCGCTGTTCGAGCAGGGTAAACTCAATATAGCCCTTTTTCTCTAATCCTCGTAACGCGGCTAAGTCAATACCGAAGTCATGAGCCAGATGGGTGGTGGGCACAGCCACCGGAGCGGGCGCAAGAGCTTGCGGTTGATGTAGCATGGCTGGACGAGTCGAGGGGTTATCCTGGGCCGCGGCTGGGTCTACTGTCTCCAATGTTGGCGAGTGAAAAGACCAGAGATGGCATAATGCTTCGGCTTGCTTGGGCGCGGCTTTTTTCAGCTTCGCCCAGGCGTTATCATCTAACGGTGCAGCATTAACCAGACGCACGGCCTGCACCCGACGGGGTTTAACAGTAGGATCAAGCAACTCATCTTCGGCTACCACAATGCCCTGTTCCAGCAACTTACGCAACGTCTCACCAACATGGCGGGTTTCTCTGGGGTCAACTCCGGCTACCCCTAAAGCCCGTTCAATTTCTCGCTGCGTCAGGGGTTGGCCGCTTTTGCGCAATACCTGCACTACTTGATATTGGCGCGGTGCCCGCGCCACCGAGCGTAAGACTAGGTAAGAGTCTTCTTCCCCCAGCGTATAATGCCGTTCCGTCGCCAATTGCCACCCATTAGGCACATAACACGATAAACATTCCGCCAGAGGACAATGATAATAGGCACTCATCCAGCGGGCTACTTTAAGCGCCTTGGCATCGAAGACTGGCGCTTTACTCACAAGCTGCAAAATAGAACGTAAATGCTTCGGTTCAAAGCTGAGTTGGTCGGTAAAACCCGTGACGTAACCCGTCAGAGTTTGGCGGCCAATGGGGACTAAGACAGCAAAGCCTGGCCGCAGGATGGAACGCAATGCGGGCGGCACAGAGTAAGTGAGTTCTTTATCGAATGGCGACTGATTGCGATCTAAGATGACCGTAGCGTAATGTCCACCCCCTTGTGGAACCACCGACAGGGCATCGTCGCTAAAGGAGTCAGTTTCAGTTTCGACTTCGATTAAAGCGTCTTGCGTATCGCTTCTCATATCGCATTCTATTTTAGCAAGGAAGTGGCAACACAGTGGAGCAACATAGCAGATAGTTAACAGCAAAACGAGTTGACACTTATGCAGTGTCAACTCGTTTTAGGTTTTAGCCACCCCTTAAGGGAATTGCTTCACAACTGGTATTACTGGCTGGTGCCAGTCGTGGTGCTGGATGAGGAGGTGCCACCGGAAGTGCCTGGCGTGGTGCCAGTGCCATTCATCCCGCCAGTGCCAACGCTCATCCCGGAGGGATCATAGATGGTGTAACCCATTTGGGCGGCATTCATCTCTTCCGGCGTCCGCTTATTCTTATCGGTTCCCATGAGATCGAAGCCGAAGAGTGTTTCACCGCGTCGGCGCATCATGCGGGGGAAGCCAACAGCGCCCACAGCACGTCCATTGACCACAAGGGCTGTCGCGTCAATGCGATTGGGATAGAGGGAAATTACACCGTAACGCGGTGCTTCAGGATAACCTGTGACTTCAACATCAGCGCCTTTGAACAAGGGAGCGAGCCGTGCTGTGCCTGCCGCACCTGGATCAATCTGGCGCTCTTCACGGGGGACTCGCACTAACACATCACCAGACATCATAGTCATGTCGCTGGACATCATGCCACCAGACATACTCCCACTCGTGGTGTCAGTAGTCATTGAGGCATTCGTCATGCTCGCCCCGGAGTTCTTGAGGTGACGGTTCATCATGCTCGGCATGGTAGGGTTGGTCAAGACCAAGCCCAAGACTTCGCCCGTGGGGCCAACGACGAAACGACGCAGCTTGCCCGCAATGGTGACCAGTTTGGTACCCGCCATGATGTAAGGCTCAGCTTGCAACAAATCCACGTCGCGCACTGTATAGGGCTGCATCATCACAGTGGGCATGGTATTGCCCATACCAACCACATCCCAACGCGTCATGCCAGTGCCATAAGGACTACCCATGACCCAGACCGAAGCCTGGCCACCAACGGGATAGGTTGAAAAAATACGCTGGCCCATACCGGGTGCAAAGCGCACCATTTCTGTGCCATTAGCTGTCTGAATGTCCATTGCAGTGACATAGCCAGTGCGGTCTACATAGTAGCGTAAGACCTGGCCCGTGACCTGGGTGGGCGTAGATGACATCATCATGCTACTACCTGTGCCGCTGCCCATGCTACCGCCACTCATGCTACCACTGCTGGTAGTCGAAGTGTCAGTGCTGGTCGTTGTCGTCGTGGTGGCAGTATCTGTCGTGTTCCGGTTGCGATGCCTCCGCGCCTGAGCCATCGGCGCAATAGCGATTACACCAGCGGCCACGGCACACATCAAACGTCCTGTTGTCCTCTTCGTTGTACAGTCCATTTACGAACATCCTCCTTGGTACTTCTCTGAATAAATTTTGTGGAGCAAATTTTGACAAATCGAGACGTCGTTTACGTGAGGCTTTACGGTTGCAAAATCAATGCCTATAATTCCCCCTTTCACCCTAACAGCAGTGATAGTGACGCCTATGATGTTCGCGGCTCAGGCTCCTGGCACCAAAAGGTGCTTTTCGCGGTAGTCAGCGCACGGTTACGGGCTATGTTTACCAGACATTTCACTATGGCTGCAAGACATTGGCAGTGGCTATGCGCTTGCCACTTACCTTTGGCCTTTTAACTTAAGTGCGCCTGGAGGAACTGTAATGTCTCACGCCACGCAGCATCTGCCGCTTCTTTATGATAGGCAGGTCGCGTATCATTGAAGAAAGCGTGCCCGGCTCCCGGGTAGACATTAATCTTCGACGGCTGAGCAACAGTTTGCAATCGTTCCCGCAGTTGTTCTACATCGGCTACTGGAATACCCTGGTCGGCCTCGCCAAAGTTGCCTAATAATGGGCACTTGAGTTGAGCCACCAAATCCAACGGTGAGGCGGGCTTATTAGCCGTTTTCTCAGCGTAAACAATACGACCATAAAAATCTACTGCTGCCGCCAGTTGAGTGCTATGCACTGCCAGCAGATAGGAGTAAAGGCCACCCATACAGAAACCGATGCTCCCGACTCGACTCGTCTTAACCGGTGGCCCTTGCAGATAATCAACACCCGCTTCGAGATCAGCCACCACGCGCCGGTCAGGGATGGCACCGATAAACTTCATTATGGAGGCGCGGTCAGTCGGATCAATTTGCGGCGATCCTTCCCGCGTGAAGAGGTCAGGCGCTAACACAGCATAGCCTCGCCCGGCAAAACGCCGCGCCACATCGCGTATGTGCTCCGTTAAACCCCAGATTTCATGAATGACAATAAGCCCAGGTCGAGGCACTGCCATATCAGCGTTCTGGTCGCAAGCTCCTTGAGGATCGGGCTGGGCCAGGTAAGCTTTGATGTCCGCATCGCCGCTACGATAGGTAATATCGTTTCCAATAACTCCATTCTGCTGATTGTCTACCATAGGCCATACGCCTCTTTTCTCTTATTTCATCTTGCTCGTTCAGGGCAATGCAAATTCTAACACAATAAATAGTGGCATCAAATAGCAGTGACATACTTCATGCCCAAGGCTTAGCATCTCTCTGCTCATACGCCGCGCTTATTGCCCCACAGCAGCACATGCAATTGTGGCAGCACCGTGACTTCATTCCAGCCGTCGGCGGTGACCCTATCTAAGAGCCACGATAAGTGTTGCTCCATAGCGCATAGGTTGGGTTGCTGAGAAGAGAAGAAAGTTTCATCTGCTGTGCCCTGAACACTTTGCAGCGGAGTGGGATTACCAATCTGCAAATAGATCGGCAGATGCGGCAAGGCTGCGCCAACCCGCCGTGCATAGGCGTAATCCTCTTCATCAAAAACGACAATTTTCAGAACTGTGTGGGTCTGTGAACCAGCGGCGGCTACACAAGCAGCTAATTTCTCCCAATCAGTGGACATGGCCGAACTGGGTGGTTTAGGCGAAAGCACTAAATGGTCGAGCTTGGCGAACCAGGAACGTGCCACCGAACCCTGGGTTTCTAAGGCGAAAGTAAAGCCACACTGATGGCCTATATCCAGTAAAGGCTCCAACGGCTGCAAGGCCGGATTGCCCCCAGAAATTGTAATCAGAATAGGGTGCCCGGCGGATAAACGTGCAACTTCTTCCAGAATAGCTTCCGCCGTCATGGGCGTCCATTCGTGCCGATACTCTGGCAAAACAGCATAGAGCGTATCGCACCAATGACAGCGATAATCGCAGCTACCCGTGCGCACAAAAATTGTCGGCTTGCCAATCAGTGCGCCTTCACCTTGAATCGTCGGCCCAAAGATTTCATTGACAAGAATCTTTTTATCCATAATCGCTACGACTGATACGCAGTGGGATCGGGCACACCTGCCAGGGTGAAGGATTCCCTGCGCTCAACGCAAGTGCCACACTGCCCACAATGCACGTCACCGCCCTCATAGCAACTCCAGGTATCCTCGAAAGGCACACCTAACCGCGCTCCAATAGCGACAATGTCATGCTTGCCTATTTGCACAAAGGGCGCGTGCAAGCGTAAGTTCGGATTCCCATAGCCTTCCACTGCCACACGCTGCATCATGTTGAAGGAATCAATGAAGGCCAGGCGGCAGTCGGGATAAATCGGATGATCTCCGGCGTGGACTCCGGTCGCCACCACTTCGGCATTCTCGGCCACGGCAACACCATAAGCGATAGATAGCATAATCGCGTTACGATTGGGCACGACTGTCACCGCCATTGAAGGCGCTGTATAGTGCCCATGCGGAATCGCTATGTCATCCGTCAAGGCCGAACCTTTGAGCAGTTGCCCCAGGGCCGCTAAATCCACAATATCAAACTCGGCATCCAGCCTGTGGGCACAACGCCGCGCATAATCTATTTCTTTGGCATGACGCTGACCATAATTAAAGGCTAGCAGATGCAGGTCATAATTTTCGGAATGGAGTAGATAAGCTAAGGTCACGGAATCCAATCCGCCACTCACAATAGCAATAGCCTTCGGCATGATAAAGTCTCGCTTCGACTCAGTAAATAAAAGCTAATCCGACGTTTGTGCAGTATACGAAAGTTAGTTGGTTTTTTATTCACCACAAAGACACAAAGGGCACAAAGAAAAGAGAATATAGGATACAGAAAACAGGAAACGTAGTAGTTAGCATGAACTGGTATGCTGTTTCCTGTTTTCTTCTTTGTGCCCTTTGTGTCTTTGTGGTAAAAAGAAACTAAGCCGGTTCATTAAGCGCCAGGTTCACTGCGGGTTCTTCCACTAATAAAAGCCGCTCATAAATTTCTCCCGGCAACTCTTTTAAGAAGCGCGATGGATTGGTCAGGTAATAATCATAACCACGACGTGAAGCCAACGAGGGGTAGCACATATAAAGCAGATTTTGGGCGCGGGTAAGAGCTACATACAACAAGCGTAGCTCTTCATCTAATTCAGTCGAATTACCGAGGGCGTAGCTGGAAGGAATAATGCCATCTAAGGCATTAATCAGAAAGACAGCATGCCATTCCAATCCTTTGGCGGAATGAATGGTAGACAGCACTAACGGCTTTTCATCATTTTCTAATCGTTCATAAGTCGCGGCCTGGTCAACGGGATCGAGGGCTAATTCAGAGAGTAATGATTCCACACTATCCGAGCTTGAGATGATGGTTAGAAAGTTTTCCAGATCAGCCTCGCGGCGCGGATGGTCTTCAAAGTAATGCCGCCGTAAGAGTGGCAAGTAGTAAGCTAACACGGCTTCCGTGATATTCGACAGCGAAATTTCTGGTCTGGCTAAACGCCCTAATAACTCGCCCAACTCGCGCAGCGCCAACACGTATTTACGCGAGGCCGTAGCGCGTTCGAGGCTATAAGGTTCCTCCGCATCTTTAATCCAGTCTGTCACGCCCCGCGCCGTTCTGGGGCCGACCCCTTCAAGCAACAGCAGAATACGGTTCCAACTCACGAGGTCTTTTGGATTATGCAGAACTTTGAGATAGCTCAGAAAATCTCGAATGTGGGCCGCTTCCACCAGTTTTTGCCCGCCGTATTTAACAAAGGGAATCTTGCGACGCTGCAACTCAATTTCCAGATCAAAAGAGTTGCGTCCATTGCGCATTAAGACGGCGATTTCATGCAGGGGCACGCCCTCTTCGCGCAGTTCTAAAATGCGTTGCGCGACAAACGCCGACTGCATGTTTTCATCGGGCGCAGTCACTAAAGCGGGAAACTCACCAGCAGGCTCACGACGCGTATAAAGATGCTTGGAGAACTTCTCCTGCGCCTGGTTAATAATAAAATTCGTGACATCAAGGATGCGTTGCGTGCTGCGGTAGTTTTCTTCTAATTTGATGATTTTACAACCGGGGTAAGCTTGAGGAAAATCCAGGATATTGCGATAATTCGCGCCTCGAAACGCGTAGATAGACTGGGCATCGTCACCCACTGCCATCACATTGCCATGCACGCTGCTGAGTAGCTTCGTCAACTCTGCCTGCACTAAATTCGTATCTTGATACTCATCCACCATCACGTAGCGCCAGCCACCAGCGATACGCCGATGAATAGCCGGATGCTCTAATAACAGTCGCTGCAATTGCGTTAAGAGATCATCATAATCGAGGAGATTATTGGTCTGCTTATAATGGCTATAAAACTTCGCTAACTTTCCAATATCCTCCAGACAATGCTCGAAATGGGGATAACCTTGCAGCACCACCTCTTCAATGCTTTGTTGTTTATTGGCGGCAGCACTGATCATGTCATTAAGCACAAATTTGCGAGGGAAGCGCGTGCCTTTATCATGCAAGCCAAGGGCGGTGCGGCAGTAATCAATGGTATCTTCGGCATCCGCTTGGTCGAGCACGGTGAAGTTGGGGCCTAATCCCAAAGCCGCCCCATGTTGACGAAGCACGCGGTTGGCGTAAGCGTGAAAAGTGCCCCCGGCAATATCGGCGGCGCGGGCATCACCGACAGTAGCAGCGCGACGCAGCATCTCTTGCGCGGCACGGCGGGTGAAGGTGAGCAGGAGGATTTCCGAGGCGGGCACGCCCATTGCCACGAGGTAAGCCGCGCGATAAGTGAGGGTTTTGGTTTTACCAGTGCCCGCGCCAGCCACCACCAAGACTGGCCCCTGCGTGGTCGTCACAGCTTCCAACTGGGCCGCATTCAACTCGCGCTGATACTTTTCAAGAGACAGCTTAACCAAAGCCAGCGCCGCAGACGGCGCTTCCGATCTGATAACGAAGGTCTTTACGTTCATACGGCACAACACCCTACACTACACTTCAAACATCAGCAGCGATGATATGGAAGACTTCATGTGGCTTAATCCAAGCTAACCTAGAGTATATTTCGATGCTACCACATTATGCTTCTCCGATTGAGGTCTCAACGCAGATTGAGGTCTCCCAGTAGCCTTGCTGTGTCCGTCGCATAGCTCACTGATTAGACTAAGCAACCCACTGAGATATTCTCATGCGATGCAAATTGTGCTGGACTCTTGCCTAATAGTAGCCGCTAATCAAGGAGCGCGAGTAGGATTGTTAACTCCTCTGCACATTGATCTAACGGTTTAGGAGGGACGGTCTTCTTTGTTGAACCAGCCAATCCGGTAAAATCGTTTGCTGCATTTGTGGCAATGCTGTGGCGAGAGATCCATAAGTTGTGCCCGCTTATGAAAACTCCCGGTGTAGCTATGGGAATTTCTGATGTGCTGTTTTGGCCTCTACAAATTTACAAGTCGCTATTCAGCATTACTTAAGTGGGAAATTTTGTATACAGCGATTTGGGCTTGGGGTAAGCTTCAGGTGGGTATCTGTCTCAGTGAACAGGATCAACTCTCAAGTGGTTTTAATGTATTGAGTAGGTGTTGGAAGCGGTAGCGGGTGACGGGCTTGCCAGGTAACCGTCCATGTCGCTCGCACTGCTGGATACAATTGACACTACAATCCAACAGGTCGGCCATCGCTTCCTGGCTTAAGTTGTGCTGGATGCGGTATTCAAAGATCGGGCCGCTGCCCTTGCTGGTAACAATGTAAGCTTGATTAGGTCGCATGTTACTAACGAGCCACAGACTGAGAGTGCCTAAATCAATGAAGTTCGAGCAGTGTTAAATAGGCCATCTAAGCTCATTAATTTAGAGCCTTTAAGGACGTAAATAAAACCACTCAACGAGAGACAAGGGCAACATCAAACCGCTGGCTACGAGCATCAGGATGTGGGCAAGACGTGGGTTTGGGGTCTTCTGAGCGTGGTGTAACGACCCCAAGATGATGACGAAAAGCGCTATGGTCAGCAAGACCACAGGGTGGCTTAAACTGTGGAGCATATGACACTACCTTAAATTTCTACAGAATACAATTCTTGAGAGTTGCCATCTGTGAGGGGTGCCGTTTACGGTGACTCAATGGGCCTCCCTGTTATTAAGCATAAGTGGCCGGGACCAGGATTACTGTCGTATAAATGAAAATTTATTTGTCATAAATTTATGATTTTTGTGTCGTAAAATCACGACAAAGAGGAGACTCCGACATCTAAGAGCGTGTTATGAACTTCTTATATAAACTTTGCGGCTATGAACCGCAAGCACTATCCGAGCGATGTGAGCCATGAGGAATGGGAATTCGTCATGCCCTATTTGACGTTGATGACGCCTGCTGCGCCCCAGCGCAAGCACGA
>JAFAZH010000008.1 GCA_019239895.1 Abditibacteriaceae bacterium | reverse complement strand
GGTGAGGCCAGAGCCTAAGTCGTCTCTCCCAGGCTGTCACCCGCCAGCGCCTCAAGCTGGACGGTGCGGGCGGTGCAGCAGGGGGCTGGTGACTTTAAACTCAGGATACCTCACCACCTGCTGCTAACCATACAAGGGGCTGGGGGTGAGGGCTACTCCTCCAAACTTTGCTAAAATTTCCAATAGTGAAATTCCTCGGTCTCCATCACGTCTCAATCAACGTCTCTGATTTGGAGCAGGCGGCACAGTTCTATACCACACTTGGTTTAGAGCCTATTCCCGGTGCTAATGCGCGGGTGCGCTGGTTTCGACTGGGGCGCAATGAATTGCATCTAATCGCCACAGAGAAGCCAATTACCCGCTGCGAAGATGAGTCCGACTATCATCTGGCGATGGAGGTGGAGGATATTCAAACGGCGGGGCAGGCCATTATCGCAGCGGGGGGCACAGTGTTACAGGAGGCGCGGCAACGGCCCCATGATGGCAGTTGGTATCTCTTCGCCCTTGACCCCGACGGCAACCGACTGGAACTGACACAGCACGCTCCTGACTGGCATTTGCGCAATGCCCTCGTGGATGAAATAGTGCGCAAGGGCAGCATCACGCAATCGTGGGTTGAAGCGACTCTGCGAGCCGTGCCGCGCCACTTGTTTTTGCCCAAGCATACCCTGCATGAAATTTACAAAGATGACCCTATCCTCACCAAGCAAGAGGGCGAGGCCCGCAGTTCTTCTTCACAGCCTTCGATTGTCACGATCATGTTGGAGCAACTTGGCCTGCAACCGGGGGAGCGAGTCTTAGAAATTGGCGCGGGCACTGGTTGGAATGCGGCTCTGATGGCGCATTTAGTCGGCACCGGTGGTCACGTCACCACCATAGACATTGACGAAGATACCGTAGCCTTTGCCCGTGAGAACCTAACACAAGCGGGCGTCGGTAATGTGGAGGTCATTCATGCCGATGGTGGGTTTGGCTATGCACTTGCTGCGCCTTACGATGCTATTATCGCCACCGCCGGTATATGGGACATCACCCCCCACTGGCTGGAGCAACTGCGCGAGGACGGTCGCTTTCTGGCTCCCCTGTGGTTCAATACGCTTCAGTTTTGTGGCGTGTTTCGGAAGGAAAATGGGAAGTTAGTCAGTCAAAGCTTTCGCGCTGGCGGCTTTATGCCCCTGCGTGGTGAATATGCCGGGGCACGCTCCCAGATTGCAGAAGATGGCATCTATATGGAATTTGATAATGCCATTGGCGTAGATGCGGCGGCTCTGCGCGAGTTGCTGCACACGCCAGCCCGCGAACTTTGTGTGCTCGCTCTGCGCGATGAAGGTAATTTTCGCTTGATAGATTACCTGGCGCTTACTGGCGAACCCCTGGTGCATCTCCAGATGACGATCCCCGATGGCCCATCAGACGGTTTTGCCCTCGTTCATCCTGGCAAAAGCGTGATCTTCCTCAATGCCCGCTGGGGTGGCGGCAAGATAGCTCCCACGCTACGGCTGTATGGTGATGACTCGACCCTGCTGCGGCTGCAAGAGACCACAAACCAGTGGAATGAGAGGGGGCGGCCTGGCCTTGCCAGTGCCCACATTACTATCACGCCAAAAGGCACTATGGCACCCGCACCAGGTGGCTTAGTTTTGAGCAAACAATGGATGGAGTATCACCTTACTTTTGATGCTGCACCGGAGGAGCAAACGGCGACGAGTGGTGAGATAACATAGGCACAGAGTCAACGTCTAAAACTCTGCTGCTGCACAATCCCCTGCCCTTCGCGTATCGTCAGCATTTGATTGGCTGATAAGTCATGCAGTTCCGTGCGCTGACCAGAAGGCCAGGCGATAGTAAGGATTTCAACTCGTTTCGCCTGCCCTAACCCAAAGGTTAGCGGCAACTCGCTCTGGGAGAGATAAGAAGAACCGCTCTTAACCATGCGCCGCAGCGTCACCCCATCGGATACCCCCGGCATTTTAATTGTCGCTTTAACTTCGGCACCGATGGCACTGCGGTTACTGCGCGTGCCTTCCAGGGTGAGGCGTAGTGCGTTGTTATGCGGCGCTGAGGGTTTACGGTCATTGCGTAGTAACATCGGCGTGCCGCCAACCGTGGTGATAACGACATCCAGATCGCCGTCTAAGTCTATATCAGCATAGGCCAGGCCGCGCCCCACGACTGGGCGAGCTATGGCTGCGCCGCTTTGCAAGCCTACTTCATCGAACTTGACAGGGCGTTTTTGACGGCGATTGAGATAAAGCAGAGGCCGCTCAGCATAGGAAAGTGCAGGATACAAATTATGGATTAAATCCTGAGCATGGCCGTTGGCCGCTAAAATATCAAGCCAGCCATCATTATCAACATCCAGAAAAAGACAACCAAAAGTTACAAAGAAGCGACTGGGCCGGGCGACTTCGGACAATCCGCCGATTTCTGAAAAAACGTGTGTGCCATCATCATGGTAAAGGCCAATGTTCTCATAGCTAAAGTTGCCAACTACCACGCTATCAAAGCCGGAGTGATCCAGGTCGCCTGTATCTATGCCCATGCCAGCCCTGACTTGCCCGCCGGAGCCATAGGCGACTCCTGACTGAACACCAATTTCAGTAAAAGTACCGTTTTTATTGTTGCGAAAGAGGCAGTTCGGCACTTGATCGTTGGCGACTAAGAGGTCGGGCCAGCCGTCATCATTAACGTCACAGATAGCCACCCCCATCGCTTTGCCGCGTTGCTTCCGCGGATTCCCCTTAACAAGCATCGCCTCATTCATCCTTGTAGAAGCCTCTGCCAAATGAGCGCCCGGAACAGGAGTGGCTTGAATGGCGGCGGTTTGCTCTGGAGCCGCCTTAACCGGTTGAGGAGGTAAGACACCTGCCTGGGCGGACACGTCCACAAACCTCCCTTGCCCCAGATTATGGTAGAGATGGCTGGCCTGACCATCATAAAACGTCGGGCCAGAGTAAGTTTTTAAATACCCGCCGTGGATGCGATTTTGGGAACCAAAGTTCCAAATATCGAACGCTGGCTGCCAATCAATGTAGCGCCCAACAAAAAGATCAAGCTTGCCATCACGGTCATAATCTACCCACGCCGCACTGGTGCCGAATCCGCCATCCTGCACCCCGGCAGCTCTCGCTACTTCGTGAAACTTGCCATTGCCCTCATTGTGAAAGAGATAATTGTGTCCATAACTGGTCACATAAAGATCAGGCCGACCATCATTGTCATAGTCGCCCACAGCGACTCCAGTGCCCATCATTTCGATGTCTAACCCGCTCCCCTTGGTCACGTCGGTGAAGGTGCCATTGCCATTATTGTGGTACAGAGCGCCTGTAGTGCGATGATAAGGTTTAGGCGGCGGTGCCGCAAAGCCGAATTTCTTATTAAAAATATGATTGGGGCCATTATAATAACCCCGTAGTTCAGCAGGTGTCCAATCGCGGCCATTGACGAAGAATATGTCTTGGTAGCCATCATGGTCATAATCTATAAAGGCTACCCCGCTGCCCATTGTTTCAGGGTATAGCTTGAGTCCGAAGGCTCCATTGTTATGGCGGAAATGAATGCCAGCAACCTTGGTGATGTCCGAAAACTGCACTGGAGAAGCTACTGTGGGGCGTGGGCTGGGCGTTGGCAGAATGGTGGGCAGGTCGGCATCCGAACCTTTTTGTAGACTGCACCCGCTTAGCAGATTACAACCGCTGGTTACAATCAGTATGGCCACCAGCTTGCGCATGACGGCGATAAATGGCTTTCCCGCATGGTTTGGCATTATTAGAAATCGAAAAGTGTGGTCTAAAGTGCAAGTTTAACAGTGACACTAATAACTGGCCTCATCAAATGGCAGCACAGTTTTGCAGCCTTTCGCCCTGAATTAGAGATTTTGGTCCAAGCAATGCCAAATTAAGGTAGCTACGGCCATCATGAACAGGTGGGGAATCCTAAAGACTGTCGAGGCAGGCTGAAGTTTCTGGTTTAGGTTGGGTATAATAACAGTACATTTGACAAGTCCAGGAGATTTTATGTTGACGCAGCATCCTAATTCGGTACCGCGCCGTGTAAGGCGCGGCTTTACCTTGATTGAACTTTTGGTCGTTATTGCTATTATTGCAATTCTGGCGGCGATTCTATTCCCCGTCTTTGCCAAAGCCCGCGAGAATGCCCGGCGCTCAAGCTGCGCCTCCAATCTTAAACAGATCGGTCTTGGCATTATGCAGTATTCTCAGGACAGCGACAGCACACTGCCCCCTCCGGCTGGCCCTGGCAACCCTGCGGATACCGGTGGTGCTGCTGGCACCTGGTCGCAACGCATTCAACCTTACGTGAAAAGTGCGCAGTTGTTTAGCTGCCCCTCCAACCCAAACCACAATAAAATCCGCGAGGCCGCTCTGCCTGCTCTAAATTATCCAGCGATTAATATTTCCTATGGTGGCAGCATCCACTACTTTGGCTTCAACGGAGACAGCGGACAATCGGAAGCGTCCATTAACGCACCGGCCAGTAAGATTATGGTAAGCGAGTTGCAAGCCTGTTGTCAGGCGACTATGGGCGCTGCGGACTGGGATGGCAATGATTTATTTAATGTTAGAGCCTGGTCAGGACATTTAGGCACCTGGAACTGTCTTTATGGTGACGGTCATGTTAAGTCCATGCGTCCCGTCGCCACCATCACGCCATTCAACCAGTGGGGGGCTTTTACCGACACGGCTGGCAGTGGTCTGCCTTTCTGCACCGGTGGCAACTGGACTGCCTCAGCCGATGCAGGAAATCCCAACTGCGACGCACCTTCGGCTGGCGTGGCCGCTTCAATGGCACGCTTACAAGCCAAGTATCCGTAATTCAGCTTCTATGTAGCTAAACAAAAACGTTGTGCCTGACTCCATACAGCCAGTGATCTCCACCAATAACGGGTGAGGCCACTGGCTATATCGTTAAGTGTTGTACTTGGCAACAATAGCAGAATCCATTAAAACCTACGGCAGCATGAATAAAATATTGAATGACGAAAAATCAGCATCTCTGAGAGTTGGCCTTATTGGAGTTGGACGCAAAGCTTTCACTATTGATGACGAGACACGCTGGCTGCTCAACTATGATGAGTTACCCTGCTCGCACGCTGCCGCTTATGCCACCCTACCAGAAACTCAAGTGGTGGCTATCGCTAATCCTGGTAACGACACCCTTCAGGAGTTTCAGACCCGCTATGGTGAGGTCAAAACCTACCAGGAAGCTCATGAGATGCTCAAGCATGAGCCATTGGACATCGTGAGTATCGCCACTCATGCCCACTTGCACGCTGAATATACGATTGCTGCCGCCCAAGCCGGAGTCAAGGGCGTGCTCTGCGAGAAGGCCATCGCTACTTCACTGCAAGAGTGCGATGCGATGATCGAGGCTTGCCACCAACACAACACAAAACTCTTAATTAACCATCCGCGCCGCTTCCATCCTGTCTTTACTATTGCGCAAGAACTCATTAACGAGGGTGCCATTGGCGAAGTCAAACTGGCCCAATGCCTGGGTTATGGCAAGCTGATGCACAACGGCAGCCATACTTTTGATGTACTGCGCGATTTCTTTGGCGAAGCGGCCTGGGCGCAAGGTGAGCTTGTCGCTACCGACGATGCTGCTGACCCGGACGGGCGAGGGCTGGTTAAGATGCAGAACGGCGTGGCGGCTTATGTAGATTTTGCCTCGGTGCAACCGTTTAGCTTTACGTTCAGCGGCACCGAAGGCCAGATTGTCATTGACCAGTGGGATGAGGGTTGCGAACTCATCAACTACGAATTGCAGGATCAGCGTCCTGGCCGCCCCTGGTTTTCCTACTCGCCCAAACGCGGGGTGCGTCGCCGTTACCATGCTCCGCAACGCCATCAGCCGCCGATGCAAGCCGCTGTCGCAGAATTAGTGGCGGCTATCCAGCAAAATCGTCCACCGCGCAGCAGTGGCGAAGATGGCCGCGCCGCTTTGGAAATCGGCCTCGCCCTGCACGCTTCAGCAAATCAGGATGGAGCACGAGTGCATTTGCCATTCACTGATAAAAGTCTCAGGGTGGTGTCCCGGTAGTGTCCTCACCCTTCTTTTCTATTTTCAACACAAAAGAGGAACGAGGATAGAGAATAGAGGATCGCCATACAAGTGATTGCTGGCTATCTTCGATCTTCTATTCTCTATCCTCGTTCCCTGTGTTGAAATCAATTCAAAGTCGCTTGCCCATACTAACCCGCTCCTCGACTTCAAAACCCAAGCGTTGGTAAAAAGCGATGACGGTGGTGTTATTAGCGCGCACTTGCAGGTTCATCTTGGGACAACCTAATTGCTTTAAGGTCTGTTCAGCAGTTTCGACCATACGGCGTCCAATGCCCTGGCGCTGGCAATCGGGCGCGACGGCTAAATAGTTCAACCAGCCACGATGCCCATCATAGCCCACCATAAGAGTTGCCACGATGCGCTCCCCCATCACCCCGATCAGAAAAAGCTCTGGCTGCACTTGCAGCTTGAGTTGGATGTCCCTTTGGGGATCATTCCCCGGCACCACTAAGTCACACCGTTGCCACAGGGCGATAACTTGGGCTTCATCCCCCGTCTGATAAGGACGAATGGTAACTTCCTGGTGCTGGGCGTCAATTTCCATGCTTTCTCTTATACCAGTTTTTCGGTAGTTGTGAATTGACTTATGCTGGATTCCAGCGTAATAATTAACGCGTGACAACGCGTCGTCCGCCTCTCGCCCTGACCGCCATCGAGTTCTTTGCCTTCTTTGGTGGCATCGCCCAGCTTTTATGGGACAGCTTTACTTATATTGTGCGCGGTGCGATTTCTTATCGCCACACTATGCGCCAGATGGCCGAAGTTGGCGTTGGTTCGCTCTTAGTCGCCTTAATTACCGTCGGCTTCTCCGGGGCAGTGGCAGCTCTATACGTTTCCGCTCAACTGGTTAAGCTGGGGCAGCCGGGTTTTGTGGGGGGGCTGGTGGGCAAAAGTCTGGCCCTTGAAATCGCCCCGGTCATTACCGCCATTGTGATTGCGGCCCGTGCCGGTTCCGCCATGACCGCCGAATTAGGCTCGATGGTCGTCACCGAACAAGTGGACGCCCTTCAGGCTTTGGCTACCAGCCCGACTCAATACCTGGTGGTGCCACGCGTCTTAGGCACCTTGCTGATGCTGCCACTGATTACCGTTTTAGCCAATGGTGCGGGGTTGATAGGCGGCTATCTGGCGAGCGCACCCGCAGGCGTGGCCCCGGCGGTGTTCTGGCGCTCTTTTCAGGAGATGGTAACAGTTAGTGACCAGATGAGCGGCTTGCTTAAAACGATTCCCTTCGCGCTCATTATTGCCCTGGTCGGATGTCACCAGGGACTAACGACCAAGGGAGGCGCACAGGGCGTCGGTCGCGCCACCACCTCCACCGTCGTGTTCAGCGTCATTGGAGTCTACGTTTTCGATTATCTCCTGTCAGTTGTGCTACAAGACATTACCGCACTCTATAGCTAAGCACTTCAACTAGGCACCTCTCACTTAACGCCTCTGCTGGATGCCGATTTTGATGCCAGGCACTATGAACTATGTCCCGCCCTCGTTAAAATGAATGGGGTGGTATTGGTCTCAGCATGGCCCCAGGAAAGTTGGAAGTTGGCACCACCGGATTTGAATTTCACTATGTCTGCTACGATTGAGTTTCGCCAGGTCACCTATACTGTGCCGGGCGAAGCCCAAAATGTGCAGGCGGTGGAGCCGGAACCGGAACAGTTACCAATTGAAGCGCCATTGCCCCAGGATGATAGTGTTAACGGCCAACCTGTTGGCTCAGGAGGGCGCGGGCGAGACCGCCGTTTCACCCAACGACAGGCAGCTAAGGCACCAGACTCTGCCAATACTCGGCGCAGCATATTGGATAGGGTCTCTTTTACGGTGCCAGAACGCAGCATCACCTGCATTATGGGCGTTTCAGGCACCGGTAAAACGACCTTACTGCGCCTGATGGAAGGACTCTTGAAGCCGGATAGCGGCCAAATCTTGATAGACGGCCAAGACATCGTGACTATGAAGGAACGCGAGTTGAATGAAGTGCGGCGGCGCATGGGCTTTGTGTTCCAGTATGGTGCGCTCTTCGACTCGTTGACGATAGCGCAAAACGTCGGCTTTGGTCTGGAACAGCAACGCCGTCCCCAAGCAGAAATCGCCGAAGTCGTCACACAACGGCTGCGCGAGGTGGGTCTGCCCGACATTAAGGATAAGTTTCCCTCCGAAATTTCGGGCGGAATGCGCAAACGAGTGGCAATGGCCCGTGCCCTGGCCACCCAGCCCAAGATTGTCCTTTATGATGAGCCGACGAGTGGCCTTGATCCGGTAATGGCGCGTGTCATTGATGATCTGATTGTCAACCTACGGGATCGCGCTGGTACAACCAACGTGGTGGTGTCGCATCACTTGCCTTCCATTCTGCGCATTGCCGACCGCATTCTGATGCTGCACAACGCCCAGATTGTCGCTAATGGCACACCGGAAGAAGTGCAAAAATCAGATTCACCGATTGTCCAGCAATTTTTAGAGGGCCGCGCTGTAGGCCCAATCACGGTTATGTAGTTATTGGTTCATTGTCATTGGTGGGGCTACCCTAAGCACAATTAACGAATGCCAATGGACAAGCTCAGAAGGAGCTAAAACATGCGAGCAGGTAACGAAGTGCGCGTGGGCGTGGTGGTTATTTTAGCCCTGGCACTGATGATTGCAGGATATTTCTATTTACGAGGCATTGGCCTGGGGGCTAACCTCTATTATTTGCGGTTAAATGGCGCTGCTAATATCGCCGCAGGTAATGACGTGCGCTTACAAGGCGTTAAAATCGGGCAGGTGCATGATGTCACCCTCGATCCTAATACCCAGAAGCCGCTCTTAACGCTGGCGATTCGGCGCGACCCGCGCTTCAAGTTGATGCGCAATTATACCTATTCAGTGCTGGCAACTAGCCTCATAGGAGAAAACTATGTAGACATTCGGGGAGCTTATGATCCAAGTGCAACCACTTATACTGCCAATGATCCTTCCCAGGTTATTCCTGGTAAGGCGGCAGCAGGGATTACCGCGATTACGGATCAGGCCAGCAATCTCGTACCCAAGCTCAGCAGCACGTTAGACGAATTCAACAAAACGCTCAAGGGTTTTAATAAGACCATTCAGATTGTGAATACCGGAGTTCTCTCCACTCAAAATCAGCGTAGCCTGACCCAGGCCCTGGCGGGGGTAGACCGCTTAACCCGACAAGTGGGCCAGGGGTTTGGGCCGCAGGGCATTAAATTTTCGTTTGGAGATCCGCACTCACAGCGTGCCTTTAACCAAACGCTTTCCAACGCCGCGCTTGCTGCCGGAGAAGCCAATATCGCCGCCCACAATCTCAACCTGCTGACGCGCAATGCGAATGGGGTGCTGAATCAAAATCAGGCTAAATTGAGCGCCCTGCTGACCAATCTCAACCAGGCTTCGCGTAATGCCGCGGGCTTAACCCAAAGCCTGAATATTGTTGTGCGTAACGGGCATCTCGCAGAAAACGCTCAACTGACCCTCAACGCACTGCGCCGCGCGGCAGAAAACATGGAAGCTGGAACTTCCGGTCTGAAGGCGATTGGCGCCGACCCGACGACGCAGGCCAATTTAAAAGCGACTGTCAGCAATTTGCAGGAAACCACAGCGACCCTACTGGCTACGGCTAACTCTATCCGCACAGTGGTGGCCGACCCAGCGACGCAGGGCCAGTTAAAAGGCATTCTCACCACGCTCAACACCACCGCCAGCACCTTGCAAAGCATGACCGAAAACCTGCGCGATACCACCGCCGGATTGAAAAATGTCTTTGGCGACCCCAAATTCCAGGACAATATCAAGAACGTGCCAGCCCTGCTCAATAGCACGCTAACCGAAGCGCAAGGCACATTAACCGCAACCCGTTCGACAGCGGAGCGGCTCAACTCGCTCTTAGGTGGACGCAAAAAGCGCAATTCGACAGGGCAAGGTGGCGGCTCCAAAGCGCAACAGCAAGGCTTTGCCCCCGGCGGCTTCGATTTCACCTATCGTCATTTCACTGGTGCCCGCAATGGCGTCAACTTGGGCGGCAATGGGCGTGACCGCGACTTTGGCGATGTAAACTTCAACGCTGAGCTATTTGGCGGCCCCTTCCGGCTGGGGTTGGCTAACATTGGCGAGGGTAACGACTTGACCGCCCAAACTGGTTCTTTCTCAGGCAAAAATGGTGCTGTACGCTATGGCATCTATCGCTCGAAGTTGGGTGTAGGGGCCGATTATCACTTCGGCAAGTTTTCCCTGGAAGGCAATCTGTGGGATCCCAATCATGGCTCAGCGAATGCCTACCTGGGCTTCCAGGTGACGCCGCGCGTCGAGATTCTGGCCGGACGAGAACACATCGGGGGCGTGCATACTAACTCGATTGGTGTTAGACTGACCCCCTAGTGAAAATGTCCCTTATCATTGGTCCATTGTCTTTTGCGGCAGCCCGAACCAATGACACAGGACTAAGGACAAAGGACACCAAAGGTAATGAAGGTTATTTTAACGGAAGATGTAGAAAATTTGGGCGGCTCGCATGAGGTTGTCGAGGTCGCGGACGGTTATGCCCGCAACTATTTGATGCCCCGCTCGTTGGCGATGCCCGCTACCAAAAGCGCAATGGCCAATCTGGACAATATGAAGCGCGTGCAGGAACGCCGCCAGGCTAAGTTGCGCGGCGGTGCCGAAGAGACCGCCAGTCGCTTACAGGGTCAGACGCTCGTGATTCCAGCCCGCACCGGCTCCGCCGGACGGCTCTATGGCTCGATTGGCACCGCCGATATTGCTAACCAATTGAAAGAGTCGTTGGGCATCGAACTTGATCGGAAGCAGATTCAGTTGAGCGAACCAATTCGCTCCACAGGTGTTTATCCCGTGCCAGTGACCCTGCACCGTGATGTAAAAGTGCAACTGATGGTGCAAGTCGGCGATGTCCCGGCAGGCACGGCACCTGCGGGTGGCGCAGATGGTAGCAGCGGCGATGGCGCCGCTACTAACGTGGATGCCACCACCGATACCGCTGTAGCGGAAGGGCATCCCAGCTAAACGAGGGCAATTAGCCAGCAAACGAATTGCCCTCCCACGAAGAAGTTGGGGAGGGCAATCTTATTTTCCCTTGTGGAAAAGGGGCCAGTCGCATTATAATTGGGGTTAGCAGTATTACGTTGTAGTCTCAAGCAGCTCGGCATTGTCAACTCTCCGGTTGACAATAAGGGGTGAAGCAGCAATGATTAAAGCATTTCATCTTCAGTTGAAGTCGCGCCCGCTCGCATGGACGCAAACTTTTGATTGCTCCTCGCACCTTGCCTGCCCCCCCTTGACAGCGGGAGGTATGTGCCATGAATAACGCATCGGTGATCCCTTTTCCGCAGCGCGATGCCAATAATCGCCCGGTTTCCGTTGAGCGCATTACGCCCCAATCGCTTGAAGCGGAGCAATCCACTCTTGGCGCGATGCTTATGGAGCGCGACGCCATCGCCCGCGCGGTTGAGTTGCTCACCGAAGACGATTTCTACCGCGAGTTACACCGCAAGATTTTCAAAGCCATCCTGACCCTTTTCGACAAAGGTGAGCCGGTTGACTTAATTACCGTGGTGGAGGGACTGCGCCGAAAGAACCAGTTAGACGAAGTCGGCGGCGCGGCTTACCTGACAGCCCTTATTGAAGCCTGCCCCTCCGCCGCCAATGTCGAAAGCTATGCCAGAGTCGTCGTTGAGAAAAGCGTCCTGCGCCAGTTGCTAAGCGCCTCGGATCAAATCTCAAGCCTTGTCTACGGTGAAGTGGATGACGTTAACCAGCTTGTAGACCAATCCGAAAAGAAAATCTTCGAGATCGGCTCCAAGCGTCTGCGCGAAGGCTTCTCCCACATCAAGCCGCTCTTAATGACGGCTTACGACCAGATTGAACGACAGTTCCAACGTAAAGGCGAGGCGACTGGCACCCCCACCGGCTTTGTAGATTTAGACGACATTACTTCGGGTCTGCAACCCACTGATTTAATAATCGTGGCGGCTAGACCTTCGATGGGGAAATGTCTGGCGCATTGGACTCTCATTGATGACCCCCAAACTGGCGAACGCATCACTATTGGAGAGTGCATCCAACGCAGAATGCCCACCGTTTATGGCGTTTCGGATATGGGGGAAGTTCGCGCTACTGCTATCTCGAATTGGATTGATAGCGGGGTAAAACCTGTTTACCGCGTCACGACGCGTAGTGGCCGCACGGTGGATGTGACAGGGCACCATCCCTTCCTGACGGTCAATGGCTGGACGCCCTTGCATGACTTGCAGGTGGGCCATAACATCGCCGTGCCTAGGGCCGTGCCCGTTTTTGGCACCGATGAATCATTAACCCCAGATCACGTTCGTTTGCTGGCCTACTTTATCGCAGAAGGCGGACTCACTGGCCCGTGTCCAAAATTTACGAATGCTGATCCAGTGTTGGTTGCTGACTTCCATGAAGCAATTAATCGTCAATTCCCTGAGTTAATTGTTAAGCAAGATAGCTGTAGCCCCATAGATTACAAAGTGGTGCGCCCGGAGCGAGGCAAAGGCATGGAGCCGAACCGCCTGACGGCCTGGCTGCGCGAGTTTGGTTTAATGGGTAAATATGCGGCGGAGAAAGCATTCCCCGGCATCGTCTGGTGTTGGAGCCGCCGCTATCTGGCGGAGTTCCTGCGCGTCTTGTTTAGTTGCGATGGCACAATCTATAAATTAGGCGATTACCCGCGTATTGAATTCTCCGTTGCCTCCGAAAATCTGGCCAAGGATGTTCATCACGCCTTAACTCGTTTTGGCATTACCGCTAAGTTATGGCGTAAAAAAGAGCGTTGCTGGCGAGTCGAGATCACCGACCCCGGCGCTGTCTTGCGCTATCAGGCAGAAATTGGTTGGGTGGGCGAAAAAGCCGCCCGTTTTATGGGCGATGCTTTTACGGGGAGAACCTTGCCAAAGCGAGTTTCCAATAACGGGCACCCACCCCGCGAGGTTTGGGACTTAGTGCGCGCCTCTGCCAAGCGTCAAGGGCCGAGCTTAATTGAAGTCGCACGGCGTGCTGGCGAGACTACTGCATCAGGTAAGCATGGAGGCTATAACTCACACACCAATCGCAGTCTGCCCCGTCATCGCCTGGCGCGTTACGCGGAAGTACTGCAAGATGCTCATTTATTAAAAATCGCCAGCCCCGACCTTTACTGGGATGCCATAGTCTCAATTGAAGCCATTGGAGAGCATCAGGTTTACGATCTAACCGTGCCAGATGGCTCCAATTTCATTGCTCAAGATGTTTGCGTGCATAACACGGCGTTATGTCTCAACATCGCGCATCATGTGGCTTTACACGAGAAGATGCCGGTGGCTATTTTCTCCCTGGAAATGTCCAAAGAGCAGTTGGTGCAGCGTTTGATTTGCAGTGAAGCGATGATTAACTCGCGCGACTTGCGGCGTGGCTTTTTGCAGGATTCCGACTGGCATCGCGTCACCAATGCGGTCAACAACCTCTATCAAGCGCAGATTTTCATTGATGACTCGCCGGGCGCTTCCACCTTTGAAATGCGCGCCAAGGCCCGTCGGCTGGCTGCCGAGCATGGACAGCTTGGCTTAATCGTCGTGGACTATTTGCAGCTTGCCCATTCGTCGAATAAGACCGAGAATCGCGTTAATGAAATCAGCGAAATTGCCCGCGCCTTTAAATCAATGGCCCGCGAGATGAAGGCACCGCTCATCGCTCTCTCCCAGCTATCGCGTGCCGTGGAACAACGCGAGGATAAGCGCCCCATCTTGAGCGATTTAAGAGAATCGGGGTCTATTGAAGCGGAAGCGGATGTTGTCGCGTTCATTTACCGGCCCAGTTACTACAAAAATAAGATTTTTAAAAAGGGCGAAGCTCCCACTTCCGCCTCCAATGAGCCTGATCCCGATGAAGGTATCGCTGAAGTTATCATTGGCAAGCAACGCAACGGCCCGGTGGGAACAATTCGCTTAGGCTTCCAGCCCGATTTTGCACGCTTCACGAATTTAGTGCGCGACCCACGCGACGATTACGAATAGCCTTACGAGGATAGAAGATCGAGGATAGAGGATCGCAATGGCATCCAAGCTATCTTCGATTCTCTATCTTCTAGCCTCAATCTTCATTGCGCAGCATTTCCCTTTATGAAAGTATTAGTTGTCGGCAGTGGCGGGCGCGAGCACGCGCTCTGTTGGAAGTTGGCTCAAAGCCCGGAAGTGACAAAGCTTTACTGCACGCCGGGCAATGCAGGCATAGCCCAGATCGCGGAATGTCTGAGCGGCGATCCTCTAGAGGTGGCGCGTTCGATTGACGCGGACTTTGTAGTCATTGGCCCGGAAGTACCCCTGGCAGCAGGGTTGGGCGACCAGTTAAACGCCGAGCGGTTTGCCTATTTCGGTCCTGACCAGCGCGGCGCACAGATTGAAGCCTCGAAAACTTTCTGCAAAGAGCTACTACGCAAATATAATATCCCCACCGCTGACTTTGAGGCATTTGACACAGCAGAAGCCGCCAAAGCTTACCTCTCCGACCGTGACAGCGATATGCCCGTAGTGGTTAAAGCCAATGGCCTGGCAGCGGGTAAGGGCGTCGTGGTAGCCACCTCAAGGCACGAGGCGCTGGCCGCAGTGGATGAATTAACCAATATTGATTTAACTTACCAGGACGCAGCCAGTCGCCAGATTGTGGTGGAAGAGTGCCTGGTGGGGGATGAAGTCTCGCTCATTGCTCTCACCGATGGCGAATATGTATTACCCTTAGTGCCTGCGCAAGACCACAAGCGCATTGGCGAAGGCGATACGGGAGCTAACACGGGCGGCATGGGCTGCTATTCACCCGTGCCTGCTTTTACGCAAGAGCTTTATGAGCAAACCGTCACCACGATTCTTGAGCCAACTATCCAGGCATTACGCGCCGAAGGCATCGAATACCGGGGAGCACTCTATGCCGGGCTGATGCTCACCTCCACTGGCCCCAAAGTTCTGGAATTTAACTGCCGCTTTGGTGATCCTGAAACTGAAGTGATTCTACCCCGCCTCAAGAGCGACCTCTTGCCCCTGCTCTGGGCCTGTGCTAATACCGAAGGCGATTTAAAGAATGTAACCTGCGAATGGACAGAGCAAGCCGCCGTTGGCGTCGTTATGGCTTCGCGTGGCTATCCCGCGCCTAATTACCAGAAAGGCCAGGTCATCACTGGTCTGAAAGATGCCGCCAACACCGGGGCCGTTGTCTTCCACGCTGGTACTATACAACGCGATGGCGACATCGTTAGCAGCGGCGGGCGCGTGCTTTGTGTCACCGCTTTAGGAGATAACTTCTTGCAAGCCCGCCAACACTGCTATGCAGCCGTTGAGCGCATCCACTTTGAAGGTGTCCAGTATCGCCGCGACATCGGCTGGCGTTGTTTATAGTGCTTAAACTAAACGCTGAGTTTCAATCCGATAGTCCTGTAATTTCTTCACGTTGTAAAGTTATGCTGAACCGAATAGCAAGTGCCATCAAATGAGGTGGACTTATGAATAGCAAGCAAAAACTAGCCTTGGGGCTTTGCCTAAAAATTGATAGTGAACCACCACATATTGTGTCGGAGGCAAGTTTCTGCCCCAACCACTTGTGGCAAAGTTTAATTTTTAGGCAAAGCTTAGCCTTGGGTATAGGTTCCCTAGCGGCCATACTGTTAGCCTTTCTTTATCCGTGGATTAACAAGTCATATGCTTTATCGCTGCCAAATTTCAAGCCATTGATTAGCTGGGGCGTGATGGATGTTAGGATAGGATGCGATCTTTTTACGCTGGCCTTACTGGTTGTTGCCGCCACTACTGGAATAGCAGTGATTATGCTAAAAAGTAAAAATGCTCCGGGAAGAGTTAGCGATAACCCCTCACCTATTCCTGACCCATAAAGTCGAACTGGCCCGCCACAAGAAAATAGCGACTGTGTTAGAACACAGTCGCTATTTTCTTGTGGCATTTACTGCCTCATTGAGCAGATAACACTCCTGTCTGCCCTGTCATAAGCTTGCCACTACTATCTGCAACATCCAGCCACTCAACTACGACCCTATTACCAGATTGCAGGGTGCCTTCGGGCAAGCTGAGGATTACGCTATGGTTAGTCGCGTTATAAGCTGCACTTTCCACTGTTATGGCCTGCCCATTGACTTTCACCCCATAGTGCGCCGGATCACTGGCAGACTCGGCATCCAGTGCGGCGGTGAATTTCAACTGCACACTATCAGTTGTCACACGCGCTGCCGATGTTGATAGAGCTACCGTAGATGGCGCTATGACGGCATGGGCTGGCGGGGTAGCATGGTCGTTATCGGTTACGGTGATCTTAGCCGTGCCCACAGTCAATCCAGCAGTGCTGGCAGTCAGTGTTACGCTTTGCGAACCATCCACCAGGGTGTCATCTACAGCCGCAATAGGGAAAGTGACGGAAGTTGACCCCGCAGGAATGATGACGGTAGCGGGCACCTTGGCTTCGGTTACATCGCTGCTCTTGAGTGATACAGTCAAACTATCCGTTGCAGGCGTGTTGCGTGTGACAGTGCCCACTGCGGCTTTTGCGCCAGCACCTTCGCTAAACGTGTTCGGCGTCACAGTTAAAGTCAGTTTGCCATCGTCATCGTTTACCGTAACGGCTGCCGCTCCGGTGTTGTAACCGGATGCACTGGCGGTAATTGTCACTGCTTGCGGCCCATCCACCAGGGTGTTGTTCACCGCCCCAATATTAAACGTGGCAGAGGCGGCTCCGGCAGGAATCGTCACGCTAACTGGCACCTTCACTTTTTTGATGTTATCGCTGGCTAAGGCCACGGTTAAAGCGGTTGCTGTTGAGCCGGTGCGGGTGACGGTGCCTTTGGAGGCCACTGCCCCACCCGCTTCGCTAAAGACGGCAGGATTGACCTTGACCGATAACGTTGGCCCTTCGTCATCCGTCACCGTAGCCGAAGTTGTAGCGGGAGCATGACCAGTGGCACTGGCCATAAATGTCACAGTGCGCGGGCCATTAACAACCGCGTTATTCACCGGGGTGATGTTAAAGGTGACCGCAGTTGCCCCCGCCGGAATCGTTATTGAAGCAGGCACCGTGGCGGATGTCGTATCGCTACTCTTGAGGGTGACGACTAAGCTGGCTGTCGGGGGGGTATTGCGCGTCACGGTGCCATGCACTACCCCGGCTCCAGCACCCTCGCTAAAAGTTGTGGGGCTAACACTCAAGGTTAAGGCGGGCAATTCATTGTCGGTGATCGTCACCCCGGCCTTGGCAGTGGGCAGGCCAGGAGCAGTGGCACTGATAATGGCGTTGCGGGTGCCTTCGGCAGTGGTGTTGTCTACCGCGCCAATGGGGAAGATAGCAAAGGTGGCCCCTGCCGGAATGGTAATGGTTGGGGGCACCTTAGCCGATGCGTTATTGCTCGCCAGAGTTACCACTAAGGGAGCAGTCTTAGCCCCGGTGCGGGTCACAGTGCCAAAGGAGGCGGAGTTCCCCGCCGTTTCGCTGAAGCTGGTGGGTGTAACACTGAGGTTGAGAGTATTTGGCTCATTGTCGGTGACTGTCAGGGAGGTGGTGCCGGGTACGAAGCCAGTCGCCGTCGCATTTAAAGCAACCACCTGGGAGCCATCCACTAAAGTGTCATTAACGGCGGCTACCAGGAAAGAAGCCGAAGCCTGACCTGTGGGAATAGTCACGGTGGCTGGCACCGTAGCTTCTGTCGTATCGCTACTGCTTAAATGCACCACCAGGGGTGAGGTCAACGGCGTGTTACGCGTAATGGTGCCAGTGGCCGCATGACTCCCCGCCCCTTCACTGAAAGTGCCTGGCGTCACCGTTAGCGACAACTGAGCGACTTCATTATCCAGCACCGTCGCGCTGGCCGTCCCAGGGGTGAAACCCGGGGCACTGGCAGTGAACACGACACTTTGTGGCCCATCGGCGATGGCGTTATCTACCGCCGCAATGGGGAAAGTGGCCGAAGTTGCGCCGACCGGAATAGTAACTGTCGCTGGCACGGTGCCTTTGGTAGTGTTGCCGCTGGACAGAGTGACGACGAGAGCACTGGTCGTTGGCGTGTTGCGAGTCACAGTACCCATCGTAGCTTTGGCCCCGGCTGCCTCGCTGAAAATGGTGGGGCTGAGGCTCAGTCCCAAGGTTGGCGTGTCGTTGTCGGTCACCGTTGCCGTTGCTGAACCCGTGCCAAAACCAGCGGCGCTGGCCGCGATAACAACGGTTTGCGGGCCATCCGCTACCGCGTTATCCACGGCATTAATGGGGAAAGTTACGGAAGTAGCCCCGGCGGGAATATCCACCGTCGCAGGCACCGTGGCTTTAGCCGTGTTATTGCTGGATAGATTTACGGTGAGCGCCAAAGTTGTAGCGGTATTGCGCGTCACGGTGCCGGTTGCAGCATTGGCTCCGGCTCCTTCACTAAAGCTGTTGGGAGCAATGCTCAACGATAAAGACGCGCCATCATTGTTGGTAACGGTCACGGTGGCAGTGCCAGAGGTGAAGCCCGTTACACTCGCTGTGATTGTGACCGTTTGATCGCCATCCACTAAAGCATCATCCACTGCTGCCACGGCAAAAGTTGCCGAAGTTGCGCCAACCGGAATGGTAACAGTAACAGGCACAGTGGCCTCTCCGGTATTGCTGCTGGAAAGATTAACCGTGAGTGCTGAGGTCGTAGCGGTATTACGCGTCACGGTGCCTGTTGCGGCATTGGCTCCCGCGCCCTCGCTGAAACTGTTTGGATTGATACTCACCGTTAAAGCCGGTGCATCGTCATCAGTCACCACTGCCGTAGCTGTGCCGGACGTAAAGCCTGACTGACTTGCCGTAAACGTAAGAGTTGGCGAGCCGTCCGCCACCGCGTTGTTGACTGCTGTGATGGCAAAGTTAGCGGCATTGGAGCCTGCGGGAATCGTCACCGTAGTTGGCACCGTGGCCCGGCTGGGGTCGCTGCTGGAAAGATTGACCGTGAGGGGCACGTTTAGCGGTGTGTTGCGAATCACCGTGCCGGTGGCGGCAGTAGCACCCGCGCTCTCGCTGAAGGTCACAGGATTCGTGGCTGGTGCAGTCGCCAGGGAGAGGGTCAGCGTCGGAATATCAATATCGGTCACAGTGACCGGGGCATTAGCCGAGGTGAAACCAGTCGCACTGACGGTGACTGTCGTCATCTGGGTGCCATCGGCCACACCATCGGCGACCGCACTGACGGCGAAAGTCGCAAAAGCGGCACCTGCCGGAATAATCAGGCTGGGTTGCGCTGTGGCGGCGCTGGGATCACTGCTCAATATATTCACGGCAAGCGGATTAACGGTCGAAGTATTACGCGTGACGGTTCCCGTCGCTGTCGCGCCCTCAGCTACCGAGCCAGGCACGATATTAAGAGTCAGGGCAGGCACCACCGGGTCGAAAGCTCCCAACGCCGGAGGATTGCCGCGCACATGGCCATCAAAGTCGGTGCCGGGTGCATTGTTGGCGGCACCTGCACCCTTAGCTGGAGAAACCCCGCTGATATGGTAATCGCTGGGACTCGTAAACTGCGGATTCTGGCCGACAATGGCATTGGTGCCCGTGTTGCCATCCGGGTTGGCGTTGGCGGCGGTATTACCAAAGAACAGGTTGTGATCTACTGTGCCGCCATTGATCGCACCTTCACTGGCATTGCCCGTGACACCGTTACTACCAGACCCAGACCCTCCCACAGCGGAGTTGTTACTGAAGATATTATTGACGAGGGAACTACTGGCCAAAAACGCTGCGCCCCCACTGGCAATGCCGCCATTGGAGCCAACGCTCGTATTATTGATATTAACTCCACCATTGCCCCCCTGCGCTATGTTGCCATAGAACGTATTGTTGATGATAAGAGGCGTCCCGCTGGCAACATAGATGCCGCCACCATACCCGGCACCACCAACTCCGGTTGCTCCAGATTTATTGAAAGGAATGGTGTACCCCGCGCCCCCCGTCGCCGTGTTATTGCTGATGACGTTGTTCACCAGGGTGGTGCTTGAACCGGAGATATAGACCGCACCCCCATTAGCGGGGCCACCTGTGCCACCCGAAGTGGTGGCATCCGCGCCTGTCGCATAATTGACGGTCAGAATGTTGTTGCTAATGACGGTCTGGTCATTGTTGGTGCAGAGGATAGCGCCACCTGTCGCGGGGCTACCCGGAGAGGCTGCCACTATACTGCCATGCGTGATGGTAAAACCTTGAATCAGGGTCGTGGCCGCGTTACCGTCACAATTAAATACTCGCTGACTGGTTCCTCCGGCGTCAATAATGGTAGAAGCTGCCCCCGACGTGCTGATCAGTTGCACGCCCGATTTCATGGCAATCGGGAAAGTTTCACCAAGCGCAGGATTATAGGTGCCAGCCGCGACATTGATAATCGCGCCCGCTGCCGAAGCCCCCATCGCCGTCTTGATAGTTTTGTAAGGCGCAGCCTGCGAACCATTGTTGTTATCGTTACCGGTTGTGGCGCTCACATAATAGGTTCCTGCCGAACCGGGTGGCGGCGCAGCAGTGGTGACGGTGAAATCAGGAGCCAGATTCCAGGTCGAAGGACTGCCCCCGGTGTAACTCACGGCGGAAACGCCCGCAATGGTGTGGCTTGAGCCAATAGCAGCATTGGCGGGCATGGTGTATTTGAACGAGTAGGAGGCGGAGCCTGCCGCGGATGTAGTCTTGAGCGGAAATGAAGATGTGGTATGCACAATCTCCATATTGGTCAGCGTCGTCGGCTCACCCGCGACCGTGCTGAGCGTGTTCGCGTCGCTGGCTGCCACATCAATACCCACCCGTTTACCGCTGCCAGAAGCCGCTCTGGTAGCGGTAATGGTGTAGGTGGCACTGGCACCAGGGAGCAGGGATGCTGGCCCATTAATCACGACGGACGTGCCGGGGTCGGCGGCGGAGCCATGACAACTGAAACACCCCACTCCACCAGAGAGACTGGTGCGCCCGGTATAACCGACGCTTGACACGGCATGGGCTGGGCTGCCTGCCAGCACCATCCAGACTACAGCGATAGCAGCCAATAATGACATTGGCATCGCTTTTGCAAAGTTTTTCATTGACTTTCCTTTTGGGGATGTTGGATTTGAGCGAGGCATGGCCGTGCCTCGCTCATCTTATTTTGTGCTGCATCTTTTCTGTCTCGTTTTTCGTCTTGTTTGTGATTCTTCGATGGCGAGGATAGCTATTTGATCCTGCCGTGCGGTCTAAGCTAGTGGTGCAATCTTAACACGTTTCTCATAAATTTCAAACTTCTCAGTTCTCCCTCTCACCTCGCTTCTTTGCGGATTTGGCGGTGGCTACTCATTCGCTTGAGCCTTAATGCCAGTGCAAGTTGTTGCAACTCTATCCATCAACGTTTTTACCAAACACAAAAATAGCGGCGGCATCACTTCGATGCCGCCGCTATTTGCTTTTACCTTTCAAGTATTTTCAACGCGCCGTTAATGTGCCAGTCTCACCATTGAGGGTAGCCCCGGTGCTATCATTCAAATCACTCCATGACACGCTGATCGAATCTCCCGCACTAATCGTTCCTACGGGCAAGCTCAAAATCACAGTATGCGTGCTGGCATCATAACCAGTGCTTTCTATAGCCACTGTTACCCCATTGACCTGCACCGTGTAATGCGCCGGGTCGCTGGCACTATCAGCATCCAACGTCCCTGCAAAGCATAACCTTACAGTGGCAATACTCGCCTGCACGCTGGCAATTGATAGCTTGACAGAAGACGGCGCAACTGCCAGTGAAGCATGACTGGGGGTGACGGTGAAGTTTCCTGCGCTGGTGGCCGCGCCTGCCGGGGTAGTCACCCGCACCCTGCCAGTCGTGGCTCCGGCGGGCACCGTCGCTTGAATGGCAGTATCAGAGACGCGGGTAAAGGTGGCGTTCAAGCCATTGAACTGCACCGCAGTGGCACCCGTCAGGTTTAAGCCGGTGATACGCACACTGGTGGCCACCGGGCCGCTACTGGGAGAGAGGCTCGTGATAGTCGGCACAGCATGATAAGTCAGAGTTAGATTGGTCGGGTTGTAGGCCGCTTGATAAAAGCGACCTGCGCCGACAGTTAAGCCATTGACATGGGTAAAAGTGCCAGTGTGGGTATGATAAGTCAGCAGGGTAAAGACAGCGTTGTTCGCAGGCGTAAAGGGACTGATGGTGCTCACGTTCAGCGTGCCACCCAGCATCGCCGCACCGGTGATTTTTAACTGATCGTATTGAGTCCCCGCTGCATTGCCACCAATTGCCATATCCAGCGCAGCCGTGCCGCCCTGGGTGTAGTCACCCGTAATGTTGAGAATACTTGGTGTGGAAGTCGTCCCATTCTGGCGACCCACGCTGAGGCTGCCTTTATTCACGACATCGCCGCGAATCGTGCCAACTCCGGTGAGTTTGCCACCGTTAAAATCTATCTCTTGAAGCGGCGAACCGGGTTCACTGGCCTCCATCGCCGTCAAATTACCGCCATTCAAATTGGTGCTGGCTGTGCTGCCATTTTGCACATACGAGTAATAGTGCGCCTGATCGAACAGCAGAGTGCCGCTATTGATGTTAACGGTGCCAGTGTTGTTAAAATCGTTCTCTATTGTAGTGGAACCACTCGTGCCCTGTTTAGTGAATATGCCCTTGTTATTGATGGTGCCGCTGGTGTTGTAGCTCACACGGGTATCGTTTTGCACTAGCAGCGTGCCCAGGTTGTTGATGGTGCCATTATTTTCAATTGATCCGGTGCCCGTCCAAACGCCTGTGCTGCTGTTATTCAAGACTGCATCGCTGCCTATCACTTTTGGATCAAGGCCACTGATGAGGAACTGCGTTCCGCTGGCTACAGTGATAGCAGGAGCCTGAGCCAGTGTGCCACCCGACCAATTGAAAGTGCCGGGGCCGTTGAAAGTGCCTCTGCCATGCAGCACGGCTCTGCGACCTAATTCTAACGTAGCGTTCGCGTTAATATTAACGGTGCCAGAGATTGTTACCTCGGCCTCATTATGGCTGACAGCACTGTTACTGGGCAGACCAATAATGCGGGTGTGTCCACTGACGAAACGCGACCCACTATGCAATTCGTTACCGACGCCTTCAAGACTGAGCAGACCGCTGCGCACATCCACCGTGCCGCTATTAATGAAATTAGCCTCTTCGTCAAAGTGGGTTATGCCCATGCTGTTGGACTTAATGAAGGTTCCCGTATTGGTGAAAGTACCTGCGGCGTTATGCGTAAAAGTCGAGTCATTCTTAGCGGTGAATGTCCCTTTGTTATTGAAGTTGGATGCTGAGTCTTCAATCATGCCCGTGCCCGTCCACACCGTATTGCCCAGGTTATTGATGATAGCAGTGCCGCCCATCGTTTTCAGCCCGCTACCACTAATGAGGAAGTTGCTTCCTGCCGCGATAGTTAAGGCAGTCGTGTTATCCAGGCCGTCAATTTCTCCTCCACTCCACTCAAAGGTGCCGGGGCCAGCGAAGGTGCCGGAATGGTTGAGGTCTAAGGTGGCTCCAGCGGCCAGTTCTAACACACTGCCCGCATCAATCGTCGTCGTGCCATTGATTTCACAATTGGTAATGATCCTCGTGCGGCCTGGCCCGGTAAAGTGGCCACCGTTGCTTAACACGTTTTCCTGATTATCAACATTTTGCAGTTGCAACAGGCCGCTTTGTACATTCACTACCCCACTGTTGTTCAACGCCCAGGGATCGCCAATAGCGGTCGTGTCGCCACCGGTTTTGATGAAGGTGCCCGTGTTATGAAAGGTGGCAGTGCTCAACCCGCTCGTATAGCCAAAAGCAGTACCCGACTCGGCGGTAAAGGTGCCGCTGTTGTTGAATACGCACGCAACGGCCCCCTGAATGACACCACTGTTGAAGTTGACTGTGCCCGCGTTATTGATAATAGCGCCATCCGTACCGGCATTACCCATGCTGACGTTGCCACTAATAGTGGTCGTGGTGCCAGCCTGGAAGTTCACCGTGCCAACAAACCCAGAACCCGACCAATTGACCGCACCAGAGATGACGGTGAGATTGCCCAGCAGAAGCCAATTGGTGTCGCCACTCAGGGTGAGGCCACCCACCGTCGCGCCTCCTGCATCCAACATGGGCGTATCCTGAGTCCCTCCGATGGTTGCCGTGTCTTCTGGCCCTGGCACGCCTTCAGGCATCCACTGGATAGAATCACTCCACTGCCGCACTGGGTCTCCGTCCGGCGGTGGCTGGTAGGTATAATCCGTCGCGTGGGCGGCACCTGTCAGCCACAACAGGCTGCCCAACATGAGGGGTCTCAAGACTTGCAGCGTTGGTTTCCTAAACATGGTTGTCTCCTAAAAGCCGTTCTTAAATATAACGAGAGAGGTTAAGCAAAGGTTTTAGAATGGGAGGTGGCCCCTGTGGGCCAGACACTCCTGTCTGGCTCAACTTAAAGCAGACGGGCAGGAGTGTCTGGCTCACAAGGTTTCACAGTCATTATCTTAACCTCTCTAGCAGAGAAACAGCAGATAGCAAGCGTCTGTTGTTTCTCTGCTACTTAGAATCGTAAAGATGGAGAGCTTATTTGGCGACGAGCACACCCGTCGAGCCATTGAGTGTAGCGCCAGTGGCATCCGTCAAATCAGTCCAGGCCACTGTCACTTGGTCATTGGAGTGCAACGTGCCTACAGGCAGCGCGAGAGTGACGCTACGAGTAGAGGCATCATAGCCAGCACTTTCTACGGGCACCACAGCCCCGTTGACCTGCACCGTATAGTGCGCTGGGTCACTGGCAACCTCGCCATCCAAAGCACCCAGAAAGCGCAGGCGAAGCGTCGCCGTATTAGCTTGCGCGTTGGCAGTAGAAAACTTAGCGGTAGATGCCACCGAATGTCCAGACGGGGTTACAGTAAAGTTCGTGCTGCTGGCGATCACTCCGGCATGAGTTAGTACATGGATGGGGCCAGTCGCGGCTCCGGCAGGAATTGTGAGATTCACCACCACTAAATGAGTAGTCGGATCAATGGGGCCAGAGAAACTGTAATTATGGCCATTGAACACCACTGCTATGACATCGGCGAGGTTGGTACCAGTCACTCGGACATTCGTGCCCACTGGCCCAGAAGTTGGAGTGAAACCTGTGATAACAGGAATTGGAGCAAAACTCTTATGAGCAGCACTACTGGAGGCGGTGCCTGCTGGCGTGGTGACGGTAACAGCGCCCAACGTAACACCATCCGTGGGAACCGTCGCATGGATCATGGTATTCGATACGACGGTAAATTTGGCTGGGACAGCAGGCCCTCGTCCAGCAAAGGCTACGGCAGTTGCGCCCAGGAAGTCGGTGCCAGTGATGGTTACGGTTTCTCCGGCACGGGCCGTGAGTGGCGCAATGTTGGTGATAGTGGGCAAGCCCTGGAAGGTCAAAGTGAAACTCGTTGGCTTGTAAGCAGACCGATAAAAGCCCTGTCCGGCTAAAGTCAAGCCGTTCACATGAGCAAAGCTGCCAGTATGCGAATGATAGTTCAACAGGGTAAAAACGCCCTGGCTGGGTGGGACAAAGTGGTTGATCGTGTTGACGTTCAACGTGCCCGCCAGCATCGCCGCGCCCGTGATCTTCAATTGGTCATACTGGGTGCCTGCTGCATTGCCGCCAATGTCCATATTGAGCGTAGCTGTGCTGCCCTGTGTATAGTCACCTGTAATATTGAGAATACCGGGGGTGGAGGTTGTCCCATTCTGGCGTCCCACACTCAGGATGCCTTTATTGACGACATGACCACGAATGGTGCCAGTGCCCGTCAGTTTGCCGCCATTGAAATCAATCTCTTGAATGGGTGAACCCTGGCTACTGGCTTCCACGGCACTCAGATTGCCGCCGTTGAGGTTGGTGCTGGCCGCGCTGCCATTCTGGATATAGGGATCATACTGCGCATGGTCGAACAGCACTGTGCCACTATTGATGTTGACGGTGCCAGTATTAGTGAAAGTATTTTCAATGCGCGTCGCGCCGCTCGTCCCTTGCTTGGTAAAAGTACCTTTATTAAAGAACGAGCCACTGCTGTTGTAATCAAGCAGTGCATCGCTTTGCGCCACGAGCGTGCCAAGATTGTTAAAGGTCGCACTGTTTTGAATATCCCCGGTGCCCATCCAGACTCCGACGCCACTATTGTTCAACACTACGTCAGTTTCCAGCACTTTTTGGTCGGGGCCACTAATTAGAAAATTCGTGCCCGCTGCGATGTTGATAGCGTGGTTCTTGAAGTCGCCCTCCATCGCCCCGCCCGACCAATTCAGGGTGCCAGGCCCATTGAAAGTGCCAGGGCCAGTCAGACGGCTTTTCTTCGCCAGTTCTAGGGTGCTGCCCGCTCCAATCGTGACCGTGCCCTGAATCGTGACCCCGGCGTCATTAGAGTTCACTGCGCCACTGGCTCGCGTGCGGCCCGCACCCGTAAAGCGAGTGCCATTCTTTAGCAAGTGCTCGCCCGTGCCCAGTAAAATGGTGCCCGTCTGGACATTAACCACTCCACTATTGGTCAAGTTAACGTGGTCAAAGGTGGTAACACCACTGCTATTAGACTTGATAAAGGTGCCCGTATTAACAAAATCTCCGGTTGAATTGTAAGTAAAGGTCGAGTCGTTCTTAGCGGTGAAAGTGCCCTGGTTGTTAAAAACCGACCCTGTATCTTCCACCATGCCCGTGCCCGTCCAGACGGTGCTACCCAAGTTGTTAATGTTCGCGCCACCGTCCATTGTTTTGAGGTCAGCGCCACTAATCAGGAAATTCGTGCCCGCCGCGATGTTTAAAGCATTGGTGTTGAAGTGACCACCAATCTCGCCCCCGCTCCACTCGAAAGTGCCGGGGCCAGTGAAGGTGCCGGAAGTTGTCAAATCCAGAGCCGCGCCAGTGGCCATTTCCACCACACTGCCCGCATCAATAGTGGTAGTGCCGTTAATCTCTAAGCCGGTGATAATCTTGGTGCGGCCCGGCCCGGTGAAGCGTCCGCCATTGTTCAGCACATTGTTCTGGTTGCTGACATTTTGCAGTTGAAGATTGCCACTTTGCAGGTTCACCACGCCGCTATTATTCAAGGCCCAAAAATCACCGAGGGTCGTCGTGTCGCCACCAATTTTGAGAAAAGTGCCGGTGTTATTAAAGGTAGCCGTGTTTAGCCCGCCACTATAACCGAAAGAGGTGAGCGGCCCGGCAGTGAAGGTGCCACTGTTATTGATTTTGGCGTCTCCCGCCCCCTGAATCACCCCTGCGGCCCAGGCCACGGTTCCAGCGTTATTGATGATGCCGCCATCGAGAGCCAACTGTTGCGCGGTCAGAGTCGTGGTTGTGGACGCATCCAGGCTTAGGATGCAACTGAGGTGCCCTGCTTCGCACTGGACAATGCCAGGGCCGCTGTTGGAGCTAAAAGCAACCGATATGCCGCCTCCGGTTAAGACCGGGTAATGGCGAGCGTCGCCTGTCAGAATCAACTTGTATACGGTGGCACCTTCAGGATCAATGCTATATCCATCACCCGTATCCACATTGTAAGTTGGCCCAATGGTCGCGCTATCGTCCGGGCCAGGCACGCCTTCTGGCATCCAGTTGTCCGCCTGGTGCCAGCTACGCGGATTAGTGCCCTCACCATTACCTGTCCACTGGTAATCGGTGGCATGGGCCAGGCTTGATGCCAGCAACAATATGCCTGTAATCCAGAGTGAACGGCACGACCTAATCGTCTTGTGCAGTTTCATGACTTCTCCTCTATAAATCCCTGTGAATTTACGCATGAATCAACTGTCCAATCAAAATCAACGTTCATGATCCAATGCGTGCGGCATATTATAGAAGAGCATCATTAAAGCATCGCTAGCAAAAAGGGCCACGTTGCAAAATTATTGACGCGCCATGTTGACAAGGTATTAGCCAATTGCAAAAGTTCTTAGCAGAAGTTTGGGGCAGGAGCGAGGAAGAAGTTTGAGATTGCCCCCCGCCTCCAAACGAGCTAAAATCTCAACGGTTCTAGCCGCTTCAAATGGGTCATAACCAGAAAGTAACCTATGTCTATCCAAGCCATTTCACCTCTCGATGGGCGCTACGCCGAGCCAGTGCAACCGCTTACCTACTTTTTCTCTGAATGGGCCTTGATTAAATTTCGCATTCATATCGAGGTCGAATGGCTGATTGCCCTCTCGCAGAGCCAGAACATCCCTGAAGTGCGCTCTTTCACCACACCAGAAACAGAGTTATTGCGCAATCTTGTCTATCGTTTTGACGATGCAGCAGCGACAAGAGTTAAAGAAATCGAGAAGACTACCCGCCATGATGTTAAGTCTGTGGAATACTTCATCAAAGAGCAGCTCCAAGAGACTTCCCTGCAAGATTGCATTGAATGGGTGCACTTTGCCTGCACATCAGAAGACATCAATAATCTCGCTTATGCACTGATGCTTCAATGCGGCATCCAGGAGGTGTGGCTGCCCCTTGCTCATAGGATGGTTAATTTCGTCGAAGCAATGGCGGTGGAACAGCGCGATGTGCCAATGCTGGCGCACACGCATGGACAACCAGCCAGTCCGACCACAGTGGGCAAAGAGCTTGCGGTTTTTGTGCAACGCTGGAAGCGGCAGTTACGCCAGATTGAGCATCTGGAATTTCTGGGGAAAATTAATGGTGCGGTGGGCAACTTCAACGCCCATGCCGCCGCTTATCCTGACGCGCCCTGGCCCCAAATTGCCCAGTCGTTTGTAGAAGGTTTAGGCTTAACTTACAACCCGCTTACGACCCAAATTGAGTCTCACGATTATATTGCCGAATGCTGCCATGCGGTTTCACGCTTTAATACCATCACGGTGGACTTTGATCGGGATGTATGGACGTATATCTCGATGGGCTACTTCAAGCAGCGCGTGGTAGCGGGCGAAGTCGGCTCCTCGACCATGCCGCACAAGGTAAACCCAATTAATTTCGAGAACTCCGAAGCCAATATGGAGATGAGCAACGCCCTGTTGCACCATTTAGCCAACAAATTGCCCATCTCGCGCCTGCAACGCGACCTCACCGATTCTTCCACCCTGCGCAACCTGGGCGTCGCCTTCGGTCACTCTTATGTCGCCCTGCAATCTACCTTACGCGGGTTAGGTCAACTATCCATTAATCCTGCTGCTTTGGAAGCTGATTTAAATGAGGCATGGGAAGTGCTCGGAGAAGCCGTGCAAACTGTGATGCGCAAAGCAGGCCATGCCAATCCTTATGAAAAAATGAAAGAACTAACACGCGGCACCGGCATCAGCGGTGAAAGTATGCGCCACTTTATTGAGAGCCTGGAACTGCCTGCCACCGACCAGCAGCGGTTGCTCCAAATGACGCCCGCTACTTATACCGGATTGGCATCACAGTTGGTAGATGTAGCTGTAAATAATTCATCACAAAGACACGAAGGGCACAAAGGAGTTTGAGGATACAGAAGATGAAAAATGCCGAATAGGAATAACCTCTTGCTTTGTCGATCTTCTATCCTTAATTCTCTCTTCAAACTCTTTGTGCCCTTTGTGTCTTTGTGGTGAATCAAGATTCTTAACCAACAAGTTGAGTTAAACTAAAATTATGGCTATCGCAGAAATTCACGTTGTCTTAAAACCGACGTTGTTAGATGCGCAGGGCGCGACCGTGCATAAAGCGTTGCACCAACTGGGCCACACACAGGTGCGCAATGTGCGGATCGGCAAATATATCACAGTCGAAGTGGACGATACCCTGAGTGATGCGGCCCTTCAGGAACAATTGGATCAAATGTGTCGCCAACTGCTGTCCAACCCGGTGATAGAAGATTATGAAATCACCCTGGATACCGCAGCGTCAGCCGCACGAGCAACGGGAACCGGGGTGCAGGAACCGTTAACGGCAGTCACCACGCCTCTAGTATCCGCCACCACAACGGCTCCGACCGTCACTACACCTGCCGGTTTAGCCGCCGCCGCGAATGCGCCTGTGAGTGCCCTCGCGCCCAGCGAGCAAGTTGCGGTGGGTAAAGTCAGCCCCAGTGCTGTGGGCACCCCCGACCCGTTTGCAATGGATTACGATGCTTATGATGCGCTGCCTGCCAATGAGCAATTAGCCTTACAGCAGTTAGCCTGGCAGAAACATGGCGGCTGGATTCGCCAGCAACTCACTGAACGGCGCGCCGCCTGGATTCTCTGCATCGGAGGCGAGGTTGTTGAGGCTGGCAGCAGCTTAGATTCTCTGCCCGCCGAGGCGCGCCGTGACCAACTCGGCACCAGTCGTAATTTAGTGCCCTGGGTGTTTACGCAACCTACAGCTTAGGGTTTAGGGGCTGGGGTTTAGGGTTTTAAAAATGGCCCTACCCCATACTCTGAACCCCGAACCCTAAACCCTAAATATGCATTTCGGAATCATTGTTTTTCCCGGCAGCAACTGCGACCGCGATTGCGCGCATGTGGTGCGTAATGTCATGGGCCACTCGTGCGCCCTGGTCTGGCATGAAGAGCGCGACCTCAGCGCCTTTGATGCAGTTATCCTCCCCGGCGGCTTTGCACATGGCGATTATCTACGCACCGGGGCCATTGCCCAATTTTCACCGGTGATGGATTCAGTCAGCCAGTTCGCAGGGTTTGGCAAGCCGGTGCTGGGCATTTGTAACGGCTTTCAGATTCTCTGTGAAGCTGGGCTGTTGCCGGGTGCCCTGCGGCGCAATCCGGGGCAGCACTTTATCTGTCGCAGCACTCACCTACGGGTAGAGGACAACCGCAATCGCTTTCTGCAACTCAACACAGTGGGCGATGTGCTGACCATGCCAATTCGTCACGGTGAGGGTAGCTATTATGTAGATGATGCGACGCTCTTGGCAATGGAAGCCAATGGCCAGATTCTGCTGCGCTACTGCGATGCACAGGGCAACGTCACAGCAGCCACTAACGCCAATGGCAGTGTGGGCAGTATCGCTGGTGTCATGAATGAAGACAGCACCATTTTCGGTCTGATGCCGCACCCGGAAGCGGCCACCGAAATTATCCTGGGCAGCACCGATGGCCTTTATATCTTCCGCTCGATGGTGCAGCTTTTCGCGCCAACTCTAGCCCGCACCTCCGACACAACTTTGCTGGGCCTGTCTGAAGACAGATTAGACTGAGCAAAGGCTGATACCCAATGGCAATGTGGCTATTGAAAACTGAGCCAACCGTTTACTCGTATGACGACTTGGAGCGCGATGGCAGCACGATGTGGGATGGCGTCAGCCAGCCGCACGCGCTACAAAATCTCCGCAAGATGGAGAAAGGGGATATAGCCCTCATCTATCACACTGGCGATGAGCGTGCCCTGGTGGGCATTGCGGAAGTGGTGCGCGGTTATTATGTCAATCCTGAACATGATGACCCCAAGTTGGCAGTTTGCGATGTGAAGGCCAAAAAGCGTATGGCGCGGCCTGTGACTTTAGCCGAAATTAAAGCGCATCCTGAACTCAAAGACTGGGACTTAGTGCGTTTAGCGCGTTTGTCAGTTGTGCCTGTGAGTGGTGCGCAGTGGGGGCTTTTGCAAGAGATGGCGAAGAAGCAGAACTGATGCATTAAGTCAGGGTTACAATGGCAGAAAAAAGCACTGCATTGAGCCTGAAAAATTTATCAGCCCAGACATCGGCAAAGATAAAACTCTATCGTTGGGATAGAATCATTGAAAAGCACGAAGGCCCCTGGGATTGGAAGAGCACTCTACGCTATGAGAAGATAGATTTCATAGAAGTTCATGGCTATAATGTCTTACTTCCCGTCGGCCCAAAGCATTACAAGAACATAACTATTCTGCGTAGCAGCATTAGTAAAGATGAGCAGACTCTAGTCATCTTTCTTAAAGACACGACTTATGTTGAAAACGTAAATGATGAGATGTTTAACGCCGGATTTATCGCTATTTGCGACAAATTTCCAAGCGAAGACTTTTATATAGCCACTGTTTATCACGAGTGGTTTATTATTGATAACAATGAGCAACTTACAAACAACTGAACAACCTAAAGAAGCGACTCCGGCACCCAACTCACAAATGGTCGAGAAGGCCAAAGCGTTGGGCATGACCGAGGACGAATACAAGCGGGTCACCTCGATTCTAAACCGCGAGCCAAGCCCGACCGAACTGGCGATGTACTCGGTGGAGTGGAGTGAGCATTGCGGCTATCCTCGTTCGCGTGCCCTGCTCAAGACTTTACCCAAAGAAGGCCATTTTGCCTCGGTTACGGGGGCTGACACGGGCGGCATTGAAATTGAGCCGGGGTTGTTCGTGGTGTTCAAGATGGAATCGCACAACCACCCCTCGCAAGTCGAGCCAAAGCAGGGGGCGGCCACAGGCATCGGCGGCATTATCCGCGACATTTTCACGGTGGGGGCACGCCCGCTCGCTTGTCTAGATTCGCTGCGCTTTGGGCCACTCGAAGAAGCCCGCGCCCGCTATCTCTTTAACGGCGTGGTCGAAGGCATTTCCTTCTATGGCAACTGCATGGGTATCCCCACAGTAGCCGGAGAAGTGGGCTTTAACCCATCTTATCGCGGGAACTGCCTGGTGGGAGCCATGTGCGTGGGGGTGGTGCATCGAGACCAACTCGCCAGCAGTGCTGCCTCCGGGGTGGGCAACCTCGTGATGTATTTTGGCAACGCTACCGGGCGAGATGGCATTGGCGGCTGCTCGATTCTGGCTTCCCGCGAAATTACTGATGCCGCCTCCCGCCCCACGGTGCAAATCGGCGATCCCTTTGCCGAGAAGTGCCTGCTCGAAGCGTGTCTGGAAGCCTTGCAAACGGGAGCCATTGTCTCACTCAAAGATATGGGTGCAGCCGGACTCACCTGCACCACTTGCGAACAGGCGGCAGAAGGGGGCGTGGGCATGGACATTGACTTAGCTCAGGTGCCCCTGCGCGAAAGCGACATGGAGCCATTTGAGATTATGATGAGCGAGTCGCAAGAGCGCATGTTAGGCGTCATTAAAGCCGGGCGTGAAGCCGAAGTCGCTGCCATATTCCGACGCTGGGGCTTGCATGTCGCCGTGTTGGGCCAGGTCACGGGCGACGGCATCTTGCGGGTGCGCCAGAACGGGCAAGTGGTCGCCGAAATGACGGCTTCCAGCCTGGTAGACTCGCCACTTTATGACCTGCCGTTTGAGGAACCCGCTTATCTGCGCGACAAACACAGCTTTGACTTCAGTCAGATTCCCCTCCCAGCTAACTACACGGATATTTTGCTGCGCCTGTTGCAGTCGCCTAATATCGCCAGCAAAGCGTGGGTCTATCAGCAATATGACCACCTAGTGCAGATTAATACGGTGGTGCGACCCGGCGCGGGCGATGCCGCTGTACTGCGCATCCGCGAATCCGCCAGCAATAAAGGCATCGCTGTGAAAGCCGACTGCAACTCGCGCTACTGTTATCTCGATCCCTTTGTTGGTGCCCAGATAGCCATTGCCGAGTGTGCCCGTAACCTGGTGTGCGTGGGGGCTGAGCCGGGGGGCGTGACCGATTGCCTCTGTTTTGGCAACCCGGAAAAACCAGACCGCTTCTGGCAATTCAAACGGGCTATCGAAGGCATTGTGGTAGCCTGCAAGCATTTCCATTTGCCAGTGGTGTCAGGTAATGTCTCCTTCTATAATGAAACTCCTGAATCAGTAATCCATCCCTCGCCGCTCATTGGCATGGTGGGTGTGCTGGACAATGTGGAGCAGAGTGTTGGTTTGGCCTTTCGTACCCCTGGCGACGTGGTGTTGCTGGTTGGACAGTGTCTTGATGAATTAGGCGGCTCAGAATATCTGGCCACCTTGCACGGCTTGGAAGTAGGCCATCCACCTGAACTCAATTTAGAACGCGAGTTAAACGCTCAAAAGTTCACTCTCGCGGCTATTCGTGGCGGACTGGCGAAGTCGGCCCATGATGTTAGTGATGGCGGGTTAGGCGTGGCGCTTGCCGAGTGCTGTATTGAAGGCGGCATTGGCGCGAAAATAGAGTTGCCCGATACGGCAGAAGCGGCCATTAATATTCGTTTGGATGCTGTGCTCTTTGGTGAAAGCCAATCGCGTATTGTGCTGACCGCCGCACCCGAAAACCTGCCGCGTTTGCAAGAACTGGCCCGCGCCGCTGGCGTCCCTCTTTCCTACCTGGGCAATGTTGGCGGCGACCGCTTAACCATTGCTGATAACCGCGCTGGCGTGTTACAACCGCTCTTAGATGCACCAGTCGTGGAGTTGGCAAGCGTCTATCACAATGCGATTCCGGCATTAATGAATTCTTGACGAGAAAGTTGACCGCCTGTCAATAATTCTTGAAACATTCCGTTAGAGAGGGCGTCGAAAGAAGCGGAACAAAAAGTAATTAGCGAGTCAAAGTTAAGTTAGACGCAAGGACGTGATGCACATGAAACGCAATTTAGTTCTCTGCGGACTGTTTTTCAGTCTACTAATGCCAGTCTTTATGGCCGTTAACGCCCGCCCCGCTCAAGCCCGTAGCTGGGGTGATGTGCCTATCACTGCCGAAAAGCCAAAACCCACACCCAAGACACCACGCCCCAGCCCCGCGCCGGGGCCAAAAGACGGCGACCACTAACTAGCTCTACGGAAAAGAGAAAAGCGACCAACAGTTAGTTCTGTTTGGTCGCTTTTCTCTATTTACAGGAACGCTGCTAAGGAACTAGTTGAGTGGAATTAGCATCATCGGAAGGTAGGTATTGACGTTTGCTGAGCCACACTGCCCCACAGCCAATAAGAGCCAACACGATAAAGACGACAGCCAATCGGAAGACATCGCGCTCTAACGAGTTCGTGGACTTGGAGCGCGGTCGCCGGTAGCCGGGCGGGTCACGGTGGTCAGTGCCTTCACCATCAGGTCTCATATTTCCCTCATTTTAACACGGTCTGACGGGGTAAGACGACTGTTACTTTCAGAGGGCTTGCGATGGCACGATCTCTTCTGTGGCCAGTTCTGCCGTAGTTTCCAAAATATCTTCATCAGCTATTTTGCCACCACTGGCGATAGTTAAAAGTACAGCCGCCCCCAGATAAGTCAAGGCACCTAAGAGGAGCACATTGTTGAAGCCCCAGGCTTTAGCCCCCATCGCCGCACAGAGTGAACCAACAACTGAGGAAACTCCGTTCAATCCCCAGATCAGCGGCACTTGATGGGCGCGCGTGCGAGCAAAGAGGCGCAGGCCCGCCGGGAAAGGTGTCCCTAATAAAAAGCCCAAGGGTAGCAAAAGCAAGGCTGCTACCATACATCGCGATGGTAAGCTCATGGTCAGCATGGCATTTTGCAACTGACCGAGAATATAAATGCTCAACAGCGTGCCCAGCGCCACACCGACGGCACAACCTGCCGTCCAGAGTCGCAACTTCGTCTCATTAAATCGCTGAGAAGCCCAGGAACCCAAGCCACCGCCCAGCAGAATGGAAAAGAGAATCACGGTGAGGGCCAGCGTTGGGTAGCCCAGTGGCAAAATCAGCTTTTGGGAAAGTGGAATCTCTACTAACATGAACCCAATGCCTAAAGCCAGGAAGTAGAGCAGATAAAGCATGTCTGGTAGGGCGAAGCGAGAAGCTTTAACAGGTTTAGTGTGAGTTGCACTGTCGTTACGGGAGAAGTTGGTTGGAATCGTGTCGCGCCAACTCACCACAGCGAGAACGATGGCTAAAAGGGCAGCCACCGCCGCTAACTGCTTAAAAATTGGTAACACCGTCGGGCTAAGGTCTAAAACAAAAGGGCGATTGTCCGGGCAGGGGCTAATATCTAAGGCGGGTCGCCAATCCGCTGGCTCCGCGAAGGCTTGGACGAATTGCTCCAATGTCATTTGGCCGTTAGAAATTTCAGCGATGGGACCAATAGGGAATGATCCAGTAGTTATCGAGCCGACATCATCACGCGCCGCTTGGTCAGGAATTAAAATGGGTGTTAGCCCTCGCTTTAAAGCCTTGTCCATCATCATAAATGTTTGAGTGCGGGTGAATGGGGATTTTTGTAGCACTACTCCAAAGCGATAAGGGCCATAAGGACGTGGATCATAAATGAGCGACAGATGGCGGCAGGCTGCCTTTTCGTCCATGCCCTGCGCTTTTAGCACGGCCACGGCAGTGGCAAAGAAGCGGTTGAGCAGCATAGGATTATCTACCACGAGAGTCAACTGGCCATTGTCATCCAGGGCACGCAGATAATCGCGGAAGGCATCTTCGGTGTGAATAAACGATTCCAGCAGCGCCATCCCCTGCCCGGCAGTGGCCGTTTTAGTCAAGGCCGAAAAGATCACAGCATAATGCTGCCCATGCGCTGCCGCTTCGCGCACAAAGGCGCGTCCCTCGGCGGTTATCACATGCACATCAGGCCGCTCGTAAATACCGCCATTATATTTCCGATAGTCGCGCATAATACCGACAATAGAAGGATTAATTTCCGCACCATTAAATTCTGCGGCTCCGTGATAGAGAGAGAGTAGCGCGTCTAATCCCCCGCCAGGGCCAATGGAAAGTACTCGTCCATGCGGCAAATTCTCGTTAAAGTTAGCTTGTCCACCCTTAGCTGCATTCCCGCCCAGTGGAGCTATGGCAAAAGCCCAATCGCTTAAAGCAAAGTCTCCCCCCAGATGAGTCACGATGGAGAGATCACCATTCCACTTCATCATGTTCGTCGGCACATTGCCATTTGTATAAATCAGCAGCGAGCCAGGATCGGCTTTATCTTCCACCACATCCGTGCGTGCAAAGGCATTCCAACGGGTGTCAATAATACGCGAAGTATGGCCCGGCGTGCCCAGTTCCGTGAAGAGGGGCTGGGTCACATTCTTATCCGCCAGTGATTGGTTTTCGGCATCAACTTTAGGCGGAATGGGAGGGATATCTAACCAATCAAATTGCTTGTTGGTTATTAATACCATCAACAAGACAAAGACCACCGCGAAAGACAAGCCTCCTGCCCACTGACTGCTCCCTGCCCCGTCGCTTGGTGGCGCATCAGCTTGTGCTACATCGCCTCGTGCCTCATCCTGTCGCGTCTCATCCGATTGTGCTGCATCGCCAGATTCAGGGTCAGCCCACGGCACCCAGATCGCCCCAACAGCCGCTAACATCGCTATCGCCAGACAAGCATTGATGGCACTACTTAATTGCAACAAACCAATCACGCCCACCGCCGCCAGCGCCGCCCCCGCTAAATCCCAGGCATAAAGTCGCCCACTCCACTGCGGATAGAGCATAAAAACTTCCGACAGAAAAGCCCCGGCCACCGAAAAGGGGACTAAAAGCAAGAGAGCCGCTACCCAGAATGCTTCGGGGAAATACGCAAACACCACGCGCAGAATCAGCACGAGGGTAATATCAATAGACAAGCCGAAGAGCAATGCTAAAGCCCCCAGGGAAGGCGCTTTGCGCCGCCGCATCCAGTTCATAGCATAGCCCCCCAAGCCTAAGCCGCAGAGCGCAATGCTGATAGATAAAAATCCAAAGTGATAGCGCAGCAGCACCGAGAAGATGCGGGTGAGCGCGATTTCAAAGCCTAAGACCGTGGCCGAGATGAGGGCGACTGCGGTTAATGTCGCTAAGGGAGGACGAGAACTGAGAGAGCTTTTATGCACAAGATGATTTTAACGAAAACTCTCTTGTACCAGAGCGCAATCTTGCAAACGCTCTTTGCCGCAGAAAGAGCTTGCCTCATTATACCGAGTGATATGGAGAGTCAGAAGGGTTTTGTGGAGTTTGCCAGGTTTTAATCACAACAGTGAGAGCCTGGCAATGGCTAAGGCGATCAGAAGATTTACGCCGCTAACGACTTCGACAGTTAGCGGCCAAGCCACAATCTTGCCACTTAAGCCTAAGCCAATTAGCACAACCACCGTCTGGCACGTACCGCCTTTCAATGCTGCACTTACGGTGATAGGGAAATTGGCTGGCGTAGCTTTAACAATTTTCACATTGCCTTTGCCGTCTGCGTAGAGCAACCGCGACAACAGCAGACCGATGATAAAGCCGGTAATTGCGCCAATGAGAAAAGCGGTGAGGCAACTCCCCAAACTTTGCCTGGCTAAAAATAACAGCAGCGTCGAGGAGATTGAACCCGTTGCTACTGTGACAGAGCGCACCATTGCCCCTAATTCGACTACTTTATCACCGGCTTGCAATTCGTCCATAGCTATGGCATTATGGATGCGACATATTCTTCCGCGCAACGCTTGATGATTTCTGCTGCATCATCGTATGGCATCCAACTCGCCTCATCCTGGTTTTGTTGACCGTATGCTCCTTCGCGGAAAAAGCCTTGTTCACCCAGTTGGATGTCTATTGGGTCAACATCTTCAGTATCAGCAGCCGAGAATGACCAACCATCCCAACGTGCTCGGAAATAAAACCGCTTACCCATCACGACACCTTCAGCCTGCACTGGACAGTAACCATAAAGACGCCCCTGTAATTGAAGGGAGTTATCGTAAATCTGGCGCTCGAACTCTCTTGGTTGTGACATTTGAATTGAGTCTTTGGCTCCGATCTAAAGTAATAGCTAAGCCCCGCCTGTAAAGCTAATGAGCGGGGCTTAACAACTCTACAGCACAGTCATTTGTTAGGTGCTCTTAGTTCATCTAAGGCATCGGGAATGGCATTTGAGAGTGCAGTGCCTTAGTGTATTCATGCCAGGCTTGCCAGGAGAAACCCATTGACTCATTAAAGTCAGCAAAGGTAGACATACCGGGCATTTTGCCTTTGAGGAGGTCTTTGTACTTTTTAAAGTAAGGGTCAAGCTGCACCTGTTTATAGCCGGTAGGAGCCTCAAAGACAGTGGGCGCTACGGTATCTGTCGAGCGTCGGGTGAGGACGACCTCTTCACGCACATCGCCTGCGGAGGCGCGTTGTAAGGGAGGCAGAACCGTCGTGTAATAGAGGCGCACCAGAGTGCCGCCAAAGCCAGCGCGCGGTGACTGGGCAGGCGGCACGAGGGTTTCCACAGCCTGAATCAACTCTTCGGGCATGGTTTGCCAGACAACGGGCCAGAATTCGTTAACCCACATCGAAGAAGACTTAAAGAGGGCGCGTCGCGCCGGGTCTTGCGCGGCTTTCTGGAAGGTACGAATGGTCTCATCACCAGGTAAATCAGCAGCTATCCAATATTCCATGTTACTGCGCGTCCACTGCTGTTGCTTTGGCCGGATGCCTCCGACATTGAAGAGCATGGTTAAACGATAGCCATGTGCCTCAATTCCATCAAAGGTGCGTGTGTTGGGCAAAGGCCGAAAATACAAATGCAACACTTTACGCAGCAATGGGCTGGTGGCAGCGCGCACTTCGGCTCCTAATCGCTGGCGCTGTTCCGGGGTCAAGTCCGGCGGCGCTTCCTTCGAGAGTTTGGGAGCCAATTTCTTCCACGGGTCGAAGCGCAGCTTTTCCAGGAGCGGCTTAAGGGCTTCATTGATATAAGAATGAGTTTGGGTAGAATAAGCCAATAAGTGATCATCATCCAGGCGTTGCACAAACCCGACTCCACCAAAAAGTGGTGAGCCTTTAGCTGTTTTTTTGGCTGAGTCTGAGGCAGCATTGGTTGATGATGCATCATTGGTCATGGCATCAAACTGTTCGATTAAGTCACCGATTTTTGCGCCTGTTTGCGGCAACCCACTGAGATCGTATTTCACCAGCACCCGGTTACGCTGCTCTGTCCAATTGGTGAACAGCTTTAACTTCACCAACGGCTGCTTGAACTTGGTGACCCGCAGCGTCACGGAATGCTCTAACGATACATCCGCACGGGCCGCACTCATCGGCAAAGCCATGACTATTGGTACCCATAAACAATAAAACTTCATCAAATCCCCTTTACTTGCTTTTGCCCTGTGGCACTAACTGCGACATATGATGCTCGCTATCTGCCATCTTATTGCGTCTCGATAATTATAAGCGAAAACGCCCTCTTAACGTGCATAAATTGCAATTGCCTGGCAAATTAACTAACCGGCTCCTATTTTTGGCCAGAATATGGTATCTTACACTATTACTCGCCGCCAGGCTTTAATGAATTAAGCACTCCGCAACATCAGGAGATCATGCTTTAGGCAGGCGCGAGAACCTAACCGGGAGGTGATTCTTAACGATGAACACACTTTTTCAACATTTTATCCGCGAGGAAGAAGGGCAAACCTTGGTCGAGTATGGGTTGCTGATCTCCTTAATCGCGTTGGTTCTCATCACAACCCTTTCCTTGCTGGGTAAACGCCTTCAGAAAGGTTTTGAGACCACGCAATCTCACATCATCACCACCACCTGAACCGTATGTAAAACGCCAAAACCAGAGTGCCCCCTGCATAGACAGGAGGCACTCTGGTTTCTCGTAAAATTCTATCTTAAAGAATAGTTTACGGCTCTAAAATCCAGACGCGCACTTTGCGATGGCCTTGCGAGTTAGCGACTCGATAGGAGTCATAGGCGAGGTCAATGCGACGGCCTTTAATGGCACCACCAGTATCGCAGGCAAAGGCGTAACCGTAGCCCTCGACATACATCTTGGTGCCCAGGGGAACCACACGGGGGTCAACGGCTGCCGCGCCATAGCCAATCGGCAGGCCCGTGCAGGTGCGAGTGGAGCCGCCATTTTCGCTGGGGTCGGGGCTATAGCCAGTCGCCACCAATTCAATGCAACGCACTGCACGGAAGGTGTCAGGGGCGGGAGGAGCCACAGGAGCGGGAACCGCTTTACCCATCATACGATCACGGGGTGAGCCGCCACGGGCACTCAGGCCAAAAGCCTGCGCATAGCGGGAGTGATAAGGAATGTGGCTCGGCACATAACGCGCCTTCGCGCCCAGGCCAATAATTTTGGTCTGCATCTCCTGCGACACCTGACGGCTGATGAACTCGCGTCGTGCAACTTTACCGTCTACTGTCCACACGCGATAAGTCGTCTCAATAACGCGTGGCTTGCCCTCAAAGACCGTCTGCACCGCGCCGCGACCTAAATCAGCCGTCGGCTTATAGCGCACGTCCTGGGCACGATATTCATGCTGCTTTTGCAACTCAACGCGCACTCGTGTTACCTGAATGGTCATACCATCATAAGCGGGGGCTGCACCCGAAGGCACAGTGCGGTCAGTCTTTTCCAGCTTCACGCCCATTGCGGCCAGGGCTTCTTTCACCGTCACGTCCGTCAAAGGCACCATCACATTGGCATTACGCGCTTTGCCGCTGATAACAGCATGAAGCGATAGAATACGCCCCGCCATTTGCACGGAGGTCGTTGCCGTGGTGTTGGGAGTAGTCGCTACTGACGCAGTATTAAGGGTGTTGCTATTTGATTTAGAGGTTGTGAGTGTGGTGTCCGATTTAGAATCCGACTGAGTATGATTAAGTTTTGCGTCAGCTTGTAGGACTGTAACTTCTTGAGTCGTTTTAACGGACTCTTTGGCACGTTTATTGCTTACATCTTTAACGGCATCGTCTGTTTTGACAACTTGGTTTTGCTGTCCTTCATTTTGCTGGACTTCGGCAGCATCACTGGTAGGCTCGTAATGGTTCCAGAGTCCCATCGGAAAAATAGCGCACACAACGACCATCCAGGTCAGTCCGACAAATCTTTTGCGTGTGCGTTGTGTGCTCGACTCTCGGAATGTGCTCAGCCAATTGCTATTCTCTAACTGCTTAACGGCCTGGCCCATTTCCTGTCGGCACGACTTAGGTGCTGGTGTAGGCACCATGCATCGCCTCCTACGTTTTACAAAATTTTACGACTGATTACGGAACGACAAACTCTATCCGGCAACAAAAAAGCGACCCATAGATGTAGCGTGGATCGCCTTGTGAAATCTTACACAAATTAGCGGGCTATGTCAACCCCTACCCTTCGCCGCCACCTCTTTCAAGCCGCTTAACCCTAAACGTCCACGCAGCGAAAACGGTGTTTTCAGCTTTCAGATTACGGTCATTCATAAGAATTTTTGAATGATAGGACTTTATACCCCCAGCGGCATTAGTTTAGAACCAGCCGTTTTAGAGGTGCATTATGACCTTCAAGGCGTGATGAGACCTGAAACCGCCGTATTCCGGCCCTTGGCCTTGCCCTGCTACGATCCTGGAGGCAGCCCTGGTGCCCTGCCCCACAGCGCACCCCCAGCACGTTACGGGAGAATAAGAGAAAGGATGGGAGCATGACCTGGCGCACCCACACCCTGCTGGGCGTCAACATGCTCTGGCTGCTGACTCCGCTGCCGCCAGCACTTATCAGCTACGACTTGGGCACCTTAGCCGCCTGCGCCGCTTTGGGCGCGCTCCTGCCGGACTTGGATGCCACAGAATCCAAAATCAAGCATCTAAGACTGCTGGGCACCAACCTTGAGCCGTTGCTGCTCCCGGCCCAGATCGTGAGCCGCAGTGACCGACATCGTGGGTTGCTGCACTCTATCGTGGGGTGGGGCGTGGTTGCCTTGTTTACTTCTCCCCTGCTCTTTTGGATTAGCTGGGTACCGGTGGCAGCTTTGTTATTCGGTTATGGCAGCCATCTCGTAGCCGACGCCTGCACGAAGAGCGGGATTCCACTGCTCTACCCGCGCCTACGCCGTTTCTATCTGCTGCCTCGGCTTTTCCGCATCAGTACAGGTTCTTTAGCCGAAGAAATGCTTCTGCCCTTCCTGGCTGTGACCGTGCTGCTCTTGCTCCTCACTTAGATTGCTCCGACAGGCACATGATAATTACAATAAGCCATAGCTGCAGGTATGTAAGGCTGGTTGCCGCGCCGCCTGCACTAAGGTGTCAATTATCGTTCGTCCATAATGCACCATCAAAGCAAGTTGTCGATAGTGACCAAGTGAAGCCAGCCTTCCACACGGCGGAGTAGGTGCGGCCCGCAACGAAGGGTTGAAACACCCCACAACCTGGTTACAAGCTGATGTTTGGGCAAATTGGCCGCAAACAGTAGAGCATATCGAGAATCATAGATGGCACGCGGCATCCGGCCATAAAAGGGAGGGTAAGCAATTGTAGGTCAACACTGAGTGCCATGAATGTAAGAGGCATGAGATGCCTAAGGACATCTCATGCCTCTTGCGTTACGAACCTGCTGTTTAACCTTTGCGAATAAGCTGGCAGCTCCAGACGAAACTGCGAGGCTGCCGGTTGTCAGACTCCCTTCGTAATTGACTGACCAAGTTTCTATGTTCCCACTGGGCTTGCATTTCATCACTATAGTCCTTGTGTAACTCCAAACGCGGGAGCGAGACACTGCGAAATTCAAACCCAGTTGGCAGCTCAATGTGGCGAAGAAATTCCGCTATGAAATAGTCTTGACGAAGGCTGCAATTAACTTTTCCATCGCAGAATTTAGCACTGATGATAACTCTATAAACTATTCTCTCGACTACCATGAATCCTCCCTTTTCTTATGGGTTACCCCTGCCTGTGCAACTGAGCATGAACTTGCAATCGTATGAGCCATTGGAGAAGTCCTGTGGCTGCCCATGCTCCGGTTTGCACTACGAGACCAAGGTTCTAACGCATCTTTTAATAAAAGGTTAGCAAAGGTTGGATGTCAGCGAGGAAGCTTTTTCTATCAGGAAATTACGTGATATTGGCAGCCAGAATATGTGTATTCTTCAATCACTAAATTGTAGGTATAATTCATTGCTTTGTTCTTCAAATAAATTGGACGCAAATCCAGCCAGTATTTTAAAGCAAAATACTCGGACACATTTAATAGAAAACTATTTGCTTAGAGGACTATAGAATATTACCTCACAAGTGCTACAATCATGACACACTGTTATTCGTCGAGGGCATTCGTTAAAGCGATACAGACCATGAAACTCGATGTCTAATGGTCAGAACTGTTGTGTAACTATTAGCAAAGGAGCTTATAAGTGAAGGCTATGAAGATCACACAATTCTTCAATGAGTTAGGAGCAAGCAGTGTTGACAGTGCTGGTGGAAAAGGGGCGTCTCTTGCAGATATGTGCAGGATCGGTGTTCCAGTTCCTGCTGGTTTTGTGGTCTTAACGGATGCGTTCGATCTCTTCATAGCCCAGACACGGATTAATACCTTTATCGAAGCTCACCTATCAAAGGTAGACATTTATGATAGTCAAGGTATTGAGAAGGTCTCCAAAATTATCCAAGACCGGATTTTAGCTGCAGAAATACCGAGGGATATTCAAGAAGAGGTAATGGCGTCGTTTGATCGCTTGGACACGACTTTTGTTGCAGTTCGCTCATCCTCCACTTTAGAAGATAGTCATGGTAATAGCTGGGCAGGCCAGTTAGAAAGCTATCTCAATGTTGACAGAAATAATCTCTCGGCTAAATTACAGGAATGCTGGGCCTCTCTTTTTAGCCCCAGAGCCATCTACTATCGCTTCAAAAGGGAGTCAAACACAGATGGAATTTCTGTCGCAGTGGTAGTACAGAAAATGGTTAACAGTCAAGTGGCAGGTATTGCTTTCTCAGTGCATCCAGTCACTAAAGATCGAACTCACATCGTTATTGAAGCAAGCTGGGGATTGGGGTCTGCCGTTGTTTCTGGTGCTATCACCCCAGATTATTACATAGTAGACAAACGTGACTGTTCGTTGGTTCGCAGTCAAGTGTCCAGGCAAGAGCAAAAAATAGTCTGTGGGATCAATGGAGGGATTGCATGGAATGAGGTGCCATTAAGCGACAAAGAAGTCCCAAAGTTATTATCAGAACAGATCCGAGAGCTATCGAAGCTGATAATTCATATTGAACAGCACTACAATTTTCCTTGTGATATTGAGTGGGCCTTCGAGAATGGCCAATTCTACATTGTTCAAAGTAGGCCCATCACCACCTTATCAGACGATAATCACAGCCAAGCCGTATACGAAAAAGTTTTTACTCGCGACTTTTCATTGCCAATGCTTCAAGTCTGGTATAAGGGCGAGGCTTATGACCCAAAGCCGTGGAGTGGAGAGCAACAAGCGTTCTTACCGTATATTGTATTTGTGAGGGAAGACGATACTGTAAAAAGTTACTATGATCCTAAAGGCGTAGAGTGGATGAAAAACCACCTTAAGGAAAGCGCAAATAAAAAGAAAGAATTCCTCAAGTCATTAGAGGAGCAGATTAGTAGAAAGCTAACGCCCATACAGTCCATTTATGAGGGCGAGAAATGCCTATCTAAAATAGAACTCCTGCGCTTCATTGAAGATTTCGAGGCAGCTTATCCGTGGGTTGAGGCAATGTGGTGGCTCTGTGAAATGAGCGAGGAGGAGCTATCAGGCCTCGATATCTCGTCTATACGAAACTTGAGAGAGGCCACAAATCAGTTATCCTCTGGGACCGATATTGTAGTCAGAAAGTCTCTGACCATGCTTTTTCCGCACCTAAAGGAATATGTTCATGTGTTAACCATAGAAGAGATTCAAGCAGAGAACTTTCCCACAGTGGAAGACTTAAAGAAGAGAGATCATGGTTTCATATTTACGCACAATAAGCTCCATGTAGAAGTGACGCGGGAAACTGTAGAAAGAGAATATGGAATTCTTCTGGAACGCGAGGTTATTAGCTCGGAGTCGAATACAATAACTGGGAATATAGCTTATCCCGGTGTGGCACGAGGTAGAGTCAGACGCATCATGGGACACAAGCAGATTTCTGTGATTGAAGAAGGAGAAATACTTGTCTCTCCCATGACGATGCCTGATTTTCTGCCTGCCATGGAACGGGCCGCAGCTTTTATAACTGATGAAGGGGGAATGACGTGTCATGCTGCAATAGTTGCCCGTGAAATGCAAAAACCATGTATAGTGGGAACGAAAGTCGCCACCCAGGTTTTGCGAGACGGGGTTCTCGTTGAGGTAGACGCAAACGCTGGCCTGGTAAGATTGTTGACTGAATAATCTCTTGAACTTGTTGCGGTGTGGATGAGGTAGGAAGCAAATGTCAAGCTCGTTTATAATCAAGCCAGTTGCTAGATAATAACACAATCACTAAGCCAGAACTTCCTTGCTTAATTGCCGGTTCCACTGAGTAGATGCTAATGACATGTGCCGCCCCCTCAATAAAGGAATTACTCACTCCAGAGCATTCACGAAGCAGAGTCCATAGATAAAACACCAGAAAGGTAGGATGAGAAAGTGCCAAAAGGCATCTCTCAGGCCTTATACATGAGATTTTCTTACATTGTGGATGAACACTGCATAATAAGATCTGCTTTCATACCAATCGTGAATGGGGAAACATGCCTTATAACAGGAGTTGAAAACACATCTTTTTACCTTCTTGGAGGGATTGTTGCTGGATTGTTCCCGATTAGCGAACAAGTGGAATGGCCACAGATGCAGGCACTGATAAGGCATTACACCGGAACATTGAAAATTGAAGAAGGAGAATTACCACAAACAGCAGGTTATGTTGGCCCCAATCCAGACCACTATCTCTTCTTTTCTCTGGTCAAAGAAGAGATAGTGGTTCAAACCAAGAAGTCGGAAGCTGTGGCCAATGTTCTCACAACCTTTGGCCTTGATGAAAGCTTTTGCGAAAGAGAAATCCTGAGTCTTTCTGGTGGTGAGAAAATGAAGGTTGCCCTTGCAATCGCTTTCTCGGTGTCACATCCTTGTTACGTCTTACACGGAGTTATTCCATGGCTTGACAAAAAGGGGCGCCAACACTTATTAAAACATATCAGACAAGTAACTCTGTCTGGTTCTTGTGTGGTGTTGCTGGAGCAGGAAGTATATCCACTGCTTGAGGTAGCTAACAGGTCTCTTAGATTTGATGGGATGACCACAAAGATTAAAGAGGAGGATCTCTTGGCTGAAACTGTGATAGGTACCGCGTTTCAACGCCACCTACAATCTCTGGCACATAGCTTCTACAATCCTCTGCCGCCAGATCTGGGGCCAGATCAGCAACCTACACTCGAGTTTGTTGACGTTACACTCTATCAGCATCCTGGCCTAAGTCAAGAGAGGCTACATCCGTTATTTCATAGCATATCATTCCGCTTCCACCAGCGGTGTATTTATGCTCTTGTCGGTGATAATGGTTCTGGCAAATCTACGCTCGTTCATATGGCTCTCAAGATCATATTACCTGACTCTGGCACTATATTATTCAGAGGCGCCCCCCTTTCCTCCTTAGATCGGCAAGCGATAAGCCAGTGCATATGCTATGTAGGACAGTTTCCCGAACAGCAAATCATCCATGGCACTATAGAAGAATTGAGAATGAAGTTAGAAAGGCAGGAGCAGGCATTGGCTCTGGGTTTTCTATCCAAATGGCTGCCACTCTCTGATGAGACTCGCATCTTTTCTCTGTCTATGTTGGAGATTAAGTTGCTTTGTCTGATCTCCTTCATCACGCACAATACTAAACTCATTATTCTGGATGAACCAACTTGGGGACTGGATCAGGTTGGTCAAGCTCAATTCTTTAAGGCCGTGGAGGAGGTATGCGCCGACTTACGCGTTACATTACTTATAGTAAGTCACGATATAAGCGTGCTGCGCGAACTAAACACAAAAGTTCTTTGGATAAAAGATGGGCATTTGCATTTTTTTGAGAGCGTAACTGAACTATTTTCCGATGCTTTAGCTCAGTCTCACTTGGACTTGCCAGCCAATTAAGGCAGATTTCAACTCATTAGCTTCAGGCTTGGAGCAGCGTTCTTCTCTCGTAACAGGAACAACCAATCATGGTGAGAAATTATCTTAAAAGCATTGACCTATATTTAAAGATCATGTTGGTTCTACTAATAAATTATCTCCTCTATCCCTTCATGATTGATGATATCCATCTCAGGACTTACTTCTACCGCCTTGCGGCTATGACAGTATTCATAGTTGGAATGTACGGTCTGATTTTCAGTCCTAAAGCTGTTATGTTGATGCTCTGTCTATGGTTCTTAGGTAATCTTTATTATCTTGCTGTTTCTATACCGCTGATCTATAGCAGTGCGACCCTCACCCCTTACATGCATTTAAGTACGGTCATAAATCGTTGGCTCTATGCTTTGTCTCATCCGCTGAGATGGCTTGCGGCACTTGCGCTTGGTTCCATATTTGTGGGCAGCATATCGCCAATAGAGTTCTTGAGGTGGGGTAATGTAGGGCTCTATATGGCCGTATTTTTCAGGATGATAGAAAATGCTATTCAAAATCTTGCTAATACCAGAACTGCATTGCAGATCCAAGGTGAGTGGCCCGAAGCTCAAAGTTGGCTTAGCTATTTTGCTCCTAAATTCATCCTTAAGAGCATTAGGAGTTGCATCGCTCTGGTAATCATTACCTATCGCAACATCCTTCTCTGGTCTCCAAAAGCGTTTGTCCATTTTCATATATTACAAGGCACAACGCAAGATTTTGGGAAAGGAGTAGAGCAATGAGATTATTCTTAGTGTTGGTTCTTATGGCTGTCACTACCGCACTAACAATGGTTGTACGCATTCCAATTCCAGCGACTGGCGGGTACCTCAACTTCGGTGATATGTCCGTCGTCTTTTGCGGGCTTATGCTTGGGGGGCGATGGGGTAGTGTCGCAGGGGGAGTCGGGAGTGCTGCAGCAGATGTCCTTGGAGGCTTTGTTGCTTTTGCCCCAATCACGCTAATCGCAAAAGGACTTGAAGCGGCAATAGTGGGAACTTTAGGTAAGAAACATTTGCTTTGGGTATTTCCTGCGGTCTTGGCTATGGTAGCAGTTTATTTTTTTGCCGAGATTTTTATGCCTGGCATGGGCCTGGCTCCTGCCTTGGCGGAGATTCCGGCTAATGTTATTCAGGCCATAGTGGGAGGAATTGGAGGAATCTCTCTTTATAAGGCAGTTATTAGTGCCCTTCCGGAAGTCAACCGTAATGTTGACCCCAATATATCAAAGAAGCCGACTGATTAAGAGTGAGACTGAATCGCATCACAGATCCTGCCTCCGGTTTCACTTTTTACTCTCTATATCACTCATCCAAACAACTTCGGAGCTACCGTTAAAGTAATAGCTACTCTCTTCTTCTACTAATACATGTCTGTCTGCCGAAATGAAATCCCGTATTCGTGGGGGGAGATTTGTATGAATCAACTTATCGTCTATTAATTTCCTCAATTGAATAACTGTATTGGATACTTTATTCAAAGAGAACATTTCTGCTAAGTTCTCGGTAGTGAGACCAATCGTATCTGGTACCGATGGATGTGTGTAGCGGCATAGCATAAAAAGCACCTTGAATAGAAGCTGCTTATCGGCCAATGGTAAGTCTTGAGCAGATGCTCTTCCAAATTGCAACAAGGTTTCTTTCTTGTTCACCAATTTAGCGTCCCCCTCAAAGTAGCGCACTTCAATCTCTACCGAGGTTCTTATTTCTGGCATAGACAGGTGAGCCTCAAGATACTTCACGGGGGCCATTTGTAGATCTTCGGAGGGGGTGTCATCTATACAAAAGGTTACGTGGAATTGGCAAACTTGCTTAAAAAGATCATCGTATGATTGTGCCACCGAATGAATGGCCTTTTCCAGAAGAAAGTTGTGTTTTCTTGTCTTCAGTTCTGCAGACAGGTAATAAAAAATCATACGGTTGAGATTTCTTTTGAGTTCATCTGGTAAATACTCAACTCTTAAAAGATTTATCATCAATTCGAGACTATTTATCCCTTTTCTTAATATGTCCTCATAGCCCTCTGCCGGTCTGAACCAGGGCCCTGCATCTGTTTCGTGGTGGATAATGGCGCCACGAAAGAACTTGGGGAGGTATCCAACGGGCGGGTTATATTGTTCTATTTTATCGATAACCTCGACGAACCTGCTATGTTGCCAAAAAAAAGTGAAGACGATTATCGGTATTTTTTGGAGAGCGTCCCCTAATTCGCCTTCTCTAATGCTCCTAATGAGGTGGAGACCATCTGCTTTCAAAGGCTCCATTAGATCAAGCCGTGTGGCTAGATCAAGGGTACGGTAATACTGCTTTGTGAACTTTTTTATGCCTATTTTACCAGCGTCAAGGTTATCGATCTCATCAGCCTTTTCAGGAGGCAAAAGATAAAGATCTGTAATGAGAAATGCAAATTGGCGAGTAGCCAGTTTTGACTTTGCTTCGTCTATAGAGCGGACACTTTCCACATTGTCCGGTGACCAGAAAGGTGTCTTAGTTGCAATATAGTTGGCACAGCGGAGATCTTTCAAACGATCATCGACGATTAATAATTTTTCCCCAAGGATAGAGGTGTTCACTGGACTTATGCTTGCCACAGGGGTGCTTCCGATACGGCGTTTGTCAGTTCCACTTATCCTCTGGTTTTTTTTAAATTCGCCATAACAAATACTTTACCCAATGCAGATGCGGCAATTTAGCCTACACATCACCTTAGCGAAGCAAACTTGCATGATTGTAAAATGCTTCTTCCAGTATGTCCTTTCCTTCTATCGGCGAAACGATCCCAACTTGTCAAATCACAAGGCAGTTGACCCCGTTTCATAAAACGTTTCACCTTTTGGATAATAAATGAGTTCTACTACATTACCATATGCATCATCCATATATATACCTCTTGTGCCATCACGATGGTAGTCAATGCTTTTGCCAAGCCGCTGAGCCATCTGGCGGAGACAATCTTCACTTACTTTAAAGGCGGTGTGCGGTGGGTGTTGGGAAGGCGTCACAAGCGCCAGTTTACCTTGACCAAAACGCAGGAAGGCCCATGTTGAATCGGCATATAACACTTCGGCGTTGAAATGTTTAACATAAAACTCCAAAGCATTGGGGACATCGTCAGTTTGTATCGCAACATGATCTAATTCAAACATTGTCTTTCTCCCCCTCTTTTTAATGCATAAGCGAGAATAATATTATCCTACTATGAGGGTTGGGATGTCAGGTACTGATACTGAAAACCCAAGTTGCCCGATGCTGTTTAATAATGTCTTAATCGGAATTTTAAGACTTTGAGCAAAACTGTGCTCTATTCCGCACTTGTACTCTATTCCGCCCATTTCTTCCTAAGATAGAAAAAGAGCTTGAAATAATCATCCAACTATGGTTTAAGGCGCATATAGCAAGTATATCATATTTGTTTAGGAATCGACCGGGAATACCTTCCTTCTTCAAATAAAGAGACACTTCCTCATAGTGGAGGAATTGCTATTGGGTACACTCACATGCGGAGCCATTACTGTAATCATTAATCCTGCAAGTCATTCTTCGGGGCCGTCCGAAGCTGCCAACCACTATAAACTCGCTTTGTAGACTTTCGGAATAACCAGTCTGAATATAATTAGCAACTTACCTATCACCGAATTTCGCAACCGTCAATTCTGTTGAGTTGTGCCCGCTAACGAACCCATCTAACAGTAGGAACTCTTAGGCTCAATTTGGTCTGGGATGGCTTTGTGTTCGTCGAGAGGCGTATCTGTCCACCCACCGCCAGCTTAACAGCACGAGCAAGGCGTGCAAGTAGAGTTCCGTGCGTCCATTTAGAATCTGCCCACGCTACGCTTGATCAGAGCCATCTTCGTTAGCAGCATGGGGGCTACCAACTAGCCGCTCAACAGCGGTTTCATCTGCTGCCCAGAAGTCTGGCTCTGGATAAGAGGTCAAATGGGGAGAAGTTGCTTTTGATGCTCCGCGCTTGCGCGGCCTTATGCCTGCTGCTGTCGATCCTCGCTGCCGACTTAGCCAGATGTGAGACGAAGACATCAAAAGCAAGAAGGCACCAGAATAATCGTCAAGGGCCTACTCAGGGCGAGACCCTCATTGGCGGATGCCCAGCGGACTTAGAACATCGTCTCTCCTTATACTGTTTACGCTGGTATCATTCCCTTGACACGTTGCCCGCCTGCACCGAATCTACGAGCTTTTCAAAGACTGGCTGCCAGCGCAGCCAGTCTTTGGTGGTCGCTGTGACGCCGACCGCGTAGCTGGCCTAGCCGTCGGTGTACCCGACGTAACGCTTGTGCAGGCGCGGGCCGCCGGGCTTTTGCACTTCATATTCCCAGGCACTCGCGGCATTGCCCGCGAGTGCAGCGTGCGTCAGTCCAAGCCTCCGGTAACTGCCGCCGTAGCGCCGCAGGTAGTCCATGTCCTCGCTGCGCCAGTCGATGGGCTGCGGGGTGACGTATCTGGCCCACTGCCCCACTTCCAGAACCATGAACGCCGAGGGCAGCGACAAGCGCAAATAGACGCGCCAGTAGCGACCCTCGCTCTCGGCTTTAATGGTGCCACGTGGCGGGAGCCTGGCAACTCACGGTAGGTTGGCCACTCACCTGTTGCTGCTTCCATTCGCCTCCGCCGCCCGATGCGCTTCGGCCTGGCAGCGGCGCGTCTGCTCCTCGTCACATTGTTTCCCCTCTGCTCCTCGTCACATTGTTTCCCCAGCGCAGTGTCACTAGATAGATTCAACGCTTGGGCCAACCTCCAGACTATCCTTTCTGCGCCACCAGAAGTGTGGTCTCCGGTGTTCAACCGCCAAGGCGCCTCTGCGCTGATCCAGCCTATTACGGCAGTCTCTACCGCCACTCCTGCTGCCCACAGCGATTCTCGACCGGGGCAATCATTCAGTAGCTCACCTGCCCGTAGCAACTCCGCACTGATGGCGGTAGCCAAGAAAGGGACGCCTTGACCTGACCCACGCACTCGGCGGTTGCCATAGCGCGTCTCTGGCTTGTTTACACGGTAGAGCCGGAATTAGCATTTCATTCCTTCGGCATCCCTCTGCGTTACCCGCAGGCCCGCCGCTACCACCTGTTGCCCCCCAGGTGGCGCATCCCGACTGCTTCGCCGGGAGAAGAACAGGTGCGAGGCGTAACCCAGCGCAAAGGCCAGCCATGCCATCTTCGCTTGCGTCGCCTTCGCGCTCCTATTGGCGTTGCTCAGTAGCTCCCCGACGTCCTGGTAGGCTGTTCACTCAAACCACTAAGGGTGGAGGGCGCAAGCTCCACCCTGCTACGACTACCTTACCGCAAATGCCTGACCGATATCGCCTTAGCCACCTATTGACGCGGAGTCCACCATCTTGTCGAACGCGGGCTGCCACAAGGCCCAGTCCTTGGCCGGGGCCGTCGTGGACAGCACGTAACTGTTCCAGCCGTCGGTGTAGCCCAGCAGCCGCTTGTGCAGGCGCGGGCCGCCCGGCTTCTGCACCTCATACTCCCACAGGCCCGCTTCATGGCCCTGTAACGAGCCGGTCGTCATCGCCAGGCGGCGGTAGTTGCCTCGCCCGTAGTGACGTTGCAGGTCGCGCTCGTCGCCGTCCCAGTGGATGGGCTGCGGCGTGATGAAAGCCGCGCGGGTGCCGACCTCGATCAGCGCGTACAGCGCCGGTATTGAGGAGCGGAAATAGAGTCTCCGGTAGCGCCCCTCCTGCTCGTTTTCCAACGTCCAGGCGTTGGGAGCCTGGCAGCTCATGTTCGGCTGGCCCTGGGTCGTCCGCTGCTCCCAGGGGCCGCCGTTTACGCGCTGCAGTTCGGCCTGGCAGCGGCGCGTCTCTTCGGCGTCACACTGCCGCTCCAGCGCCGCGTCCCCCGCCAGCCGCCACGACTGGGCCAGGTTCCATCCCAGCCGATCCACGCTGGCGGAGGCGTGTTCTCCGCTGTTAAGCCGCCACAGGGCCAGGACGTCGCCGCTGACGGGCTTCAGCGCGGCGCGGTGCCCGGACAGGTAGGAAGCGCTGCCCGCCACATCGTCCGCCTGGAGGCGCTGCAACAGCGCACTGGTTTCGGGGCGGCGACGCAGCAGCCGGTCGCGCGCCAGGCGCAGCACCGCACTGCCGCCCCAGGTAGAAGTCTCCGCTGCCCAGTCGCCGGGCGTGAGGGCGCCCGCATGCCCGTCGGCGTAGGTGACGCCCGTGGCAGGGGCGTCGCCGCTTTCTCCGCCGTGCCGGAAGTCGAAGTTGCAGGCGGTCGGATCAAAGCCGCTCCCGGCGCTGCGGGCGCTATAGGCTGGCCAGGAGGGATAGGGCGGCAGCAGAGCAACGTCGTGCTTGGTGCCCCGGTCCGCCAGCAGAATAGCGGTCGCGGCCTCCTCCACCTCCTGGCTTTTGGCCGCCGCCAGGACCGGGTTCATGCCGTAGGAAGAAATCGCGCCCGTTCCCCGGCCCGGCACGGCGGGACCGGCAGGACACAGCAACTGGTTGGGCACCGCGCCTTGCTCGGGGCTACCGTTCGCGGCGCGTGCGCCCAGGATGGAGACCCAGGTGACGCGCCGCTCCCCGGCGTCCTGAGAATCTAAGAAGGGGTAGCGCCCGTCGTTGTCCTGGGCGTAAGTCGCCAGGGCCATAGACAGGGAGCGGAGATTGTTCAGGCAGGACTCCTGCCGCCCTGCGGCGGTGTAGGGATAGTAGGCCCGCCGCGCGCTGGCGGCCAGCGGCGGCGCGGCAGCGCGCCCGAAGGCCAGTAGGAGGCAGAGGCCGCCTACTGCGGCCAAGAACTGGTTCAGGGCTGGCATCTCGTTCCACAGGGGCCGGTGCGCCGGTGCAGGTAGCGCGAAGTGCCAGCCGACCTTGTCGAAGACCGGACTGGCAGTCGCCGTTCCGGAGCCGCCGCCCAGAGCGCCGGAGGCTCGCACCACTACCGGCTGGGGCGCTGCGGACGGCTGGGTAGCCGTCCGCGGCGGGAGAGCCTGGCTTCCCAAGTCACGGCCGTAGGAAAGACCAGTTTCGTACGGCGCGTCCAGACTGGCGGCCCCGTCAAGCCTTACGGCACCGTCACGTTCCCCAGCCTTTGCCGCAGGCGCAGTTTCCCCTGCTGCGCCTGACGGGGCTAGGTTCTGCTGCTTTGCCGCAGGCGCGTTAAGCCCTTCGCCTTGATGCCCTTCATTCCTCATGTCTTTATTGTTAGGTTCTCCACCGCCCTGGCGTAGCACGTCGTCTAATCGCATGGTCGCCTTCCCCCTTCCCTATTGGTATGAGTAACGTCCGTCCCGGATTGCTCCGTAATTTGCCCTTTCCCGGTCCATGCTCAACCGGCAAAAGGAGCGGTGGCTTCCCCCGTGGCGCCGTCCAGCCACACCGCCTCCAGCACGCGCTGCGGCACGATGTCTTGCTCCAGGGCCACCCGGAACAGTCGGCGTGGCCCAGTCACGGCGCCAACCGCCTTCAAGATCGTCTGCGCCCGCTTGGATGAGGGAGCCACGAAGAGCACCCGGAAGCCCAGGCCCACGGGCACGCTGAAGTCGCGGGCGAAGCCGCCGCTCTGCCAGTAAGCGAGATAGGCCTGGCATTTCCCGGCCAGGGTGCGTTGCGGCTCGGTGCCGCGATCCACCTCGATAAACGCGTAGTGCCTTACGGCCGATGAGCCGTGGCTTAAGCGCACGATGGCGGCTCCGTCCGGCACGATGGACACGTTCTGCCTGCGCCGCCCCGTCTCTTCCAGGCTGATGCGGAACCGCACCTTCTCGCCGGGCAGCCACTCCACCAGCCCGTAGCCGCTCCGCCTGGCGACGGGCAGGCTTTGCGCCGCGGTTAAGCTCAGGCGCATCTGCCCGATGGCCAACAGATGATCCAGCGCGGCGGGCGCGGGCAGGCGCGAGGGCGGGCTGGCGGTCACCTCCCCGTGACGCTGGCTCAAAAGCCGCGCCCCGGCGCTGTCCAGCAGGTAGACCGGCTCGCGGCTGCCCTGGGCCAGGGGGCGGGCGATGCGGCGCAGGTAGCGGTGGTGGAAGAGGAGCTTGAGGCGGCGGGTCAGGGTCAGCCGCGAGGCGAAACGGTTCCCAGTTTCGGGGTCGCAGGCGCGCAGGGTTTCGATCTGGGTGGTGGTGAGGAGGCGGAAGCGCCACACGTCCTCCACGATGGCCAGGTCGCGGGGGGTCAGCAGCATCGCCGGGGCTTGGCCCGCCACCCGCCGATAACGCGGCAAGGCCCGTGACGTTGCGCTCCCTGCCGCCTCATCCCCTGCCGCAGTGGGCAGCCTCGCCTCCAGTGTATGGTCTATCCTATCGTCGCTTCGTCCCATCATTTTGTTACGCCCTCGGCCCTGCCATTGGCTCTTGCCCGCGCCGTTTATAGGTCGCCGCCCGTATGCTTCGGGTATCCGCAAGGGCGGCGGAAACCGTATGTTCCCGACCGCAGGCTCGAAGCATATACCCTTGGCACATGATCCATGCATGATTCACGCACGAAAGCAGGGCCTTGGCACTCACAAGCTGCTCCCGCATGATGCGCACGATATCCATGCGTCCGCTAACAGAGAAACTACACCTATATGTGCCATTTGCGTGGCAGACAGCGCGTCAGCGGATTCGCGCAGCGTGTTTGCAGGATGTTCCGCAGCGGTTAAGCGGTTAGCAGGCAGAGCGCCGGTCCGTGCAACTATCTTTGCTGATGCGGGTTGCGGCGTTCCGCCCTCCCCCTTGGCGCTCTTTACCCGCCTCCCTCTTCCGCTGGACTCTCTCCCGCGCCCCTCTCCTGCTGCGGTTGCTCTCCGTCCTTTCCCGCCTCCGTAATCGCATCTGAGGCTTCCGGCCCCGTTTCCAGCGCAGGTTCGGCCGGACTTTCCGCAGCAGGGGCAAGCGGTTCGGGAAAGCCGAAGAATAAGGTGGGGGCAGTTGTTGATGGCAAGACTGCCGATGGAGAAAAGGGTGCCGCCGCCACGTCCTGCGCTGGTCGCTCCTCACTCGGTTCGATCCCCCAGGAGCCATACCCCGGTTGCTCAGGCGGCTCCTGCTGTGCCTGGCCCGCGCCGCTCTCGCTGGCAACGGAGGCATTTGCCGGAGCACCCAGGGGATTCCGCGCCCCAAAGTCTACGATCCCAGCACCTGGTGTTTCAGTGCCCACTCCCTCCGCTGCAGCGTCGCCTCCGGCAGGCGCATCTTTTCCGGCAGGCCCGTGATGCTGGTCCGGCTCAGCATCCGCTGGCGGCCGCCCATCCGCTCTGATCGGGCGACCTGCTGGCTCGTATCCTTCCGGGCTGCTCCCTTCCCGCTCCAGCACGCTGGGCCCCCCTGCAGGAGCGGCATCGCCTTCCGGTGCGGCACGGTCTTTGGGCGCGGCCCTACCCGGTGCTGCCGTATCGCCCTGGCCTGCCGTTCCCGCATCTTCCAGGCTGCCGCCAGTCTGGGCAGGGCGGGTGCGCCGGGAGCCGCGCAAGCGGGTCTGCCCAGACCGGGGCCGCCGCGACCTGGAAGCGGGCATTGGCCGTGGGGACGGCGCTGGCCGCCCGCGGATAGTCGGCTCGTCTGCGGCTGGTGGCCCGTCCGCGCCCTGCCAATCCCCGTCGTCCGTCGCTTCACTCTCTGCCTTTAGGTCGTTCTCTTCAACACCGGCCCCATCCTCACCACTCCCATCTCGGCGAGCTTGGCTGGCCTGTGTTGGTGATTGGCGCTCCTTATCTGAAAATCGCGCTTTGGCGGAAGGCCGAGCCGCGGTGGAACGTTGCGCTTTGGCCTCCCCCTCCAAAGCCCGCCCGCTCTGGGCGCTCACACGGAAGCTGACGAGGGTGCCGGTGTTGCTGCGGATGGCGGTGGGCAGACCTTCGCCCAGTTGCTCCAGGAACTGGTTGGCCATCACCAGGGTGAGACCCGCCTTGCCCGCTTCGGAGAGGATTTTCTCGAAGGAAGAGACCACGAAGTTCTGGAACTCGTCCACGTAGAGGGTAAACGGCTCGCGTTCCCCCGCGTCATAGCGCAGGCCGTGCATGGCGGCCAGTTGGATCTTGGACACCAGGAGAGCGCCCAGGAAGTGGGCGTTGTCCTCCCCGATCAGGCTCTGCGCCAGGTTCACTAGGAGGATGCCGCGCTCTTTCATCAAGTCGCCCGCGCGCAGCTTGCTCCGGGAGCCGCCGACGATGTTGCGCACGACCGGACTCGACAGCAACAGCCCCAGCTTGTTGTACACGGGCGCGAAGGCGGAGGCGGTATAGCCGGGGAACTCGCTGTGCCAGAAGGTCTGCAGGTCGGGATCGGGCACCCGTTCCAGCAGCTTGCGGCGGTACTTCTTGCTGGCCAGCAGCGGGCGGATGTCGCGCAAGGTCAGTGGCGTGCCCAAGGGCGAGGACTCGGCGGCCAAGAGAGTCAGGAGGGCGTGGCGCAGGATGTGCTCCAGGCGGTCGCCCCAACTGGCGGCGAAGAGGCGGTGCAGGATGGCTAAGAGGTCGGACACGAGGAGTCGCTGCTCCCACTCGCCGCCCGCTTCCAGCAGGCCCAGCGCGGGCGGACGGGCCGTGTCGCTCAGGTCCAGGTACAGCGCGTCTTCTTCCCGCTCCGGCGGCACGCGCCGCAGCACGTCCAGTGCCAGGTCGCCGTGCGGGTCGATCAGGCACAGGCCCCGGCCCGCCAGCATGTCCTGCGCGATGAGGTTGAGCAGCAAGGTGCTCTTGCCCATGCGGGTCGCGCCCAGCATGTAGAGGTGGCGGTTGCGCAGGGCGTCGGGCCAGGTGACGAGTTGCGGCTCTGCGCCGGAGAAGCCGCTTTCCCCGCTGGCCAGCGCCCCTTGCGAAGCCAGCACGCCCAGGGCGGCTCCCGGCGCATCCTTGAGATAGTCGGGCAGTTCGTGCTCATGCGGGTCGTAACGGAGCAGGCGGGGATGGGCCAGACGTTCGGAAGGCGGATGCCACAGCCCGGCAAGTTCGGCTTGGGACAGCAGCATCCCGGTGCGGCGGCTCTGGCGGGCCAGCAGGTCGCGCAGGCGCTCCTGATCCGGGTAGCCCGCGTCGTCGAGGGCCACGAACCGGTTGCCCGCCTCCGGCTGGCCCGCGTCGCTGGCGAAGCCGTCCAGGGCCGCTCCCAGGCGGCGGCAGAGGCCGAGCGCGCGTTCGTCCAACAGCGCACGCTCGGCCAACGCTCCGCCTTGCGACCCGCTCCGCGCGGAGGCGAAGGCGAAGACCCGCAGGGCCACGCTCCACAGCGGCGTGGCCAGCTTGTAGCGCAGGCCGCGCTGCAGCTCGTTATCGGAGGCGTTGGGGTGGGCCGCGCCCGTGGCGCCGTCGAACTGGGCCACCAGGAGGGAGAGCGACGGCGCCCATACTCCCTGCGCGGGAACTGCCAGCACCTGCACCCCGGCCACCTCGCCCGGCCCCAAGGCTCCCAAAGCGCCCAGCAGGGCCCCGTGGGGATCGGCGGCGAAGCTCTCGAACAGCCTCAGGGGGCGGTAGGCGGGATGGTAGAGGCCGAAATCTACCACGCGCTGGACGCACGGGCGCTGCGCCAGAGGCGACAGGCCTTCGACCAAGGCGTCCGGCCCATCTGCGATGAGTTGCGCGGCTCCCGACGCGGCGTCGGAGCGGGTGCGCGCCTCCGGGCGCGGCAGCGGGAAGCACTGGCTGAACGCGGATGCGACAGATGCTCCGTCGCGGGGCGCGCAGGCGACCTGGTAGCGGACGGAGCGTGCGTCGGCGACGATTTCCAGGGCGACTGGCCGGGAGAGGGCGCGCAGGGCCGCCAGGAATTCGTGCGCCTGGGCGGGCGCCACCTTTTGCTCCTGCGGCAGCCGCAGGGTGCAGAAACCGAGCGGCGTTCCCGCCCTGCCTCTGGGATCGTATGCGTCCTCCCCCTCCAGAGCGCCGTCGCGCGGCTGGGGCACCCCGGCCCACCCGCCGCTCTCCGCATCCGCGAGGGGATCATACGGCACGAAGGTCGGCTCCAAGGCCACCGGCATCGGGAACAGGTCGTAGCCGCGCAAGCGCTGCTCCCAAGCATAGAGCGCCTCCAGCCGCCGCTCGTCGCGCACCGGGCGCTGCGGGAGCGGCGCGTTCCAATCTTGGCTACTCCGATTTTCGTGAGAACGGCCCTTATACCAGAACCAGGACATAGTACCTTCAGCAAGTGGTTCGTTACGGATGGCTTTGGCTTACCGCGGCGCCGGTCGGGAGGCTGGCGCCGGTTGGGGTGTTGACGCGACGCCGTCTGGGGACAGCGGCATTCCTGCGGGTGTCGCCATAGCTGCCCCCGGCCCGGCCTGCGCTAAGGCGAGTTGCACTGGCTGGTGTTGCAGCGGCATGACGTAGCCGTTTTGCGGCATGGCTCCCAGCTTGTACTTGGCGTAGAAGGACTGGAGCACGGGCCGCTTCTCGAACTCTTCCAGCGGCTTGAGGCCCCGTTCCTCGCAGTAGGAATCAATGACCTCCTGGAGGGAGGCGCGGATCAGGGTCAGGCACATGGTCATCACGTCGTAGCGGTAGAGCGTCAGGGGATCATAGCGCCACACCGGCACGTACCTGAGGAGGGGATGCTCGGCCCACAGCGTGTATTTGGAGAAGGCCCAGTAGGACACGAACAGGGCGCTGTCCAGCCGGAAGGCATAGACGTAGACGACCAGGAAGTCGTAGCGGATGATGAGGTACTGGGGGCGGGCGCCGAAGATGGTGCCGTTGCCGAAGAGGTGGCCGGGGCCGAAGCCGATCTTGCTGTCGGGCAGCGCGGCCAAGGCCAGCCTTTCCTTGAGCCGCTGGTAGACGCGGGCGTAGAAGAGGTCGGCGGCCTCATCCAATCCGGGGACGGCGTGCTCCCAGTGCTCGATGTTGTGGAAGACGCGCGGCTGGCCCCAGCCGAAGCAGGCCAGGATCAAGAACAGCAGGCCGACGCCTGCCAGCAGCAACGTCACGGAAGACTCCATAGGATTGTGCCACCCCTCTATAAGGCGGGCTTGGGCGATTCCACCGGCGCCTCACCGGCGCGAACTGCGCGGAGAAGGTCGCAGGTGCTGGTTACCCAAGAGCAGCCAGGCATTGACCTACTATTGTAACCGATGTGACGCAGCCGTGCTGTAAAATATTTTACACTTAACAGGACAAGCACTCGGATACCATAATACAACTTATATAATTCTAATCTACATTTGGACTTACTTTAAGTCTATCATCTCAACAAAAGACCGCCCCTCCCCCATTGGGAGTCAGGCAGTCTTGGTGTAATGCACTTAAGAATTATTTCGCGTGAAATATTTTCGTGTTCGTGCGCGGGCACTGGCGCAGGCTGTGGCATAATAGCGGGTATGGTTGTGTACTTCGTGTACTTGATTTTCCTACTCTTCGAGTTATGGCTTACTGCAATGCTGCTACGGGGCCTTGTCCAAGCCTGTAGGCAATGCAAGAAGTATCTCCATAATAAGCAACAAACATATCAAACCCACAGCATCACCGTTGAAGAGTCCGACAGTGGCGGCTATCAGGTGGTGGAGTAAAGTGCTATGGAAGTCTTTGCAACAGTGATGCGACTAGGAGCACACCCGTGAGCGAAGTGGTCATGCAAACGCAGAGACTGAGGTTGGTACTCCAAACCACTGAGGAGGTTCTCGCCTGGGTCGAGGCACTCAGCCCTGCCGTCAAGGCGGAAATTTCACCCGAATGGCTGGAACGGGTTCGCGCCTCGACAGCCGCAGACCCTTGGACACATGGCCTCTTAATGATAGACCGGGTCAGTGGCACCGCCATCGGGAGCTGTGGCTACAAGGGACGGCCCGATAGTGACGAGGTTGTCGAGATTGCTTATGGCGTGGATGTGGACTACCAGGGGCATGGCTACGCCACCGAAGCGGCCCTGGCGCTGGTAACATTCGCATTCGGCAGCGGCCAAGTCCGCCTCGTCTGTGCCCACACGAAGCCGGACAACGGGGCCTCGATGAGGGTCCTCACCAAGTGTGGATTTGAACGGGTCGGCGAGGTCATAGACCCAGAGGACGGTTTAGTCTGGCGTTGGGAAGTAAAGAGAGGAGCCGCCTGATAAGGCACAACGACGCCAGATGAAACAGCATGAGACCCAACACAGCGTCACAGTAGAAGTGGATTAGAGCGGAGCGGCATCTTATAGTTTTGGGCGGCTTGCGCGCTGTTATGATGCACCATACTAAACGAGCGACATGGATAACAAACCTAAAGGTCGTCGCATTCACAATTTGGATGAAATGGTCGAGTTATGGGGAGCCGTCCTGACCCGCATAAAAAGGAAATTTGGAGTCTCGGCTGTAGCTTATCTACACGATGCGTGGCCGGTAGCCTTTGACGAGGAAGAAGTTGTATTGGAGTTTCACAAAGAGCTTTGGTTTAAGATGGCGGTTGAAGCCGCCAAGCGGCTGCCATATGAGCAAGTTCTGAACGAGTGCTTGGCCTCTCCGCACCGGCTCCGTTTTCAACTCTCGCCTGAGCGTGAGGTGTAAAAAAACCTACAATTGGAATTATCCTAACAACGGCTGAACCAAGCACTGCAACGGACGCTTACTCGTCTCTAACCCATTGAATTAGCCCCTACCCCTCAAAAATTCTCCCCCAAAATTTAGAGCAGTCACTTTCTACAAAAGCCCCACCAGGCTCCGTACGCTCAAAAAATCTTCCGACTACGCCTGCACATCACTGACCCCCTACCCCATACCATTCTGACACAGCACAAGCCCTACCCTGGCCCGTCTGGTGGATTGCTTCTCCATGTGGCTGTGGCATAATAGCGGGTATGAATGTGTTGCTTTATATAGCTAAGCGCTATACCATACTGTCAGCACCACGCTAAAGTAGGAAGAAGAGAATGACCTTCCAATTCACCGAGCAACATCGAGACGAGTACTTCTCCGCTGGATTAACCACTTTGCGAGGCATTATTCCGCCTTCTTTGCTGTCTGCTTTGCGTCGCGAAACCGACAAGGCTCGCGCCATTGCCCGCGAGCGAGCTGGGCCGCAATCGCAACGGCTGCAACCCGTTTATCGATACGAAGAACTTAACCATCGTCACTTCCGCGATTTTCTTGAACTTGCTGGAATGCAAGCGACTGTCGAGGGCATTCTTGGCGCAGGACACGAGACGTCCGACAACATGGGCGTGCTGCTGGAGCCAGCAGAACAAGCCTGGTGCACCAACTGGCACCGTGATGTGGCTCATCATATTCCTGGCTTGGACAACGAGTGGTTTTTTCAAACTGCGGCCAACCTGCAAACCTTTAATCAGTTCAATGCGGCCCTCTACGATGACCATTCG